>DASSQR010000083.1:0-37645 GCA_035702405.1 Gallionella sp. | reverse complement strand
GGTGGTGCATTGTGCGTGGCGCAGCGCATTTCGCAGCAGGTCGAAAACGCGGTAATCGTTTTCATCGTCTGCGACCGTGGTGATCGTTATCTTTCGACCGGGGTATTTCCTGATTGATTAGCAGGGTGTCGAAAAACGTAGCGAGGATGGCCAGATGCAAGGCGCACGGAACGGAGCGACGAGACATATCATTCGGATAGGCGAGGAAGCGAGTACCGCGCAACGCAGCAGATGGCTGCCGCAGTAGTTTTTCAACACCCTGCTAGGCCAAGCGGCGAGAATCCATGTAGAATTTCCCGCGCGGAGCCGTTTTCCGGAGCTCCGACCGTCAATAACCACAGGCTTGAATCGATGACGCGCATGGAGGCTAAGCAACTCAGGAGGTGTCTGGCACCGGCATGGATGCTGTCCATGACGCTGGCGGCTGCTTTTAATGCCCATGCGCTCGGGCTGGGGGAAATCCAGGTCAGCAGCAATCTTGGGCAGCCGCTTAGTGCCCGGATCGCGGTGCGCAACCTCAGCTTTGGCGATGCACATGACTTGCGGGTACATCTTGCTAGCATCGAAGAATATCGAAAAATCGGGCTGCAATATCCAGACGGCATAAGGTTCAATTTCCAGTTCGTCAATGACCAGGGGAAACCGCCGTTCATTGACGTTTCCACCTTGCGCTCGATCGACGAGCCGTTTGTCACGCTGTTGCTGGAAGTTTCGGCCGCTTCCGGCAAGATTACAAAAGAATATACATTTTTGCTTGATCCTCCGCCCGAGCTGTTTGCCAAGGCTCCGGCGGCTTTGTCAGAAGCAGTCAGTCAGCCGCGTGAGGTACCCGTGGCGACGCCGGCCGCAGCGGAAGCGCGACCAGGCGAAGCTGTGGTGCACGGCAAGCGAGCCAAGCCGGGCAAAAAACGCCTTTCCGGCATGAGGGCGCCGGTAGTCACCAAGGCAGCGACACGCGCGGCAGGCGAGGCCGTCGGCGGGAGACAGGCCAAGGGCCCCGGCGCACTTTCTCTTGCACTTTCGACCTCGCTGTCCATTTCCCGTGGTGAGCCGGGTAAGGCAGGAGCCGTGGAAACCGTCGATGAATTGAAAGAGGAATTGATCGCCCGGGAAAAAATCATTGCCGACCTGAATGCGCAGATCAATGAAATGCAGGTGGCGATCAAAGCACTGCATTTCAAGATTGGCGTGCCTCCCGGAGCCGCGGCCGGGTCGGGCGTGCCGGCCCAGGTCGCTGCCACGAGTGCCATCCCGGAAACGGCCGTGACCGCAGTCGCCAAGCCGAAGATCTCTGCGCCTGCGGCTGCCGTGCCGCGCCCGGAAGCGAGAACAGTATCCGGACTGATGGCACGTTTCTGGGCGCGTGTAGTGTTGGTGGTTTCGCTGATGCTGTTGGCAGCGGCTGCGGTGCTCTGGTTGCGCCAACGCAGATCAAAACCGGAGTTTCTGCGGGAAGAAATTGCGGAAACAGTCGAACCTGGCATCACTGCGGCCCCGGCAGAGCCAGTCACTGCGCCCCAAAAGCCGGCGGATCTATCCATCAAACAGCCCGGGACCAAAGGCCTGAAATCCGTTCCAGTCTCTTCCCAGGAATACGATTACCTCGAACAGGCGGAGATCTATCTGCGCTTCGGTCACGACAAGCTGGCCGAGGACGTGCTGCGCAAGGCGATCAACGTCAATCCGATCAACCCGCATGGCTACCTGACGCTGTTGGGCATCTATGAAACGCGTGGCGATGCAGCGTCGTTTTATGCACTGGCCCAACAACTCAAGGCGATCGGCGATCCGGCGGACTGGCGCAAGGTCGCGGAGATGGGGCGAAAACTGGATCCGGATAATCCGTTCTACGCGTAGGCGCTGGTTCCGGAAGGAGTCGACATCAGGATTTCCTTCACGGTATCGTGCCTGTTCTTTGATGCCAGCATGAGCGGAGTATCACCATCACTGTTCTTGAGATATCGGTTCGCACCCTTGCGCAACAGCAACCTGACGATATCTTCATACCCTTTGGCCGCTGCCTTGTGCAGTGCAGTCCAGCCATCGCGAGAAGCTGCGTTGTAATTTGCGCCCCGTTCGATCAGCAACTGCACCACTTCCAGGTTACGGCGGGTGGTGGCCTGGAACAATGGCGTCCACCCCGAACAGCTTAGCAGGTTTATGTCCGCGCGATGGTCAATGAGCAATTTTGCATTGGCGACATGACCGGCAAAAGCCGCCCAATGCAGTGCGGTATTGCCGCAAAAATCGACCGCATTGACGCTCGCACCATGTTTAAGCAGGAGATATACCACGGCATCATGTCCGTTGAATGATGCCTGCATCAGGGGCGTCCAGCCGCGTTCATCGCGGATTTCGGTATTGAATTGCGCATCGAGAAACAAGGCCACCGCGGGGTCGTTGCCGGTTTCCGCGGCTCGCAGAAATCCGTCCGCGGAACAGGTCAGGCCATAACCCTCGATTGCAAGCTTTACCGGTGCGGGCGGGTCGACCGGTGGCTTTGCCGCTTCTTGAAAAGTCTGCGGTACATAGCAGGCCAGCGCGTCCACCGACACGTCCCATGCATCCTTCCTGGTGGCGTTTTTTGCGTGAAGGGCGGCGTGAACAAAACTCAGGTGCAGGATCTCCGATATGACGTCAGGAGGGAAGCCGGCGCGATTCGTGCGCTCGCTAACCGTCAATTCCACAAAATAGGCATCGAGTTCGGGCGTTCCCCAGAGCGATAATATCTTGCTGAACACGCGCGGATACTTGTCCTCCAGATTGCGCGGATATTTTTCAGTATTACCGCCCAGGATTCGAAGGAGTCGTTGATCCATGATGGTTTATTCCTCAATTGATTTGCGCGATTCTGGGTTTTGCCACCGCCGGATTTTGGGAAAAATAGTGTTTGACGCCGTTCAGTATCGCATGCGCCAGTTTGGTTTGGTAGTCAGCATCCGTCAGCCGCCGTTCTTCGACGGGGTTGCTGATGAATGCGGTCTCCACCAGGATTGACGGAATATCCGGTGACTTGAGGACCGCAAACCCGGCCTGTTCGACGAAACCTCGGTGCAGGTCATTGATGCCGCCCAGCTCCTGCAACACCTGCTTGGCGAGCTTCATGCTGTCGGTGATCGTGGCGGTCTGAGAGAGGTCGAGCAGCGTGCGTGCGAGGTAGGGGTCTTTCACGGCGATATTGACGCCGCCAATCAGATCCGCCTCATTTTCCTTCTTCGCCAGCCAGCGTGCCGCGGCACTGGTGGCGCCATGTTCGGACAAGGCAAACACGGACGACCCGCGTGCATCCGGTCTGATGAAAGCGTCGGCATGAATCGAGATAAAGAGATCGGCCTGTACCTGGCGCGCCTTGGCAACGCGGGTGCCGAGGGGAATGAAGTAATCGCCATCACGGATCAGCACGCCATGCAGATTCGGTGTTTCATCGACCAAGGCTTTTACCCGGCGGGCAATCGCGAGCGTCACATTCTTTTCGTGTGACCCGTATTTGCCTACCGCGCCCGGATCTTCGCCGCCGTGCCCTGCGTCGATCGCGATGATCATCGTGCGTGTGGTTCCTCCGGGTTGGCCGGTGGCAGAGGCCACCGCTTCACCGCCCGGGCCCGCGGGGTGCGGCGTATCCGATGGCACGCCGCTTGCGGGAGCCGGAGCCGGCTGCCTGCTGCCGGCAATTCGCGCCGGTTTGTCAGGTTCGCCGCTGCCCGTACTTTGCGAACGCCTGGGCGACTCTGCGCTGGCGGTCTGCTTTTCCGGTGATGGCGGGGCTGCAGGTGTGCTCGCGGCTTTGGGCATGGAGTTATTCAACTGGTCCAGCAAGGTCATCAACGGGTCGGCCGGATGGGCGGGATACACGTCCAGTACCATCCGGTAGCCGTACTCGCCGATTGGCGTGAGATCGAATAATTGCGGATTGACGTCGTTTTTCAGGTCGAGCACCAGGCGCACCACGCCGGGCTTGAAACGGCCGACGCGCACACTCCGGATGTAGGGATCGTCGCTGCCGACCAGTTTGGTCAGGCTGTCGAGCGCGCTGCCGAGTTCCACGTCTTCCAGGTCGATCACCAGGCGCTGCGGGTTGCTCACCGTGAACATGTTGTGGCGGATCGGCTGGCGGGATTCAAGGGTCAGGCGGGTGTAATCCTGCGCCGGCCAGACCCGGGCGGCGCTGATCGCGATGGCTGCCTGCGCCTGCGGCACCCACCACAGCAGCAATGGCAAAACGAGTGTTACAACTGCCCTAAACATTGTTTACCCATTTCCGAATTTGCCTGAATCGCCACTTCGCGTCCGTGCGCGAGAATTTTGAAGCTGATTTCAAGATCGGCGCGCGGTACCAGTCCCTGCGCCTTTTCCGGCCACTCGATGAAAAAGATGTTGTGCCCGTCAAACTCATCGCGGAATCCGGCAGCTTCCCATTCCGATTCGTCGTGCATACGATACAGGTCAAAGTGGCGCAAGTCCAACCCTGCCGCGCGGTAGGGCTCAAGCAGGGTGTAGGTGGGGCTCTTTACCCGGCCGGTGTAGCCGAGTGCGTTCAGCATGCCGCGCACCAGCGTGGTCTTGCCGGCGCCGAGATCGCCCAGCAGATAGATCACCATGCCGGGCTTGAGTTGCTCCGCGAGGCGTTGTGCCAGCGAGAGGGTGGCAGTCTCGTCTGCCAGGTTCAGGGTGATTCGGCTATCATTGGTACTATGCAAAATGAAACTCCTTCACTGGAGCAATACGCAAATCCGCAACAGGTGAATTACGCCGCGCTTGCCCTGCAGATAAAGACATGGGCGCACGAACTTGGTTTCCAGTCCGTCGGGATCAGCGATACTGATCTCACCGCTGCTGAAGCCGGTTTATCGGAATGGCTTGCACACGGCTGGCACGGTGCGATGGATTATATGGCAAATCATGGTACCAAACGCAGCCGGCCGGCCGAGTTGTTGCCCGGTACACTGCGGGTGATTTCGCTCGGGATGAACTACCTGCCGTCTGGTGCGCGCGACAGCAGGGAAGTGCTCGCCAAAGGCGAGCGTGCCTTCATTTCGCGCTATGCGCTGGGGCGCGACTATCACAAGGTGGTGCGCAGCCGTCTTGCAAAGCTGGCGGAGAAAATCGGCAACGCGGTAGCGGGTTTCAACGGACGCGTGTTTGTCGACAGCGCACCGGTGCTGGAAGTCGAATTGGCACGCAAAGCCAGTCTGGGCTGGCGCGGCAAGCACACCCTGTTGCTGTCGCGCGTGCAAGGTTCGCACTTCTTTCTGGGCGAGATTTATGTGAACCTGCCGCTACCCGTCAATATGCCCCAAGCGGAGCACTGTGGCGGTTGCACGCGTTGCATCGAGGCCTGTCCCACTTGCGCTATTGTCGCTCCGTACCGGCTCGATGCGCGGCGCTGCATTTCCTATCTCACCATCGAGTTCAAGGGCAGCATCCCCGTGGAGTTGCGCCCGCTGATTGGTAATCGAATCTATGGGTGTGACGACTGCCAGCTTGCCTGTCCCTGGAATCGTTTTGCGCAAACCACTGCCGAGCCGGATTTCGCGGTGCGCCATGGGCTGGACGATGCGACGCTGGTTGAGTTGTTCGGCTGGGAGGAAGCAGAGTTCAACCACAAGTTTGCAGGCAGTGCCATTTACCGCATCGGCCATGAACAATGGCTGCGCAACATCGCGGTGGCGCTGGGTAATGCTCCGGACAGCAGGGAAGTGGTGGCTGCACTGCAAGCTCGCCTCGATCATTCGTCTGCGCTGGTCAGGGAACATGTGGCCTGGGCGTTGCAGCAACATGCGCGAAGAGCGCACGATTCTGCTTGAATTGACTATCATCCTGTTGAACAATCTGCCGCGTATCCGACGAACAACAATATACGGAGAAACTCATGATACTGCTGGGCACCAACACCAGTCCCTATGTACGCAAAGTGCGGCTCGTTCTGCTGGAAAAGAATATTCCTCATACTTACCTCGTTGACCCACCACGGGAGCCAGGTAGCCGGGTTGCGCGGGTCAATCCGCTGGGACGGGTTCCTGCGCTGATTCTGGATGACGACACCTGCGTGTATGACTCGCCGGTCATCGCCGAATACGCCGATGCCCTCAATGACACCCCGATCCTGATTCCGCGCAACTCAGTCGTGGGCCGGATGCGCGTCAAACGCTGGGAGGCACTGGCGGACGGTATTCTGGAGTCTGCCATCGTGGTGCGCAACGAAAGCCTGCGGCCGGCTGACAAGCAGGATCCGGATACCATCACGCGACACAACGACGCGATCACCCGCGCGCTGGTCCACGCCGCCGAGCAGCTGGGGCAGCATGAGTGGTGTGACGGTGTCCACCTCACGCTGGCCGATCTCGCGCTGGTGAGTACCCTGATCTATCTGGATTTGCGCCAGCCTGAGCGCGACTGGCGTGGGGCGCACTCCAATCTGGCTGCCTGGTTCGAGCGCGTCAGCGCGCGCCCGAGTGTGCGCGCCAGCTTGGCGGGCTAGCCGACAGAGTAGTCTGGCAGCGGGGTGGGCCGAGGCCCGGTTCGGCTTTGTTCTGGTTTGGAGAGGTCCAAGATGAAAATAGGTATCCCGAAGGAAATCAAAACCAACGAAAATCGTATCGCGCTGGTTCCGTCCGGTGTCGAAGCGCTGGTGGCCAACGGACACATCGTGCGGGTGGAGACCGGAGCTGGCCTGGGGAGCGGGATTAGCGACGAGCAGTACTGCGCCGCGGGCGCAGTCATCGTGCCGGATGCCCAATCAGTCTGGGGGGAATCCGAACTGATTGTGAAAGTGAAGGAGCCCATCGAGTCCGAATGGAGTCTTATCCGCCCCGGCCAAGTCATATTCACCTTTTTTCATTTCGCATCCAGCGAGCAGTTGACCAGGGCGCATCTGGCGTCGGGTGCGGTTTGCATCGCCTATGAAACGGTGGAGCTGCCGTCACGCGAGCTACCGCTGCTGACGCCAATGTCGGAAGTCGCCGGGCGCCTCGCCGTGCAGGAAGGCGCCAAGTATCTGGAAAAATTGTATGGCGGTCGCGGCGCGTTGCTCGGCGGGGTGCCCGGAGTGCCGCCCGCCAAAGTGGTGGTGCTGGGGGCCGGCATGGTGGGCGTCAATGCCGCGAAGATGGCGGCCGGCTTGGGCGCGCAGGTCGTGGTGCTGGATATTTCGCTGGAAAAATTGCGCTATCTCAGTGACGTCATGCCCCCCAATGTTCAACTAATAATATCGAATCGGCACAACGTGCTGGAGCAGATTGCGACTGCCGATCTGGTCATCGGTGCAGTGCTGATTCCCGGCGCGGTGGCGCCGAAACTGATTCGCCGCGAAGACCTCCGGCTCATGCGGCCAGGCGCCGTAATTGTGGATGTAGCCGTGGATCAGGGCGGTTGCGTCGAAACGATGCATCCGACGACGCACGAAAATCCCACTTTCATCGTGGATGGGGTCGTGCACTATGGTGTGGCCAACATGCCGGGCTGCGTGCCAATTACCTCGACCCTGGCGCTGACCAATGCGACCTTGCCCTATGTACTGCAACTGGCCGACAAGGGCTATCCGCTGGCATGCAAGGAATCGGCGGCCCTGATGCAAGGGCTCAATATCATCGCCGGGAAAGTCACGTATCGCAAGGTTGCCGAAGCATTCGGGTTGGACTATTACCCGCCGGAATCACTGCTTCAATAACTGCTACAGCATCGAGCGGACAGCATGAGGCGGCCGGGGAAATGAACCCCGCCCTCTGCTATCATATTGCCTATGCTTAATATTCAGAATTTGACTTACCTGCAGGGCGGCACGCCGCTGTTCCAGCAGGCGAACTTGCAGGTATTTCACGGTCAGCGCATCGGCCTGGTAGGAAAAAACGGCTGCGGCAAATCCACCCTGTTTCGCCTGATTCGCGGAGAACTCAGGCCGGACGGCGGCGAAATCTCCCTCCAGAACGGCAAGACCCTGGCTTCCGTCGAACAGGAAATTGCCAACTCCACTCAGCCGGCGCTGGAATTCGTACTCGATGGCGATATCCAGTTGCGCCAGCTGGAAAAAATTCTGCAGCAGGACCGGCATGATGCCGCGTGGTTCGAAGCGCAGCATCAGTTCGAGGCGATCGACGGTTATGGTGCCAGGGCGCGCGCGGCGCGACTGCTGAACGGGCTGGGCTTTGCCAACGATACGCTGGAGCGTCAGGTGAGCAGTTTTTCCGGCGGCTGGCGCATGCGCCTCAACCTTGCGCGCGCGCTGATGCGCCGTGCCGATCTGCTGCTGCTCGACGAACCCACCAATCACCTCGATCTCGAAGCCATCCTCTGGCTGGAACAGTATCTCGCACGCTATCCCGGCAGCATTCTGCTGGTGTCGCACGATCGCGAGTTCCTCAATGCCACGATCAACCGCATTGCGCATGTGCATGACTGCGTCATCGACAATTATGCGGGCAACTACGACGATTTCGAGCGCGCCCGCGCCGAGCGTATGGCGCAGCAGAACGCGGCATATCTGCAGCAGCAGGAAAAAATTGCGCATCTGGAAGATTTCGTGCGCCGTTTCCGCGCCAAGGCGACCAAGGCCAGGCAGGCGCAGAGCCGCATCAAGGCGCTGGAGCGGATTACGCGCATCGCGCCGGTACATCTCTCCGACGGCCATTTCGAACTGGAGATTGAGGCGCCGGAACGCAGTCCCGATTTGTTGCTGCGTGCGGAAAAACTGGGCTTTGCCTATGGCGACAAGAAGCTGTTCCAGAATGTCGACCTGCTGTTGCGCGCCGGGAGCCGGATTGCCCTGCTCGGGCCGAACGGCGCCGGCAAATCGACGCTGATCAAGCTGCTGGTGGGCGAGCTTCGGCCGACCGCGGGCAAACTCGAAACCACGCCCGATATCCGCATCGGCTACTTCGCCCAGCATCAACTGGAGCATCTGGACGGCGCAGCGACGCCGCTGCAACACATGGAGCGGGTGGCCCCGAAGGAAACGACGCTGGCATTGCGCACCTTCCTTGGCCGGTTTGGTCTGGCGGGGGACAGCGAAGATCGCCCGGTGCAAAGTTTTTCCGGCGGCGAAAAAAGCCGACTCGCGCTTGCCTTGCTCGCGTGGCAGAAACCGCATCTGCTGTTGCTCGACGAACCAACCAACCACCTCGATCTGGACATGCGTGATGCGCTCACGCTGGCACTGGAGGAATACACCGGTGCGGTGGTGCTGGTGTCACACGATCGCAGCCTGATCCGCGCCGTTGCCGATGAATTGTGGCTGGTGGCGGACGGGCAGGCTAAACCGTTTGATGGCGATCTGGAGGACTACAAGACCTGGATCGAACTGCGTCGGCCCCGCGAAGCCGTTGCGGCCAAACCGGAGAAACTGCGCCAGGCTCCCGTGAACCGACCCAACAAGAAAGCGTTGTTATCGAAACAGACCAAGCTTGAAGCCGAGTTGGCCAAAGCTCAGGCGGAGTTGACCGAAACGCACCGGCAATTGGGCAATCCCGCCCTTTACCAGGGAACGGCAGGCAATGAAGTCATTCGCCTCAATACGCTGCGTGAAAATCTGGAACAAAAGGTGGCCCAGCTGGAAGAAAGCTGGCTGGAGCTGGAAACGGAACTGGAAGAGGCGCTGTGATACCAGGCGCTGCTTGATTCTTATGAGTTCCCGGCAAGCGCCGGGAACTCATACCTTGGCCGGGCTGGGGGTGCCCGGTCGAAGAGCTTAGAGCTTCAGCGAAGCCAGCAAGTTATTCAAGTTGCTGATTGCATTGGCCACGAGCGTTTGCAGATTGGTTGCTGAGGCCGTGACGGAGGCCTGGAAGGAATTTACTGCAGTGGTCAGGCTGGTTGTAAAGCTGTTCAGCGCCGCGCGGAGCGAAGCTACATTGATATTCAGTGTAAGGCCGCCAGCTACAACATCGACTTCTTTATTGCCAATTTCTTGAATTGCCATGATGTAATTCTCCTTTATCACATTAAAAAACCACCATGCGGCGGGCACTATGCTTCTCGCGAAGCAATCTTCTTAACTCAGGAAAAATCGATCGGTACCAGTCTTCATATTCAACTTGACCTGTCCTGTTGCCCTCGTTGATTCAGGACTTGTCGAACGGCCGTTTTGAATTCACTCATGAAGACGCGAGGACCTTACTCAGGCTAGCTCCATCAAGCGTACGCATCATACATTAGCTGAATAAGCCGCTCAAGATTGTCTATGCAATCAAAGGGTAACGTATATCAGGCAGGTCATGATATCTGGGGAGTGGAAATATGTACCATTCAAGCGGGAAGCGCCGCAGGTGCTTCCCGCTTATTTGCGCTGCTTAGCGCGGAATTACAGGCCCAGCTTGACCAGCACGTTGCCGACCGAGTTCAGTACGCTGACCAGCAGATTGCCAACGCCGGTAACCACATTGGCTACTACGGTCAACGCATTCGCCACGATGGCGACGAGCGGCGTCAGGATCGAATTCAGAACTGCACCAATATCCAGTCCCAGCAGGTTCAAACCACCGGCTACAACGCCAATTTCTTCTTTGCTCAGTTCTTGAATTGCCATTTATGTTCTCCCTAAGTTCAAAAAACCCTGCCCAGTGGCAGGTACTATCACTTCTTGCGAAGCAATCCTGTTCGCGCGGATTACAGCTTGACTGCTGTTGATCCTCCAGCGCGATCATTCTGAAATACCGGATTCAATGCGCCTCGCGCCAGCTTTCCGAAACTGGATATACGATAACTACTTTATGTGACGTGTTTATGACATGGGGGGATAGCCTCATTACTTGAGACAAGAATTGGTCGAAGGAATCTTCACGGTCTGCGAGGAATGAACCGCGTTTGCCGTCCTGAAACGGTGGTGCAGTCAGTGAAGGTATCGCTGCTGAAGTGCTATCTGGAATGTATCACGGCACGCTATGGTGAGCGGCAATCAATGCGGCCTCGGTGCGTGAGCGCACGTGCAGTTTGTGCAGGATGCTGGTCATGTAATGCTTGACGGTCTTTTCTGCCAGAAACATGCGCCCGGCGATTTCCCGGTTGGTGAGTCCTTGGCCGAGCAGGCTGAGAATCCTCGTCTCACGTTCCGTCAGTTCGCCAAAAGAATTAGAGGCATGCGGGTTTGTAAACTCAATCAGCATTTCCGCTGCCAATGCGGGGGTGACATAGGATTCGCCACTGGCCACGCGGCGTGTGATGGAGCGCAACTCGCTGGCAAACACTCCCTTCAGGACATATCCATGCGCGCCTGCCTTGAAGGCCGTCATCAGGTTATCCCGGTTTTCGGAAACGGTGAGCATCATGATTCGGACTTCGGGTGTACTGGTCGCGATTTTTCTTGCTGCCGCAATGCCTCCCATTCCCGTCATGGAGATATCCAGCAGCACGATGTCGGGGTGTAAATGTTGCGTCAGTTCCACCGCCTCTTCGCCACTGCTCGCCAAGGCAATCACCTTGAAACCCGGCTCCTCGTCGAGCGAGTGGGCGACGCCCTCGCGAAAGAGCGGATGATCGTCAGCGATCAAAATGCGGATCAAGTTAGGCATGAATCACCTCGCTGGCTGGCAGAGGGAGCCGGGCGCGGACACAGGTACCACGGCCGGGAGCGGAATCGATTTCGAAGACACCGCCAAGCAGCCGGACGCGCTCGCGCATGAAAGCCAAGCCGAGCCGTCCGGCTGCCGCGGCTGCCTGGGGATCGAAGCCAGAGCCTTGGTCGGTGACAGTTATCAGGATATTTCCGTCGCAGTGCTGCACACGCACACGCGGCTCGCCACCGGGTGCATGCTGTCGGCAATTGTTAAGCGATTCCTGTAACAGCCGGTAAACCGTAATCTTGAGCGCAAGGGGGGCCTTGTCCAGGGACTTGTCGATGCCGGTCTCCACGGTTACTCCGGATATCCGCTCAAAATCAAGCACCGCGCGCCTGGCGGTGTCATAGAGGGACAGCTCGGTCATGCCAGGTACCGCAAGCCCGGAGGAAATTTTTCGTACCTCCTGAAGCGAGGATTGCAGAGCGCTCCGGGTGCGGTGGAGTTCCTGTGCCACGCCGTCAGGCGCCAACGGGCAGCCGCGGCACATTGCGGTAAACTCGTTGAAACGCATCAGGGCATAGGCAATTGTTTGAGCCGGTCCGTCATGCAGATCGGCAGCGATCCGAAGCAGTATCTCCTCGTTGAGAGTGGTCATGCCTTCGCCGGCCTGACGCAGCTGCTCGTGCATGCGAGCGTTTTCCTTGAATGAGATGTACAGTCGATGGAGGTTGTACAGTAACAGACAGATTGCGAACGTAATAAACGCCACAATCATCCAGAGGCGCACCAAATGGGCGTGGATATTGTTCTCCACATTCTGCGCCGAGAGGTAAAGTTCGGCGACCGCAATGACCTTGCCGGAGCCGGAACGGATTGGCACATAGACCTCGAGCAGCCGCGGCCAGCGTGCAAGTTCGGGTAAGTTGTCTTTTTCGTCCAGTTTGCTGAGCCGGGCCTGCACTTTTCCCGCGAAGGCTGTGGCAAGCATTCCTTCTACTGGAAAGCGCAGTCCGGTTTGTGCGTGGTCGCTGCTGTAGTAGATGTACCCGCCTGGATCCCAAAGCTTGAAGCGAAGCACTTCGTGATGCAACTGACCATCGAGGAATATCCGGTCGAGCTCGGCATGTGCCTCCTCGCTAACTTGTTCGCCACGTGGCCAGTCGTGAAGTTGCGCGGCGAAGATGCTTTCCATGTAGACCGCCGAATTCGTTGCGGCATCGTTCACCTTGCTGGTCGCGATCTGCTTTGCCATCCAGGTGCCGATAGCCGCTCCGAGCACGAGAGTCGCGATGACCGACAGCACGAAAGGTCGCGACAGGCTGAGGCGGCCTAACGCGTTTTTCAGGGCTGTTTGCATCGAAAACACTTGACATCCGTAAAAAAATTGTCCTTCGGATTTGCATCATAACACGCATTAACCCCATTGACATCAGACCAAGGTCCGAAAAAAAAGGAACGCAAGTCTTAGTCATTTCAAGCTGTTAGTCCCTAGTGAACCCCTCCCGTATTACAGACAATGACTTTACCAATGGGTGATTGTGTTGCCCAAAAAGGGAAGGTTGTTAATTAACTTGCGGAAACAGAGGAGAGAAATCATGAAGCGGATTGGAATGAATATCATGGGACAAACCAAAGGGACATGGGTTCTGGTGTTGTTCGGGATGTTTGGCGTAGCCTTTTCGGTCGGCGCATTAGCGGCAGTTAATGCCGATGCAGCGATCACGCTGGCGAAACAGAATGCATGTCTCAAGTGCCACAACTATACCAAGGAACAGCAGGCAGCAAAGCCGAAGGACGGCAAGCCCTGGTATGAAGTGGCTGCCAAGTACAAGGGCAAGGCAGATGCCGAAGCCACATTGCTGACGCACATCAACACCGGTCCCAAGACCAAGTTCCCC
Source organism: Gallionella sp. (assembly GCA_035702405.1). Taxonomy (GTDB): domain Bacteria; phylum Pseudomonadota; class Gammaproteobacteria; order Burkholderiales; family Gallionellaceae; genus Gallionella. Next base: position 24,261 of record DASSQR010000083.1, on the reverse strand, counting down.
GATGGCCACGAAGAAGAGCACAAGATCATCAAGACCAAGGATGAAGCCCAGCAGAAAAACCTCGTGAATTGGGTACTTTCGCTGCAATAGCGGAAATGCTTAACAGAGTGAGCAACTCGCAGTAAGGGAGGAGAAGTACAAATGAACAGAATTAGAAGATATCTGGCCGCCTGCATGTTAATCGGCGGCCTCGGAGTGTCGGCCACGCTGTGGGCGGCTGATGAAGCCAGGGCGCCTGCAGCGAGTGTGGGCGCTGCCACAGCGAAAGCCACGCCGGCGCCGGCTGCGGCCGGCAAAGAGGCCATCTGCACGAAGTGCCACGACGAAAACGAACCCACGCCGCTGCTGTCGTTCTACCAGACGAAGCATGGGGTCAAGGGCGATCCGCGCACGCCGACTTGCCAGACCTGCCACGGCGAAAGTGAAAAGCACCTGAAGGGTGACCCGAATATCAAAGGCCGTCCGGCAACGGACGTCGTGTACAAGAAGGGCGCCTTCGCTGCTTCCGACGACAAGGTGCGCGCTGGTCAATGCCTGACCTGCCACAAAGGTACCAACCGCACCAGATGGGAAGGCGGCCAGCATGATGCCAATGGCGTGGCCTGTAACGACTGCCACAAGGTGCACCAACCGGCCGACAAGGTGCTGAGCAAGAAGGCTCAGACCGAAGTATGCTTTACTTGCCACAAGGAGCAGCGCGCGCAAAGCCACAAAATTTCCACTCACCCGATCGATGCGGGCAAGGTCGTCTGTTCGGACTGCCACAATCCTCACGGTTCGGCCGGTCCCAAGCTGCTGAAGAAGGCCACGGTGACCGAAACCTGCTTTACCTGCCATGCCGAAAAACGCGGCCCGTTCCTGTGGGAACATCAGCCCGTAACGGAAGACTGCGCGAACTGCCACACGCCGCACGGTTCCAACATTTCACCGCTGCTCAAGTCGCGCGCCCCGTTCCTGTGCCAGGAATGCCATGACGGTCCGCACAACAGCAAGACGCCCTACGGAGCCCTCAGTGGTGGCTTCCAGGCGGTGCCTCCAGGGTCTCTTGCAGTTCCGAACGAAAATGCAGCAGGCAGGGGTTGCATAAATTGCCACTCCATGGTGCACGGATCGAACCATCCGGCCGGCGCCCTCTTGCATCGTTAATCTGAATACCCGGAGATTGTCATGGAAACTTGTAACGAAAAAATGAAAATCAGCCTCATGGCTTTGGCGGTTCAAGGCGCGTTGACTGCAATGTTTGCCCTGCCGCTGGCCGCCTATGCAGCGGATGAAAGCGAAGAGTTGGCAGCATTGAAGCGCCCCACCAACTCGGTCGAGATTGGTGTGGATGGCGTGTCCAAAAAATCAGCCAAGTTTGGCGAATACACCGGCCTGGACAAGTCGGGTGCCAAATTGATTGGCAACTTCGACATACGCGGCGGCAATGCGTATGACGGAGGGGGCGGAACAACGCGCTGGTCGATCAACGGACGCGACCTTGGTCTGACGTCACGCTCGGCGGGGGCAACCATTAGCAACCAGGGGCAATGGACTATTGGCATCGGCTACGACGAATTGCGCCACAACATCAGCGATACCTACCAGACGCCCCTGCAAGGGGTCGTGGGCGGAAATATCTTCACGTTGCCGCCAACGTTTGGCTATGTTGGTGCTCAGCCGCTCGCTCCGGCGACAGTAACACTTGATGCTACCAAGCTGGGGGCTTTCCATACGGTAGATGTCGGCACGACACGCAAGAATACGTCTTTCAATGCTGGGTACAACTTCAACCCGCAATTGAGCGTGCAGTTTGGCTACAACCGGCTCAAGCAGTCGGGCGCCAAGCTCATGGGATCCGGAACTCTTGGCACAAAGGATGTGGCTGCTGGCGGAGGCACTTGGCGTGCCGAGGCAATTTCGATCTTGATGAATCCCACCAACTACCAGACCAACAACATCGATCTGGCGCTCAACTGGATCGGAGACAAGGGGCATCTGACGGGGAGCTACTATTCCTCGCGCTTCAGCAACGGCTATGACCGGTTTACATGGGAGAACGCGTATAAGAGCGGTGCAGCGGTTTCTGCTCCTTGCGGCTTCCCTCCATGTACTTATCAGACCACCACGATGAGCACCGCCCCAAACAACGATTTCCACCAGCTTAACGTGTCCGGCGGCTATGCCTTCTCGTCGAGCACGAAGCTGGCCGGCGGGATTTCTTATGGCCGCAATACGCAGAACGCCGCTTTCTTGACGGGAAACCTCACGACAGTCCCCGAAATTCCCGCAGCCTTCATCCTTCCACAGGTGTCGCTCAATGGCCTGGTGGTGACCAGGCACGCTGACCTGAAGCTGACGCACCAGGCGACGAAGGATTTGGCGCTCAGCGCCGGATTCAAGCTTAACGAGCGCGACAACCGTTCGCCGGCCAATATATATCAGTATTGGGCACTCAACGGCAATGGGGGTACCGTGGCTCTTCCAGCAGGTATAGACGTTGCGACGAATGCGCCATACAGCAACAAAAAGACTGAGCTCGAACTTGCCGGCGATTACCGCCTCGACAAACGCCAAAGCCTTCGTTTGGCTTATGTCCACGAGAAGATTAGCAGATGGTGCAACGGCATGGTGCTCCCCTATAGCAACTGCGTTGTCGTCCCGTCCAACAGCGAAGACAGATTGGGCCTCAGTTACAGGCTGAGAACGGCGGATGGAGTTGGCTTTAATGCCAGCTACACCTATGCCGCACGCAAGGCGCTATTCAATCACGATGCTGTGACGCCGCTCGCCGGGCTTAACCTTAACGTGGTTGCCGTTACCCTGCCGACAGACGTCAACGCCCAGGATTACCCGGGGTTTGCAGCTCATATCTACGATTCGCGCAGGCAGCATTTGCTGAAGGCAGCCGCCAACTGGCAGGCTACCGAAAAACTGGATCTGAGTCTGACCGGCCGTTACGTGCATGACAAGTACGACGCGTACCTGGGGGTCCAGAACAGCCGCACCACTGGCCTCAATCTGGATGCCACATACAGTCGCGCGGAAAACGCCAGTTACTCCGCTTATATGAGCTGGCAACGCAGCAGGCGGGATCTGCGATCCGGCTTGTCCGTGCCCGCAAATGCTGCCGCCAACGCGGGGCCCAGTTATGCGGCTTTGCTTGCTTCAGTCGCGCTTAATCCGCTCAGCATCTGGAGCAACCAACTCACGGACAACGGCAGCGCTATTGGAATCAGGAGCAAACATACCGGGTTGATGAACGGCAAGCTTGAACTCGACGGGGACTTGTCGTATTCGTTTGATACGACCGGCTATGCGACACAGCTTCAGTACGTCAGCGCGCAATGTTCGCCTACCAACATGACGGCTTGCGGCGCGTTGCCGGACATCAAGAGCAGGCTGCTCACGCTGAAGCTTATCGGTAGCTATCAGCTCAACAAGAGTGACAAGCTCGGGCTTGGCTTGATCCACCAGAAACTGACGGCGGATGACTACTTTTACAACGCGTATCTGTATGGTTCCGCACCGTTGCGCATCATGCCGACCAATCAACAGTCGGGGAGCTACTCTGCTAATGTGGTTGCGGTGTCCTACATTCACACGTTCAGGTAATGGCGTAGCAAGGTAAAAGTAAAGGGAGAGGAAGGGTAAACGGGGCCCGGACGTACAGGGTCCCGTCTTTCTCTGCCAGATAAAGTAAATATTTTTGAGGGGGAGAGATAACATGTCGGAGACCAAAGCCGGCTTTTTCAAGCGGATCCGGAATTTCTTGAGCAAGCCGAGCGCCAAGTACTCGGTAATATCGATCGGGAGCGTTTTTTTTATCGGCGGCATCCTGTTCCTGGATGGATTCGGGACGCTGGTGCAGTACACGAATACACTTGATTTCTGCATCAGCTGCCATGAGATGCGCGACACGGTGTATGCGGAATACAAGGAAACCATCCATTACAACAATCGCACCGGCGTGCGTGCGACTTGTCCGGATTGCCACGTGCCGAAGGACTGGGCTGGCAAGATGAAGCGCAAACTCGAGGCGAGCAAGGATGTGTGGGGGGCGATCACCGGCTATATCCACACGCCCGAACAGTTTGAAACCAAGCGCATGGAAATGGCCACGCGGGAATGGGCGCGCATGACCGCTTCTGGCTCCGTCACCTGCAAGGGCTGCCACAGCTTCGACGGCATGGATGCAAAAAGACAAAAGCCAGCGGCCCAGCAGAAACATCAGTTGGCTCAGAAGGAAGGTAAGACCTGTATCGATTGCCACAAGGGTATTGCGCACCTGTTGCCAAAGGAATATGAGGAACCATAATTTTTGATCGTCTTCCCAGACGGCCCTGTTGGTTGCGGCTGCAATGCGGCCAGCAGGGTTATTTTTCTCCCGCTGCCGCAGTCTGGCGAGACTCGGAACAGCGGCACCAACGCAAATAACCGCGCATGACAAGGCTCCTTTGGGAACGGTATGAAAGTTTCTTCGTTTATTTGCAGAAAAGGCACGCCATGGCAGTTCCAGTTGCTTGGCGTTGTCCTGCTGACGGCTTTTGCTGGCGTAGCGCGCGCCGAGTACTACGCTGGCTTGCCTGCCGATACGCCAGCCATCTACCGCAGCGAGTGCGGCAGCTGCCACGTGGCCTTCCCACCCGGCCTGTTGTCGAGTAGCTGGGGCTTCCTGTCAGGGGACGGCTGGCGGCAGGTGATGAACAATCTCCCAAAGCATTTTGGCGACAAGGTGGAACTCGACGAACCGACACGCCGGAAGATCTCGGATTTCCTGTTGCGCTATGCCGCTGATTCGCGCCGCTTCGACGCGCGTGGTGATTCTCCGCGGCTGACCTCCACGACCTGGTTTGTGCGGATGCACGGCTCGGTGCGGCCATTCGCACACGATTCGCGCATCGGCAGCCTGGCGAACTGCACCGCCTGCCACCCTCTTGCGGAGGTGGGGCACTATGAACAGCTCGCGCCGCTGGCCCGGCAGATCATGAAAAAGGGTTGACCATGATCCGGCAATCCACCTTGGCATACGAGACGGCGCTGTTCCTGCAGCGGGGAAAACGGGTGATGCGATGACTGACGTGCTGGCCAGGCGCGAATAGTGGTGTTATGTCTCCGAACAGCAAAAACATTTTCCTGTCGCTGGCTGCGATTATCTTGATAGCGTGCGGAACAGGGGCGATTGCCAGGGCGGAAGACGAGGGGGACTGCGACCGGCCAACGAGTGCGGATACGGCGCGGATGGTGCTGGCCGAGGAACGATTCTGGCAGGAATGCGCGATTTGCCACATCGGTTATCCGCCGCGAATGTTGCCCACCCGATCATGGCGCAACATTATGGCTGGTCTGGAAAGGCATTTTGGCATGGATGCATCGTTGCCAGCCAGGGACATCGATGAAATCACCCTTTATCTGGTGGAAAATTCCACCGATTGCTGGGGTGTCGAACTGGTTCCGCTCCGAATTACTTCAACCGACTGGTTTCGTCGCAGACACAATTCTTACGTGATCCCGCCTGATATCTGGCTCAGCAGGGCGGTGAGGAGTCCTGCCAATTGCCCCGCCTGCCACCGGAATGCCAGGAGTGGTCATTACAGTGAACGAACAGTGCGCTTGCCCCAGTAACTGCGGGCATCAAACCACATGTTTCGCTCGGGCATATCAAGCATAAACGGCAATTCGGGGGTGCCGAATTGCCGTCCTCTTTTGAGCTACTGAATTTCGACCAGAGTCTCGTCGGGGGTGACGCTGTCGCCCTTGACGACGTGGACGCAGATCACGATGCCGCTTTGGGGTGCCTGAATTTCGTTTTCCATTTTCATGGCTTCGATGACCAGAATGCCATCGCCCGCTTCGACCTTGTCACCAACTTTCTTTTTGACATCCACGATCGTCCCTGGCATCGCGGTCGTCACACAACCCTGATGGGTGGGGCGCGGACGGGAGGAGCCCGCAGCGGCGGAGGTGGACTTCTTCTTGGCGCCGCTGGCGCCGCCGGACACCTCGATCTCGCTCAGGGTCTCGACGACCACCTCTTCGGCTACTCCATCAACGTTTACGTAGAACGGACGTTGTTCCTCGCCATGATGGCCGCTGCCGGTGAGCTTGATGTGGAAGGTTTCGCCATGCAGCGTGACCTTGAATTCGTTCGGTGCATAACGGGCGGCAGAAGGCGTTTCCGCGACCTTGGGTAGCAGGGGCTCGGGCTTGAGCGTGCCGGCATTGCGTTCCTGCAGGAAGGTCTGGCCGAGGTCCGGGAACATGGCGTAGGTGAGGATGTCCTCCTCGCTCATCGCCAGGTTTTCGCACTCGATCTTGAGTTTGTCCATCTCGTCTTCCAGCAGATCGGCTGGACGACAGGTCACAACTTCCAGGTTCCCAACGGCGAGGCTCTTGACCTGTTCGTTGACCTTGCCCGGTGCCTTGCCGTACTGGCCTAGCAGGTATTTCTTGACTTCGTTGGTGACCGACTTGTAACGGGCATTGGTCAGCACGTTAAGCACTGCCTGGGTGCCAACGATCTGGGAAGTCGGTGTGACCAGCGGCGGATAACCCAGGTCTTCGCGCACGCGCGGAATTTCGTCCAGCACTTCGTCCATGCGATTCAGCGCGCCCTGTTCCTTGAGCTGGTTGGACAGGTTCGAAATCATGCCGCCCGGTACCTGGTTGACCAACACGCGCGTATCAACGCCGGTGAAGGCGCTTTCGAATTGCCAGTACTTGGGCCGGATGTCACGGAAATAGGCGGTGACTTCCTGCAGTGCGGACAGATCCAGACCGGTATCGTATTCGGTGCCGCGCAGCGCGGCGACAATGCTTTCGGTCGAGGAATGGCTGGCACCTTCGCCGAAGGACGAGTTACAGGTGTCCAGAATGGTAGCACCTGCTTCCACGCCCTTGAGGAAACACATCGCGGACAAGCCGGAAGTGGCGTGGCTGTGCAGATGCAGCGGCACCGAAACGGCGGCACGCAATGCGCTGACGAGTTCGGTAGTCGTCTTGGGCGTAAGCAGCCCGGCCATGTCCTTGATGCAGATGGTGTCGCAGCCCATCGCTTCCAGTTCCCTGGCGAGGCCAACGAAGTGGGGAACGTCGTGCACCGGGCTGGTGGTGTAACTGATGGCACCCTCGGCAATTTTTCCGGACTGCTTTACCGTTTCGACTGAGACGCGCAGATTGCGCAGGTCATTCATCGCGTCGAAAATGCGGAACACGTCCACGCCGTTGTCGGCGGACTTCTTCACGAAGGCGCGCACCACGTCATCGGAGTAGTGGCGATAGCCCAGCAGGTTCTGGCCGCGCAGCAGCATCTGAATGCGGCTGTTCGGCAACGCCTGGCGCAGTTTCTTGAGGCGTTCCCACGGATCTTCCTTCAGGTAACGCACGCAGGAATCGAAGGTGGCTCCCCCCCATGCTTCCACGGACCAGAAACCGATGCTGTCCAGTTTGGAGCAGATCGGCAGCATGTCGTCGGTGCGCATGCGCGTCGCGATCATCGATTGGTGTCCGTCGCGCAAAACCAGTTCAGAAATAAGTACTTTTGCCATAATTCGCTTGCTTGATTGGGGGTAAATTAAATGCCTTCATGCGCCGCAATGGCGGCGGAAATGGCGGCGGCCATCAGTTCCGGCGGGAATTCGACCGCGTAGTCGATCAGTTCCGGATGGGATTCGACAAAGCCGGTGTTGAAGTCCGCACCGCGGAAATCGGCGTGTTTCAGGATTTCCTGGTAGTACGGTATGGTCGTTTTGACACCATAGACCACCATGTCGTCGAGTGCGCGGCGGCCGCGTTCCACGGCGCCTTCCCAGGTCAGTGCCCAGATGGTGAGCTTGGCGCACATCGAATCGAAATAGGGCGGAATCACATAGCCGCTGTAAATCGCCGCATCGACGCGCACACCCGGACCGCCGGGCGCATAGTAGCGCGTGATCCTGCCGAAGCTCGGCAGGAAGGAATTCTTCGGGTCTTCGGCATTGATGCGAAATTCCATGGCGTAGCCGCGGAAGTTGACGTTTTCCTGCTTGTATTGCAGTTCCATGCCATCCGCAATGCGGATCTGCTCCTGCACGATGTCGATGCCGGTAATGGATTCCGTCACTGTGTGTTCGACCTGCAGGCGCGTATTCATTTCCATGAAATAGAAATTATTGTCCTGGTCGAGCAGGAATTCGACCGTACCCGCATTTTCGTATCCTACCGCGCGTGCTGCCTTGACGCCGAGATTGCCGATGTAGTCGCGCTGTGCCTGGGTGAGCTGCGGCGACGGTGCAATCTCGATCAGTTTCTGGTTGCGGCGCTGAATCGAGCAGTCGCGCTCGAACAGGTGAATCACGTTGCCATGACTGTCGGCCAGCACCTGAACTTCGATGTGCCGGGGATTGACGACGCACTTTTCCAGGAAAACTTCGGGCTTGCCGAATGCCTTACTGGCTTCGGAAATCACGCGTTCGAAATTGCTGATCAGATCCTTTTCGGTATCGCAGCGGCGAATGCCGCGGCCGCCGCCGCCATTGGTAGCCTTGAGCATAACCGGATAACCGATCTTGTCAGCCAGTGCGCGCGCTTCTTCCACATCAGCCAGGTTGCCATTGCTGCCCGGCACGCAGGGGATGCCGGCGGCGATCATTGCATTGCGTGCCTGAATCTTGTCGCCCATCTGGCGAATAATGTCCGCATTCGGACCGATAAATTTGATGCCGCGGCGCGCACAAATTTCAGCGAGTTCCGGATTTTCCGACAGGAAACCGTAACCCGGATGCAGCGCATCGCAACCCGAAGCTACGGCCAGGTTGACGATATTGTGGGCATTGAGATAGCCGAGGACCGGATCGGAGCCGATGTGATAGGCTTCATCCGCCTTCTTGACGTGCAGGGCGTGACGGTCGGCATCGGTATAGATGGCAACGGACTTGATGCCCATTTCCGAGCACGCACGCACAATACGAACGGCAATTTCACCGCGGTTAGCGACGAGTATTTTCTTAATCACTACTGGGGACCCATTTTCGAGACACAAACCGGTAGATTTTATCACGCGACTTCAATTAGTAAACAGCCGGTGTATGCGAATCGACAATCTTTTTGTATACCCAATTATTCTGGTCGGGCATGAAGTGCAGGCAGGATTTATTGTTCGTGACGGGAGAAGCGATGGAGGTGGCCACATTGGCCGACTGGACGGCGGGTCAAGCGCAGGCCGAAATTACGGGCAAAAAAACCCCCTCTTCCGAAGGGAGAGGTTGGTGGAAGAGGGGTACAAAAACAAACGTCAGTAATGAACGAAATCGTTCCGGGCGTCGCCCGATGAATATTATTATTTGACCGTGTTGGCCTCGCTTTCAGCCAGCCGGCGCCAGGTGTCCAGCAACGTGTCGGGATTCAGGGACATGGTCTGGATGCCGATGTCCTTGAGCCAGAGCGCGAAGTCGAAGTGGTCGGATGGGCCTTGGCCGCAAATGCCGACATATTTGCCCATGCGGTTGCAGGTGGTGATGGCCATCTTCAGCAGGGCCTTCACCGCTGCATTGCGCTCGTCAAACCGGTCTGCCACCAGGCTGGAGTCGCGGTCCAGACCGAGTGTCAGCTGGGTCAGGTCGTTGGAGCCGATCGAGAAGCCATCGAAATACTGCAGGAATTCTTCGGCCAGCAGTGCATTGGACGGAATCTCGCACATCATGATCAGGCGCAGGCCGTTTTCGCCGCGCTTCAGGCCATGGCTCGCGAGCATTGCGACGACTTCGCGCGCTTCCTGGACGGTGCGCACGAACGGCACCATCAGTTCGACGTTGGTGTAGCCCAGTTCTTCGCGCACCTTCTTCATCGCGCGGCATTCCAGTTCGAAGCAGTCGCCGAAATTTGATGCGACGTAGCGTCCCGCTCCGCGGAAACCGAGCATCGGGTTTTCTTCGAGCGGTTCGTAGATTTCGCCGCCCACCAGCTTGCGGTATTCGTTGGACTTGAAGTCCGACAGGCGCACGATGACGGGCTTGGGCCAGAACGATGCCGCGAGGGTGGAAACGCCTTCAGTCAGTTTTTCGATATAAAAATCAACCGGGCTGGCATAGCCGTTGGCGCGGTGCAGCACGGTCTTCTGCACATCTGCCGGCAGGGTCTGATGCTCCAGCACGGCCTTGGGGTGGATGCCGATCAGGTTGTTGATGATGAATTCCAGTCGCGCCAGGCCGATGCCCGCGGCGGGCAATTGCGCGAACTCGAATGCCAGCATCGGGTTGCCGACATTCAGCATCAGCTTGACCGGGATCGGTTGCAGGGTTTCCTTGTTGTCCTGGCGGGTGACTTCGAACGGCAGGCGGCCGCGATAGACGAAGCCGGTGTCGCCTTCGGCACAGGATGCCGTGACCAGTTCGCCTTCGGTCAGTTGTTCCGTGGCATGGCCACAGCCGACGATCGCGGGGATGCCGAGCTCACGCGCGATGATCGCGGCATGGCAGGTGCGGCCGCCGCGATTGGTAACGATGGCGGATGCCTTTTTCATCACCGGTTCCCAGTTAGGGTCGGTCATGTCGGTGACCAGTACGTCACCGGCCTGAACCTTGCTCATTTCAGCTGCGCTGTCCACGATGCGTACCGGGCCGACACCAATCTTCTGGCCGATCGCACGGCCTTCGGTCAATACTTCGCCGCGCTGTTGCAGGCGGAATTTTTCCGAGCCGCCCGCGACGGCTTGGGACTGCACGGTTTCCGGACGTGCCTGCAGGATGTAGAGCTTGCCGTCGACGCCGTCCTTGCCCCACTCGATGTCCATCGGGCGGCCATAGTGTTGTTCGATGGACATGGCGTAACGCGCCAGTTCCAGCACGTCCTCATCGCTCAGCGAGAAGCGGGTCTGGTCGGCGACCGGAACGCTTTCGATACGGGTGGAACGGCCGGCAGCACGCTGTTCGTTGAACACCATGCGCTGCTGTTTGGAACCGAGGCCGCGGCGGATCACGGCCGGAAAACCTGCGGCCAGCTGCGCCTTGTGGACGTAGAATTCATCGGGATTGACCGCACCTTGCACGACCATTTCACCCAAGCCGTACGAGGAGGTGATGAACACTGCGTCGCGAAATCCGGATTCAGTGTCCAGCGTAAACATCACGCCGGCAGCACCCAGATCAGAGCGCACCATGCGTTGCACGCCGGCCGACAACGCGACGTCGGCGTGGGTAAAGTTCTTGTGTACGCGATAGGAAATCGCGCGGTCGTTGTATAGCGACGCAAAGACTTCCTTGATGGCATGCAGCACGTTGTCGATGCCATGGATGTTGAGGAAGGTTTCCTGTTGGCCCGCAAAAGAGGCATCCGGCAAGTCTTCCGCAGTGGCCGAGGAACGCACGGCAAAACTGCCGTCGCCATCAGCGGCGAGCGCGGCGTAGTGCTGGCGAATTTCGTCTTCCAGCCGCTTCGGCAGTGGCGCGGCGACGATCCATTCGCGGATATTGCGGCCCGCTTCGGCGAGCGCCACGACATCATCTACGTTCAGGGTTTCCAGCGTCTGTTCGATGCGTTGCGCCAGCCCACCTTCTGCCAGAAAATCACGATATGCCTGTGCCGTGGTGGCAAATCCGCCCGGCACGTTGACACCTGAGGAGCTCAGGTTGGAAATCATTTCACCAAGCGATGCGTTCTTTCCGCCAACCTCGGGAATATCTGCAATTCCCAGAGACTGGAATGGGACGACGTAAGGTTGCATTGGCTTTCTCCTGTATTGTTGAACTACGATTATTTCCTTCGCCGAACCCACCATGGGTGGCGAGACTCTATTGCTGAAACAAACGGAATAATATTATTTTTCGGAATAACTTTCAGTGACCGTCCTTGTCGCAAGTGCCTTCGCTGCACTTGCCACAGCAACCACCCACACCCATTTCCCGTGCCGGGCCAAATTCCGGATGGTGATGGGCAAACCGGTTGGCAACCGCCTGGACCACAACCCACGCCACCATCATGAACAGCACGAATCCGACTGTATAAACATAGATCATTCTCCACCTCCGATTCCCGAGAAGCCCATGAATGAGAGCGACAACAGCCCGCCGACAATTAATGCAATCGCCGTGCCTTGCACGAGCGGCGGAATATTCGCCAGCAACAGCTTCTCACGCAAGCTGGCCATCAGCACCAGTGCCAGCGTGAAGCCCATGCCGCCACCGATGGAGTATGCCAGCGATTGCATGAAGTCATAATTACGGGCGGTCTGGAACAGCGCCACACCCAGCACCGCGCAGTTGGTGGTAATCAGCGGCAGGTAGATGCCGAGCTGGCGGAACAGCACCGGGAAATATTTTTTTACGAACATTTCCACCAGTTGTACCGCGCACGCAATCACCGTGATAAAGGTAATGACGCTCAAGAATTCCAGATGGAAAGCCACCAGTACCAGATTGAGGAAATAGGCCGATACCGATGCCACCAGAATCACGAAGGCAGTCGCCAGCCCCATCGGGAACGCGGTGCTGATCTTCTGCGACACGCCCAAGAACGGGCACATGCCGAGGAACATCGCGAGCACGAAGTTGCCAGGCAGGATGGTGGTCAGTAGGATATTGGCAATGGTTTCGTTGTTCATGCCTTTGCTCCTTCTGCCACTGCCGCGCTGGTTTTGCGGCTACGCCACAGCGCGAACACGATCAGCCATGCGGCCATGATGAAGAAACCACCCGGCGGCAAGACCATCACCACCCACGGCTGGAAATGATCGCCGAACAGCGAGATACCGAAGAACTTGCCCGCGCCCAGAATTTCGCGCACCCCGCCGATGGCCAGCAGACCCAGGGTGAAGCCCAGGCCCATGCCGGTCGCATTCAGCGTGGAAGCGAGCGGTGGGTTCTTGGCCGCATGTGCTTCGGCGCGCCCGAGCAACAGGCAGTTCGCCACGATGAGTTTGATGTAGGCGCCCAGCGCTTCGTATAGGTCCAGACTGATGGCCTGGATGGCGTAATCGACCACCGTCACGAAGGTTGCGATGATTACGATATAACTGGCAATGCGGACCTGCTTGGGAATCGCGTGACGCAGAATGGATATCAGCAGGCAGGACGCCGCCAGCACGAAGGTGGTGGCCAGTCCCATGGAGATGGAGTTCACGGCCGAGACCGTGATCGCCATCGTCGGGCACATGCCCAGTACCATTACAAACACGGGATTCTGTTTCCAGAGCCCCTCCATGAATTCGTCAAAACTGGACGATGCCTTTGGCTCGCTCATTTCGTACTCCTCAATTGTTCGACATGGGGATACAGCTTCGGCAACAATGCTTGCGCCGAAGCGTTGATGCCACGCCCCACGGCTTTGGACGTCACCGTCGCGCCGGAGATGGCATCGATTTCCCACGCATTCTGTTTGGTGCCATGCTTGACCGTCTTCACCGCGTTGGCCAGTGCGCTCAATTCTGCATTGACCCGCACATCCAGCGCCTCAAAGTTCTTGAGGAACGCCTGGTCGGTCAGGATCTTGTCACCGATGCCCGGCGTTTCGCGCATAGCGATCACGCCGATGCCGGTGATGGCCTGTTTAGTCGGATCGTAACCGTACAATACGCGCACCTGGTCGGCGTAACCGGCCGACGACGCTTCCGCCGCAATACCGGCCAGCGCGCCGTCGGCGGCATAGGCAGCATAGAACCGTACGGCATCAATCGGCGTTGGTGCGCCGTCGGGAGCGGGTTCGACGCCCTTGGCGGTGGCGAAATATTCCGTCACAGTCTTGGCTTGCGGCAATACCTTGAAGACCTGGCGCTCCAGTGCGAGTTTCTTGTTGGCGTTTACCGGCGCCAGTGTCAGTTGATAAATGCCGACGATGATGACACCGCATAAGCTGGCAACCAGTCCGAGCGCGAAGACCAGCTTGCCGCTGGAGATGGTTGGAGTGGAAGTAGATGCCGCCGTACTCATTGCTTCTTCTCCTGGCGAGTACCGAACACCCGCGGTTGCGTGTATTGATCAATCAACGGGGTCAGCGCATTGCCGAGCAGGATGGCGTACATCACGCCTTCGGTCAGCCCGCCGAAGTAGCGGATCATCACCGTGACCACGCCGATTATCGCGCCGTAAATCCAGACGCCAACGGGTGTCACCGGCGAGGTGGCCATATCCGTTGCCATGAACATCGCACCCAGCATCAGGCCGCCGGACAGCAGCACGAACATCGGCGACGGGTAGTGCGCGGGGTTATACAGCTGGAACAGCCAGGCAGTGATTGCGGCCGAGGCCAGTACCGCGACAGGAATACGCCAGTCCATGAAATTGCGTGCAGCCAGGTAAAGGCCGCACAATAGGATCAGGATAGCGGAGGTCTCGCCGGAACTGGCCGTGACTTGCCCAGTGAGGAAGTCCATTGGGGTGGCGGTGATGCTCTCGAATTTCCAGCGTGCCAGCGGGGTGGCGCCGGTGAAGGCATCCACGCCTTGCTGCTTGGCCCATGCGGCAATGTCGGGCGGCATCATCAGCGGCGCCGTGAAGGTGGTCGGAATGAACTCGCTCAGGCGGTTGGTCGCGAATGCCGGTGCCCACGTGGCGATAGATACCGGAAAAGCCGCCTGCACGAAGGCACGGCCGGCCAGTGCCGGATTGAATGGGTTGTAACCCAATCCGCCAAACAGCACCTTGCCGATCGCGATGGCAAAAAAGCCGGCTACCGCGCCCATCCACAGCGGGAAGGCGGGCGGCAGGGTAAGTGCCAGCAGCAGACCAGTGATGGTCGCGCTCCAGTCACCCAGCGAGCTGGGCTGGCCGGAGGAACGATTCAGCAGGCGTTCGGTGATCAGGCAGGTCGCCGTGACGGCAAGCAATAATGCTGCAGCGGAGAGGCCATATTGCCAGACCGAGAAGCCGCAAATCGGCAACAGTGCCAGCACCACGTGCAGCATGATGCGCTCCACGCTGCGGTCGCTGACTTGATGGGGGGAAGTGCGAAGTACTATGCTCATGCCGCAACCTTTTCACGATTGAATGCCTTGGCGACGCGGAACTGCTGTACCAAGGGGATATGCGACGGGCAAACATAGCTGCAGCAGCCGCACTCGAAACAACGATCCAGATGAAAGCGTTCCGCCATCAGCGCATATTCGCGCTTGGCCGCCAGCATCCCGAGTTGCGAGGGGTTGAGAAATTTCGGACAGGCCTTGAGACATTCGCCGCACTTGATGCAAGGGTAGCTGCGTTCTACTCTTTCTACATGTTCTGCGCCGAATGCGAGCACTCCGGACGTGCCTTTGGTGACGGGCACATCCAGCGATGCGATGGTTTGCCCCATCATCGGACCGCCCAGAATGACCTCGCGGGCATTGCTGCGCGCACCGGCGTAATCCAGCAGGAAGCGCAGCGGCGTGCCGATCGGGACGATATAGTTGCCAGGCCGTTGCACGGCGGGGCCGGCCACGGTGAGCACGCGTTCGATCATGCCTTCGCCGGCGGGCAGCAGCCGCCCCAGATAGGACAGCGTCATCACGTTGTTCATCAGGACGCCGATGGCGGCGGGGCGTTTGCCCGCTGGTACTTCGCGTCCGAGCACGGCGTAAATCAGCGTTTCTTCCGCACCTTGCGGGTACTTGGTTTCCACGGCCTTCACGGTAATCGTGCCGTCGGCGGGCAGAGCGGCCTGCAACGCAGCGATCGCATCCGGCTTGTTGTCCTCGACCCCGATCACGGCACGCGGTGCACCGCTCGCGGCCATTGCATAACGAATGCCGCGCATGAGGTCCGGCGCGCGTTCCAGCATCACGCGATGATCACAGGTGAGGAAGGGTTCGCATTCCGCCCCGTTCACCACCATGATATCGATCACGGTATCCGCCGGGACACTGAGCTTGACGTGGGCCGGGAAGGTTGCGCCGCCCAGACCGGCGATGCCGGTGTCCTGAATGGCGGCCAACAGTCCCTGCCGGTCCATTGCATCAACGTCGCGCGGAGCGCGGACCAATACTTCCTGGCTATCCGCCTGATAGGGGCGAATCGTCACGGTTTCCACCATCTTGCCGCTGGCCGAAGGCATCGGTCCGATGGCCTCGACGATGCCGGTGGCCGGGGCGTGAACCGGCAGCGAGACCAGCCCGTCAGCGGTGCCGATGATCTCGCCGCGCAGCACTTCTTGCCCGACGCGCACCGTGCAAATCGCGGGCTTGCCGAGATGCTGCGCGAGCGGCACGTTCAGGCGGGGTGCGAACGGCATCCGCCGGATCGGCAACGAGCCGGTTTCCTTGTGGTAAACCGGGTGGATGCCATGTCTGAACGTGGCACCCTGTTTCAGAAAAGGCAACTTCATATTAATTGTACTTCGCGGCGCGTTGTTTCAGCTTTTCCAGATTGGGTTCGCTCGAGTTCCAGGGCGTGCCGGGATGGATCGTGCCAGCCGTGCATTTTTCCGCTGCTTTGACAATGTCCAGGAAGCTGCCACCCTTCGGATTGAGGACAATGACCTTCTTCTGGTCGTTGTAGCCAAAGATCTTCGGGTTGATGTTGATGCACTCGTCGCAGGCAGTACATTCCGGCGTGTCCACGAATACCGGCTCATAACCATCCACAACTGCCGCGGCAGGTGCGGCCGCTGCGGGCGTGGTTGCTGCTGCGACCACGTCGCCGACGGAGCCGCCCAGATTGGTCAGGCTTGCGGAGAGCTTCTGGATCAGTTCCTGGCGAATCTGGCCGGCGATCGCTTCTTCGTCCACCTGCGGACGATTGAGGCCCGAAACATCCTTCAATTGTTTCCAGAAATTCAGACGGTCTTCGCAGGAACGGACGATCTCGATGGAAACCAGCACGCGCACCAGACGGTTCTTCTTGTCCACGGTCCAGATGAACGGGAACTTGCCCTGTCTCTCATCTTCGTCCAGCTTCAGGAAGTCGGCCAGCAACACCATGTCGTCATTCCAGGTTTCCGGCGGTGCCTTCTTGAACTGCTTGGCAAAGCGGCCTTCGCTCAACGCGAAATCGGCAAAGGTCATCGGCAGGGTAAGCGCCTGCTTGCTGCCTGCTTCATCCACGTAATTGAGCGTGTAGGTCGGCCAGTCATTGGTCAGCGCCGGGTTGCCCTCAAGGTTGCAGCATTCCGAGAAGGTCACGCCCAGATCCGGGTTGTAACGGAACAGCGGATAGGCACGAGATTCAACGGCCATCTTGCTTTGCTGCACTGCACTGAAGTCGCCCACACCGTGTTCCGGCGGACAGACCGCATAGATGCTGAACAAGGCCGGACGGCGGCTGTTCAGGCCGTCGATGAAGCCTTCGATCAGGTGGGTCGCATTGGAAATGGAGCCCTGCATCACATAGGAAGTGCGATGCGCCATGCCGATGACGCTGATTTCCTTGCGGATTTCGCTCTTGCCGTGCTTGCTCTTGCCATACGGCGACATGTCCGCAACCTGGCCGATGAAGCCGGAAGTGCAGGCTTGACCGCCGGTGTTGGAATACACCTGGGTGTCCAGAATCATGATCTTGACCGGTTTTCCGGTCATCAGCGCGCGCGACAGATTCTGGAAGCCGATGTCGAACATCGCGCCGTCGCCGCCCACGGCGACGACCGGCGGGCACAGCAGCCATTCTTCGGTGCTGAGCTGTTCCCAGTTGAAGTGGGTGAAGAACGCATCGCTCTCAGCCGGGTTGTAGCCGCCGGCCAGTTCCATTTCGACCATGCGCACGGTC
The DNA here is from genome assembly GCA_035702405.1 of Gallionella sp. Taxonomy (GTDB): domain Bacteria; phylum Pseudomonadota; class Gammaproteobacteria; order Burkholderiales; family Gallionellaceae; genus Gallionella. The sequence goes on along the minus strand of DASSQR010000083.1, from coordinate 6,640 downwards.
TTGAAGCCTTCCACCATCTTGGCCATGTGGCCTTCGAACACACCCAGTGCCACTGACGGCGAGTCCTGGAACAGGTTCGAGGTCCACGGGAACGGATAGGGGTTGAACGGGTAGGTGGATGCCCACACCGAGGTACAACCGGTCGAGTTGACCATGCCCATTTCGGCGCGGCCTTTCTTGGCCGGACCTTCCATGTAACGCCAGCGCAGGTCCTTCAGTTTTTCCAGCATCTGGGTCACACGGCGCAGCCATTGCGGGTCGATGGGTTGTCCGGCCTGGTTGGCCAGCAGGCTTTCCGACAGGTTCGCCAGCGTCAGGTCTTCGCCCTTGTGGGATTGGACAGCCTGCATTACGGCTTGCGTGTCGGTGAGGTTCACCGTGGCGCTGAGCTTCATGCGGATATGGTTTTCCAGGTCGCCAATCAGGCGGTCGAGCTTGCCCATGAATTTCTTTACGCGCGGCTGCATCAGCGCGCTTACGGTGCTGGTGAACAGGTGGATCGAGCCTTTTTCGCCGCAACCCAGGCAGGCGCCGTCACCGCTGACCATGGACATGTAATTGTGCTTGTCCAGCAGCAGCGTTTCCAGCGCGCCAACCTTCTCATCCAGATCGTCGATGCGGCTGTATTGCGCCGGGGTGGTGGGCAGGTCGAGCCAGAAATTCCAGTCGCGGCGCATTGTCGCGATGCTTTCGGGAGTCTGCGTGACCATGGTCAGTGCGTTGTCCTTGCACACATCCACGCACAGGGCACAGCCCTTGCAGGTATACGGATTGACCGTGATCGAGAACAGGCCGCCGCTGCCTTTTTCCTTCTTTTCCTTCTGGGTCCAGTAAGGCTTGGTCGTGGCGAACTTGAAGCCGCTGATGGCTTCGCGCAACAGGTTCAGTTCGGCTTCCAAGCGGGTGCGGTCTTCGCCTTGGGTTGCGTCTTCAGCAAAGGCTTCCGTAATGGCATTGCCGAGCAGTGCATTGACATTCACACCATCCTTGTCCAGCGACCCCCGCAGCTTTTTCTCGATGGCGCGGCTGAACTTGCGCAGGAAACGGGTCGGGCGTCCGCCCAGTTCGATTTTCTGGATCGCGGTGTTGAGCACGTCCGCAGCGGGCGTGACCAGGCCGGGAATCGCGCTGTCCGGACACAGGGTGAAGCATTCGCCGCAGGCGGTACAGTTTTCCGCCTTCCATTCCGGATGTTCGAAGCGCACGCCGGTCATGTCGCGGAATACGCCGGTCGCAGCCGGGATCACCGACAGGCCGATGAACGGATCGACCAGATTGTCAGAGCCTTCGCCCTTCATGTAGAAGCTGCCGGTCTGTTCCCAGAAACGATGGATGTCGGATACGCCGCCGTCACCTTCCGGCGTGTGTTTCAGCATGATCGGCAGGGCAGGAGCAGCTTTGCCGGCAGCCTGCGCACGTTGACCAACCTTCATTTGCTCCGGCTTGATTTCGAAGATTTCTTCGTAGCCGCGGCGCACCACGCGCAGGTTGTCCTCGACGATGCGCTTGCCTTTGTTGCCGAACTTGGCATTGAGCTGGTTTTCGATTGCCTGGAATAGGGTATCCTCACTCAGGCCGGCACGTTCCTTCACGTCAGAGGCATGGAAGAAGGCGCCCTGAAAGGCATTGCCCTGCATGCGCAGTTGCAGGTCGGGATTGCTCGACTCTTCACGCGCGATCTTGAAGGCGTCCAGATAGAACACGCGGATCTTGTTGTCCACGATGTATTGCTGCGTCTGAATCGGGAAGCTTGCCCATAGCGCTTCCGCGCTGCCGAGGTTGCTCTGGATGATGAAGACGCCGCCCTTGTTCAGGCCTTCCACTGCATTGGTATGGCCGAATACCTGCGGATCCGGCGACATCACCACGTCAACGTGGGTGTATTCACAGTTGATGCGGATCGGCTCGGGTGCGGCCGACAGATAATAGGTTGTCGGCTGGCCTTTCTTTTCCGAGCCGTATTTCGGATTGGCCTTGATGTCCCAGCCGAGCAATTCGAACAGGGTCATCGCCAGGTTCTTGCCGGTGGTCACTGCGCCCCAGCCGCCGATCGAGTGCATGCGCACCGCGATGGCGTTCTTCGGCAGCAGGTTGGGATTTTCCGAACCGCGGACCGCGAGTTCCTTGATGCGTGGATATTTGTCCAGAATTTGCTGTTGCTGGATTTCCTGCTTCGGATTGGCGGACTCGTCACGCACGAAATCCACCGACAGGTAGAAGAACTTGCGGCGTGTGCCACCGGGCAGCATATTTTCGACCGCGCCAATCAGCGCTTCCGGTTGCAGGTCGCGCGAACCCAGACCGTAACAGCCGGAATACAGTGCCGGCATGTCGCTGGCATTGGCGTAGGAAGCGTAACCCGCATAGGAGTTTTCGCGTGCGTTTTCCAGACACTTGGTGACGGTGGCACGTACCTCGCGCATCAATGGCAGGTCTTCAGACAGCGGCTGGTCGGTGCGTTCCAGCACGGCCACGCCTTTTTTGCCCTTCAGGATGTGACCCAGCGCGTCGCCCGGGAACGGGCGGAACATGGTGATGTTGACCACACCCACTTTGAGCTTGCGGTTCTCCCGCAGCCAATCAGCCACGGCTTCCGCCTGAACTGCCATGCTGCCCTGGCCGAGGATGACATAGTCGGCATCGTCGCAGCGATAGGCGGCGACTCGATGGTAGCGGCGGCCGGTCAGGGCATGGAATTCATCCATGCATTGGTCGGTAATCGCCGGGATATGCTGGAAGAAATACGGACGCTGCGCGGCCACGGCCTGCATATAGGCGTCCTGGTTGGCGACTGCGCCGGTCATCATCGGATTGTCCACATCCCAGATCGCGGGAACGCGGCGGCGTTTCGGACCATAGATGATTTCCTGGGCCGGAGTTGGCGTATCGATGAGATCGTCAGCCTTGCCCAGATATTCGTCGATCAGGTCACGTTCCGGAACCAGCATCGGCTCGATCAGGTGCGTGGTGAGGAAACCATCCTGGCCAACGATGGCCGGGGTCAGCGACAGTTCTGCGGTCTTGCGTGCGATCATGTTGAGGTCGGCGGCTTCCTGAGCATTCTTCGCCATTACCTGGATGAAGCCGGTGTCGTCCGCGCAGTGGTAGTCATCATGCGCGCAGTGTACGTTCAGCGTGGTCTTGGTAATTGCGCGGCAGCCGAGGTTCAACACGTAGGGCAGGCGCTTGCCGACCGCGTTGTAGAGCGATTCGTGCATGAAAGCCAAGCCTTGCGCCGAGGTGAAGTTGACCGCGCGCATGCCGGTCATGGCCATACCTGCGGTGACGCCGGCGGCGGCGTGTTCGGATTCGGGTTCAACGAAGATGAGCGGCTGACCGGCGGTGTTGAGGTGGCCAGTGGCGACGGCTTCCGCCCAATATTCGCCCATTTGCGTGGACGGTGTGATGGGATAGGCGCCGGCGCCTTGCGAGGCCTCGCGTTCCACCAGAATCACGGCCGTGTTGCCGTCGATGGCATCGCGTACCCCCGGATACTTAAACGTGGGGCGTTCTTCGTCGGTGCTGGCCGACGATCCGGATAGCACGAATTGCTTGAGCTTGTCTAACATGGTTGTCTCCTTAGGCTTCGGACATTACTGGTAATGGTTGGATACGTACGATTTTCTTTGCTGCTTTACCTTTGACGAAGCGGCCGCTATCGAGCCAGACAATGGCTCCGGTGGGACAACGCTCGATCGCCTGGCGGCTTGCCAGACGGTTCTGTTCGTAATCAACGACTGCCAGGTTGTGTTCAAGATGGATCACGCCGGGCGCGGCATCCATCACACAACGTCCGCACGCGGTGCAAGCCACTTCGCAGGCGGCTTCCGCGGTATCCCCGTCGGACTCGTTGCGGCAGGCAACCCAGAGTTGGCGGGAGTTTGGCTGGATGGAGAAAAGATTTTTGGGGCAAATATCGACGCAGTCGCCGCAGGCGGTGCATTTGGCGCTGTCTACCATGGGAAGCCCATGCTGATCCATGGTGATGGCATCGAACTCGCACACGTCGGCGCAATCGCCCAAGCCCAGACAGCCCCAGGCGCAGCTCTTGCCGCCGCCGCCCGCGACGGTTGCCGAACGGCAGGAGGCATGGCCTGCATAACGGGCGCGCATTTTTGCTACATGCTGGCCGCCGGCACAGGCCAAACGTGCGACACGTTTGTCGACATTGCCCAGCGCTACGCCCAGCAGCGCGGCGATTTTCTTGCTTTGATCGGGGGTGTTGACGGTACAGGTGGCCGGCTCGACTTTGCCTTCCACCAGTTGTTCCGCGAAGTTATGACAGCCGGCTGTACCGCAGGCGCCGCAGTTGGAGTGAGGCAGCAGTTCTTCGACTTGCTCAATCCGCGGATCTTCGAATACATACAGACGCTTACTGGCGATGGCCAGCATATAGGCGAGCACGCCACCCAGCGCAGCCATAAAGGCTGCTACAACTGTTACGTTGAAAGCAGTTTCCAAAACTCCCTCTCCCATTACCCAAAATGATATGCTTGGAATCGCCAGTCTTTTCAGTGAACCTCTGATCGGATTACCAATTTTTACCGACCGCTGCTTCCCGTGCCGACGAAACGCGAAGCGCAATTACTCAGAAATTCACCTTGTTGTATGGCCCTAAGGCTAAATCAGGTTTATATTATATGCCTAATCAATTACTTCAATCTTGAATATTGATAGTTTGAATGCGAGGCGAGGAGAGGGTGATGACAACGGACAAATCAGACAAGCAACTGTACTATAAAAACAATCGGCTCAAGCAGATGCGGGCTTTCTGTCAGGTGGTGCGCAGCGGCAGTATCACCAAGGCGGCAGAGCGTTTATTTTTGAGCCAGCCATCCGTCACGCTGCAGATCCAGGCGCTGGAACGCGAACTGGGGGTGACTTTATTCGAACGGCGGGGCCCCAATCTGAAGCTGACGCCGAACGGTGAGACGCTGTATGCGCTCGCCGGACCATTGGTCGACGGTATGGATCGCCTGGAGGAGAACTTTGCAGCCCATCACGGTTTGCTGGAATCAGGGGAGCTGAACATCGGCGCCGGCGAGTCTACGATCCTGTATATCCTGCCGGAGGCGGTGCGTCGCTTTGTCACCGCCTATCCGCGCGTGCAGCTCAGATTGCACAATGTGACCGGGCGGGACGGTCTGAAGATGTTGCGGGCCGACGAAATTGATTTTGCGGTGGGCTCGATGCTGGATGTGCCGGACGATATTACTTATCAGCCGGTGGCGACCTTCGATCCGGTGCTGATCGCGCCGTTGGGGCACCCGCTGTCGCAATTGCCCAAGGTCACTCTGGAGGACATCAGTCATTACGGCCTGATTCTGCCGCCCAGTCACCTGTCCACCTGGCGCATCGTTAAATATGTGTTCCAGCAACACAACCTCACGTTTACCGTTACCCTTGAGGCGGGGGGCTGGGAGGTAATCAAGAAGTATGTCGAACTGGGAATGGGTATCTCCATCGTCACCGACATCTGCCTGACCGGTCAGGAAAAGCTGGTGCACATTCCGCTCAACCAGTATTTTCCGCAGCGCGGCTACGGCCTGGTGTTGCGCAAGGGACGCTTCCTGTCGCCGCAGGCGCGCCGGTTCGTCGAAATCTTGACCGAGGTGTACGGGCAGAGCAAGGCACCGGAGTAGGTGCCTGCTCAGCTCAATTTTCGGGTCTGATTGCCTGGATTAATTGCACCGCGATTTCTTCGATTGAGCGCGAGGTGGTGTCGATCCAGTTGATGCCGGTGCGACGCATCAGGCGTTCGGCGGCAGCGACTTCGCGACGGCAGTTGTCGAGTGAAGCGTAACTGCTGTCTGGCCGCCGCTCCTGGCGAATGCGCTGCAACTTTTCTGGGGCGATCGTCAGGCCGAACAGTTTGTTGCGAAATGGTAATAATGTTTCCGGCAACTGGTCGCGTTCGAAATCTTCCGGAATCAGCGGGTAATTGGCGGCCTTGAGGCCGAACTGAAGCGAAAGATACAGGCTGGTCGGCGTCTTGCCGCTGCGCGAAACGCCGACCAGAATGATGTCGGCATTCTTCAGGTCGGCATCCGAAACGCCATCGTCATGCGCCAGCGCAAAGTTTACCGCGGCGATGCGGGTGTTGTATTCGCGGTGGGATTGGCCATGGGTTCGCCCCACCGTATGGGTCGATTTGACCCCGAGTTCCTGTTCCAGTGGGGCGATAAATGCCTCGAACAAATCGAGAAACAAAGCATTGGCCTGGCGCAGGACTGCGCTGATTTCCGCATTTATCATGGTCATGATGACCAGAGGGCGGATGCCTTCTTGCTGCCCTGCTTCTTGGATATGTGCCACGCAGTCTTCCGCTTTTTCCCGGCTGTCCACAAAGGGGTAACGTACCTGACGGAAGTTTATGCCCTCGAACTGCGAAAGCAGACCGTTGCCGACGGTTTCGGCAGTGATGCCGGTCCCATCGGAAACGAAAAATATTGTGCGGTTGGGAATTGTCATATCGTCCTAAGATAGTCAGCGCTGTAACGTCAATAAATTTTGTGACGGTGTGTCAATAAATGAACCGGTCCCTTAATTCCTCAAGGTTCAGTTCGCGCAAAATTTGCTCCAGTCTTTCATATGCATTTTTTCTGGCAGCACCTTTATGGCTGGCAATGATCAGCTCATT
>DASSQR010000082.1:0-14182 GCA_035702405.1 Gallionella sp. | reverse complement strand
GGGTAATGCATACTCTGCTACCGATGCTGTCGCAGCGTTATGAAGAGTTACCGTTGGCAAGCCGCCGATATCGGTGGTTGGCGTCACCACGGTTCCCGTCGCCGTGGAAAGTGAAAAGGGGAATGCGCCACTCGAATATTTTGCTGTCAAACTGGCCGTCTGGCCGTCTGGCCGGCAGCGTCTGTTGTTATCGCAACAGAGCTAAGCCATTGCGTATCAACAGGTTTTGCGGTCAGTGCGGCTACCAGCAGTACAGGGGTGGCTGCCAAAACAGCAGCGGGGTCGAAGGAATAGTCCATACTCTGGATTATGGCGCTCCCCGCTTTCACCGAATTTGGTGGTGTCAGCATATTGGTGCCCGGATATGCTCTGCCGGCCCCCGGGGTTACGGGTGGCGTTACCGTTCCGGAGATTGAAGTCGGTCCTGATGGAGCTGGTGTTGGTTTCACTAGGGAGGGTGAGCTTCCCCCGCCGCTGGCCACACCGACCCCGCCTCCACCACCTCCGCATGCCGTTAAAACCATTGCCGATAAAATCAATGTAGCGCTTTGTTTTGGCATCATCATGCCATCCTCCCTGTAATCCAGTTCATCTGGTTATTATTGTGTTAACGATTTTTGGTCGTTGCGATTTGTCATTCACTGAACGATGAGTGCAAAACCGTGTTTTGCTCAAGCCTTCGCTACCTGATCTGACGAGGTTGCTGGTGCAAATTAGATGAAGTGCAATGTCTGATGCTGGTGCGAATTTAAACGATATTATCCTTATATGAACAAGGGTTTCAAGATAATTCAACTAAATAGGCTGACACAGCAAAATGCTCTGACCTGGTCGTCATACCGGTACTTCTCTGGCATCGGAATTCTGGTGCGTCCCCATATCTAATGTGCTCGCCTTGAACAGTTCAGGCTTCCATAAAGAGATATTCCATGAGCAAAGAAATACCCACGGTTTGTCACCGTGGGTTTGATTCTGTGACGGGTACATAGGCAGTTTGGCTTACTTGCCTGCGAAAGCGCCTTGCATCGCGCCGGCAGCGCCCGTTACCGCGAAGGTGCCGCCAATTTCTGCCGGTGCTCCTGAAACCTTGGTGGCAGTAGCCGACACGATGCCGGGGCCATAGAAGCGGCCGGTGGCATTGCCGCTCATGCCATTGACCGTTGCCACTGTGCCGGTAAACGTGTTGTTACCCGCGGCATAGCTCAGGGTGCCGTTCATATCCAGATTGGAATTGGCGACCGGGGCTGTGCCTGCAGCCGCATTCCACGAGCGCGCTGTCGTGCCTGTGGTGGAGAACGCCACACTAAGCGTCGCAAAGTTTGCCGTGGCATTCATCGTCGCCGTGACATCGGACAGATCGCCCGTGGTTGCATCTACAAAGGTGCCGTAGGTAAGGCCGTTATAAGTGGCGGTGCCACTTACCGGAAGTGTTGCGGGATCAGCCTGAACACCGGTCGAAAAATAATATTCGCTGTTTGCAAGTGTGCTGCTGTCTAACGTCGACCAATAGCCAAATGTCTGATAGGTAAAACCGGCAGGACTGAGACTGGCGGAGTAAGGCAATGCATATTCGACCACCAATACCGTTGTCGGATTCACTTGAGCGACGAGGCTGACCGATGACAAACCGGGAGCAATGGCATTCGGCCTTAATGTTGACGGTATGACTGTGCTTCCCGGTATTTGGCCGAGCCAGTAGTTTACGGTGGCCAAGGTATTCGTAATGGCAATCGTTTGACCAAGCGTGGCGTCACCCGGATATACTGCCCCGGTACTAATGGTAGTACTGCCCGTTTGTGTGTCGACTGGGCGAACATTCATCGTGGCTACCCGTATCGTTGGAGCGGCGGCAGGATCAAACCCATAGTCTGCAGCCTGCACGATACTTGACCAAGTGCGTGTCGTATTGGCCGATAAGCGAACATCCGCCACCGGTTTCACCAGTGAGGGAGCGCTGCCTGCGCTGGCGCCGCCTCCGCCTCCGCATGCGGTTAATACCATTGCCGACAAAATCAGCGTGTAGCTTTGTTTTGGCATCATGTGCCATTCTCCCTGTTAATCCAGCCTCTGCTGGATATGGTGTTAAAGATATTGAGCATGAGGTGGCTTTTCAATTTCACATTAAACAGGCTGGCGCCGCACTTCGCTGATCTGTTGTTGAAAATAGTGTCATTCTGGAACGCTAGTCAGAAAATCATGGAAAGATTCATGAACAGGCTGGAATCGCTACGAGAACGCAAACAGACGGATTGGCAACTGCTGGATGTATTTATTCCTGTAATTCATTTGGCTGCGCCGGAATCAAATAGCAGAGCGGTAGAAAAGCCGCTGCAATTAAACCATATTACCGTATTGGTATTAAGTAGATCGAATGGCCTAGATAGTTTTTGGCAGGTATATGTTTTCCTGTTGGAAAGTTTTTCCCGGAGTTTTGCCGCAGCTGCTCTCCAGATTCCACACTGTCTGGATTGTATTATGGGAGTACTGAATAGAGGCGTGCTTCCCGGTTCTGAGTTGAATCCCGGGTGATCCTTGATCAGCCAGCCTCAGCCAGCAATTGCTGTATCATTTTTTCCGCCTGCCGGATGTAGCCGCCGCCAAACAGGTTGGCGTGGTTGAGGATGTGGTACAGATTGTAGAGGTCTTTGCGAACCGCGTAGCCGGCGTCGAGAGGGTATTCAGCGTTATATGCCGCGTGAAACTCCGAGGTGAAACCGCCGAACAGTTCGGTCATGGCGAGGTCGCATTCGCGGTCGCCGTAATAGAGTGCATGGTCGAAGATGACCGGCGTGCCATCGGGGAGAAAACCGTGATTGCCACCCCACAGGTCGCCGTGCAGCAACGAGGCCTGCGGCCTATGACCGGCAAAGACGGCCGGCAGTATTTCCAGCAACCGTTCGCCCAGGGATTGCAGGCGGTCGCCGCGACGGTTGCGCGCAGCCAAGTCAAGCTGGAAACGCAGGCGTCGCTCGCGCCAGAATTCCGGCCAGTTATCGGCCCAATCGTTCGACTGCGGTGTCGTGCCGATGAAGTTGTCCTGATGCCAGCCGAATTTTTCAGCCTGAATTCGATGCAGTCTGGCAAGCTGTTTTCCCAGCAGCCGTTGATTACCGCGATGGCGCAGCTCGAAATATTCGAGTACCAGGAAGCTTTGTTCGCCGCTTACTCCGTGCGTGATGGGCTGCGGCACGCGGATCGTGTTGGTGGCGGCAATTTCGGCAAGACCCGCGGCTTCCGCAATGAACATCGGCAGATATCGCGCCTCGTTCAGCTTGACGAAAAATTGCCGGCCATCTTGGCCGCAAATACGGTATGACTGATTAATGCAACCACCGCCCGTGGCGAACCGGCTGGTGATCTTGAAGGGTTGCCGCGTGGCCGAACCGATTGCGGCTGCAATGGCTGGCCAGTCCATCAGCGCATGGGAGCCGGAGGTTTGGGTGCCTCTGTGCCTGCTGCTTCAATGCGTGTTCCGCCTTGCTCATACACCACGCGCACACGGTCGCCGACTCTGAAGGCATCGGGTTTGCCGGCCTGAGTGACATACGCGCTCTTGTCTTCGGCATCCAGCTTGACCCAGATTTCCAGTCCGGGCTTGGTGGCAATTCCGGCCTGCTGCCCAAGGGTAATCCCAAGCACATTGCCCAATACGATTCCTACCGAAGCGCCGCGCCCGCCGCCGACGCTGACGCCGCCGGCCTGGCCGACGATACTGCCGGCGAAGGCGCCGCCGCCGGAGCTGTCATCCAGCTCGATTGGGGTCACGCTTTCGATGGTGCCGAGCTTGACGACCTTGGGCGCATCGGTGGGGCGCTTGTTGATGCCTTGGGGGCTGCTGGCGCAACCGGCCAGCAACAAAACAATACTAAACAGGATGCAACGCATGACTTACAACGGTACTTCAAAACCAAAATGTTGTCGGAATTGTACTTTCAATTCATCCCGGGTCGGCCCATGGTTCTGGCCGCCGCGGCTGGCGATCTTGATGGTGCCAAGCAGTGAGGCGAGGCGGCCGGTCGTCTCCCAGTCCCAGCCCTGCTGAATGCCATGCAGCAGACCGGCGCGATAGGCGTCGCCGCAGCCGGTCGGATCAAGCAGCTCAGTCGCCTTGGCGCACGGGATCGTGATTTCCTTGCCGTCGGCGTAAATGGTCGAGCCTTCGCCACCGCGTGTGATGATGAGAGCGCGCACCGAGCGAGCGAGTTCCTCGATTTTCTTGCCGGTCTTGTCCTGCAGCAGTTGTGCTTCGTAGTCGTTTACCGTCACGTAATCGGCCTGCTTGACCAGATGCAGCAATTCTTCCCCGTTGAACATCGGCATGCCCTGGCCCGGATCGAATACCCACGGGATGCCGGCTTCGTGAAATTCGCGCGCGTGCTGCAACATGCCTTCACGGCCATCCGGCGAGACAATCCCGAGGCTGACCTCCTGCGCATCGGCGACGTGGTTCTGTTCGGAAAAATTCATCGCGCCGGGATGGAATGCAGTGATCTGGTTGTCGTCCAGGTCGGTGGTGATGAAGGCCTGGCCGGTGTAGGTGCCGGGAATGTGGCGGATGAAGGCTTGGGACAAGCCGAGTTTTTCAAGGCGCAGCGCGTAGGTGGAAAAGTCGTCGCCTACGGTCGCCATGATCAGCGGATTACCGCCGAGCAAATGCAGGTTGTACGCAATGTTGCCCGCACAGCCACCGAATTCGCGGCGCATCTCCGGCACCAGAAAGGCGACATTCAAAATGTGGATCTGCTCGGGCAGGATATGCTTCTTGAATTGATCCTGAAACACCATGATGGTGTCATAGGCCATCGAACCGCAAATCAGTGTGTGCATTGCTAAACCTTGACTGGATGAAAACGGATAAATTGTATCATTTGGCAGTCGCACTCATAGGTCGGTACAGACGAATGCATTTGTTGATGCCCAACAGGGTGATGAAAAACGTAGCGAGGATGGCCAGATGCAAGGCGCGCGGAGCGGAGCTTTCGAGGCATATCTTAATGATAGGCGAAGGAAGCGAGCACCGCGCAACGCCGCAGATGGCTACCGCAGTAGTTTTGCGGCACCCTGTTAGTCTTTTGGTTCCAGATGCGTGATAATCGAAGCGCGCGGCAGGAGGCCTGCCAATCGGCCCTCGATTTCATCCAGCACATCGTGTCCTTCTCCGACACTCCAGTCGCGCGGCACCATCACATCCAGCTGCACGAACGATTCAGTGCCGGCACGCCGGGTCTTGAGGTTCTTGTACGTCACGCCGCGCCCGGCAAAGTCGTCCAGAATCGCACGAATGCCATCCAGGCTTTCTTCGTCCAGCGCACTGTCCATCATGCCGTCGATCGATGCGCGAATCAGATGATAACCTTCGGACAGAATATGCAGACCCACCGCGATGGCGACGATGGCATCCAGTCTGAACCAGCCCGTCAGCGCCACCACCGTGATCCCGCCAACGACCCCGACCGACGTCCACACATCCGTCATCAGGTGTTTGGAATCGGCCGTGAGCGCGATGGAGTGGAGCCGTTTACCCGCCTTGCCCAACACGATCGCGACGGCAAAGTTGATCGCCGTGCTGAGCAGCGATACCGCCAGACCGAATCCGACGGACTCCAGCGGCTGTGGTGCATACAGGCGTTGCACGGCAGTGGCAATGATCGCCAGTGCCGCGATGAAAATCAGCACCCCCTCGAAGAAGCTGGAAAAATATTCTGCTTTGCCGTGGCCGAAATGATGCTGCTCGTCGGCGGGTGCATGGGTGATCAGGATCATCCACAGCGCGAAACCCGCGCCCGCCAGATTGACCAGCGACTCCAGTGCGTCCGACAACAGACCGACCGAGCCGGTCAGCCACCACGCCCAGGTTTTCAGGCAAATGGTGATGACCGCGGTGACAATCGAAAGCCAGGCGAAGTGATGCCGGTCCCATTGGACAAAATTCATCAGCACTGTTCCCTTGATGATTTCGCGCGCACAGGTGCGCTAGGGTAATTCTTAAACTGTATTAAGTACCAACCCTTAATCAAACAGATCTTTCCAGAACGAATGCTTCTTGTGAGAGCCATAATGGTCATCATGGTGATGCCGGTCATAGTGGCCATGGCCGTTGCTGTACTGCGGCGTCGGCTGATACGGTGCCTGCTGCGCCGGCGCAGCAGGCTGGCTTGGCTGTGCCGGCTCGCGCATGCTGCGCTCGATGATCTTGTCAAGTTCGCCGCGATCCAGCCAGACACCGCGGCATTGCGGGCAATAATCGATTTCGATGCCAAGACGTTCAGTCATGAGCAGATCCGGGGTGACGCAGACGGGACATTTCATGTTTTGCTCCTCTCAAAAAAGTATGTCGAGATATTGATTACACGGATGCGATTCGCGAGCGGCCTGAATACAATCCACAGTCAGGCCGGCCGCATTATGTCTCCGTTGTCAGTCGGATTTTTTCTCCGACTTTTCGCCACCCTCTCCCTTGTTTTTTTCTTCACCCTGCATTTGCTTGAGCTGCGACAAGGTATCGTTTTTTAACTCGTCGATCTTCTTGGTTGCCGTCTTGGTCGCTTCCGCTGCGATCTGGTCAGCGGCCTTTTTTGCCTCGGCGGTCAGTTCTTCGCCGCAGCCCGACAGCAACATCAGCATGCAGGCAGTACCAATGATACCGAATGTTCTTGCCATGATTCCTCCTAATTGATCCTGTTATAACTTATGTCCGCTCGGTCTGAGACCTGGGCGGCCGGGCTTCGTTCAAAACCTTTTCAGTCATCATCTTCGCCATGACCCCGGCCTTCATGTTCACCACCTTCACCGCGCCCCTTGTCGCTGCTGCTGCGATGGCACCGCACGCAATTATCCAGATTGCGGACACCCTCTTCGGCATGCTCGGCCCACATGTTCGACGGGGTGTGCTCGTGGCAGCCGTAACAGGTATACCGTTTGAAGTCATTGCGCGGATGACAGGTGACGCACTGCGTGGTGTGATCCCGGTCGAGCACGAAATATTTGTCATGGTCGAACGTCGCCGGTTTCCACTTCTCGGTGCTGTGGCATTGTGAGCAGTTGCCTGTTACCTGGTTGTGCAGCGTGTCCACCGGTTTCTTGTGGCACGAGTCACATAGCTCCCTGGTTGCCGGCAGCAGCAACGCATGGGCGAAGCCTTTCTCGGCGCGGAATTTGCGCACACCCTGGTGGTCGCTATGACAGGCGACGCAGTTTTCCTCGGCAAGCTTCCGGTGGAATGCGGTCTTGGCTGTCTTGCCCTGGATCGGCACACCCTTGCTGGTCTCCAGGCCGATCTTGTCGACCGCATGGCACGAAATGCACTTGCTCGACGGCGTGCCGCGCAACGGCGCATGGCAGGCGAAGCAGTCGTTGGTCAGTTCCTGATGGCCGTCGATGAGGCGCCCCGGACTGATCATCTGGTGCGGGAAAATGAATACCAGCGCCGCAATGATTGCGAGGTTCGCGAGGATGAGATATTTCACGGTGGTGCTCATCGCCAGTTCCAGAACAGGAGAATGCTGATTATGTGCCCGAGCGCGAGCACCGCGAACACCATGGTGATCGGGAAGTGCACCTTGCGCCATTTGGCCATCATGTCCACGGTGACGGCATCCCAGAAAATTTCGCGCTCGATTTCATCCTTCGACATACCGCGTTCCTGATGCATCTGCTTCAGCTCGGCGATGTGGCGCCGCGAGCTTTGCAGGATGAATTTACCGGTCAGTCCGCTGACGAGATTGATCAGCATCGCGCCCGTCGCGAGCCATGGGAGGATGGTGTAAAAGTGAATGCCGGCGTGCACCAGAATCAGCCAGGAGCCCACCCAGGCCATCCACTCATGCCACGCCAGCAGGGTTTTCGGCTCACCCACGCTGATCAGTTTGCGCTTGCGCAGTGAATACAGCAGCGACAGCAGCACGATCAGTGTGCCGGGGATGCCCAGATAACGGCCGATCCATACCAGGTCGAAATAGTGCATCACATAATCGCCGACCATGGTCGCGCCGATCAGGACGGCGAACATGACCAGGAACGGAATAACTTCGCGGCGCAGCAGTGATCTTTCCATAGGCGTCAGGCAGACAAGGTAAGGTCAGTCTTGGGGATGGCCACGCACAGCAGGCAGGTCCCGAGCGCCGGATCGAAATCAGGCACTTGGAGGTATTCTACCTCACCCGCCACGATGCTCGTCTGGCAACTGCCGCAGCCGCCAGCACGGCAGCCGGAGGTGACGGGAATATAATGTTCTTCCGCGAAATCAAGCAGGTATGACGCGCTGCCATCCCACTTGAACTGCTTGCCCGATTTCTCGAAGGTGACCATTACGCCAGTCCCTGCATCCGTTGCCGGCGCGGGTTGACTGCGTTTCGCCGCGTGCGGCAGCGACGCGGGACCGAATGCTTCGTAATGGATGCGTTGCGGCGGAATACCCCATTGCTCCATCGCGGGCACCAGTGTTTCCATCATCGCGCGCGGTCCGCAGATATAGAAGTGGTACGGATTTAACGGTAATGCCAGGCGCAGCAGGTTCACATTCACGTGGCCTTCATGCTGGTAATCGACGCCCCGGATATCGTTTGCCGCCGGCTTGCTGTAGCAGACCTGCAAATGGAAATTCGGGTAAGTGCGGACCAGTTCTTCCAGCTGCGCCTTCATGATTTGCTCGGTGCTGTTGCGCACGCCGTAAAACAGCCAGACCTCGCGGGTGGGATTATCCCGCAGGCTGGCACCAAGCATGCTGAGCATCGGCGTGATGCCGATGCCGCCGGCAACCAGCACGACCGGTTCATTACCCGGCTCAAGATAGAAGTGACCTGCCGGTGCCTTGACCATCAGCAGGTCGCCCTGGCGGACATGATCGTGAAAATGATTGGACGATACCCCTGGCAGGGCGCCGGGAACGCCGGCAGGCGGTAGCGCGCGCTTGATGCTGACCCGGTAATAATCCGCGCCGGGACGGTTTGACAACGAATAACAGCGCACGATATTGCCGCCGGCGCCGGTGACCGGTACCTGGAAGGTCAGGAACTGACCGGGCTTGAACGTCGGCAACACTTCGCCATCAACCGGAACCAGATAAAACGAGCAGATGCTTTGCGCCTGATCTTCGATGACGCGCCGTTGCACGCGGAACTTGCGGTAACCTTCCCAGCCGGCGCCCGATACCGCGGTCGTGGCAGTCTCGGGTACGGCATGGCCTGTTTCCGGCGCGCTGCAGGCAGGCGGCGCTTCCGGGTTTCCCAGGCGCGTTTCCAGCAGCCGGTAAGTTTTTCTGTGCCGGCGTAAACCGATCACCGCAAACACTGCCACCTGTGCCAGCAGGCCCAGCAGGATGAGGGTCAGAAGTTGTTGCGTAGTCATGCCAATCACGTTTCCAGATGAGGATGCAGCCAAGAGCGTTGCTTAATCGCTTGTTACTTGGCATTACATTGAGGTTGGCGGCGAGGGTAACCCCGCAACCTTAACGAATCCTTAAGGCAGGAAGTGCGTGTGCCAATAATGCGGCGTTCGACGGCTGGTGAGGCGTCTTTCGTCGCTAGTTGCGGTTCCGGCGGCGCAGCCAGGCTTTTTCGAGTTCCACTACCGCGAACAATACGGCACCGAAAAGGGTGATGCGCCACCATGCGGGAGCATCGATGGCGACGGTGCCAAACAGTTGCTGGAACACCGGTACGTAGGTGAACAATGCCTGCAGCAGCACCACGCAGGCAATGGAAATGAGGATCGGGCGTGACGGGATCGAGCCGTGCAGTCCGGTGCGCAATGCCGCGGCCGGGTCTTGCATCGGTCGGGCAAAATGGCCGTAGGAGGGGGCGAGCAGAAAGCGGCAGTTGAACAGGTAGAAGATTTCGCTCATGACCAGCGCATTCACCGCGACCGTGCGCGCTGCTTCGATGCTGGCGCCGCGCGCCTGTTCCCAGAGAAAGAAGCCCAGCGTGCCGGCGACCATCAGGCAGGAAACGAAAAAAACTCGCCAGACCAAAAAGGTGTTGAGCAGTGGCTCTGCCGGGTCGCGCGGCAGG
Source organism: Gallionella sp. (assembly GCA_035702405.1). GTDB lineage: Bacteria > Pseudomonadota > Gammaproteobacteria > Burkholderiales > Gallionellaceae > Gallionella. Next base: position 4,175 of record DASSQR010000082.1, on the reverse strand, counting down.
CGGCGCATCACGTCCGCCTCCGGCGGCTCGAAGGCCAGTGCCATCGATAGCGTAACCGCAGTGACCATGTTCACCCACAGGATCTGCGCGGGGGTGATCGGCAAAGTCAGCCCCAGCAGGATCGCGGCGACGATTACCATGGCTTCGCCACCGTTGGTGGGCAGGGTGAACACAATGGATTTCTTGAGGTTGTCGTAGACGGTGCGGCCTTCTTCAACTGCAGCGTCGATCGAGGCGAAGTTGTCGTCGGCCAGCACCATCTCGGCGGCTTCCCGCGCGGCTTCCGTGCCCTTGCGCCCCATGGCCACGCCGACGTCGGCACGCTTCAGCGCCGGTGCATCGTTTACGCCGTCGCCGGTCATCACCACAATTTCACCGTTGGCCTGCAATGCCTGTACCAGACTGAGCTTGTGTTCCGGGCTGGCGCGCGCAAAGACGTCGGTCTGGGTTACCACGGCACGCAAGCTGGCGGTATCCATTTGCTCGATTTCCGCCCCCGTCAGCGCGGTGTTCGTGGCCAGGCCGAAACGCGCGGCAATCGCGCGCGCCGTGTCGAGATGATCTCCGGTGATCATCTTCACACGGATGCCCGCGGCGCGGCAGCGCGCTACCGCGCGGATGGCTTCCTCGCGCGGTGGATCGGCCAGCGCAAAAATGCCCAGCAGCGCAAACCCGCTCTGCACATCGGTGAAACTCAAGCCATGCTGTTTGCCCGGACTCTGCCGCATGGCCACGGCGAGCAGGCGGAATCCCTGTTGCGCCGCCTCCAGCATCATCTGCTGCCAGTAAGCATGTCGCAGCGGCCGGTCCTCGCCGCTCGCGCGTTCGCTCATACATACCTCCAGCACACGTTCCGGAGCACCCTTGAGGAAGGTGAAATCATGACCTTTCCGGTCGTGGTGCAGCGTCGCCATGAACCGGTGCTGCGATTCGAACGGAATGAGGTCGGTGCGGGGCAACGATTCGCGTTCGAAGCCAAAATCCAGTCCGATCTTGGCCGCCAGCGTCAGAAGCGCGCCCTCGGTCGGGTCGCCCTCTACCAGCCACTGCGCGCCATCATGCCGCTGCCATACCGCGGCGGAACGCTGTGCTTGAGGGTGGGCGCCGTCACGTTGCACTTCCTCGACCAACCGGCCCGTGCCGTCGCCAGTTCCACGATGCAAACGCAGAACGGCATCGTTGCACAACAATGCGGCACGTCCCAATTCGAGCAATTCCGGAAAATCCTCCACCGAGACTTCGCGTCCGCCAATGGCAAAGCCGCCATGCGGCGCGTAGCCGCTGCCGCTGACTTCGAACACCCGCTCGGCGGTAATCAGTTGCTGCACGGTCATCTCGTTTTTGGTGAGCGTGCCGGTTTTGTCCGAGCAGATCACGGTCACCGAGCCGAGCGTCTCCACCGCCGGGAGCTGGCGGATGATCGCGTTGCGCCGCGCCATGCGTTGCACGCCAATCGCCAGCGTGATGGTCATGATGGCGGGCAGGCCTTCCGGGATCGCCGCCACCGCGAGGCCGACGGCCGCAAAGAACATCTCCGCCCAGCCATAGCCGCGCACCCAGACGCCAAAGGCGAAAGTGGCCGCGGCCAGCAGCAGGATGACGGCGGTGAGCTGCTGGCCGAAGCGCGCCATCAACCGCAGCAGCGGCGTTTCCAGGCGGCTCACCGCGGCGATCATGCCGCTGATGCGGCCGAGCTCGGTCGCGGCACCGGTGGCGACCACCACGCCGCGCGCCTGCCCATATACTACCAGCGTGCCTGAATAGGCCATGCTGGTGCGGTCGTTCAGCACGGCACTGGCGTTCACTGCGGCGCTGGATTTTTCCACTGCCACCGATTCGCCGGTTAGCGCCGCTTCATCGACGCGCAATTGGCGCACCTCGATCAGGCGCAAATCGGCCGGCACCTTGTCGCCGGAAGCCAGTACCACCACATCGCCGGGCACCAGTTGCTCGGCCGGAATTTCGCGGCGCCGTCCTTCGCGCAACACGGTGGCGTTGAGCGAGAGCATGTTGCGGATGGCATCCAGCGCATGTTCAGCCTTGCCTTCCTGGATTACGCCGATGATGGCATTGATCAGCACCACGCCGGCAATCACGCTGCAATCGACCCAGTGCGCGAGCAACGCGGTGATCGCGGCCGAGACCAGCAGCACGTAGATCAGGACGTTGTGGAACTGGCGCGCGAACCGGATTGCCAAGCCATCGCGGCGCGCGGCGGGTAAGCGGTTTGGCCCGTATTGTTGGAGGCGGCGTGCGGCTTCATCGAGTGACAGGCCGGCATGATCCGTTGCCAGTGCGCGCAATGCTTCAGGAACGGGCAGGCTGTGCCAGCTGGAAACCGACTCGGGATGCTGCAGGGGATCAATGCGCTTGCTCATTTACCTCCTCAACGACCGATGAGTGGCGGGCAATTCGCCGAGAATAGGGGAACATGGTACCTCGAAGTGCGCCGTAGCGTGAACGGCCGATGCGAGGAAAAAATTAACCGGACTGCAACACAAGCGTCACGCAAGCTTCGCACGAGCTGTGTAGCGTGTGCCGCATGAACCGACTCCGGCACGTGCTGTGGTTGATGCCGCTGTTGCTGTATAGCAGCGACGCGCTGGCGTGGGGTTTGTATACCCACGTGTATTTTGCGCAGCAACTGGTCTGGGCGATTCCGCTCGCCGATCCGCGGTTCCGGCGTGCCGCCCGCGCCTTGCCCGGGTGGCTGACGGCAGGCGCCTGCTTGCCGGACTTGTCGCTGACCGGACATTATGCCGGTACGCAAGAGCTCAGGCTTACTCATCAGTGGGATACCGCACAAGCCATGTTGGAGCGCGCCTGCAGTGACGAGGAACGCGCCATCTCGCTCGGGTTTGTCAGCCACCTGCTGGTGGACATTATCGCGCACAATCACTTCGTGCCGGCCCATGAAAGAATGTGGCTGCATCTTCCCGTGCTGACGCACGCCTCCGCCGAGTGGGCGATGGATGCGCATCTTAAACATCACGTCGTTGCATCGCCGGCACATTTGCTTCGGCAACACCAGCTCGGCCTTGCACATTTTGCCGTCGAGCACTTTCGTTGCAGCCATGCGGAGGCCGAACGCGCGCTGGTGCTGCTGGCGCATGGCGAAGCAGTACTGCGTCGCAGCCGTCTCGCAGAAGGTTTGTACGGTACAGCCAAAGTGCTCGACCGCAATGTGAAACGCCGCTTCAATTACTATTTGCGCGAGACCTCGCGCCGGCTCGTACAGGTCAACCAGATGCTGGCCGGTCGTCAGCCCGCCTGGCAGGCTGAGCCGCCGTTGCCGGGTCTCGCGCACGAGCGCGTCAGGCGCCATACGTCACGGCAGATCAAATACCGCCTGCCGTTGCCGCTGGATTTGTTTCTGGAAGTTGAGTAACGGCAGGGATGCGTCCGTCGCGCCATCGCACTATTCCGGACAGAGTGACATTACTCAAGGGTGTAAGGCCAACCGAACATGGCTCGTAGCCCGGATACAGCGCAGCGGAATCCGGGTTCCCGTCACAACGTCCCCGGATTTCATTTCTTTCCATCCGGGCTACTCTTGCTGAATAAATCCTGATTCGTCACTCCCGCGAAAGCGGGAGTCCAGTCAATTCAAAGCTGGATGCCCGCTTTCGCGGGCATGACGACTTATTCGGCGTTTTCTTAAGGCATTAAGGCTCCTCATGAAACACGCCACCAAAGCCAAGCTCCAACCGAACGAAAAACCAAAATTGAGGAAATCTCAAATGCAAAGGCCCAAGCAATTACAGTGTCGTTGTTTAGTTGGCCCATGATGCCACCCAAGACAGCAGGCGCGAGAAGTAGCGCAAAAGTGATTGGCAGCGAAGCCATAACAAAAAGGAATGCGGTTATGGTTTGGGCAGTGCTCATTTGACTTGTCGGACGGGTTAAGAAAACAAGAATTGGGTTTGCGGGCTGAACATAACTGCCATTTTTAGTTGCCTGGTACACGTTCTTGGCGAAGCCGGAGAGCACACCAAGCGCTATTCCCGCAATAGTGCTTCCAACAATAATTAGGATTGAGCGCATATCTCTTGGCACCTAACAAAAGTAGTCGGCAAAAACGCCGGATATTCCGGAATGGTCTGCCGCATAATCTGGTGAGGCATTTTTACCTCACTGTTTTATATAGCTGGAGACATCCTAACATGTCGATTGAA
>DASSQR010000081.1:0-26307 GCA_035702405.1 Gallionella sp. | reverse complement strand
CAGAGCAGGCGCTGTTGCAGGCACTGCATGGAAAGGTGGATATCGTAAGGTATGACAGTGCGCAGGATGAGATGTTTGTACGGCACCATCTGTTGTACGGAAAGCTTCAGGCGGCCATCAATCAGCACCATCTGATGCTGCATTATCAGACCCAGATTGATCTGGTAAGCGGCAAGATCATCGGCGTCGAAGCGTTGACCAGATGGAAAGATCCCAAGGAGGGATTCATCGATCCGACCGACTTTATTCCCGTCGCGGAACAATCCGGTCTGATCATCCCGTTTGCCAACTGGATGATCGAAGCGGGGATCATCCAGTGCGCGCAGTGGCATAAAGAAGATCTGCGACTGACGGTTTCGCTGAATATGTCCGCCTATAACCTGGCCGACCCTAACCTGATCCGCACGCTGACGGACAACCTGGAGCGTACTGGCCTTGACGCAAAATGGGTCATTCTGGAAATTACCGAGAGTTCCTTCATGCATCAGCCTGAGGCTACCATGGCCAAGATTCACCAGCTGCACGACCTGGGGTTCCACATTTCGGTCGATGACTTCGGTACCGGCTACTCATCGTTAACTTATCTGAAAAATCTGCCGGTCCACGAGGTCAAAATCGACAAGAGCTTTGTCAAGAACATGCTGGTCAACCCAAGAGACGAAGCCATTGTTCAGTCGACTGTCGCGCTCGCGCACAATCTGGGAGCCAAGGTGGTGGCAGAAGGAATCGAGGATATTGCCACCGCCTTCAGGGTGAAGACGCTGGGCTGCGATATCGGTCAAGGATATTTTTACAGCGAACCCAAACCGGCCGAATCACTGTATGACACATTATTGACCGCTTATTCAAACTCGATCATCCACTAGGGCGACACATGAATATTATTCATTTGAGCGACACGCATGTGGGATATGGCGACAATGAAGCCCTGTTCCGGAAGATTGTCGATGACCTCACCAAGGCGCGGCCCTGTGATCCCAGCCGTCATCTGGTTATTCATACGGGCGACCTGATTCACGATGCAGCCAGCACTACCGCCAGAGAAGCCGCCAGGGCTTTGCTGGAAGAACTCAGTGCCTTTGGCTACTGCGTTCTGCTCTGTCCTGGCAATCATGACTACGGCAACAGCCTGTTGATGAGCAAGCGGCATGCCGAGGATTTTCGCGATGCGTTCGAGGATTTCTTCCATCTTGATGGCGGCATCTGCGCCATGCATTTTCACACCCTGAAGTACGCGGCGGAAGATATTTTCCCGATCCTGCATATTATCGACGACGTGGCATTAATCGGTCTTGATTCCTGCTGGGCCGAAATGAACTGGAGCGAGCGTTTTTTTGCCGAAGGCAAGGTTGGCCTGGAGCAACTGTTAACCTTGAATATGCTGCTGGACCGTCCCGAACTGGCAGGCAAGAAAATCGTGGTGTATTTGCACCATCATCCGTTCTACTACGGCTACTCGGTAAAGCCCGATATCTCGGAAGCTAACGTCTTGTTCAACTGGTTTGCCCGTGTTACCCGCCCGTTCCGCCGCCTGAAAGACGCACACTCGCTCAATCAGGTCATTCGTGACCGGGTGCAGGTGTTGTTGTTCGGGCACATGCACTTTGGTCTGGACTGCCGTTCCGACAGCCAGAAATACGGTATTCCCCTGGCCTTCGACGCGAGCTCATCGACATGTACCGCGATGGACACGGACCGGATGCGCTACCGCATCATCAACCTGGACACCATGACGGCCGAGATGCGCTTCCTGATGATGTGAGTCTATATCCTGTTCAAGCACCTGTCTTGCGGCAGTAGCAGTAAACGAACTGCTGCATGGCGCCAACCGGCGTGCGATGGGTTTCCTTCTGGTGCGCAGTCAGCACAAATGATGTCCCGAATTCGCCGTGCAATTCGTCGGCGCGATAGCGTTTGACCGGCAAGCCGCTGCATTGGAGGGGGCCATCTTCGGCAAACGTGGCGACAATGACATGCCCGCCCGGTTTGACCGAGCGCAGGACAGCCCGTACATAGGCGGCACGCTCTTCAGGGGTGACTAGGAAATGGAACACCGCGCGGTCATGCCAGACATCGTAGCGGTTGGCGGGCAAGTCCGCGGTAGTGATGTCCGCCTCCAGCCATTGCACCGCCGCCGCACGCGGTCCCAGACGCTGGCGTGCTGCGGCTAACGCAGCTCCGGAAAGATCAAGCACCGACAAATCGGTATACCCACTTGCGAGCAGGTCGTCCACCAGTGTTGATGCGCCGCCGCCGACGTCAATGATCCCCGCATCGCGGCCCGCTCCCGTGCCCTTGATCAGGTCAAGCGAAACGTTGGCGTGTTCCTGAAACCAGCTTACTGCATCGGTCGCCTTGGTGGAATAAACCTTTTCCCAGTGTTCCTTGGTTTGCATTTTATTATCCTTGCTGATTGGCATCCGCCTGGCCGGTTGAATATTGCAGCCAGTCCTTGGGTACCAGAAATTCGTCATATAGTCTTGCCTCGGCGCTGCCGGGCTCGGGGTGCCAATCATAGCGCCATTTCACCAGCGGCGGCATCGACAGCAGGATGGACTCGGTGCGGCCGTTGGTCTGCAACCCGAAGATGGTGCCGCGGTCGATCACCAGATTGAACTCGACATAGCGGCCGCGCCGGTAGAGCTGAAAGTCACGCTCGCGTTCGCCATAGGGCGTGTCCATGCGGCGTTCGAGGATGGGCGTGTAGGCCGCCAGAAAGTGGTCGCCGACGCTTTGCTGGATTGCGAATGCGGTCGCGAAGTCCGGCCCGGACAAATCGTCAAAAAAGATGCCGCCGATGCCGCGCGGCTCGTTGCGGTGCTTGAGGAAGAAATAATCGTCACACCATTTCTTGTACTTGGGATGCAAGTCGTCGCCGAATGGCGCCAATGCACTCTGGCAGGTTCGGTGAAAATGCACTGCGTCTTCCACAAAGCCGTAATATGGCGTCAGATCCATGCCACCGCCAAACCAGAACACCGGCTCAGCGCCTTCCTGCGTGGCCATGAACAGGCGCACGTTGGCATGGGTGGTGGGGGTGTAGGGGTTGCGCGGATGCAAGACCAGCGAGACACCCATCGCCTCCCATTGGCGACCCGCTAGTTCCGGCCGGTGCGCCGTGGCCGAGGCGGGCATTCGGTCGCCGCGCACATGAGAGAAAGCGACCCCGCCGCGCTCCAGGACATTACCCTCTTCGAGGATGCAACTGATACCTGAACCCCTGGTAACGTCAGGCGCCTGTCCTGAACCTGTCGAAGGAACCTGTCCTGAGCCGGTCGAAGGACGTTCCCAGTGATCACGCAGGAATTTCTTGCCGTCGATCTGTTCCAGACGATCGACGATCTGCTTCTGCAATTCGAGCAGGTATTTCTTCACGGCAGTGCTATCCATTTTCTTTTTTCCATCGGGTTAACTTCCCTCTCCCGCAAGCGGGATAGCCAGCGACTTGCCCCCGCTTGCGGGCTTAGTCGAAGGCTAGTAGTTTCATCAGAGGGGGGCAGGTTTACGAGAATATATCAGCCTGAGGTAATTCTCGACTATTTTCGTATGATTCTACCATCATCCCATGCGCGGATGGTCGAAGGACGCTTGCGTTTGCCCACACGCCCGCGCAGCACCCGCACGTCCTGACCGAACAGGCGCTGGCACTCGGCATAGGTTTTGGCGGGACGTTGCCCGCTGCGGTTCGCGCTGGTGGAGACCAGCGCGCTATTGAGGCTGCGGCAAAGCTGCTCGGCAAACGGGTGGGCGGTGAGGCGCACCGCGAGGGTGTCATGTGTACCGCGCAGCCAGCGTGGACACGAAGGCTTGACCGGCATCAGGTAAGTGACAGCCTGCAAGCCACCGTCGTGCAGCTTCTGCTGTTCGGCCGGTGTAAGCGGCCGGATGTAACGCGCCACCTGCCGGTAGCTGGATGCGATCAGGATCAACCCCTTGTGCTGCGGCCGCTGCTTCAGCCTGAGGATGCGCTGCACCGCCCGCCGATTGCGCGGATCGCACCCGAAGCCGTAGCACGATTCGGTGGGATAAGCGATCACTCCGCCGCGTTTGAGGAAAGCGGCGAGGGAACGGGAGGAAACTGGCTGCGCTAGTGGCATGGAATATCGCGTATCGGAATCTGTTTGGGCGGCTGGCAAAAAGGGCGAGGCACCTCATCGTTGCGCTTGTTGGATCGACCTGAGCTCCCGTCTGACTGCGCGCAATCATACCGAAATTGCCGCCGGACGGCATTGCGACCGTTACCAGAAGACTCGCCAACCGCGATAAAATGGCCGTCTTGAATTGACTGAACCTATCATGACCGACGAACGCCTCAACGACCTCGAAACCAAGATCAGTTTCCAGGAAGACCAGATCGAAGAACTGAACAAAACGGTCTATCAGCAACAACAGCAGATCGATCGCCTGGAAGCAATCTGCCAAGCGCTCGCCGGACAGATCCGCTCGTTATCCGAAGCGGGGCATGAAGGTGCCCCCGCGAACGAAAGGCCGCCGCATTATTGAGAAACCCAATAAGCCCATTTGCCCTGAGCCCTTCGACTTTGCTCAGGACAGGCCTGTCGAAGGGTGTGCCTTATTCGCTCCTCATCATTCCTGCCATCTACTCGCCGTAGTTGGCTCTGCCGCCATCAGCCATTATCGCAGCTTCGGTATATCTGCGGCTGTTCACAAACACCAAGCACAAAGCAAAACGGGGAAGCGTTGCCGTTTCCCCGTTCCTTTTTCTTCCCCAGGCCCTGATGAAACTACTAGCCATTTGACTAAGCCCGCAAGCGGCCAAGTCGCTGGTTATTCCCCGCATGCGGGGGAGGGGGCGGAAAGGTTATCTATTTCCCGTGGTTGATCGCGCGCCAGCCGATGTCGTGCCGCATCTGGCAGCCGTCGAAATGGATTTTGTCGGCAATCTCGTAGGCTCGCTTCTGCGCCATCTTGACCATGTCGCCGAGCGCCGTTACGCACAGCACGCGGCCGCCGTTGGTGACGACCTTGCCGTCCTGCAGCGTGGTGCCGGCGTGAAATACGTGCGCGTCTTCCAGTCTGCCTGGCAAGCCGGTGATGACGTCGCCCTTGCGCGGGGTGTCGGGATAATTGGCCGCGGCCATGACGATGCCGAGCGCAGTGCGCCGATCCCATTCCACTTCGATCTTGTCGAGCGTGCCGTTGATTGCGTGCTCGACCAGGTCGGTGAGGTCGCTCTTCAGGCGCAGCATGATCGGCTGGGTTTCGGGGTCGCCCATGCGGCAGTTGAATTCCAGCACCTTGATGCTGCCATCGGGGGCGATCATCAGGCCGGCGTACAGGAAACCGGTGTAGGTCGTGCCTTCCTGTTCCATGCCGCGCATCACCGGCTGGATCACCTCGCGCAGCACGCGCGCATGGATTTCCGGAGTGACCACCGGCGCGGGCGAATAGGCGCCCATGCCGCCGGTGTTGGGGCCCTGGTCGCCGTCGCGCAGCCGCTTGTGGTCCTGGCTGGTGGCCATCGCCAGCACATGCTTGCCGTCGGCCATGACGATGAAGCTGGCTTCCTCGCCTTCCAGGAATTCCTCGATCACCACACGCGCGCCGGCGTCGCCGAGCTTGTTGTCGGACAGCATCATGTCGATTGCCTCGAACGCTTCCGGCTTGCTCATCGCGACCACGACGCCCTTGCCAGCCGCGAGGCCGTCAGCCTTGATCACGATCGGCGCGCCGTGTTTTTCGACATAGGCTTTCGCTTGCGGGATATCGCTGAAGGTTTCGAAGAATGCCGTCGGAATGTGATGCCGCGTCATGAAACGCTTGGCGAAATCCTTGGAGCTTTCGAGCTGCGCGGCTGCCTTGGTCGGGCCGAAGATTTTCAGACCGGCGCTGCGGAACGCATCGACCACGCCGGCAGCCAGCGGCGCTTCCGGGCCGACCACAGTCATGTAGATGTCTTCGCGTTTGGCAAAGTCGATCAGGTCGGGGATTGCGGTAATGGCGACATTTTCCACTCCGTCTTCCAGCGCGGTGCCGGCGTTGCCCGGCGCGACATAGACCTTCTGCACCTTGGGACCTTGTGCGAGCCGCCAGGCCAGCGCATGTTCGCGGCCGCCAGAACCGATAACCAGAATTTTCATAATGCTACTTTCATTGTCATTCCCGCGCAGGCGGGAATCCAGATAATCGAACAATCCCCGCATAGCGGGACACTAACTTACCGTGCTGTCTGCGGCGCAGGGCTGTCGATATCGCTGGATGGCCGTTCCTCGAAACTGCGGCCTCCAGCCTCGTTTTCCCGCCTGCGCGGGAATGACGTCATAATGCCCAGCGCAACAGACTTAATGCCTGAAGTGCCGATAGCCGGTGAATACCATCGCCAAACCATGCTCGTCTGCCGCCGCGATGACTTCCGCGTCGCGCATCGAACCGCCCGGCTGGATCACCGCCTTGGCACCAGCTTGCGCCAGCACGTCCACGCCGTCGCGGAACGGGAAGAACGCATCCGACGCGACCACGGAACCAGCCAGCGACAGTCCGGCGTTTTGCGCCTTGATGCTCGCGATGCGGGTGGAATCCACGCGGCTCATCTGGCCCGCGCCGACGCCCAGGGTCTGGCCGCCCTTGCAGAACACGATCGCGTTGGACTTAACGTACTTCGCGACACGCCAGGCAAACAGCAGGTCTTGCAGTTGTTCCGCCGTCGGCTGTACCTTGGTCGCGACTTTCAGTTGCGCGGCCTGGACGTTGAACGCATCGGGGGTCTGTACCAGCAGGCCGCCGCTGACGCGTTTGAAATCATACTGGTTGTGCGCGTTGGAAAACGGCACGGTCAACACGCGCACGTTCTGCTTCGCCGCGGTCACCTGCAAAGCGGCCTCGGTCGCACTCGGCGCAATGATCAGTTCGACAAACTGGTTGGTCGTGATCTGGGTTGCGCTTTCGGCATCCAGTTCGCGGTTGAACGCGATGATGCCGCCGAATGCCGAGGTGGTATCGGTGGCGTACGCCAGCTTGTAGGCGTTCAGCGGGGTATCGGCAATCGCGACGCCGCACGGGTTGGCGTGCTTGACGATTACGCAGGCGGGCTGGTCGAAGGTCTTGACCAGTTCCCATGCCGCGTCGGCATCGCCGATGTTGTTGTAGCTGAGTTCCTTGCCCTGCAACTGGGTATAGCCCGCAATGCCGCCCGGCAACGTAACGAGGTCGCGGTAGAACGCCGCTTGTTGATGCGGGTTCTCGCCGTAGCGCATGTCCTGCACCTTGGCGAAGTTGAAATTGATCTGCGCCGGGAATGCGTTCTTGCTGCCGTCGTTGTTGATCGCGGTGAGGTAGTTGCTGATCATGCTGTCGTAGGCGGCGGTGTGCGAGAAGGCCTTCTTTGCGAGATCGAAGCAGGTTGATGCCGAAACGACGTTGGCATTGGTCTGCATCTCGGCCAGCACGTCGGCGTAATCCGCTGGATCGGTCACGATGGCGACATGCGCGTGGTTCTTCGCCGCGGCGCGCACCATGGTCGGACCGCCGATGTCGATGTTCTCGATCGCGTCTTCCAGCGTGCAGCCGGGCTTGGCTACTGTCGCGGCGAACGGATACAGGTTCACTACCACCAGATCGATGGTCGGGATGCCGTGCTGTTCCAGCGTCGCGACGTGCGCAGGCAGATCGCGGCGCGCCAGGATGCCGGCATGGACCTTGGGTTGCAGGGTCTTGACGCGGCCGTCCAGCATTTCCGGGAAACCGGTGTAGTCGGCCACTTCGGTCACTGGGATGCCGTTGTCGGCCAGCAGTTTTGCGGTACCACCCGTGGACAGGATGGACACGCCCAACTGGTGCAGGCCTTGCGCAAATTCGAGGACGCCGGACTTGTCCGACACGCTGATCAGGGCTTGTTTGATGGTTGCCATGTTGATTCCAGAGTTTTAAAAAGAAGTTTATGCGATACCGTGCTGCACCATTTTCTTGCGCAGGGTATTGCGATTGATCCCGAGCATCTCGGCTGCGTGGGTCTGGTTGCCACCCACGTGCTCCAGCACCATCTCAAGCAGGGGCTTCTCGACGCAGTCCATTACCATGTCGTACACGCCGCAGCTCGGCTCTTCGCCGTCCAGGTCCTTGAAGTATTCAATCAGTGCCGTGCGCACATAACGTGCGATTTCGTTTTCGTCTACCGCGTTGCCATTCATGCCGCCAACCCCTCAACGTAATGCAGCCGTGTTCCATGCTGCGCTTGTTCTGAAAAAAAATCGTCCACTGCCGCCAACTGTTCGGCAATGCTTTCCAATTGATTCATGCGATGCCGGAACTGCGCCGAACCGGCCAGTCCCTTGGTGTACCAGGAAATATGCTTGCGGGCCACACGCAAGCCGGTGTATTCGCCATAAAAGCCATACAGTTCGTGCATGTGCGCGATCAGTATCTGGCGAATTTCGCCGATGTCGGGCGACGGCAAATGCGTGCCGGTCTTCAGGAAGTGCTCGATCTCGCGAAACAGCCATGGCCGTCCCTGTGCCGCGCGGCCGATCATGACGGCATCCGCGCCGGTATGCGCCAGCACCTGCCGGGCCTTTTCCGGTGTGGTGATGTCGCCATTGGCGATGATCGGGATTTTCACGCTGGCCTTGACCGCGGCGATGGTGTCATATTCCGCTTCGCCGGTGTAGGCGCAGGCCCGCGTACGGCCATGGATTGCCAAAGCCTGGATGCCACTCTCCTCGGCAATTTGGGCGATGCGCACCGCATTGCGATTGGCCTTGTCCCAGCCGGTGCGGATCTTCAGCGTGACCGGTACCTTCACCGCGCCGACCACGGCTTCCAGCAACCTGGCGACCAGCGGCTCGTTTTGCAGCAATGCAGAACCTGCCATCACATTGCAGATCTTCTTGGCCGGGCAACCCATGTTGATGTCGATGATCTGCGCGCCGTGATCGACATTGTATTGCGCAGCCTGGGCGAGCATGCCCGCATCTGCGCCGACGATCTGCACCGAGATCGGCTCGACCTCCCCCTCATGATTGGCGCGACGTTTCGTCTTCTCCGAGCCATACAGCAGCGAATTGGACGCCACCATCTCGCTCACCGCCATGCCGGCACCCATGCGTTTGCACAACTGGCGGAATGGCCGATCAGTCACTCCCGCCATGGGGGCGACGACAAGATTGTTCTTGAGTTGATAGGGGCCGATGCGCATGATGGTTTTTCGTGAGGGGGTGTAATTATAAAGGAAACTTGGCGCCATGCTATGATTCACCCATGAATTTCGATATCGTGATTATTGGCGGCGGACTGGTGGGAGCCAGTCTGGCTGCCGCACTCAAAGATAGCGGCCTGTCGCTGGCACTGGTGGAAACTCAGGCGGTGATCGCGCCCGACGCTTTCCCGGCACAGGAAGACAACTGGGACAGTCGCATTTACGCGATCAGTCCCGGTTGCAGGGACTATCTGGAACATTGCGGTGCGTGGTCATTGCTTGATTCGGCGCGCATTGCACCAGTCGAAGCGATGCGCGTGTTCGGCGATGCGGGTGCGGAACTTCAATTCAGCGCCTACGAGACCGGCGTGGTCGAACTGGCGTGCATCCTCGAGAGCCGGACGATGCAGCATGCCCTGTGGGAAGTGTTGCAGCAACAGGATAATCTCACGCTGATCAATCCAGCGCGCTGCGCGGCATTGAAATTCGGTGCGGAAGCTGCGGAACTCGTGCTGGAAGACGGCCGTACCCTGTACGCGAAGCTGGTCGTCGGCGCGGACGGGCGCGACTCCTGGGTGCGCAACCAGGCCGGGATCAGCGCACCGCCGCATGACTATCAACAGCACGGCGTGGTGGCAAACTTTACTTGCGAACGCCCGCATCGCAACATCGCGTACCAGTGGTTTCAGCCGGATGGTATTCTTGCGCTGTTGCCGCTGCCTGGCAACCGGGTGTCGATGGTATGGTCGGTCAGTCCGGCACAGTCCGCACAACTGGTGGCCCTGCCACCCAAAGAATTGGGCGCGCTGGTGGCCAGCGCTGCGCGGCATACGCTCGGCGAGCTGAAGGTGATCACGCCGGCGGCCGCATTCCCGTTGCGCTTTCTGGTATTGCCGCGGATCAGCGCGCCCCGCCTCGCATTAATCGGCGATGCCGCGCACAACATGCATCCGCTCGCGGGCCAGGGGGTGAATACCGGCTTCCGCGATGCGCGCCAACTGGCGCAAACGTTGCTGGAGCGCGGTGCGCAAACTGATTGCGGCGACGCGCAATTGCTGCGCAGTTACGACCGCAAGCGCAAGGAAGACATTTATCTGATGCAGGGGACAACGTATGCCCTGAAGCATTTGTTCACTAATGACAACCCGTTGTTGCGCACGTTGCGCAATACCGGAATGAACGCCACCAATCACGTGGCACCGCTGAAGAAAATGCTGATCCGGCAAGCCCTTAACTGAGTCTGACCAATACCATGAAAAAACTCTTCATCCTGTTTTTGTTTGCCCTGGTTTCTGCTGCTCATGCCGGCGAAAATGAAATCCGCCAGTCGCTGCAAAGCAAGTTCCCGAATATTGGCAAGCTCGAGCATGTCGTCAAGACTCCTTATTCCGGACTGTACGAAATCGTGATCGGCGATCAGCTGCTCTATACCGATGAGCAGGGGCAATACCTGTTCGACGGCAGCGTGATCGATGCCAAAACCCGCACCGATCTGACCGACCAACGCCGCCGCCAGTTGTTTGCGATTGATTTCGACAAGCTGCCGCTCGATCTGGCAGTCAAGAAAGTGAAAGGCAACGGCAAGCGCCGGATGGCGTATTTCACCGACCCGAATTGCGGCTACTGCAAACGCCTGGAAAAGGAATTGGCGAAGGTCAATGACGTCACGCTGTATCTGTTTATGTACCCGGTTTTTGCGGGCTCGGATGAGATTGTGCGGAACGTGCGTTGTGCCAAGGATCCGGCCAAGGCTTGGGACGATTTGATGCAGAAAGACATTGCACCTGCGAGTGCAACATGCAAAACTCCCACGGACAAGATCATGGCGTTGGGCAAGAAGTTGCGCGTGGAGGGCACGCCGAGCTTGTTTTTTGCCAATGGCATGCAAGTGCCGGGATTTCTGCCCGCGGAAGAACTGGAAAAACGCTTGAACGAGTCGACCAAATAGCGAATCACTTCAAATAAGCGAGCCAACATGGATGCCATCGAACGGGTTTCGCGCGATCTGCTGGTCAAGGCGATCAACGAATCGCGCGATGGTGTCACCATCGCCGATGCGGCCGAACCGGACTGTCCGATCATTTACACCAACACCGGTTTCGAACAGATCACCGGCTATACCGCGGCCGAAGTGATCGGGAAAAATTTTCGCTTCCTGCATGGCAACGATACGGCGCAGCCCGGGCTGGACACGATCCGCGCCGCGATTGAAAAGGGCGAGGCGTGCCTGGTGACCTTGCGCAATTATCGCAAGGACGGTTCGATGTTCTGGAACGAACTGAGCATCTCGCCAGTGCATAACCTGGCCGGCAAACTGACGCATTTTATCGGCATCCAGAAAGACGTGACCGCCCGCGTGATGCTCGAAGAACATCTGCGGCGTTCCGGCGAAGATCTGTCCAATCTCAAACAGCAATTGACCACCCTCGTCAACATCGACCCTCTGGTCGGTATCAGCAACCGCCGTCATTTCGATGAACAACTTGTCCGCATGTTTTCCAATGCGCAACGCGGTCATAGCGAACTCGCGGTACTGATGATCGACCTGGACCGCTTCACGTTGTTCAACGAGCGTTACGGCGAAAGCGCGGGTGATGAGTGCCTTCGGCTCGTGGGCGACTGCATCGCCAAGTCGTTTTCGCGTGCATCCGATTGCGCGGCACGTTACGGGGGCGCGCAGTTTGCCGTGGTGTCGCTCGGGGTCAATTTCGAGGAATTGCAGGAACATGCGCAGGATCTCTGCGAAAAAGTGCGCGGGCTCAGCATCCCGCACAGCGATTCACCGCATGGCATCGTCACGATTAGTATCGGTGGCGTGTTACGCATTCCGTATCGGGATACCAAACCGGACGAATTGATCAAGCTGGCCGAAGTGGCGCTCTACGACGCCAAGCATCACGGCCGCGACCAGGTTCACCTCGTTAATTAAGCGTCGGCTCAGCCCCTTTGGGGAAAAACACCCACATTTGCCCGCGCTGTTTCATGCGCCCGGCCTGCGTCCCCGCCTGTTCGCCAAAACCCCAGAAAAAGTCCGCGCGCACCGTGCCCCTGATGGCGCCGCCGGTATCCTGCGCCAGCATCAGGCGATTGAGCGGGGTTGCGGTGTTGGGAAAAGTCGTGGCCAGGAATACCGGTGCACCGAGCGGAATCGCGCGCGGATCGACGGCGATGCTGTATTCGCCGGTCAAGGGCACGCCCAATGCGCCGACGGGAGCAGAGAGACCATCGGGTAATTCGCGGAAAAATACATAGCTGGGATTTTGCGCCAGCAATGCAGGAAGTTTTTCCGGGTGCTGTCCCGCCCAGTTCTTGATGCCCTGCATCGAAGCTTCTTCCAGCTTGAGTTCGCCCAGTTCGACGAGTTTTTTGCCGATGGAAACGTAGGGGTAACCATTCTGATCGGCATAGCCGACCCTCACCAAAGTGCCGTCCGGTAATTCGATGCGCCCGGAGCCCTGGATTTGCAGGAAAAACAGGTCAATCGCGTTGTCGGTCCAGAACAATTCGTGGCCCTGCAATGATGCGCCACCGTTATCGATCTCGGCACGGTTGTAGTAAGGCAACACGCGCTTGCCTTGCAGCCGTCCGCGCAGGCGCAAATCCTTCAGCTGCGGGTAGACCTCACCCAAGTCGATGGTCAACAAATCATCCGGGGCGGCGTAGAGGGGATAGCGATACCGCTCGGTGCGAACCCGGCTGCCGGCCAGCTTGGGTTCATAATAACCCGTGATCAGCCCTTCCGCCGAGCCGTCGGGATTGAATGCCTGATAAGGTGTGAAATTTTCCTCGAAAAAGGAATGCAGCGCGACATTGTCGGGCTGCGTCAGGCCGGCAGCGCGAGCACAGACGGCCTGCCAGCCAGACTTGTTCTTCAAGGTTCGACAGCTTTGAAGAAAGGCCGTCCAGCTGGGCTGCAGATCGATCGTCTGCCAGTCCGGAAGCATCTCCCACTTGCTCACCGCGAACGGGGCCGCGGGCGGCGTGATGGCGGCGGGCGGCACCACGGGAGGTTTGGGCGGGACAGTGCAGGCGGAAAGGAACAGCAAAGGCAGCAGCATGGCGCCAAGCCATGCGCTAAGCCGGAAATTAATGCAAAACACGCGGGACACTTAATACAAATTGCGGGATCTCAATGTCGAATAGCGTACCATCTTCAGCCTGCATCTGGTAGCTGCCGCGCATCGTGCCAACCTGGGTGGTCAATACGGTGCCGCTGGTGTACTCAAAACTCTGGTTGGGTCTCAGCAACGGCTGCTCGCCGACTACTCCTTGCCCGTGGACTTCCTGCACGTGGTTGTAGGCGTCGGTGATGATCCAGTGGCGGCTGATAAGCTTCGCGATGCTGCTGCCAAGGTTGGTGATGTTGATGGTATAGGAGAAGACGAAGCGGTTATCCGATTCGTCAGACTGGTCCGGCAGGAAACTGACTTGCGTCTGTATGATGAAACCGTGTTGATTGCTTTTATCCATGGGTGGCACTTGAAACCTTCTGGCTCGCAATTGATTAAATAAAGCGCGGGTTTTAGCCCGCCTTGTCCTTTCGGCACACGCGCCGGTTTGCCTCGATTCCTACGCAGGATTATACAAACGGATGGTATTGCGCCCTGCCGCTTTGGCCTGATACATGGCCGAATCCGCACACTTGAGGATTTCCTCTTTTGGCAGTTCCTGATTCCTGAACAGGACAATGCCGATGCTGGATGTGCAGTCGTGCTGGATGAAGGAACCGGTACCATCCGTTTGATACACGGGCAGACGATAGGGTTCCGCGAGCGCAGCCTGAATGGTTTCCGCGACTCCGGTGGCCTGTGCAATGGAAGTTTCTTTGTCCACACCCAGTTCGAGCATGATGACGAATTCATCACCCCCGAAACGTGCGACCGTATCTTCGGCCCGTACACAATCGGCAATGCGCCGCGCGGCCTCGATCAGCAGCAGGTCGCCGGTATTGTGGCCATGCTGGTCATTGAGCGGTTTGAAATTATCCAGATCCAGAAACATCAATGCGCCATAATGGCCATTCACCATGCAGGTCTGCTGCACCTGTGCGAGACGCTTGAGCAACAGACTGCGATTGGGTAACTGGGTCAGGGGATCATAGAAGGCCAGCTGATGTATCTGTGCCTCGATTTTTTTGCGCTCGCTGATGTCCTGTTTCAGCGCCACGAAATTATTGATCTGCCCATCGTCTCCCGGGACCGGGGTGATCGTCATTTCATCGTGGTAGAGCGATCCGTCTTTGCGCCGGTTGATAATTTCACCGTGCCACGATTCGCCGGAAATGATGGTCTTCCACATGTTCTCGTAAAACTGCCGGTCGTGCAGGCCGGATTTCAGCAGGCTACCGCAGTGGCGCCCGAGCGTTTCTTCCAGGCTATAACCAGTCAGGTTGCTGAAGGCCTGGTTTGACCAGATGATCCGGGCGCTGCGGTCGGTGATGACGATGGCACTGGCAGCGGCATTCAGCGCGTCGTCGCGTAATTTCAGGCGTGCCTCGCTCTCGCCAAGCTGCTGCCTGTGTTCCGCGCGCAGTTGCCGGTTTCGAATCAGGCTATAAGCCCATGTGGTAGCCAGCAAGCCAAACGCAATCCCGATCAGGCGGATGACGTAAGTGGCTTGGGTGGGAGCGCCCCAGCCGTCGCGAGGGTAGGCTGCAATTTCCCATTGCCCTCCGGGAAGCGTGATGTCTTCCACCACCGGGTTCATCGCGTATACCGCCGGGTTGCCGTAGAACAACTCGCCCGCATCATCTTTGCCGGCACGGCTGCGAATGGCGATGTGCATGGTTTCTTCCATGCCGGGCAAACCCGATTCGCGCAATAGCCGATCAAACAGCAACGGTGTGCTGAGTGTCGCCGGGAATTCACTGCTGCCGGACGTGCGCCGCAACGCCGGAATTGAGGGCTGAATGATCGCAATATCGACGCTCGCTTCCAGCTTGGCGCACAGCGCCGAAAGCCGCTCTTGTGCCTGCATGCGTTGTTCGTGCATGGCATGTTTGCGTTCGAAGCCATCGAGCGCAAACATGGCGGCAAACGCCAGCATGGCCGTCATCAATGCCGCCAGAATTGCGCCAGGGTGGCGCACTGTGAGGTCAGAATTGGTGGAAGATGAGCTAAACATAATAACGTTTTATACCCCTAACGTTAGCTCATTGGTATATGTCGAATGGCCTATGCAATTTATGGTACTTATTTGTTTCCTTGATGGGTTTGCCAGAAGGTCACGGGTGCCGGTTGGAGCAGCGGCGGATCAGCAAGGCAACAGCCATCTGCGATTGCGCGGATCAGATGGTTGTTCGCGTTACGCGGGCAACCAGGGCTTTTCGGGTTACCCTGTGCTAATCTTCGGGCCGTCAGTTCATGCAGCGGCAAAAATACACCGCCGATTTCACGATATGAACGGCTTCATCCCGGCAGAATTTTTGAGGTTCCCATGAATGGTTATTTGAAACGTATCCTTAACGCACGCGTTTACGACGTGGCTGTCGAAACGCCATTGGAGCCAGCGCCCAATCTGTCGGCACGTATCGGCAATACGCTATTACTGAAGCGCGAGGATATGCAGCCGGTGTTTTCATTTAAGTTGCGTGGTGCTTACAACAAGATGGCGCAGCTTTCTGCGGAGCAACTCAAACGCGGCGTGATTGCGGCTTCGGCCGGGAACCACGCGCAGGGGGTCGCGCTGTCCGCGCAAAAGCTTGGCTGCAAGGCCATCATCGTGATGCCATCGACCACACCGCAAATCAAGATACAGGCAGTTGCCAGCCGCGGTGCAAAAGTGGTGCTCCATGGCGACTCTTATTCTGATGCTTACCAGCATGCGCTGGAACTGGAACAACAGGAGAAGCTGACCTTTGTGCACCCATACGACGATCCCGACGTGATCGCCGGGCAGGGCACCATCGCAATGGAAATCCTGCGCCAGCGCACCCAGCCAATTCACGCGATTTTCGTGGCCATCGGTGGCGGTGGTTTGATTTCCGGGGTGGCGGCCTACGTCAAGGAATTGCGTCCTGACATCAAGATCATCGGCGTGCAGCCGGTGGATTCCGATGCCATGTATCGCTCGCTAAAAGCCAAGCGCCGCGTGACGCTCGAACACGTCGGGCTGTTCGCCGACGGCGTGGCGGTAAAGCAGGTCGGCAGCGAAACCTTCCGGCTTTGCCGCAAGCTGGTCGATGAAATCGTGCTGGTGGACACCGATGCGACCTGTGCCGCGATCAAGGATGTGTTCGAAGACACCCGCTCGATCCTGGAACCGGCGGGCGCGCTGGCGATCGCTGGCGCCAAGTTGTATGCGGCGCGCGAGCAGCTCAAGGGGGAGACCCTGGTGGCCATTTCCTGCGGTGCGAACATGAATTTCGACCGACTGCGCTTCGTTGCGGAACGCGCCGAGATCGGCGAACGGCGCGAGGCGATCTTCGCCGTGACCATCCCCGAGACGGCAGGCAGTTTCCGCAAATTCTGCGCGCTGCTGGGAAAGCGTAACATCACCGAATTCAACTACCGCTACGCCGATCCAAAGGCGGCGCAGGTGTTCGTCGGCATTCAGGTGCGCGACCAATCGGAAAACGCAGAAATTCTGGACAAATTGCAGCGCAACAAACTGCCCGCGCTGGATTTGTCCGACAACGAAATGGCTAAGCTGCACCTGCGTCACCTGGTCGGAGGACGCGCGCCGGACATTCGGGACGAAATCCTGTTCCGCTTTGAATTCCCTGAACGGCCGGGCGCGTTGATGAACTTCCTCAACAGCATGAGCCATAACTGGAACATCAGCCTGTTCCATTATCGCAACCACGGCGCAGACTACGGCCGCGTGCTGGTCGGCATGCAGGTGCCGCATCACGACAAGAAGGCGTTGAAGACGTTCCTCGACACCTTGGGATATCGCTATTGGGATGAAAGCGATAATCCAGCCTATCGGTTATTCTTGGGGTGATGACGGATGCTGCCATGCAGCCATGTTGCGCGGGACAAGGCATGAGCGCCTCCGTAACGTCAGTCAAACAGACGCTGCGCAAAAATATTATTGAACTGCGCAAGCAACTGCCGATGGAAGTGCGCTCTGCCCGCAGCGCGGCGATAACCGAGCGCCTGCTGCAACTGCCTGCCTTCCAGCAGGCGGATGCCGTACTGGGGTACATGAATTTTGGGGCGGAGTTCTTTAGCGAGCTCTGGATTGCGGAGGCGCTGGCGCAGGGCAAGCGCGTGGCACTTCCCAAAGTGAATCACCATACCAACCACCTCGACCTGTACTGGGTGGAAGACCTGGAGAACCAGCTGGAAACCGGCTTATGGAACATCCGGGAGCCAATAGTTGAACGATGTGAACGGGTATTGGCGTTAAATGAGGTAGAATTCGCCCTGTTGCCCGGCGTGGCGTTTACGCGCGCGGGGGCGCGGCTGGGATATGGCGGCGGTTTTTACGACAAGCTGCTGGCGCAACTGGATCAAGATAATGCCGGAGTACCTCGTCCGCAGCTGGTTGCTGCTGCATTTGCACTGCAACTCGTCGACCAGCTTCCGCAGGAGGCGACCGATATCAAGGTCGAGTGGGTCGTCACCGAACACGAAACGATAGCCTGTTCCGATCAATCAGTGCCCATTGGATAAAGGAAACATGACTATGCCATCATTGCCTGATTCCGATCCACAAGAAACCCGGGAGTGGCTGGAGTCGCTCGAATCAGTGCTCGAACAGGAAGGCGTGGAACGCGTGCACTTTCTGCTGGGGCGGCTGATTGCGAGAGCGAATCGCCTGGGCGCCACGGTACCGTTCTACGCGAACACACCTTATACCAACACCATTCCCATCGACAAGGAATTGCGCTCGTCCGGCAGTCACGAACTGGAACACCGCATCCGTGCGCTGACGCGCTGGAATGCGACCGCACTGGTGCTGAATGCCAATCACGAATCATCTGAACTGGGCGGGCATATTGCGAGTTTCGCATCGGCGGCGACTTTATATGACGTCGGCTTCAACCACTTCTTTCATGGCAAGACGGAATCTCATGGCGGCGATCTGATTTATTACCAGGGCCATTCCTCGCCCGGCATGTATGCGCGCGCTTTCCTGGAAGGGCGCATCAGCGAGGAGCAAATGTACAAGTTTCGCCAGGAAACCGAAGGCGGCGGCCTGCCATCCTATCCCCATCCGTGGCTGATGCCGGACTTTTGGCAGTTTCCGACGGTGTCGATGGGCCTGGGACCCTTGATGGCAATCTACCAGGCGCGCTTCATGCGTTACCTCGAACATCGCGGTCTGGTTAAAACGAACGGCCGCAAGGTATGGGCCTTCGTCGGCGATGGCGAGACTGACGAGCCGGAAACACTGGGTGCCGTGTCCATGGCGGGGCGCGAAAAACTGGACAACCTGATCTTCGTGGTCAACTGCAACCTGCAGCGACTTGACGGTCCGGTGCGCGGCAACGGCAAGATTATCCAGGAACTCGAAGCGGTATTTCGCGGCGCAGGCTGGAATGTGATCAAGGTGGTGTGGGGCGGCCAGTGGGATCGCCTGTTCGCCAAAGACAAGAATGGGCTGCTGCAACAGCGCATGGAAGAAGCGGTAGACGGCGAATACCAGACCTACAAGTCGAAAGACGGCGCCTATGTGCGCGAATACTTCTTCGGCAAATATCCCGAGTTGCGGGAAATGGTCGCGGACATGTCCGACGAGCAGCTCTGGCGGCTGAATCGCGGTGGCCATGACCCGAACAAAGTATTCGCGGCCTATGCTGCCGCGGTCAGGCATACCGGCCAGCCGACCGTGATCCTCGCCAAGACGGTGAAGGGGTATGGCATGGGTGAGGCGGGGGAAGCACAGAATCCAACCCACCAGCAGAAGAAGATGGATACCGATTCGCTGCGCAAATTCCGCGACCGGTTCAATATCCCGCTGAGCGATGAGCAGGTCGCCAACCTGAGCTTCTATCGGCCGCCTGAAGACAGCCTGGAAATGAAATATCTGAAGCAGCGTCGTGCCGAGATGGGGCCGGCGTTCACGCGCCAGCCGGCGCATGAGGCGCTGCAAGTGCCGGGACTCGAGGCGTTCGACGTGTTGTTGAAGGGCACCGCTGACCGGGAGATTTCCACCACGATGGCGTTCGTACGGCTGCTTGGCATTCTGGTCAAGGATCCTCACGTCGGCCAGCGCATCGTGCCGATCGTGGCGGATGAATCGCGCACCTTTGGCATGGAAGGCATGTTCCGCCAGCTCGGCATTTTTTCCCAGGTCGGCCAGCTCTACACTCCACAGGATGCCGAGCAGCTGATGTTCTACAAGGAAGAGAAGCACGGCCAGATTCTGCAGGAAGGCATCAACGAAGCGGGGGCGATGTCGTCGTGGATTGCGGCGGCAGCGTCGTATGCCAATCATGGCACCGCGATGGTGCCGTTTTACGTCTTCTACTCGATGTTCGGCTTCCAGCGTGTCGGCGACCTGGCATGGGCGGCGGGCGATCAGCGGTCACGCGGGTTCCTGGTGGGGGGGACGTCGGGGCGTACCACCATGGCCGGCGAAGGCCTGCAACACCAGGATGGCCACAGCCACCTGGCGGCATCGACCATCCCTAATTGCGTGTCCTATGATCCGACCTTTGCCTATGAACTTGCGGTAATCATCCAGCATGGCATGCACCGCATGTATGTGAATCAGGAAGATGTGTTCTACTACATCACGGTCATGAACGAAAATTACGCGCATCCGGCGATACCAGAGGGGGTGGAAAGCGGCATCATCAAGGGGATGTATCTGTTCAAGGGACGGGATTCGGGAGCCGAGAATCAGGGCAAGCCGGTGGTTCAGTTGCTCGGCAGCGGGGCAATCCTGCGCGAGGTTATCGCGGCCGCACAATTGCTGGAACAGGACTTCGGCGTATCAGCAGACATCTGGAGTGTGCCGAGCTTCAATGAGCTGCGCCGCGACGGTTTGGCTTGTGAACGTTGGAACATGCTGCATCCGGAAGCGGAGCCGCGCATCAGCCATGTCGAACAATGCCTGACGGGGCGCGCCGGACCGGTCATCGCCGCAAGTGATTATCTCAAGACCTATGCCGACCAGATTCGGCGCTGGGTCCCTGGCCGGTACAAGGTGCTCGGCACCGACGGCTTTGGTCGCTCGGATACGCGGAAGAAATTGCGGCACTTCTTCGAGGTGGACCGCTTCTACATTGCGGTGGCGGCGCTAAAGGCACTGGCAGAGGACGGCAAGGTTGGCGCCGAAGTTGTGAGCCAGGCTTTAAACCGGTATCAGCTCAATTCGGATAAGCCGAATCCGGTGACGGTATAAAACAGGGGAAAATACCGTATGGATACTTCGACCCAGCTCGGCACTAATATCAAACAGGTATTGGTGCCCGACATCGGCAACTTCAAGGATGTGAACGTCATCGACGTAATGGTCAAGGCAGGCGACACCCTCAGCGCCGAACAGAACCTGATCACGCTGGAGACCGACAAGGCGACCGTGGATGTCCCGACGCCCTATGCGGGAGTCGTCAGGGAAGTAAAGGTCAAGATCGGTGACAAGGTGTCGGAAGGCTCGCTGATTTTGCTGCTGGAAACCGAGGCTGCAGGTGAGCCGGTGGCGCCCGCGCCGCCTGCCCAGCAGGAAGAGGTGGCTGTTATGCCGGTTGAGCCGGCTCCGCCGCCAACGCCATCACCGGTGACGCCGGCACCATCAGTCGTGATGCCTGAAGCCCCGGTTCCTGGCGCCAGGGTGCATGCCAGTCCCGCGATTCGCCGCTTTGCGCGCGAACTCGGGGTGGAACTCGCGCAGGTCACAGGCAGCGGTGAGAAGGGGCGCGTTACCAGAAACGATGTGCAGGGTTTTGTCAAAGCTGCGCTCGCTCAGGTAGGCACCGGTGGTGTGGCGGGATTGCCCGGGCTGCAAATCGCGCCACCGCCGCAAGTGGATTTCGCGCAATATGGCCCGATCGAAACCCGGCCCCTGTCGCGCATCAAGAAACTTTCCGGTGCCAATCTGCATCGCAACTGGGTGTCCATTCCGCATATCACGCAGCATGACGAGGCGGACATCAGCGACCTGGAAGCTTTCCGCAAGCAGCTGGGCGAGGAATATGCGCAGGAGAAGCTGCGCATCACGCCGCTCGCCTTCCTGCTCAAGGCCACGGTCGCGGCGTTGCAGCAGTATCCGGAATTCAACGCGTCGCTGGATGCCAGCGGCGAGAATCTGGTACTCAAGCAGTACTTCCACATCGGTGTCGCGGTGGATACGCCGGACGGCCTGATGGTGCCAGTGTTGCGCGATGTGGACAAGAAGGGCATTGTGCAACTCGCTCGTGAACTTGCCGAAGTCAGCGCAAGGGCGCGCGAGAAGAAACTTTCCGCTGCAGAGATGCAGGGTGGCTGTTTCACCATTTCCAGCTTGGGCGGGATCGGCGGCACCAGTTTCACGCCGATCATCAATGCGCCGGAGGTGGCAATCCTGGGCGTTTCCCGCGCGAACATGAGGCCGGTGTACCGCGATGGTGCCTTCGTGCCGCGCCTGATCCTGCCGTTCTCGCTGTCATACGACCATCGCGTCATCGACGGTGCAGCCGCGGTGCGCTTTACGACCTTTCTTGCGAAGGTGTTATCCGACATTCGTCTCTTGACCGTATAGAATTAGATAGTGAATAACAAGGCAATTGGTATCCTGGGTGGCACGTTTGATCCGATTCATTACGGACATCTGCGGCTCGCCGAGGAAATGCTGGAGTTGGCTGGCTTGCAGCAAATCAGGTTTATTCCCGCGGGCACTCCGCCGCATCGCGCGACCCCGCAGGTGCACGCGCGGCATCGCCGTGCGATGGTGCAGCTGGCGATCGCCGATCAGCCGGCCTTCGTGCTGGACGATCGCGAAGTCAGGCGTGCCGCGCTTTCGTATACGGTGGACACGTTACGCGAATTGCGCGCCGAGCTCGGAGCGGAACAACCGCTGTGCCTGCTGATGGGCGGGGATGCGTTCATGCAGCTGCACACCTGGCACGAGTGGGAACAACTGTTTGAACTCGCGCACATCGTTGCGGGTTATCGCCCCGGTTTTACGATCGAGGAACGGATTCACACTGCAGCACCCGGGTTGCGCCGGCACTATGAACAGCGCCTGTGCACCGTGGCGGCATTGCAGAACCGACCCGCAGGCGGGATTGTCGAACTGGCAATTCCCAAACTGGAAATCTCTGCCACGCTGATTCGCAGCCGCGTGGCGGAACATCGCAGTATCCGTTATCTGTTGCCCAACGCGGTGGCGGATTATATTCATCAACATCATTTGTACGTACATGCTAACTACTGAAGAAAAAACCCAGGCCGTGGTGGCCGCTCTCGAAGACATCAAGGCGACCAATATCACCGTGCTCGACACCAGCAAACTCAGCGCCATGTTCGACCGCATGGTCATTGCGAGCGCGACTTCGACCCGCCAAACCAAGGCGCTGGCTGATAACGTCATGACCAAACTCAAGGAACGCGGCGAGCAGATCTTTGGTTGCGAGGGAGAAGAGAGCGGCGAGTGGATTCTGGTGGACCTTGGTGAAGTGCTGGTGCATATCATGCAGCCCGCTGTCCGCGATTATTACAACCTCGAAGAGCTCTGGAGCAAGGCGCAGGCGGCACGGCCGAAGCTTGCTCAGGCCAAAGAATGATCAGCGCATGGCACGCTTGCTGATGCCGTTGCCCGTCGGTACCTGCCCGCCGTGCCACCGCCTGTGGTCATCCCTGCCTGCTCGTTAGCATGAAGTTCCTCATTGTTTCGGTCGGCCACAAGATGCCGGCGTGGATTACCGCGGGTTTTGCCGAGTATGCCAAGCGCATGCCGCGCGAGGCGCAGATCGTGCTCCAGGAAATCAAGCCGGAATCGCGCACCAGCGGCAAGACGACGGCGCAGATCATGGAGGCCGAGGCGCAGCGCATTCTGGCTGTGCTACCACATAACTGCTGGCGGATTGCGCTGGATGAACGCGGCACGCAACCGACCACCAAACAGCTTGCGACGCAGATGCAGGACTGGATGCGCGCTGGCTGCGATGTGGCGTTCATTATCGGCGGCGCCGATGGGCTGCACGACTCGGTCAAGCAGGCGGCGCAGCAACTGCTTGCCTTGTCTGCTCTTACACTGCCACATGCGTTGGTGCGCGTGTTACTGGCCGAGCAGTTGTACCGGGCCCACAGCCTGCTGCACAATCACCCGTATCACCGGGAATAAGTTGACACCATGAGTATCCCTCAGTCGCATATTTATCTTGCGTCGCAGAGCCCGCGCCGGCGCGAATTGCTCAAACAGATCGGCGTCAATTTCGAGGTTCTGCTGATGCGTACCGACCGGCTTCGCGGCATCGATGTGGATGAAACGCCTTTGACCGATGAGTTGCCGGAAACCTATGCGCGGCGGGTTTGCCAGGCCAAAGCCGAAATGGGTTACAACGTGGTGCAGCTGCGCGGTTTGCCATTGGCGCCCGTGCTGGCGGCCGATACCGTGGTGACGCTGGATGGTCAAATCTTCGGCAAACCGAACGACGCTGCACATGCTACCGCAATGTTGCGCCAGCTTTCCGGGCGCGAACATCAGGTGCTCAGCGCGATCGCAGTCGCGCAGGGCAATCGGCTGGAAGTAGCGGTTTCCGTTTCCACCGTGCGCTTTACAAGACTTGACGACGAACGCATCAAGCGCTATCTGTACACCAACGAATATGCCGACAAGGCCGGCGGCTATGGCATCCAGGGCTACGCGGCGGCGTTTATTGAATATCTTTCCGGCAGCTATTCCGGCGTGATGGGGTTGCCGCTGTTTGAAACGGCGCGGTTGTTGCAGCGTTTTGGTTGTCCAACTCCATGAAAATAACAATATGAGCGAAGAAATCCTGATCAACGTCACCCCGCAGGAAACCCGTGTTGCGGTGATGCAGCTCGGCGTGGTGCAGGACCTGCACATCGAGCGCTGCAGCAATTGTGGCATCGTCAGCAATGTCTATCTCGGCAAAGTCAAGCGGGTGCTGCCGGGAATGCAGTCGGCTTTCATTGACATCGGTCTGGAACGCTCGGCGTTCCTGCATGTGGCCGACATCTGGGAAAATGCCAATAATGGCGATGCAGCCAAGCCGATCGAAAAGATTTTGTTCGAAGGACAAACGCTGCTGGTACAGGTGATCAAGGAACCAATCGGCACCAAAGGAGCGCGGCTTTCCACCCAGATCAGCATCGCAGGGCGCCTGCTGGTGTATCTGCCGCAGGAAACCCATATCGGCGTGTCGCAACGCATTGAGAGCGCGGAACAGCGCGACGCGTTGCGCGCCAAACTGCAAGCGGTGCTGCCGCCGGAACATAAAGGTGGCTATATCATCCGTACGGTCGCGGAAGCCGCCATCGATGCGGATTTTCTGCCCGACATCGACTATCTCGACAAGCTGTGGCATAACCTGCAAAGCGCCGCGCAAACCGCCAGTGCGCCGCAAATGCTGTATCAGGAACTCGATCTCAGCCTGCGCGTGCTGCGCGACTTTGTCAGCCACGATACGACCCGCATTCTCGTGGACTCGCGCGTGACCTACCAAAAGATGCTGGAATTTGCCGAAGCCTATAATCCCGCCGCGATTGACCGTCTCGAGCATTACCCCGGGGCGCGGCCGCTGTTCGATCTGTACAGCATCGAGGAGGAAATCGAACATGCTTTGTCCAAGCGCGTCGCGCTGAAATCCGGCGGTTATCTGATTATTGATCAAACCGAAGCGATGACTACCATCGACGTGAATACCGGTGGCTTTGTCGGCCTGCGCAATTTCGATGACACGATTTTCAAGACCAACCTGGAAGCCAGTCAGGTCATCGCGCGGCAGCTGCGCTTGCGCAACCTGGGCGGGATAATCATCTGCGACTTCATTGACATGGATAGCCAGGAACATCGCGATGCGGTGCTGGAAGAATTCAAGAAGGCGCTCGCGCGCGACCATACCCGGATCAGTGTGAACGGTTTCTCGGCACTGGGTCTTGTGGAAATGACGCGCAAGCGCACCCGCGACAGTCTGGCGCACGTGCTGTGTGAACCATGCCCGACCTGCCAGGGACGCGGCGAAGTAAAAACCGCACAGACCGTTTGTTATGAAATCTTGCGCGAGATCGTCCGCGAAGCGCGCCAGTTCAATGCGCGCGAATACCGTATTCTGGCGTCGCAACAGGTGATTGATTTGTTTCTGGAGGAAGAATCGCAGGCACTGGCGCTGTTGTCCGACTTTATCGGCAAGCCGGTATCGCTGCAGGTGGAAACGTTATACACGCAAGAACAATATGATGTCATCCTGATGTGAGGGGAATGCGTTGTCCCCTTTGGCCCGAAACCTGAGGCCGGCGTCGTGCAGGCGACGCGCATAAATAATCAAATCATTTCAGGGAGACAAGCATGTTTGAGAAGCAACTGGTAGCAGCACTGGTCACAGTATCCTTGTCGGCGTCCGTCTGGGCGGCCGACCACGGTCATGGTGACGAGCAATCGCAGGTGGCCGCATTTATTAACCATCTGAACGTCGATAATGCCGAATTCATCGAAGGGCATCAGCCATCGTATTTCGCGGAACTGTCCAAAGGCCAGCATCCCAAGGCGACCGTGGTAACTTGTTCCGATTCGCGGGTACAAACCGACGAGTTCGACAAGACTCCGGAAGATGAACTGTTCATGGTGCGCGACATCGGCAACCAGATGAGTACGGCGGAAGGTTCGGTGGAATACGGCGTGCATCACCTGCATACCCCGATCCTGATGATTATCGGACATTCGCGCTGCGGTGCGATCGCCGCCGCGAGCGGTGATTATTCCAAGGAATCGTCGCCGATCAAGCGTGAACTGGACACCATCAAGATCGACAAGGGCGTGGCAAACATTGACGGCGTGAAGACCAATGTCAACAACCAGGTCGCCGCCGCGATGAAGAAATTTTCCGAGGAAGTGAAGGATGGACACCTGACCGTCATTGGCGCGGTGTACGACTTTGCCGACGACATGAAGGAAGGTGCGGGCAAGCTCAACATCATCAATGTAAATGGTGAAACCAATCCGGCCAAGCTAAGCGATATCAGTACCCTGACCGCAAAGGGTAGCGCCGGCAACGAGCACGCGCATCACTGATTCACTGCCCCCAAAAAAGCCGGCCTCTG
>DASSQR010000080.1:0-11533 GCA_035702405.1 Gallionella sp. | reverse complement strand
GACTACGTCGTAGACCACCCAGATTCCCCAGGTGTAACCGTCGTTGATGTTGGTCACCGCACCGAGCCCGAAGAAGAAACGGATGGCCAGGATGACGAAGGCGATGGCCACCAGCGCCCCCAGCACCAGCGTCGTCGGCGTCACCAGCGATCCGCCGAGCGGCGCCGGGACATGATGATTGTTAGCTGACATCTGATTCTCCTTATTTCTGCTCATCGCCATCGTCGTCATGCTTGACGTTGCGCTTGGCGACATAGGTCAACACCCCGAGGAACGCGAGCGGCGCCACCAGTCCGCCATACAGCGTGTGCTGCATGGTTTCTGAGGTTGCCGCATACGAGCGTTCCGGCAGCGTCGGCATGCCCAGCTTCTCGAATGGCACAGCAGCCAGCTTCAGCATCTGGGTGCCGCCGACTTCCTTCTCGCCGTAAATCTGCTGGACGTATTTCGCCGCCTTGGCCTCGTGTGGCGACTGGTCATGCGTGTTGATGTTGCCGCGCGGGAATTTCGTCGCCTCGCCGGGTTTCAGCGCGAGGCGCCGCTGCGCTTCGGCATGCAGGTCCTTGACCCTGCCGTACAGTGTCGCGCCGGTCGGGCAGACTTCCGCACACGCGGAATACTTGCCATCCGCCATGCGGTCGCGGCACAGCTGGCACTTGGAAATCTGCGGCACCGGCGTGTCGTACTGGAAGCGCGGCACGCCGAATGGGCAGGCCGCGACGCAATAGCGGCAGCCGATGCAGATGCTCTTGTCGTAGCCGACGATGCCGGTCACCGGGTCCTTGGTCATCGCGGACACCGGGCAGGCCGATACGCACGACGGATCGGCGCAGTGCAGGCAGGACACCTTCATGAAGGCATAGCCATCCTTTTCGCTGTCCTTGGTTTCGGCGGTGCCGTCGCGGTATACCTTGATGACGTTGAGCGTCTTGCCGGAAAGGTCGAGCGGGGTATCCCACAGTTGTTCGGTGCCGGAAAACTCGGGCGGCATGCCGTTGACGTCCTTGCAGGCAGAAACACAAGCCTTGCAGCCGATGCACAGGGTGCTGTCATACAGCAGCCCCACTGCCTCGTCTGGCATGGTCTTGTTCGGGCGCGCCTCGGCGGGCGCCCCCGTTGCAAGCAAGGCGCCCCCGGCTAACGCTCCCTTGAGGAAATCGCGCCGGTTGATGCTCATGATTTCTTCCCTTCCTCGCCGTGGTCCTGCTCGACGTTCTTGCCAAGGTTCCCGGCCAGGCGCGCGCCGGCGCCGACTGCCGCACCCGCTACCGCTGCGGTCAGCACCATCGAGCCCAAGCTGGCGCCTTTACCCTGGTCCTCGACGATGTTCGGGAAGCCCGCGGGCGGACGCACCGACTTGAGTTCGGCCAGCCCGTGGATTGGCTTCTCAAATACCACGCCCTTCTCGGTGCAGCCGATGCAAGGGTGGCCCGTGCCGACCGGCCAGCTCGCATTGCCGACGTCGCCAAACAGGATGGCCGGGCAGTTGCCGTAAGTCTCCGGCCCCTTGCAGCCCAGCTTGTAGAGACAGTAGCCCTTGCGGTGGCCTTCGTCGCCGAATTCCAGCGCGAAACGGCCCGCATCGAAGTGCGCGCGGCGCTCGCAGTTTTCATGGATGAGGCGCGAATAGGCAAACTTGGGACGTCCCTTCTCATCCACGTCGGGCAGCTTGCCGAAGGTCAGGAAATGCACCACGGTGGACAGGAAGTTGTACGGGTTGGGCGGGCAGCCCGGAATATTGGGAATCACCTTGCCCAGAATTTCGCCGGCGCTGACCGAACCGCTCGGATTCGGCGGCGTGGACGGCATGCCGCCCCACGAAGCGCAGCTGCCGATCGCCACGACTGCAGCGGCATCGGCGGCGCATTCCTTGAGCATATCGATGGCGGTCTGGCCGCCGATCTTGCAGTAAATGCCGTTGTCCTTGGTTGGAATCGCGCCTTCCACCACCAGCAGGTATTTACCCTTGTTGGCCTTCATCGCCGCTTTGCGCGCCGCCTCCGCCTGATGTCCGGCAGCAGCGAACAATGTCTCGTGATAATCGAGCGAAATCACATCGAGAATCAGTTTTTCAATCGTCGGATGCTCGGCGCGCAGCAGCGATTCAGTACAGCCGGTGCACTCCTGGAAATGCAGCCAGATCACCGACGGGCGCTTCTTGGTGGCAACCGCTGCTGCCATCGCCGCCTCGGCCCCCTTCGGCAACCCCATGGTCGCGGCCATCGCCGCGCACATTTGCAGGAAACTGCGTCGTGAAATCCCGAGCCGTTGTTCCAGCATTACCATGCTTTCATCGTGTTCGAGATCAATGGTGTTTTCTTTCATAGCCTCTACCCCCTGGTATTGTTTTACATCGCAATTAATGCCTAACAATAACCATGCCATAAACATGTTCACAATTTAATCAATAGGTTGTAATTTCAATGGCGTAAAAATGGGCTTTTTGGAGGAATCCGGATAACCGGTTATCGATGTAACCGATAAGTAACTTTGCAGTGACTAACTAAACGACTCGGACAATATTGCCGCGATCCGAACGAAACTTGAGGTTTACGGGAAGAGTGCAAGAAAAGCGCAAGGGAAGGCGTCTCATCCCATCCCCCGCGAGCGGAAAGAGTCAGGGAGAGGCAGCCGCAAAAAACATGCGGCTATATTTGATTAGCGAGGCATTGAACAAGTCGTCATGGGCGCACACCCTCTCCCGCCCTGACGGCCACCCTCTCCCAGCCGTGGGAGAGGGGTTGGGGAGAGGGATGCTTGGCATTATTTTCGGAAACATCACATAGTTGTCGCTCAGGCCCGGCGCAGGCTGCCGACGACAACCACTGGAAACCAGCTTGCCACCCGCCTACTTCGCCAGCGCGTCCGCGATATCGCGTTTGTGCTCTTCTTCCTGGATCAGGATATCCTCCAGTATCCGGCGCAGGCCGTATTCCTGGAGCGCCTCGGCTTGCCCGATGCGTTCCTTGTAGCGCTTTATGGCATTCTCCTCGCCCTTGAGGTCCTGTTTCAGCATCTGGATGCTGTCCGGTGAAATCTCGCGCTTTTCGACGTCCACCGTGGGCACGCCACCGAGGAAGTCGATCTGTTCGGAAATCATGACCGCGTGCTGCATTTCCTGCTGCGAGTGGATCAGGAGTTCTTTCTTGATTGAATCGAATTGCGCGCCGTTCATTGCGGCAACATGCTGGACATACTGGATGGCTGCCGCGTATTCCCACTCGAGGTCCTTGTTGAGTTCCGCCAGCAGCTTCTTCATGGTGATTTTCATTTCGCCTCTCCTGTCGTCGAGTTAAAAAGAAAACAGCGGTTCCATCATATCCTTTCGCACGCGCGACCGCCATGCTGAATGGCCCAGCCGAAACGCGTTTGCATGCCCCCCTCGTCATTCCGGCGTAGGCCGGAATCCAGCTGATTGAAAAGTTTCCTGCAACGCGGGACAACATCACGGTTTTGTCCGCTTCGCGGATGTATCTGTACTTGCTGGATTCCCGCCTTCGCGGGAATGACGGATTACTCCATTGTTGCGACTAATCCGGGCGCCGCATTGGAAGCGCGCATATCGCAACAACCGCGCTCCCCAACTTCCACGCGATAGGTTAAGCTTCGCCTATTTTTCCCGCACAGCAGATAGCCATGGCCCAATATGTAATGTCGATGCTCCGCGTGAGCAAAATCGTCCCTCCCAAGCGTCAAATCATCAAGGACATTTCCCTCAGTTTCTTCCCCGGCGCTAAGATCGGCCTGCTCGGCCTGAACGGCTCGGGCAAGTCCACCGTGCTGCGCATCATGGCGGGCGTGGACAACGAGTACGATGGCGAGGTACAGCGCGAGTCCAACATCCGCATTGGTTACCTGCCGCAGGAGCCGCAGCTTGATCCGGAATGGACCGTGCGACAGGAAGTGGAAGCCGCGTTGGGCGAAGTGATGCAGGCACAGCAAAAACTGGATGAAGTGTATGCCGCTTATGCCGAGCCGGATGCCGACTTCGACGCGCTTGCCGCAGAACAGGCGCGCCTCGAAGCGATCCTCGCGACCTCCGGCTCGGACGCCGAGCACCAGATGGAAATCGCCGCCGACGCGCTGCGCCTGCCGGCGTGGGATGCAGTAATCAAGAACCTCTCGGGCGGTGAAAAGCGCCGCGTAGCGCTGTGCAAGCTGCTGCTGGAAAAACCGGACATGCTGCTGCTGGACGAACCGACCAACCACCTCGATGCCGAATCGGTGGAATGGCTGGAACAATTCCTGGTGCGCTTCCCCGGCACCGTGGTCGCCGTCACCCACGACCGCTACTTCCTCGACAACGCCGCCGAATGGATTCTGGAACTGGACCGCGGCCACGGCATCCCGTGGAAGGGCAACTATTCAAGCTGGCTGGAGCAAAAGGAAGCGCGACTGGAGCAGGAAAACAAACAGATCGACGCCCACATGAAGGCGATGAAGCAGGAGCTGGAATGGGTGCGCCAGAATCCCAAGGCACGCCAAGCCAAATCCAAGGCGCGTCTGGCCCGCTTCGAGGAACTCTCCAACGTCGAATACCAGCAGCGCAACGAGACGCAGGAAATCTTCATCCCGGTCGGCGAGCGCCTGGGCAATGAAGTCATCGAATTCGACGGCGTGAGCAAGGCCTACGGCGACCGCCTGCTGATCGACAACCTCAGTTTCAAAATTCCGGCGGGTGCCATCGTCGGCATCATCGGCCCGAACGGCGCGGGTAAATCGACCCTGTTCCGCATGATCACCGGCAAGGAGCAGCCAGACACCGGCACCATCAAGATCGGCAGCACCGTCAAGATCGCGCACGTCGATCAGGCGCGCGATTCGCTGGACAACGGCAAGACCGTGTTCGATGCAATCTCCAACGGCAACGACATTCTGACCGTGGGCAAATACGAAACCCCGTCGCGCGCCTATATCGGCCGCTTCAACTTCAAGGGCGGCGACCAGCAGAAGATCGTCGGCCAACTCTCCGGCGGCGAACGCGGGCGCCTGCATCTGGCGCAGACGCTGATCTCCGGCGGCAACGTGCTGCTGCTGGACGAACCGTCCAACGACCTCGACGTGGAAACCCTGCGCGCCCTCGAAGACGCCCTGCTCGAATTCGCCGGCTGCGTCGTCGTCATCTCCCACGACCGCTGGTTCCTCGACCGCATCGCCACCCACATCCTCGCCTGCGAAGGCGATTCCAAGTGGACGTTCTTCGACGGCAACTACCAGGAATACGAAGCGGACAAGAAGAAGCGCCTAGGCGAAGAAGGCGCGAAGCCGAAGCGGATTCGGTATAAGCCGATTAGCCGCTAACCAAAACACCCCTCTCCCGTGAACCAGCGACTTGGCTGCGATATTTTGCAGCCTAGTCGAATGGCTAGTTGTTTCATCCAGAGGGGTCGGGGGAGAGGGTCTTCTCTCCTCCCGCTCTGCCCCCCTTGACAATACTGTCGCCGCGCGAGAGTATTACTCCCCATGATTACGGACTTCCACGACGAAGAAACCCGCAAGGTCTGGCTGGGCGAGTTTTCCCGCCGCCTGCCGAATCAGATTCAGGAAGTGGCGCGCCGCAAGCTGCGGATGCTGCACAACGCCCAGCACGTCGAAGACTTGCGCATTCCGCCGAACAACCGGCTGGAAATATTGAAGGGCGATCGCGCCGGACAATGGAGCATCCGCATTAACGACCAGTGGCGCGTATGCTTCATGTGGAATGACGGACACGCCAGTCGCGTGGAAATTTGCGACTATCATTAGGAGCAAGGACATGAGCAAAGCAACCAAACAAAAATTGCGCAACATCCATCCCGGCGAAGTGCTGCGCGAGGAATTCCTGATCCCGCTCGGCATCTCTCAATACCGTCTGGCCAAGGAAATCGGTGTCACCGAAGCGCGCATCTCGGCGATCTGCTCGGGCAAGCGCGCCATCACCGCGGACACCGCCTTGCGCCTGGCTGCGTTCTTTGGCACTTCGAGCGGATTCTGGATGGGATTGCAGGCGGATTACGATACCGAAGAGGCCGCCAAGGAACTGGTGGACGTGCTGGCGCAGATACATCGCTTCGAACCGCTGGCGGCGTGATGTTTGGCGCGAAGTAGAAGCGGATTCTGGATAGGCCGAATTAGCCGCTAATACTGTGCTTGAGCCGACCTAATATTCATGTGCCACCATAAAAAGGAGCGTATGAGTCTTTCGTATAGATTGGTTGAGCAAACGCTAACGCGTGTACTTGAGGATGACTCCATTTCAGTAGTTGCGCTCTCCGGAAAATGGGGAACGGGGAAAAGTCATCTATGGAAGGCTATAGGCAAGAATCTTAAGGGAGATAGATCTAAACCGATATATGTCTCACTTTTTGGTGTGAAGACTATTAACGAGCTGAAATTGCGGATCGTTCAAAATGCGAGCCTAAATTCGGATGATAAATACAAGGAATACAAACAGAACACCACGAGCGTCTTGAAAGGTTTGGCAGGGAAATTTCTTGGCGTGGAGGTGGAGAATCTCATTCTCTTGAGCATACCGACTCTGGTGAAGGAAAGGCTTGTTGTGCTTGATGATGTGGAGCGCAAACACACTTCACTTGATATTGATGAAGTTATGGGCTTCATCAATGAATACTCTGAAAATCACAAATCACGTTTTTTGTTGCTGCTAAATCAAGACAAGTTGGCCGATAAAGCCATTTGGGAAACACTACATGAAAAGGTGATCGATACTGAGGTTGTATTAGACCCAACACCAGCTGATGCCTTTCTTATTGCTGTGCAGGGAAATAGGCCTCCATATGTTGAGGCTGTTCGTGTGGCCGTTGAAACATTGGGAATAAACAACATTCGAGTTATTCGTCGAGTATGTCGGGTAGTAACGACGCTTCTGGGGAACTACCCTGATTTAGACAGCAGTTCTGTTCTGCATGTTGTGCCAAGCACTGTATTGCTGACAGTCCTTCACTACCGAGCACTACCCGGTGGGCCACCGTTGTCTTTTGTCACGTCCTATAACTCAATGACTCGTATGTTTGCAAAGCACACAAACAAAGGTGAAATGAATCCGGAAGAAATAAAATGGGATGCGCTTCTTCGGCAACTCCAAATTAGTTATGCTGATGAATTTGAGAATATTGTTTGTGACTACTTATCATCTGGCGTGATAAACGAAGAGAAACTGCAAGGGCAGATTCAAAGCTACAAGAAATCTACCGAAGCGAATAATGTGCAGGTTCAAGTAAAACAATTCTTCGATGACTATTTCTGGAACCCTTTCTCAGATGCGAACTCCCTAATTAAGGCGGCATCTGAATTCTCAGATGGAAAGATACAATTTGTCGATGCAGCCTCGGCTACTGGCATTGCGGATGCATTAGAAGAGTTGGGTGCGCCTGCTTCAGCTGATTCGTTAATTGATGCATGGATAAAGAGCTTTGACGAACGAGTCGATATGAACACCATTTCCGAAGATTCATTCGAGCGTTGGCATCAAAAAATCCACCCAAAAATATTGGCAAGATTTAAATCACTCAAGGAAGAAAAATATCCGTCTCTATCTTTGAGCGAGGCTGTCGCGCTGCTCTCCTCTAACTCGGGATACGGTATGCGTGTGGAAGCTGCGCTGCAACGATCTACAGTTGCGGAGTATGAAGAAACCATTCGCAGCTTTAGAAACGGAAACCTTGCTGATTTCATAGAAGAGCATTTTTCATGGGCGCAAATTGGCGGCCGAATGGAAAATCGGCCATTTGCCAATGCAATGTCAAACTTCGAATCCGCATGCCGCAGTATTTACCAGTCTGACCCGACGGGCAGGCTAAGCGAAATTCTAAAACGCGAATTTAATCGCTACGGACTGGCAGACAAATTGAATCGACAGTCCGAAGATATTGATAATCAGAAGTAGCCCTCAGTTCCTGAATAAATCACACGCAAATATTTGTTAGAAGTAGCTAAAGAGAATTAAAAGGTTCAGCATCGAAATAGTTTTCCACAAATCGCAAGGGCGAATCACAAAGGGCATGCTCACATGGAGTTGACCAAACTTGGTTTGGATCGCGGACGCGCGGAGCAGGCAAGGTGCGTCTCGGGCCAACGCTTGGCCCGCGTGACTGCCGTGGATCGCGGCCGCTATGTCGTGCGCAATGAACAAGGCGAAGTGCCCGCCGAGCTAACGGGTAAGTTCCTTTACGCTGCGGACTCTTCCGTAGATATGCCCTGCGTCGGCGATTGGGTGTGTGTGCAGTATCACGATGCGGAGTCGCATGCGAGCATCCATGATGTGGTGCGCAGAAGGTCTTTCCTGCGGCGCAAGTCTCCCGGCAAAAACATCGATTACCAGATGATTGCGGCGAACATCGATGTGGCGTTCATCGTGCAGTCGTGCCATTTCGATTTCAACGTGCGCAGGCTGGAGCGCTACCTGGTGATGGTCAACGAGGGGCAGATCGAGCCGGTGCTGCTGCTGACCAAGACGGACCTGGTGAGCACGGCGGAGCTGGAGCGCATGATCGGCAACATCCGCGCAGCGGGCATCACGGCCCGGATCATCACGCTCAGTAACGTCACGGGCGAGGGTGTCACGCAGGTGAAGGAGCTCATGGCTCCGGGCAAGACTTATTGCCTGCTCGGTTCTTCGGGCGTGGGCAAGACGACGCTGATCAACCAGTTGCGCGGCGAGGATACGCTGGAGACCGGCGTTGTCAGCGGCACCGGCGAGGGCAGGCACACCACGACCCGCCGCCACCTCGTCGTGCTCGACAACGGCGCGCTGCTGATCGACATGCCGGGCATGCGCGAACTGGGTATCCTGAGTGCGGGCGACGGGCTGGACGACAGCTTTGCCGACATTGCGGCGCTTGCCTTCCAGTGCCGTTTCGCCGATTGCAGCCACAACAACGAGCCGGGCTGTGCGATCCGCAAGGCGATCGAAAGCGGCGAGCTGAACGCGGAGCATTACCAGAGTTACCTGAAGCTCAAGGCCGAGTCCGATTTCAACGAAATGTCGTATGTGGACAAGCGGAAGAAGGACAAGGCGTTCGGGAAGATGGTGAAGTCGGTGCTGAAGGACAGGCAGAAGTGAGACAACCAACGACTCCAGACTACCAGTGGTACGTCGCTGCACGGTTGATACGACGCTGCTGACTCAAGCACTCTTTGTCACGAGCACGATCTTGCCTGTCACACCTCCCTGCCCGAGCAACTCGTGCGCCTGTCTTGCTTCGGCAAGAGGAAGTCGCTGCGCGATCAGCGGCTTGATCTTCTTTTGTTGAAGGAGATCAAACAAGGTGCCCAGATCCTGCCGGAACAATTCCGGTTTCAGTCGTTTGAGCCACTGGATGCTGTAGAGGGTTACCCGTTTCTGGCCCGGGAGAAGCCTGCTGCCGGCGATATACAACCCGAAGATGGCGATCGCTCGATAGCGATGACGACCACCCGGACGGCCTGAAGCCAGTCGCCCTCCGCGCAGCGAGCCAGTCAAACCATACGCCACGACCGTCCCGCCTGGGCGAAGCGCCTTGCGGGAACGCCAGATGTGCGTGCCGCCGATGCTGTCAAAGACGACATCCACGCCTGCGCCGGTGAAACGGTGGATCTCTTGCACGAAGTCCTGATTCTGATAATCGATCGGGATGCCGCCCAGGTCCGAAACGGCTGCCGCGCCTTGTGATGAACAGGTGCCGTACATCTCCAGACCGGCAAGGCGCCCGAGCTGCAATAGTGCCGAGCCGACCCCGCCTGACGCGCCATGAATCAGCACTCGCTGGCCCGGTTTGACCCGGGCGGAGCGATGCAACATCTGGTATGCCGTGACGTAGTTCAGCACGAGGCTGACAGCCTCGGCGGCGTCCAACCCGGTTGGCACCGGGACCAGTTCACGTTGCGGCAGGCAAACGAACTCTGCGTACGCACCGCTGATCGGCAGCGCGGCGACGACTTGGCCCGGCTCGATTCCGGAGACACCGCTGCCGAGCCGATCCACCACGCCAACCAGGTCCCATCCCGGCGTGAAGGGCAACGGAGGGGTCTCTGGATGAATGCCCTCGCGCATCATTACGTCGGGCAGGGAAACACCTGCGGCCAATGTCTTCACCCGTACTTCACCCCGCCTGGGCTCAGGACACTCTTCTTCAACCACCTGGAGTGCATCGGGCCCGCCGTAGTGAGTAACGACGATTCGCATGTTTTTCATGAACCCTTTGTTCCTTTACCGGCTGTGTAAAAAACTGACGGCTGCCGCGGTGCAACGTTCAGGCAAGCCACCGATAATGTGACATGCGCAGACTCACCGAAACATCGGGTCGGTATGGTATTTTGATCATTGAACGACAAGCGGAAGTGATCTCAAACTGTTAATGAGGACACAAGGAAACCATGGAGATGATGCGCAATGACACGAATTCATTGGGTCAGCCCCTTGGGTTCGCGGTAGCAGACTGGAAGCCCGCGGTGCGCCCGACCCACAAGGTGTTGACGGGGCGGTTCTGCCGCCTTGAGCCGCTCGATGCCGCGCGCCACGCCGCGGATCTTTTTGCGGCCAACGCGCTGGATGCCGAGGGCAGGAACTGGACGTATCTACCGTATGGCCCGTTCGACTCGCTTCCGTCCTATCGCAACTGGGTGGAGCAGTTCTCTTCGACTTCCGATCCGCTGTTCTTTGCCATCGTCAGCACCGAGACGGGCAAGGCGGCCGGTGTCGCCAGCTATCTGCGCATCGACCCGGCGAACGGTTCCATCGAGGTCGGCCATCTCAATTTCTCGCCCTTGATGCAGAAGACGCCCATCGCGACCGAAGCCATGTGGCTCATGATGCAGGAGGCTTTCTCGCTGGGATTCCGCCGTTACGAGTGGAAGTGCAACGCGCTGAACCAGCCTTCGCGTTCGGCGGCGCAACGTCTCGGCTTGTCGTTTGAGGGCATCTTCCGTCAGGCCGCGGTCAACAAAGGGCGCAACCGCGACACGGCCTGGTACGCGGCCATCGACAGCGAATGGCCCGCGCTGGATGAGGCATTTCGGAACTGGCTGTCCCCTGACAACTTCGACGGCGAAGGAAGGCAACGTGTCTCGCTGGCGACGCTGACTGGGCCCATCCTCGTTCGGCGCGGATGAAGCGCACTCACCGGCGGGCCACAGCGTTTTTATCCTGCGCGAAGGGGAAGCATGGAAGCGATCATCCTGTCGGGAATTCAGGGGGCTGGCAAAAGTACCTTTTGCCGCGAGCGCTACTGGGATACACACATCCGGATCAACTATGACATGCTGCGCACCCGTCACCGGGAACGGCTGCTATTTGCCGCCTGTATCGAGGCGAAGCAGGCCATCGTGGTGGATGCGACCAACCCGACACCCGAAGACCGCCAACGCTACATCGGGCCCGCACGGGCGGCGAAATTCCGGATAGTGGGGATTGAATTCCAGGTTCCCGTGGAACTGGCGATCGAACGCAACGCGTCCAGGCCGAAGAAGAAACTTGTGCCCGAAAAAGCCATCTACGCGACGGCCGCTAAGATGCAGCCCTTGCTGTTTGAGGAGGGCTTCGACGAAATCTGGATCG
>DASSQR010000079.1:0-3113 GCA_035702405.1 Gallionella sp. | reverse complement strand
GGCGAAAGTGAACAGTTGTGACGAACCGACCCAGATCTGGTCCGGTAATTTACTATTCCTAGACGGACCGCATGGCCCCGACACTACGCAGAATTTTTAAGGCATTCTCCTACCGCGACTTCCGCCTGATGTGGTTCGGCGCCTGTACTTCCAGTATAGGCACCTGGATGCAGATCGTGGCGCAGGGCTGGCTCATTTACCGCTTGAGCCACTCGGCATTTCTGCTTGCACTCGATCAGTTTCTCGCCGGAATTCCCATCTTCCTGCTTTCGCTGATCGGCGGGGTAGTAGCAGACCGCACCGAAAGACGAAAGATCCTGCTGATCTCGCAATATATTCAGATGGCTTGTGCCGGAGTTCTCACGATACTGGTGGCCACCGAAGTGGTGCGGGTATGGCAGATTCTCTCCTTGTCTTTTGTCGGTGGAGTGGCGCAATCGTTTGGAGGTCCGGCATATCAGGCGCTGATTCCTACGCTGGTGGATCGCGAGGACATGCCGAATGCCATCGCGCTTAACTCGATCCAATTCAATCTGGCGGTTACTGTCGGTCCGGCGCTCGCCGGTATTACCTTGGCGCGTCTTGGCGAGAAGTGGTGTTTTGGGCTGAATGCTTTGTCTTTTCTTGCCCCAGTAGTGTCCCTCCTGATCATATCCGCGCGTTTCGTGCCGGAAACGACCAAGGAATCGATGTTTAACAGCTTGAAACAGGGCATCCGGTTCCTGCGCCAGCTGGGGTCTATGGAGG
The DNA here is from genome assembly GCA_035702405.1 of Gallionella sp. GTDB lineage: Bacteria > Pseudomonadota > Gammaproteobacteria > Burkholderiales > Gallionellaceae > Gallionella. The sequence continues at coordinate 2,366 of DASSQR010000079.1, read as the reverse complement.
CCCTGATCGTTCTGGCATTTTGCATGACTGCTCTCAGCATGCCCATGCGTACGTACATTCCCGTCTTCGTGAAAGACATCTTCCAGCGTGGGCCGGAAACCTACGGCAATCTGCTTTCTCTCATGGGAGTGGGCTCGATCTGCGGGTCGCTCGCCGTGGCGGGATTAGGGAATATACGCAATAAGGGGCGCTTTGCCCTGAGTATGCTGATCTGCCTTGGACTGGGAATTTCGGGGTTCGCCCTTTCTCGATTTCTGACGCTGTCCTACGTCATGTTGGTCGTGGTCGGAGCGTCGATGATGGCGGTCTTCGCCACGGTCACTTCGCTCGTCCAATTGATCACAACCAACGAAATGCGTGGACGAGTGATGAGCGTGTACAACTGCGCCTTTCGCGGCGGCATGCCAATGGGGAATCTGGCCACGGGTTGGCTGGTGCCCAGGTTCACGGTGCCTCTGGTCCTAGGAGCCAATGGCTTTCTCCTGGTGCTGTTGGCACTGTATTTTTTACTGGTGCAACGCCGGGTTGCGGCTTTGTGAAGAACGGCGAATTCGGGCGGGACGCCGAGGTCGACTCTAGCGACGCTTCGTTTGCGGCTTGGAATGGGCGCCGGGTTCGATCAAGAGTCAGTCTTTGACCGCCTCGTCGACTGTCTGTTGCGCGGCTGGTTGTACAGCCGGCACCGGTGGAGCTTTGAAATAACGGACCGTCACGTCGTTTCCGATATTCACCTGCTTACTCCAAACAGCGCTCTTCTTAGGCGTAGGCAGCGGCCGGAAGTGTCGAATCGTGACATCGTCAGCAATGTAATCCACCTCATCTTTCCCGGCCCACACGCGCTTGAACGAGGCAGTAGGAGCACCCGCGTCGCGCCCGCTGGCGTGCGGTTTCAGGGATGACGGTGCGACCGTCTGCTGATCCACCACTGGCACCGGCTGCTTGGCAGCAGTAATCGTGCTGCTGGAAGAGGAATCGGCGACAGGCGATATTGTGCTTTGATGGCGCGCTATGGCAGCCATAATCGCCAGTACCAGAACAACGGATACCGCTGCCACGTTTAAAACTAGTTTGCCCCGTAAGTGGTTCGGCCATTGCGCCTGCAGCAGCCGCATGTCGCGACGTAGCGCCAGAGCGGTCTTGCGCCATGAAACTGTTGGCCGGGGCAGATGGGGCAGTTGCCACTTTGGCAAACGAATACGACGCAGGCCTTCGGCGGCTGAACCTGCCAGTTTGCCGCAGTATGCCCGTGCATCCCATTTCCGTACCGCGAAAATGATATTTGCATATGCGGAAATGATCTTTGCATATGAAGATTCTGGCATTGCTGCTGTCGGCACCTCAGGAGCGCGTTGCCGCGTAACCGCCAGTTGCCGAACCGGTACATTCATTCTCAACAGCGCGCGTGCCAAAGTTGATGAACCTACGGCACTCTTTTCTGCCACCACAACCGGCAGTGCGCTGGCATCGCCGGCAAGTGTGGCCATCAGTTGATATGTGCGTACCTCCGGCTCAGAGAAAACGTGGGGACGCTTGAAGAAAACCTCGAGCACTCCCATCATCGCGTGCTCGCGATAGATCGGCACCATGAGCAATGCTTCTACATCAAACTGGCGGCAAATTTCGCCCTCGATACGACTGTCGGTCGCTGCATTTTCTACACGCAAGATTTCTCTGCGGGGGTGATCATGCGCCGCATGGCTGAGCACCGCCGTCAGTTGCGACCCGACATTTTGCAGCGCGGTTCCGCTTCCGGCGCGATGAACCAGTTGATTTCCCTCAAGCAGAGCAATGCCTATGCCTGACGCATCCGCCACACTCTGAGCCCGCTCGGCAACCAGATTCATGGCATCGTGGGCACCGACCTCACCACCGGCCACTACACGTTGGATTTCAATGATGGCGGCCAGGGACTCGGGCGCCATTCCACTCTGCTGGACGGAGAAGGCATTCGCAAGCAGCGACTGAAACGACTCGCGATCGAAGCTCTGAGTATTCATGGGACACAAACGGGAAGCGGGACAATCCTGAACTGTCCCAGTGATACTGGGCCGTGCCGCATCCTAACCCCTTTCGCGGGAATAAATACTACCAGCAAAACCGCGCCGATCTACATACAGGTTTTACCGTATCGCGTGTGAAAACTCTTTGCATGCGGTGACTTCAGCGGAGAGCGATAAGTGTCACACGGGCCGCCAGCGGCAGGTTTGCGGCATGCCGTCCGCCAGGGTTCCACTCTTGCTATTTGAGCGCAGCGCTTCCAGGCCTCGGACTCGCGCAAAATTATGCACTCGTCCAGCTAGCGGGCCCAGATGCGCCATTAGGATGACGTCGGAAGAAAAGGAAAGAAGCAAACGTTATAGATTGAG
>DASSQR010000078.1:0-10030 GCA_035702405.1 Gallionella sp. | reverse complement strand
TTCGGTAGTTTGTTGGAGCCACTCATGGAACTCGCGTACTTCGGCGGAGTAGTCTGCAATCAGACGCCCGAGGTCGATGCCTTTCGGATGCTCTTCCACGAATTGTCGTGCTTGTACGTTGTAATCAGGTAATCGGGTCAGTTGCCTCGGCCAAAGCATGAACTTCGACGTCGACTCTTCATCTCTTCCAGAGGTCAGTTGCCATCCCGGCCGGTGAAGGGTGACGTGTATCACGTCGACGCGTAGTTCCTGAACAAATCTATGCCTTGGGTTTGTAGCAAAGGCTGAACTTACGCGGGCCTCATAGTCAGGCAGGGTCACTTTTTGACTGAGCGCGCGTGCCTGGTCTACCAGTGTCATGGCAGATGACGCAAAGACGTAGAGAAGCTCCTGAAATTGCTGCTCATACGCTTCGAGATCATGTTGTCGATTCCGGCGAAACAGGTGACCTTGCTGTGCCTCCGCGTGGAAGCGCATAAGACACTCGCTAAATTGCCCGGCGCTCCCTTCAAATATCCGCCGAACTGCCCTAAGCGATTCCAACCGGGCGACAAAGGTACGTCCCGGATGTTCATCGACCCACTCTTGAGCTTGGGTGAAGCTCTTCCACACAGCAGCGACAAGCTGCTCATCACTCCAAGGGAGTGGCCCGAGGCTGTAGTGAGCAGACGATGGCATCGATGATGTGCTAACGACCGACGCCTCGCGGGAGCGAGTCATGATCTTAAGAGACCCAACGTAAAAAGTAAGGAACTGCGCACTTTTGCGCAGTTCCACTTGACTGCCCCGTAAGACGATCTCACAGACCGAGCTTTCGTTTTGCCCACTCCTGTCCAGCCGCACCAAGCATGCTTTGCCAGCCGTCAAAGCTGGAGATTGAGCGAATATAACTGTCCCAGTCGTTAACTGGAATTGCCGCAAACTCTTCCTGAGTTTCTGTTTTAAATCCACTCGCTTTAAACATCTCGTCTGCGGACGAAAATGACGTGTGTTGTGACATGAAACTCTCGGTAAGAAGCTCCGACACGGGAACGCTGTGTTGACCATCAAACTCTTCAGCTTTTTCCGCAAGGTCGCGAAGCTTGTTTTGAAGTTCTTCCAGTCCGTCAATCTTAAACATCAGCATTCCTTTCTGTAAGTCAAATAATACGGATAGGTGCGGCAAAAAGAAATCTAACACTAATTTCCATTGTTAGCCACGAGGTCAATATGGGTATTTACCATTGGTAACAGTGAACCGCACTGAAGATCATTATCTGGGGAGTTTATTGATAGGCGCTTTTTGTCAAACAGGATCACCTTCTGAAGTTCCGCTTCTGGCACCTTGCGGGCAGCGATTTTCTCTACACAAATAAAAACCTAGTCACACGAACACTGCGGATAGTTGCCCGAGCAGGTGCAGCTGCACACCTCTCCTACACGACAAGTGATGGCACCATTGCCGTTGGAACATGAAACGCTGCATGACGCGCCCGGTTCGGGACAGCCGTATACCGGATAGGTTCTTCTCACACCCTGATGATCAGGATGCGGCCGTGTTGTTTTCTGCCTGGTTACCGGGGATTTCTTTTCTTCCGCGGTCGCCGCGGTTCCATCCACGGCAAATGCAGAAGTGGCAACCAGTATCCCTACCGCAACCATCCCGCCGATCAGACGCTTGGTCTTCATAACGCCTCCCGATATCGGCCGCGTAAATGAAAAACACTGAATTGGTTCTGCTACTCGTAGCGCAGGAAATCCTCTGCCGGGGCATCACCGCCGAAACGCCCGATCAGGTTTTCGATCTCCGGCATCAGCGTATCGTCCTCGTAATCTTCCAGAATCCCTTCACCGACGAGACGGCCGCCCAGACCGTTGAGGACAGCGTTTCTGACCTCGTCGAGCGTGGCCGGATAATCCTCTTCCCGTTGGTTCACGACTTCCTCGATCACCCGTGAGAGCTGCTCGCTGGCAAACGCATAGACAAAATCGACTGCCGGCGCCGATTCGCCGAACATGTCGATCAGCATGTCGAGTTCGTCAACTAGCGATTCGGCATCATCGAAGTGATGCATCTCTTCGGCTTCACTGAATTCGGGCGGCAATTCCTGCCCGACGAATGAGCGTACCGCACCGAGCGTCACAGGTTCGTCGGTTTCAAGCTGGTTGATGATGCTATTGATGAGGCCGGAGAGTTCCGGGCTGACACGGCTGGCGATATCGATCGGATTGCGGATCATGGTTATCCTCCTGTTTGATGTTACCAAGTCATGGTGTTGCTCAAACGGACTGGATCGGCGCACTATCGGGCAGCGCACGGTCTGAACCGGCTGTGCCGACGGAAAGAAAACACCGCATTTCCTGAATGACGCGAGCACAGCTTTGTGCTGATTCTGGTGGATTTGGCTTGGTCGTGCAACCTGATTTTGGAAGGCTCCCAAATCCCGCTACAATCCTGGTGTCCCGCCCCACATCTCGAAATCACGGGGCAAATACGGAGATGGCGCAATGAATCCAGCAGCTCATTCGTCCAGATTGGTGCTCGTGCTCGGCTCGTTCCGGCTCTGGCTGTGCGTATTCACCGCCATCGCTCTCGTCATGGCCTGCGGCAAAGCCAAGGAACCCGCGCTGCCGCCGGGCACGCCGGTACTGGCGCTCGGAGACAGCCTGACGGCCGGCGCCGGCGTGACTTCCGGTGAGGCATGGCCCAGCCTGCTCGCAAACCGTACCGGATGGGTGGTAATCAACGGCGGTGTGAGCGGCGACACCAGCGACGCGGCGTTGCAGCGCTTGCCGGGTTTGCTTGAAGAACACAAACCGCTCCTGGTGCTGGTGCTGCTGGGCGGAAACGACATGTTGCGGCATGTTCCCGAGGCGGGGACGGTCGCCAATCTTGGACAGATTCTTTCCCTGATCAAGGCTCACGGTGCGAGCGCCGTCCTGCTGGCCACCCCTCAGCCGAATGTCGCTGCCGCCGTATTCCGGAGCCTCTCTGCCCCCGATTTCTACCGGCAAGTAGCCAAACAACATCAGGTTCCCCTGATCGAGGACGCGGTTGCCGATGTGTTGTCCGACCCCAACTTGAAGGTTGATCCGCTGCATCCCAATGCAGCCGGGCACGCGAAATTGGCGGAGAAAATCTTCAAGGAGTTACAGACGATCGGCTATGCGCGCTAGTGTTGAGCACCACTCAGATGATACCAAGCAACACCTGTAAGTCGGGCTCTGCGTGTGTTGTTGGGGCTTCAGCCCCTTACAACCACGGCGTACTCCTTGCGGGTGCTGCCCGACATGTCGGGTTGAAACCCGACCTACAATCTTCGAGTCACCCATTGCGAAGAGGCTTGCCCGCAACCGATGCACCGAACCGCTTGAGACGGCTCGGCTGATATCTCAGTTTGTCTGATCCATCACCAGCACTGCCGCCCCGCGGATACGGCCGTGCCGAAGGCGATCCAGCGCCTCGTTGGCCTGATCCAGCGGAAAAGCTTCGACCTCGATCCTGATACTTGCCTTTGGCGCGAGCACCAAAAATTCCTCGCCATCACGCCGGGTAAGATTGGCAACGGATCGAATGGTACGCTCACCCCACAGGATGGAATATGGAAAGCTTGGCACATCGCTCATGTGAATACCGGCGCACACGACGGTTCCCCCTTTGGCCGTATGTTGCAACGCCCCGGGGATTAGGGCGCCGACCGGCGCGAACAGAATGGCGGCATCCATTTCCTCCGGTGGGGCAGCGGTGGAATCGCCTGCCCAGGTTGCCCCCAGCTCGCGGGCGAAATCCTGTCCAGCCGCATCACCCGGCTTGGTGAACGCAAATACCTTGCGTCCCTGCCAATGCGCCACCTGCGCAATAATGTGGGCTGCGGCGCCGAAACCGTATATCCCGATTCGCTCGGCGTCACCCGCCGCCACCAGCGCACGATAGCCAATCAGCCCCGCACACAGCAGCGGCGCCGCATTGGCATCGGTAAAGCTGGCCGGCAACGGAAAACAATAGCGCTGATCGGCCACGGCGTATTCCGCATAACCGCCATTCATGGTATATCCGGTAAAGCGTGCGTCGTCGCACAGATTCTCGCGCCCGCTGAGGCAATAGCGGCAATGTCCGCAGGTGTAGCCAAGCCACGGCACACCCACCCTTTGTCCGATGGCAAACCGCTCCACTCGGTCGCCTTTCGCTGCCACGATACCAACGATCTCATGGCCGGGAATCAATGGCAGTTTTGGCTCAGTCAGTTCGCCGTCGAGAATATGAAGGTCAGTGCGGCAAACGCCGCAGGCACTGACCTTGAGCAGGATGTCGTCAGGGCCGCATTCGGGCACCGGCAATTCGACTTGCCGCAGGGGCAATCCGGAAGCTTCCAGAACCATGGCGCGCATAGTGTACCTCTGCATTTTCCAGAATCGAAATTCCGCCCCCATTCGCCTGCACGAGACCAGGCCGGGAACCCATCCCGCACCATGAACGGCAGCGACCCGCGGTGGCGGTCATTATAATGCGGAATGAAACTCGTTCGCCTTGGGGCGGGAGGAGCGTTGTCATGCGTCTTGCCATCAGCCGGATTCCATTCTTGTTGTCGGTACTGACTTTGTTCTGGGTCGAGTCTACGTTCGCTGCGCCGGTTCCACCAGCAGCCGTCAACCAGGCAACTGCGCAGCCCGATATCGAAGTTTTCGTGCGCGAAGGATGCCTACGCTGTGCCGCGGCTAGGCAATTCCTGAGCCGGCTGCCGCAGGAACGGCCAGGATTGCGCATCGTGCTGCGCGACGTAGGCCGCGAACCCGCCGCCTTGGAACAGTTGAAGCGTATTGCCGAAAAACAGCGAGCGACCGCAGTTAGCGTGCCGGCATTTGTCGTACACGGACGACTGATTGTCGGCTTTTCCGATGAGGCATCGACCGGCCAACTCATTCGCAACGCATTGGCTTCGGCGCGTTCGGAAGGCAAGCCCGGAATCAAGTCAGCGAATAGTTGCCGCGCCGAAGAAACCCTGCCCTGCGAGAGTATCGCCCCCCGGCCTGTCGCCGCGCCTGAAGTGTTTGCCGTAAATATCCTTGGCCACAGCATCGCGCTCGGGCAAGTCGGCCTGCCGCTCTTCACACTGATCATGGGACTGTTGGACGGCTTCAACCCCTGCTCGATGTGGGTGCTGGTCCTGATGATCTCCTTGCTGGCGCCACTGCACAACCGCTCGCGGATGTTCGCACTCGTTGGCACCTTCGTCGCGGTGCAAGGCATCGCGTATTTCGTGTTCATGGCAGCCTGGCTCAATCTCTTCCTGCTGGTCGGCCTGTCGCGCATCTCTGAAATTGTCCTCGCTGCAATCGCGCTGCTGGCCGGTGCCGTGAACCTCAAAGACTTCCGGAGCGCCGGAGGAGGAGTGTCACTGTCGATCCCGGCCGCCGCCAAGCCCGGCATCTACGCCCGCATGCGGCGGGTGCTGCAAGCCGAAAACCTGCCGGCAGCCTTGCTCGGAATTGTGACGCTGGCGGTCTTGGTCCAGATCGTCGAGCTGATGTGTACCTCGGGTTTTCCGGCCCTGTTCACGCGGATATTGACGCTGCAACACCTGGATTCGCTGAGCTATTACGGCTACCTGCTGCTCTATGATCTGGCCTACATGCTCGATGACATGATCGTGCTAGCCATCGGCGTCATTACGCTCAGCCAGCACCGCCTTCAGGAACGGGAAGGTCGCTGGCTCAAGCTGCTCAGTGGACTGGTAATGGTGATTCTGGGGCTCTATCTGCTGCTGGCTCCGTTTTTCCGGTAAGCAAGAACCGGGAACCGCAATTGCGCCCCGCCTTCACCCGGCTCACTGCGAATTCAGTCCAGCCTTTGAACTCAGCAACGAATGAGTATTATCTTGACGCACCAGGGACAGCCGATGCAGCCGCTTGAGCAGGAGGTCGTCCGGCTGATGATTCGAGAAACTGGAAAAATATCTCGTCGCGCTTGATCATGCCCAGTTCGCTGCGCGCGCGTTCTTCGACGGCTTGCGTGCCTTGCTTAAGATCGCGCACCTCGGCGTCGAGCAACGCATTGCGCTGCTGGGTTTGCTGATTGACCTGCTGCTGCGCCTTGATCTGCCGGTTCAGATCCCACACCCTCAACCAGCCACCTTTACCCAGCCAGAGCGGATACTGTAACAACAGCAGCAGAACAGCCAGTATCAGTGTGACAGCTCTCATATGTTCGCATCAGGAGGTCTGCCCGCCTTCATCCTGTCAGCGTTCAGACCTGGTCAAATAGTTCTAGCCGTGCGGCGCAACCGGCGCGCAAACAAGCATCAGTCGCGCGACTGCGCGCCTGCCGGCCAAAAAATTTCGCCCCGAGCAAAGCTAAGGGCGAAAATCAAATTTACCGAGCCGGGCCTCTGCCTAGCTCAGCTGATAGTACGCTTCGCGCCCCGGGAAGGACGCGATATCACCCAGATCTTCTTCAATGCGCAGCAGCTGGTTGTACTTCGCCATGCGGTCGGAACGCGACATGGAGCCGGTCTTGATCTGCATGGTGTTGGTAGCCACCGCGAGATCGGCAATGAAGGAATCTTCGGTCTCGCCGGAACGATGGGAAATCACCGCCGTGTAACCTGCGCGCTTCGCCATCTCGATCGCTGCCAGCGTTTCCGTCAGGGTGCCGATCTGGTTGACCTTGATCAGGATGGAATTCGCCAGGCCTTGGCGGATGCCTTCGCGCAGGATGCGGGTGTTGGTGACGAACACGTCGTCGCCCACCAGCTGAACCGACTTGCCGAGCCGCTGGGTCAACAGCTTCCAGCCGTCCCAGTCATGCTCGCTCATGCCGTCTTCGATGCTGATGATCGGGTACTTGTCGACCCAGTTCGCCAGATAATCAACATACTGTTCCGAAGTCAGCTGCAGTCCTTCCGACTCGAGATGATAGCGGCCATCTTTGTAAAACTCGGAGCTGGCGCAATCCAGACCAATCGCGACATCCGCACCGGGCACGAAACCGGCCGCCTCGATGCCTTCGACGATCAGTTGCAGTGCAGATTCGTTGCTCGGCAGGTTGGGCGCGAAGCCGCCTTCGTCACCCACGGTGGTCGGCATACCTTTGGCGTCGATCAGTTTCTTCAACGCATGGAATACTTCGGCACCGTAACGCACTGCTTCGCGAAAGGAAGATGCGCCAACCGGAATGATCATGAACTCCTGCATATCGATATTATTGTTGGCATGCGCGCCGCCGTTGATGATGTTCATCATCGGCACCGGCATCTGCATCCTGCTCGAACCGCCCAGATAACGATACAGCTGCAGGCCGCTTTCTTCCGCTGCCGCGCGCGCTACCGCCATCGAGACCGCGAGGATCGCATTGGCGCCGAGGCGCGATTTGTTTTCGGTGCCGTCCAGGTCGATCATGGTCTGGTCGATGAAAGCCTGCTCGGCGGCATCCAGGCCAATGATGGTTTCGGCGATTTCCGTGTTCACATATTCCACGGCCTTCAGGACGCCCTTGCCCAGATAGCGCTGCTTGTCGCCATCGCGCAGTTCAATTGCTTCCTTTTCGCCGGTGGATGCGCCGGATGGCACCGCCGCGCGTCCCATTACACCGGACTCCAGCAACACGTCCGCCTCCACGGTGGGGTTGCCGCGCGAGTCCAGAACTTCACGTGCGATCACATCAACAATAGCGCTCATATGGTTTCCTTATTTTTTGTTGCTAAACGTTTCTTAAATCAATATTTTCTTCAATCAGGCCGTGCTGCTTGACGGCAGCATCCAGCGCCATTAACGTTTTCAGCAAGGCCTTGAGATGTCCGAGCGGGAAAGCATTTGGTCCATCCGACAACGCCTGGGAGGGATTCGGATGCGTTTCCATGAACAGCCCCGCAATACCCGAGGCGACCGCAGCCCGCGCAAGCACGGGAACAAACTCACGTTGACCGCCGCTGGCGGTACCCTGTCCGCCCGGCAACTGCACCGAGTGAGTCGCGTCGTACACTACCGGACAACCGGTATTGCGCATCACTGCCAGCGAACGCATGTCCGACACGAGATTGTTGTAGCCGAACGACGCGCCGCGCTCGCAGACCATGATGTTGTCCTGGCCGCTGGCATCGCGTGCTTTTTCCACCACGTTCTGCATGTCCCACGGCGACAGGAACTGCCCCTTCTTGATGTTCACCGGGCGGCCACAACGCGCCACGGCCTGGATGAAATCGGTCTGGCGGCAGAGGAACGCCGGGGTCTGCAGCACATCCACCACTGCGGCAACCGGCTCGATTTCTTCGATCGCATGCACGTCGGTCAGCACTGGCACGCCGAGCTGTGCCTTCACTTCCGCCAGGATCTTCAGCCCGGCATCCAGCCCAAAGCCGCGAAACGATTTGCCGGAACTGCGATTGGCCTTGTCATAGGAAGACTTGTAGATGAATGGCAGCTGCAGCTCGCGGCACATTTCCTGCAACTGGCCTGCGGTGTCGAACGCCATCTGTTGCGATTCGATCACACATGGCCCGGCGATCAGAAACAGGGGCTGATCCAGCCCAACTTCAAAGTTGCACAGCTTCATGCCGCTGCCATTTCCGCGTTGAGCGAAATCTGGCGCTTCAGGGCTGCTTCGACGAAGGCCTTGAACAGCGGATGGCCGGCGCGCGGCGTGGACGTGAATTCAGGGTGGAACTGCACGCCGACAAACCACGGATGCATGGACTGCGGCAACTCCATCATCTCCGGCAAATCCTCCGCCGGGGTGCGCGCAGAAATGACCAGGCCGTGTTTTTCCAGCTCGGGCACGTAATGGTTGTTTACCTCGTAACGATGCCGGTGCCGTTCATTCACTTCGTCGCCGTAAATGCGCTGAGCCAGCGTATCGGGCTTGATCGGACAGCGTTGCGAACCGAGACGCATGGTGCCGCCCAGATCGGACTCATTGCTGCGTGTCTCGACTCTGCCGTCGCGGTCACGCCATTCCGTAATCAATGCCACCACCGGATGCTCCGAAGCCGGTTCGAATTCAGTGCTGTTCGCATCGGTCATGCCCGCCACATCGCGTGCATACTCGATCACCGCCAACTGCATGCCGAGGCAGATGCCCAGATACGGCACCTTGTTCTCCCGTGCGAAGCGGATCGCCGCAATCTTGCCTTCGGTGCCGCGCTTGCCAAACCCGCCCGGCACGAGGATCGCATCGAAATGCGCCAGTCCTTCGACACCCGAGCTCTCCAGCGCTTCCGAATCGAGATATTCGATATCCACTTTCGTCGAGGTATGAATCCCCGCATGGCGCAGGGCCTCGATCAGCGATTTGTAGGATTCGGTCAATTCGACATACTTGCCGACCATGCCGATGGTAATGCGGTGCTGCGGATTTTCCTGCGCCTGCACCAATTTCGCCCACATCGACAGATCTGCCGGAGGCGCATCCAGCGCGAGCTCTTCGCAAATGATGCGATCCAGCCCCTGCTCGTGCAACATTTGCGGGATCTTGTAGATGCTGTCCGCATCCCACATCGAGATCACGCCTTCTTCGCGGATATTCGCGAACAGCGAAATCTTGGCGCGCTCGTCATCGGGAATACGCCGGTCGGCACGACACAGCAAGGCGGTCGGGAAGATACCGATCTCGCGCAATTTCTGCACGCTGTGCTGGGTCGGCTTGGTCTTGAGTTCGCCCGCAGTGGCGATGTAGGGAACCAGCGTCAGGTGAATATAGGCAACCTGGTTGCGCCCGAGACGCAACCCCATCTGGCGCGCGGCTTCGAGGAACGGCAGCGATTCGATGTCGCCGACCGTGCCGCCGATTTCGACGATCGCCACGTCGGCGTTGCCGTCGTGCGAGGCTGCTGCGCCACGTTCGACGAAGGCCTGAATCTCGTTGGTGATATGCGGAATCACCTGCACCGTCTTGCCCAGATATTCGCCGCGCCGTTCCTTGCGGATCACGCTTTCATAGATCTGGCCGGTGGTAAAGTTGTTGGCCTTGCGCATCTTGGCCGAGACAAAGCGCTCGTAGTGGCCGAGGTCAAGATCGGTCTCCGCGCCATCTTCCGTCACGAACACTTCGCCGTGCTGG
>DASSQR010000077.1:0-46684 GCA_035702405.1 Gallionella sp. | reverse complement strand
GCGTAATTCCCCCGTCGCTGTTGCCACGGCTCGCGCTGCAGGACGAACAGGCGCACGCCGGGGTTCGTTCCGAAGGCGATGCCGCGTTGCTGACTGAAATCTTTTATCTGGCGCGCAATCTGCGCTGGGATGCAGCGGAAGACTTAAGCCACGTGACCGGCGACATCGCCGCGGAACGCATCGTTCAGGCTGCGCAAACGACACGGCGCCATTTGCATGAAGCGGTACTTAACCTGTCGCAGGCCGCTGCGGAATTCTGGACCGAAGAACGGCCGGTCCTGGCCAAGTCACAGCAGATTGTGAGCTTCGTCCACGAGGTCGATGAGTTGCGCGACCGGGCCGCACGGCTTGAGCAGCGCATCAATCTGCTTGCCCAGCCTTCATCATCAGCTGTCCCTCTTTCAGAAGCCAACAAGAAATAACACATGCGCCTGTTTCGCCTGATCAAAATCTTTTATGTGGTGTTGCGCTTCGGTCTGGATGAATTTCTGTTGGCGCATGAGCGTACACGCTTTCTGCACCTGCCCCTGAAGCTGTTCCTGTTTCTGCGCAACACCTCGGAGCCCCGCGCCGTGCGGCTGCGCTTGGCGCTGGAGAACCTCGGGCCAATCTTCGTCAAATTCGGGCAGATGCTGTCCACCCGCCGCGATTTGATGCCGTCCGACATCGCTGAGGAACTGGCGAAACTGCAGGACCAGGTGCCGCCATTCCCGTCATCGCAGGCCATCGCCATCCTGGAGAGAAACTTCGGCAAACCATTGCGCGAAGTATTCCAGAGCTTTGACGAAGTCCCGATCGCCAGCGCCTCGGTCGCGCAAGTGCATTTCGCGGTCTTGCCGGATGGACGCAACGTGGCCGTCAAGATTTTGCGCCCCAACATCACCGCTACCATTGCGCATGATGTCGCATTGCTGAAAGTCGGTGCCGATCTGGTGGAAACCCTGTGGATCGACGGACATCGCCTGAAGCCGCGCGAAGTGATTGAAGAGTTCGAAAAGCACCTGGGCGAAGAACTGGATCTGACCCACGAGGCTGCCAATGGCAGCCAGTTGAAACGCAATTTCGCCAACTCCCCGCTGCTGCTGGTGCCCGAGATGTACTGGGATTATTGCACTGAGGAAGTCATGGTGATGGAGCGCATGAACGGCACGCCGATCAGCCAAGTCAGTGCGTTGCGCCAGGCAGGAATTGATGTCCACAAGCTCGCGACCAACGGGGTGGAAATTTTCTACACCCAGGTATTCCGCGACGGCTTCTTCCATGCCGACATGCATCCCGGCAATGTCCAGGTCGCTCCGGACGGTCGCTACATCGCACTGGATTTCGGCATCATGGGCACCCTGACTGATGTCGACAAGAATTATCTCGCGCAGAATTTCATCGCGTTCTTCCGGCGTGATTACAAGCGGGTCGCCGAATTGCATATCGAATCCGGCTGGGCGCCGGCCGAAACCCGCGTAGACGAACTTGAAACGGCAATCCGTGCAGTATGCGAACCGATCTTCGACAAGCCGCTGCGTGAAGTCTCGTTCGGCCGCGTTCTGTTACGCCTGTTCCAGACCTCGCGCCGATTCGGCATCGAGGTCCAGCCACAACTGGTACTGCTGCAAAAGACCCTGCTCAACATCGAAGGCCTGGGCCTGCAACTCGACCCGGAACTGGATCTGTGGAAGACTGCCAAACCCTGGCTGGAACGCTGGATGAACGAACAGGTGGGCTGGCGCGGATTCTTCCGGACCTTGCGCGAAGAAGCACCGCATTACTCCACCTTGCTACCCCAGCTGCCGCGCCTGCTGCATCAGCGTTTGCACGAAAAGTCCAATGCCGGGATCGAGGCTTCCCTGCAGCAACTTTCCGCGCAACAGAAGCGCCGCAATCTGCTGTTGTCCGCCATCATCATCCTGCTCCTGTTGCAGTTCGTCTGGGCGAACTTTATTACTGTCCCTGGCCAATAAGCCGGCTTCTCCAAACGCTTTTCAAGCGGGACTTGGTAGATGAGTTGTGGCTCAGAATATGTTCGTGCACTGAATCACGGCGCCGCCTAATGTTGAACGTCTCTGGCTCCGAGCCCAAACCGGAAGCAAATTCAGATTAAGCTGAAACGACTGCTCCGGCCGAACAGATGCAGCTCTTGTTTCAACTGCCAAAAGCCGCCACCAGGGCCGCAATCATGTAAGCGTGGTCATGAGCACCGGCGCTCTCGCGCGCACTATGCATCGCCCACATTGGCGAGCCGACGTCCACACTTGGGACGCCCAGCTGTGCCGCCAGGATAGGGCCAATGGTGCTTCCGCAACCCAGGTCGCTGCGATGCGCGTACTGCTGGTACGGCACCCCGGCCTTCTCGCAAAGCCCCATGAAACGCGCCGCCGTTTCTGCATTAGTGCAGAACCGCTGGTTCACGTTGGTCTTGATGACCGGTCCGCCATTTACCATCACTTTGTGCTCGGGTTCATAGGCAGCCGGGAAATTCGGGTTATAGGCATGGGCCATGTCGGCACTGATGAAGAAACTGCGTGCCATGGCGCGTCGCCTATCCTCCTCGTCAATATCCGCATGGAAACAGATACGGGCCAGCACATCGGTGACGAAACTGCCGCCGGCCCCGTTAGCACTCTCACTGCCGACCTCCTCATGATCGAACAAGGCCGCCACACAGGTGGCAGTCGGCTGCTTTGTGGCGATTAGCGCAGTGAGGGCAGCATAGGTGGACGCCAGATTATCCAATTGCCTGCTGGCAATAAACTCCTCATTTGCGCCCCACAGGCAGCCCTTCTGCGTGTCATAGACCGTCAGTTCCCAGCCAAGCAGATCTGCCGCATCTCCCTGCGCTGCGTCCGCCAACAACTTGCGCAACTTTGCTTCGGGGTCATCCCCTTTTTCCATCAGGCCCAGGATCAGCGGGAGCTCCGTTTGCTTGTTGAGCTTCAGGCCCTGCTCGTTTACGTCTCGGTTCATATGAATCGCCAGATTGGGAAGTCGCACCAGTGGCTGCGCGAAGCGCACCAGCCGAGTTTCCTGATTTGCCGCCGCGCGCAACACAACACGACCAGCCAAGCTCAAATCCCGGTCGGTGAATGTCGCCAGTATGGGACCACCATATACTTCAACCCCGATGCGTACTACGCCATCGCCGGCCATAGCCGCCTTTGGTTTGAGCCTTAATCCCGGCGAATCGGTATGGGCGCCGACGATGCGAAAGCCGGCGTCCGCTATTCCCCGGCTGCCCAGCACGAAGGCAATCATTGACGCACCGCCACGCACGACGTAATAGCGCCCGCCCGCCGCGAGTTGCCACCGCATCCCCTCCTCGAGTCGGGTAAAACCGTTCGCAAGCAGGCGCACCTCTGCACTCGCCACCGCATGCCAAGGGCTGGGACTGGCGTCAATGAAGTCGATCAGGTCATGGGCGGCGGCTGGAGCCTGGGCAGTCACGGACATGGCGGGTAGGCAGTGAGTGTCAATATTGGAGAAGTATACAGGGGCCGCACGACTAGCGGTCGGAAGCAACGATGGCAGTGGCTCGCCATTGCGGACAGTTTAATGATCAGCCAGGGTGGCTGCGGCTGGGCGTGGTACTGGACGTCCCAGGAGTTGCACTAACTCCCCTCCTTCACCACTTTCTCGCGACTTCAACAGACAAGCCAGGGTACAGAAAATACGGTGTTTTACTGATTGGCACGCTGCGACGTTCCACCCATAGTTTCGGCGTTCACGGGATGGTGACGCAACTAGCGGAACGCCGGCTATGCCGGCACTTGACGATTGATACAAACGGCCGTGTGGGAGACTTCGATGAAAGTTATAGTCATAGGTGCAACAGGCACAATCGGCAAGGCGATTGTTCAGGCCATCGGCACTAGGCACGAGGTGATCCCGGTAAGTTTCAGCAAGTCTGCAATCAAAGTAGATATCTCAGACAGCAGGTCGATCAGAGAAATGTTCCAGGCAACGGGACGAGTGGACGCAGTGATCAGCGCAGCGGGTCTCGCAAAATTCGGTCCCTTGGCGTCACTGACGGATGAGGATTTCGCTCTCGGTCTGAACAATAAACTGATGGGACAGGTAAACGTGGTGCGATTGGGAATGGATTATATAAACGACGGCGGCTCATTTACTCTCACGAGCGGCATATTGAGTCGCAAACCGATGACAGGGTCAGCGGCCATCAGCCTCGTAAACGCGGCGCTCGAAGGATTTGGGCGGGCTGCGGCACTTGAAATGCCTCGCGGCATCCGCATGAACATTGTGAGTCCCAATTGGGTAATTGATACTCTTAAGGCTTTCAATATGGATCCATCCATAGGGACTCCTGTCGAGGTGGTTGCACAAGCGTATGTCCGGGTCCTGGAAGGCAATATGACCGGAGAAGTGATTGACGCCATAAATTAGACATTCGGCTTTCAACAACAGCACAACGGCAATTTTGATTAAATGGCAATGCCTATCCCTGGCCAAGGTGCCCTGACACTGGCCGTTGTCGTGCACTGAGCTGCGGTGGCGCCGCGGCTGCCGACGCCGGCAATGGCCGATGGGCGAACATCAGCGACGACCAGCTGCGGCGGCTTAGGTGGTCGATTTGCGACCGTTTATATTGGCTAGCATTAAGATGTTCAGTGAGACGGTCAATCCCAATCAAGCATATCCCAGCTGATGCTCATTTCGCGGCGCTCGATGACCAAATCGGATGTGGGTTTGGCGCAGCAAAACAGCGCGATGCCCGCATCCCGCTCCTCTGCACTTAATCCAATTGTCGTCGACTTTCCGTGATCGACCGTACCTTGCAGCACATTACCTTTGCACATACCGCATGCTCCATCGCCGCAACCACGCGGCAGATTGTGGCCATGCTTTGTCGCAGCTTCGAGGATGGTTTCGCCTGCTTCGGCGATAAAGGTGTGATTGCCTGGCTGGAGCGTAATACTAAATCCCATGACCATGTCGTCTTCCAATGTATCAGATTATTCCACCGTTACTGACTTGGCGAGGTTACGCGGCTTGTCCACGTCGGTACCCTTTTGCAGGGCAACATAATAGGCCAGCAGTTGCAGCGGAATGGTGTGCAGGATGGGGCTCAGGTAACCGGCATGCTCCGGCATCTGCATGATGTGAATGCCGTCCGAGCTGCGCATGTGGGTCTCGGCGTCCGCAAACACAAACAGCTCGCCACCTCGTGCGCGCACTTCCTGCAGGTTGGATTTCAGCTTTTCGAGCAAGGCGTCATTTGGCGCCACCGAAATCACCGGCATGTCCTTGTCCACCAGTGCCAGCGGGCCATGCTTGAGCTCGCCCGCCGGGTAGGCTTCGGCGTGGATATACGAGATTTCCTTGAGCTTGAGCGCGCCTTCCAGGGCGATCGGGTAATGCAGGCCGCGCCCCAGGAACAGCGCATGCTGCTTGTTGGTGAATTGTGCGGCCAGCTCGGCGATCTGCGGTTCCAGCTCCAGCACTTTTTGCACGGCGCTAGGCAGGTGACGCAATTCATTCAGGTATTGCTGTTCCTGCGGTGTGGTCAGGCGGCCGCGTTGTTTGGCCAGCACCAGAGTCAGCAGAAATAACGCTGCGAGCTGGGTGGTGAAAGCCTTGGTCGATGCCACGCCGATTTCCGGACCCGCGCGGGTCAGCAGGCGCAGCTTGCACAGGCGCACCAGTGCGCTTTCCGGCACGTTGCAGATCGCGAGGGTATGCACGTGGCCCTGTGCCTTGGCGTGATTCAGGGCAGCTTGGGTATCGGCGGTTTCACCGGATTGTGAAATGACCACCACCATGGTCTTCGCATCCGGCACGCTCGCGCGATAGCGATATTCGCTGGCGACTTCCACGCTGCAACGGATGCCGGCAATTTCTTCCAGCCAGTAGCGCGCCACCAGTCCGGCGTGGTAGCTGGTGCCGCAGGCAAGGATGAGCACACTGTCGATCGCGTTAAAGGTCGCGGTGGCTTCCGCGCCAAAAATGCCGGGGATCAGTGACTGCGCACAACATACGGATTCCAGCGTATTAGCCAGGGCCTGCGGCTGTTCATGGATTTCCTTTTGCATGTAGTGGCGGTAGTTGCCGAGCTGCACGCTTTCGTTGCTCAGCTGGCTGACCTGGATCGCCCGTTCAACCTGACTGCCAGTAGCATCGAAGACTCGGTAGCCCTGCCGGTCCAGGGCGGCGACATCACCCTCTTCCAGATAGACCACCTGGCGCGTTACCGGGAGCAATGCAGACACGTCGGAAGCAATGAAGTATTCGCCGCTGCCGACGCCCAGCAGCAACGGGCTGCCGCGGCGCGCGCAAATCAGTTGGTCGGGATTGTCTGCCGCGATGACGCCAATGGCGTAGGCCCCAGCCAGCTCGGCCAGCGCGCCCTGTGTTGCCGCCAGAAGCGAATTGCCACGCGCATAGTGGCTGTGAATCAGGTGGGCGATGACCTCCGTATCGGTATCCGAACTGAACTCGTACCCCTCGCCGGTCAGACGGTTGCGCAGGGTTTCGTAATTCTCGATGATGCCGTTATGGACCACGGCAATGAGGTTGTTGCTGAGGTGGGGGTGAGCGTTGCGCTCACTCGGCGCGCCATGGGTCGCCCAGCGGGTGTGGGCAATACCGAGCTGGCCCTGGGTCGCGGCGCTTTTTTCCTTGAGGTCGGCCACCCGGCCGATGCTGCGCACGCGCTCGAATTGCGTGTCACGCACCACGACCAGACCGGCCGAGTCATAGCCGCGATATTCCAGCCGTTGGAGTCCTTCCAGCAGGATTGGCACGACATTGCGCGGAGCGACCGCGCCTACGATTCCGCACATCTTCTTACTCCCGTGCTAAAAGTAACTAACATTCAAATACCGAAAAGGTGCTATTTCTTCTTGACCGGCCGTTTCCAGCCTTTGATGGTCAACTGTTTACAGCGCGACAGGGTCAATTCATCGGCTGGCGTGTCCCGCGTGATGGTCGAGCCGGCGCCGATCGTCGCGCCCTTGCCCACCGTGACCGGCGCCACCAGCTGCGTATCCGAGCCGATGAAGACATCGTCCTCGATCACGGTGCGGAACTTGTTTACTCCGTCGTAGTTGCAGGTAATGGTACCCGCGCCGATGTTGACGCGCTGGCCGACCGTGCTGTCGCCGATATAACTGAGGTGGTTTGCCTTGCTGGCTTGTGCCACCTCGCTGTTTTTGACCTCGACGAAATTGCCGATATGCACTTCATCGTGCAACTTCGTACCGGGACGCAGGCGCGCGAATGGACCAATCCGGCAGTTAGCGCCTACTTCGCTGCCATCGATGTGGCTGTATGGGGCGATGCGGCTGCCCGCCGCGATGCTCGCGTTTCTGATGATACTGTAGGCGCCGATCTGCACGTTGTCGCCCAAGATCACTTCGCCTTCGAAAATGCAGCCGACGTCGATCTCAACATCACGGCCGCAGGCCAGCTTGCCACGGACATCGAGGCGCGCCGGATCGGCCAGGGTTACCCCTTGCGCCAGTAGACGGCTTGCTTCGACGCCCTGCCAGGTTCGCTCCAGTGCCGCCAGCTGCGCTTTACTGTTGATGCCGTGGATTTCCCATTCATGGGCCGGCTGTACCGTATGCACCGCGACCCCTTGTGCGACCGCCATGCCGACAATATCAGTGAGGTAGTACTCACCTTGGGCGTTATTATTGCGGAGATTGGCCAACCATCCGCGCAACAGCTCCGTCGGTGCGAGCATGATGCCGGTATTGACTTCCCGGATTTCCCGTTGCTCCGGCGTGGCATCTTTCTCCTCGACGATGCTCAGCACGTCGCCCTGCGCATTGCGCACGATACGTCCGTAGCCCGTCGGCTTGTCCAGATTGACCGTCAGCACTACCAGCCCGTCACCCGCCTGCTGCATCTGGTGCAACGTGCGGTGCTGAATCAGCGGCACGTCACCATACAGCACCAAGGTCTGGCTCCCGTCAGTCACATATGGCATGGCTTGCTGCACCGCATGGCCAGTGCCGAGTTGTGGCTCCTGAAGAACAAATTTCGCTGCGTACTGCTGCATGGCCTGCGGCACGGCTTCGCCACCATGCCCGTACACCACGCAGATCTGCTGCGGCTCAAGCGCCGCAGCGCAATCCAGCACATGCTGTACCAGTGGTTTGCCGGCCAAGGCATGCAATACCTTGGGCTTGTCAGAGTACATGCGCGTGCCTTTGCCGGCAGCAAGGATGACGATGTTCAACGGGGTCATATCGGGCCTTCTGAAGAATAGCGGATTATATCAAAAGGATTAATCACCGCTGCCTTAGTGGATGGCTTGGATCCTGTTTCCTCGCCGGCCGAATTGGAAAGCGATTGCAACGATTTGAAACTGACGCAAAAGGGAGTCCACGCCGGTAGCGCCGCCAATCCTGGTCTTGGCTATCGCTCCAATTGTGTTCGTTTCCTCTCGAGCAAACCGCAAGGTTCGGCGTTTCACCCTGCCTCCGCAGCACTTATGGCGGATTGTATTTATTAGTTAATAATAATACTATTCAATGCCATCGAACCGCGGCGGCCTCATTTTGTCCGTCCGGTTTTGACCTGATCACGTTCCGGTCATCAACAAGTACTGGTGCACCGAATGGTTGTCGGGACTCGTGCGAACTTGTTCCGTTCATAACAATTTTTTACAAATTTGTGAACGATTTTCTGTCCTTCGGTGTCAGACGCATTACCCGTATTGCGAGCAGGTGTGGCAAGGACGCGGCGTGGCGAATTGTGTTATGGATTCCGGGGAGCTTACCTGGCCCCGGCGTGCCACGCTGGTGGTGGTTTCCTGACGGTATGTTCCTGATTGTCTGGATTATGTCGCTTATCCGGTAGTTGCCAATCTGGCGCCAGCCCTCTAACATTGCGTACAGGCGTAACGTACAGGGAGCACTTACTCGCCTCCGGTTTTGCATGGGTGTGATGTTGAATTGGCGGGTCATGGCCCGTTGGAGGGTGAAAATAATGAAAAATGTATTATGGTTTTTTGCACTTGCCGTGGTCCTCACCGGCTGTGCGTCAACTACGCCCATACAAGATGAAGAGCGGTCAAAACTCAAGAAGGTCGGCATCGTTTCCCTGATTGGTGAGGAGTTCAGGTTTACGAAAGTTGGACTCACGTTGTTCAATAACGACGAATTCTCCAAAAATGTTTCCGGCTGGCAACTGGATAAAATGGTAGTACAGTCAGCGGTGGAGACTCTCAAAAATGCCGAGCCACCCATGCGGCCGGTAGTGCTCCCGGTTGATCACTCTTTGCTAGGCAAACTCTATCGCCAAAAAGGCGAGTTCGGCAGTTATGTCAATGTGAACCGGATTGAGGATGATCTGAGGGCGCTGGTTAAAAAGCACCCGGTGGACGCGCTGGTGCTGATCCATAGTGAACAGGTGCAGGATCCAATTCAGGGCACGTGTATCTATCTGTATGGATCGGGGCTCTATTATCGAAGCCTGCCGTTCGACGAGCCTTACATCAAACCGTATTCGTTTTTGCGCATCGTCGTGCTTGACGGAAAAACGCTCAAGCCACTTAGCCAGAAGCTGGTTAATGGCATCTCCAAGGACTACGGTAAGATGCAGATGTCCTGGGAAGATGACATTAAGCACAATTTCACTGACAAGCAGTGGATCAAGCTGCAAGCTGAAGTCCGGCATCTTATCAAGGCTAATGTGGTGTCCTCTCTACAAGAGATCGGCCTCTAACGAAAGACGGCAGGGGTGATCGACAGATACGCTCAGCAAGCGCGTGGATGCGCGTTGCGGGCCGCTTAGCCGACGCAAGCCCGCGAACTCTGGCGTGTTTTTAGCGCTAATGGTGTGCGGCTCAAGCCCTTACCCGAGCTGGATGGCGTTCTGCACTGATTGGGCGAATTCCCGGCGCCGGTGCAGGAAGCTGAATACTAAGTAATTCCTCTTTTTACGCCTCGATCAAGCGGGAGGGGCACCGTTGGCGCAATCCCAGGGGAACCGGCTATCGCGCTAACTGCGTTTAAAGTATAGGTATAAAAAAAGCAGCTGAAGCTGCTTTTTTTATTTGATGCCAGATTCCGGAAGCTAGTGCGCGGACTGTTTGCGCAACCGCTTGATCGCCGCAAGCTGTGCAATTGCTTCTGCCAATTCCGCCTGTGCTTGCGCATAGTCGATATCGGCGGTGCGATTCTTCATCAGTTCTTCAGCGGCCTGCTTTGCTTCCAAAGCCCGTGCCTCGTCCAGATCGGCGCCCCGGATCGCGGTATCGGCAAGGATGGTCACCACACCGGGTTGCACTTCCAGCATGCCCCCCGAGACGAAAATGAGTTCCTCGCTTTCCTGGTCCGGCCGCTTGATTCTGACCGAACCGGGCTTGATGCGCGTCATCAATGCGGTATGACGCGGATAAATGCCCAGTTCACCCATCTCTCCGGGAACGACGACCATTTCAGCCAGCCCGGAAAAAATGGACTCTTCCGCGCTAACCACGTCTACATGTACGGTCATTGCCATAATGGCCCCCTTCGATTATTGCAGCGTCTTGGCTTTTTCAACCGCTTCTTCGATGCTGCCCACCATGTAGAACGCCTGTTCCGGTAGGTGGTCATATTCGCCTTCGACGATGCCCTTGAAGCCCTTGATGGTTTCCTTCAGCGGTACGTACTTGCCTGGTGCGCCGGTGAACACTTCAGCAACGTGGAACGGCTGTGACAGGAAGCGCTGGATCTTACGGGCACGGGCCACAGCCACCTTGTCTTCTGGAGCCAGTTCGTCCATACCCAGAATCGCGATAATGTCGCGCAATTCTTTATAACGCTGCAGGGTTTGCTGCACGCCACGCGCAACGCTGTAGTGTTCTTCACCCACGACCAGCGGGTCGAGCTGACGCGAGGTGGAATCCAGTGGATCGACCGCAGGATAAATACCCAGCGAGGCGATATCGCGGCTCAACACCACGGTGGAGTCCAAGTGCAGGAAGGTGGTTGCCGGAGACGGGTCGGTCAAGTCGTCGGCGGGAACGTAAACGGCCTGGATGGAGGTAATGGAACCCACCTTGGTCGAAGTAATACGCTCTTGCAGACGGCCCATTTCTTCAGCCAGCGTCGGTTGGTAACCCACGGCGGAAGGCATACGGCCCAACAGCGCGGACACTTCGGTACCAGCCAGGGTATAACGGTAAATGTTGTCAACGAAGAACAGAATGTCACGGCCTTCGTCACGGAATTTTTCCGCCATGGTCAGGCCGGTCAGCGCCACGCGCAAACGGTTGCCAGGCGGTTCGTTCATCTGACCGAACACCATCGCCACCTTGGAGTTGCTCAGGTTTTCCTGGTCGATAACCTTGGCGTCAGACATTTCATGGTAGAAGTCGTTACCTTCACGGGTACGCTCACCCACGCCAGCAAACACGGACAGACCGCTGTGCTGCTTGGCGATGTTGTTGATCAGCTCCAGCATGTTCACGGTCTTGCCCACACCGGCGCCACCGAACAGACCAACCTTACCACCCTTGGCAAACGGGCAGACCAGGTCAATAACCTTGATACCAGTTTCAAGCAAGTCAACGGACGGAGACAGTTCGTCGAAGCTCGGCGCTTTTTGGTGAATCGGGCGACGTTCTTCCGATGCCACCGGGCCGCGTTCATCGATGGGACGACCCAGTACGTCCATCACGCGGCCGAGCGTTGCGGTACCCACGGGAACGGAAATCGCGCTGCCCGTGCCCCGGACCTTCATGCCGCGGCGCAGGCCGTCGGAGGAGCCCATGGCGATGGTACGAACCACGCCGTCACCCAATTGTTGTTGCACTTCAAAGGTCAGGCCGGCTTCGCTAAAGGATGACTCTTCGTCAAGCACCAAAGCGTCAAAGACCTTGGGCATTTGGTCGCGCGGAAATTCGACGTCGACCACGGCGCCGATACACTGAACTATCTTTCCTTGACTCATTTTATGATTCCCCGTCTAAATTAATTCTTAAACAGCCGCTGCCCCGCCGACAATCTCCGAGATTTCCTTCGTGATCGCCGCTTGACGCGCCTTGTTGTAAACAAGCTTGAGCTCGTTGATGACATTCTTGGCATTGTCGGAAGCGGACTTCATTGCGACCATGCGCGCGCTCTGCTCGGATGCCATGTTTTCCACTACTGCCTGATACACCAGAGACTCGATGTAACGCAGCAGCAGCTCGTCGATCACCTGCTTGGCATCCGGTTCGTAGATATAGTCCCAGTTACCTTCGGCCGTACCCATCTGTTCGCCACTCAGCGGCAGCAGTTGCTCCACACGCGGTTCCTGCTTCATCGTATTGATGAAGTGGTTGTAGCTCAGGTAGACCGCATCGATCTCGCCGGCCACGTATGCATCCAGCACCACCTTCACGGTACCAATCAGCTTTTCCAGGTGGGGCGTGTCGCCCAGGCCGGTCAGGTTGGATTTGATTTTCGCACCGACGCGCGACATGAAGCCCAAGCCCTTGTTGCCGATCGGGCAGACCATCACGCCCTTGCCTTCGCCTTCCCAAGCTTTCATGCGATTTACCACCAACCGCAGCAGGTTGGTATTCAGACCACCGCACAGACCTTTGTCCGATGTGACTACGATCAGCCCGATGTTCCGGTTGCCTTCGCGTTTTACCAGGAAAGGATGCTTGTATTCAGGATTGGCGCGCGACAGGTGAGCGGCAACGTTGCGAATCTTCTCGGCGTAGGGGCGCGCAGCGCGCATGCGATCCTGCGCCTTGCGCATTTTCGATGCTGCCACCATTTCCATCGCACGGGTGATCTTGCGCGTGTTTTCTACGCTCTTGATCTTGGTGCGAATCTCTTTACTGCCAGCCATTTCTCACCCCGCCTTAATAAACAGCAGTTGCCTTGAATGCCTCGATCGCTGCGGACAACAATTTCTCGTTATCACCGCTCAAATCCTTGCTGGATTCGATGGCGTCCAGCAGGCTCTTGTTGTTGGATTTCAGGTAAGCATGCAATGCGGCTTCGAATGCCAGCGCCTTGGGCACTGCCACGTCGTCGAAGTAGCCCTTGTTGACGGCGAACAGCGTAACACCCATATCCGCGACGGACAGCGGGCTGTATTGCAGCTGCTTCATCAGTTCGGTAACCATGCGGCCGCGTTCCAGCTGTTTTCGGGTTGCCTCGTCCAGATCGGAAGCAAACTGCGCAAACGCTGCCAGTTCACGGTATTGCGCCAGTGCCAGACGTACACCGCCACCGAGCTTCTTGATCACCTTGGTTTGTGCCGCACCACCGACGCGAGACACCGAAACACCGGCGTTGATCGCGGGACGGATACCTGCGTTGAACAGGTCGGTTTCCAGGAAGATCTGACCGTCGGTAATGGAAATCACGTTGGTCGGCACGAAGGCGGACACGTCGCCTGCCTGGGTTTCAATGATTGGCAATGCAGTCAAGGAACCAGTCTTGCCCTTCACTTCGCCCTTGGTGAACTCTTCCACGTATTCCGCATTCACGCGTGCGGCACGTTCCAGCAAACGGGAGTGCAGGTAGAACACGTCGCCAGGGTACGCTTCGCGTCCGGGCGGACGGCGCAGCAACAGGGAAATCTGGCGATATGCCCAGGCTTGCTTGGTCAGATCGTCATAAACGATCAGGGCATCTTGGCCGCGATCGCGGAAGTATTCGCCCATGGTGCAGCCGGCATACGGCGCCAGGAATTGCATTGCAGCGGAATCGGATGCACTGGCGGCAACCACGATGGTGTAGCTCAGCGCACCGTGTTCTTCCAGCTTGCGTACCACGTTGGCAATGGTCGAAGCCTTCTGGCCGACTGCCACGTAGATACAGGTCATGTTCTGACCCTTCTGGTTGATGATGGCGTCCACGGCCACTGCGGTCTTACCGGTTTGACGGTCACCAATGATCAATTCGCGCTGACCACGACCGACCGGAACCATCGAGTCGATCGACTTCAGACCGGTTTGCACCGGCTGGTCAACGGACTTACGGGCGATAACGCCCGGTGCCACCTTTTCAATCTTGTCGGTCAGCTTGGCGTTGATCGGGCCCTTGCCGTCGATCGGCTGGCCGAGTGCGTTCACAACGCGGCCGCACAATTCCGGACCGACCGGCACTTCCAGAATGCGCCCGGTGCACTTCACCGTGTCGCCTTCCGTGATGTGTTCATATTCACCCAGCACCACTGCACCAACGGAGTCGCGCTCCAGGTTCAATGCCAGGCCGTATGTATTGCCGGGGAATTCCAGCATTTCACCTTGCATCACATCGGACAGACCATGCACGCGAACGATACCGTCGGTCACGCTGACCACCGTACCTTCTGTACGGGCTTGAGTCAGCGCTTCGAAGTTTTCGATGCGACTGCGAATTAAATTGCTAATTTCAGAAGGGTTGAGCTTCATCTGGATTTCCTTATCTTGATAAATCTTTTATCAGGCCAGGGCGTTTGCCATTTCGCCAAGACGGGTGCGCGCCGAACCGTCGATCACCTTGTCCCCGGCACGAATTACCACGCCGCCCAGCAAATCTTTGTTGACCTTACAGACCAGTTTGATTTCGCGGCCCATGCGCGCCTTCAGCGAGCTAACGATCTTTTCCTGTTGCGCGCCCGACAACTCGAAAGCGGAGTCCACTACCACGTTCACCGTCTTTTCCGCTTCCGCACGCAATGCTTCGAACAGCGCGGCAATTTCCGGCAACACCAGCAGTCGCTGATTTGCTACCAGCACGCGGATGAAGTTACGCTGCTGCGCGTTCGCGGCGGTGCCCGCTACGCCATCCATCAAGCTTTCTGCTTGTGCCTTGGTTACTTGCGGGCTGGTGACGATCGCGCGAACATCGGGGTAGCTGACCGCCTCGGCCAGATTTTGCAGCATCTCCGCCCAGCCTTTCAGGTCGCCCTGTTTCTGGGCTTCGTCAAAGGCTGCCTGGGCATAGGGGCGTGCAGTGGTAATTGCTTCAGACATGGCGTTCAGATTTCCGCAACTAGTTTATCGAGCAGGTCGTTGTGTGCCTTCGCATCAATTTCGCGACCAAGAATCTTGGCGGCACCAGCCAGTGCGATCGCCGACACTTGGGTGCGCAGCTGTTCCTTGGCGCGGAACATTTCCTGATCAATCTCGGCCTTGGCGCCTACGAGAATGCGGTCACCCTCTGTTTTCGCTTGTACCTTGGCGGCTTCGATGATTTCGCTGGCGCGTTTTTCGCCATTGCTTACGATTTCGCCGGCTTTTTCCTTGGCTTCCCGCAGGATTTCTGCGGAACGCTTGGCTGCCATTTCCAAGTCGTGCTTCGCACGCTCAGCTTCGGCCAAACCGTCGGCAATCCGCTTGTTGCGTTGCTCCAACGCGGCCATGATCGGCGTCCAGACGAACTTCATGCAGAACCACACGAACAGCGCGAACATGATGGTTTGTGCGAGAAGAGTTGCATTGATATTCATGCAAGCTTCCTTTCCTGAATTATGCGTTGCTGCCTATTTGACTATTAACCAACGACCGCAAACAGAACGTACATTGCAATACCAACAGCAATCATCGGCACCGCGTCAACCAGACCCATAACCACGAAGAACTGGGTACGCAGCATCGGGATCAGTTCAGGTTGACGGGCTGCGCCTTCCAGAAAGCGGCCACCCAGAATACCGATGCCGACGGCTGCGCCAAGCGCGCCCAGACCCATCATCAGTGCGCCAGCGATATACAGAAGTGCATTTGCCATTTCCATTTTTTGTTTCTCCAGTTGATAAAAATAAAGTTAATGAAACCGAATTCAGATTAGTGATGTTCCTGGTGTGCCATATCCAGATATACGACCGTCAGGGTCATGAAGATGAACGCCTGCAGCGTAACGATCAGGATGTGGAATATCGCCCAGCCCAGGGACAACAGGATTTGCGAACCGTACAGGATGCTGCTGCCCGCAGAAAATCCTGCCCAGGCACCGCCCATCAGTGCGATAAGAATGAAAATCATTTCGCCGGCGTACATGTTGCCGAACAGACGCAGAGCCAGTGAAATCGGCTTGGCAATCAGGTTGACGCCTTCCAGCAACAGATTGACGGGCATGCCCCACTTCCCGAACGGTTGCAGGGTCAGTTCACCAACGAAGCCGCCCAAACCCTTCATCTTGATGCTGTAGTACACCACCAGCAAAAATACACCAATCGCCATACCAAAAGTCGCATTCGGATCGGTAGACGGAACCAGCTTGAAGAACGGCACCCCCAGTGCTTTCATCAGCGACGGGATATAGTCGATCGGCACCAGGTCCATCAGATTCATGGAGAAAATCCAGAAAAACACGGTCAAAGCGAGTGGCGCGACCATGCTGTTTCTTGCGGAGAAGGAGCCGCGTACGCTGGTGTCGATGAACTCGACCGCCCATTCGCAGAAATTCTGCAAGCCGTTAGGCGTGTCTGCCGTAATTTTTTTTGCGACACTGCGGAACATAAGCAGGAATATCGCGCCTAACAGCAGCGACATCAAAAGTGTATCCAGGTTGAGCGCCCAGAAACCCATTGCCTTGGCGTCTGCCGCACTGTGCGCCACTCCCCAGCTTCCGTCCGGCAATTGGCCGTACGTCAGGTTTTGGAGGTGGTGCTTGATGTATTCCCCTGATGTGTGTGCTTCGCTAGCCATTTTTAGTCACTATCTCAGTCTTTAAATTTGTTCAAAAATATTCGTGTCGCCATTAGCACCGCTTGACCTGTGATAAATCCGCTCACTACAGCAAGCGGGGTCAGCTTCAGCGCCGCGAGGCATAAACCGAGCAGCGCAATCACCACCATGAACCGTTCGACTGTGTACAGGTACATGAGGCGTAATTGATGATGCGCGTCATGGACGGGAGATAAAGCCGCTCGAGATATTCTCCAAGTCAGCAATGCTCCGTTGAGAACCGAAATTCCTCCACCACTCAACACCGCAATTGCAGCTTGCGGTGTACCTTTTATGCTGTAGGCAACGCTTGCCCCGACCAGCAGTGCCAACAGTTGCCACATGGCTACCCGGCGTGCTAATCTTTTTTCTTTTTCTTGGACAGCCTCAAAAAGCGCGGGGATGATAGCGGCGTTTTCCGAGGGTGTCAAACTTTGTTGTGGTATTTTTCCCACAGGGTTAATCAACTTATTTTCCCCGCTTGAGGTAGTTCAGGTATTCATCTAGCTGGTCGTGGCTGGAATACTCGATGACCAGTTTGCCTCCACCCTTTTTGCCTTCTTTGATCTCGACCCGCGTCCCGAGCCAGGCACACATCTCTTCCTGCAACAGCTGGGTATCGCGGCTGGGCTTGAACACCCGCTTCGGCGCTTTTTGTTCCGGCTCCTGGGTCATCTTTTGCACCAGCTTTTCCGCTTCGCGCACGGAAAGCTGGTCCATTACGATCTTGTTCGCGAGCATGATCTGGTGGGCACTTTCAAGAGGTAACAGCGCGCGCGCATGCCCCATATCCAGCTTGTTCTCCATCACCATGCCCTGTACGGCTTGTGGTAGTTTGAGCAACCGCAGCAGGTTCGTGGCCGCGCTACGCGACCGGCCGACGGCATCCGCGGCAACCTGATGCGTCATCTTGAATTCGTCGATCAATCGCTGGATGCCGACTGCTTCTTCCAGCGGATTCAGGTTTTCGCGCCGAATGTTTTCGATCAGCGCCATTGCCAACGCGGCGTTGTCCGGAACGCTGCGCACCAGCACCGGTACATGTGTCAGGCCCGCCAGTTGGGCGGCGCGCCAACGCCGTTCGCCGGCGATAATCTCGTAACTGCTGTCCACCAGCTGCCGCACCAGGATGGGCTGCATGACGCCCTGTGCCTTGATCGAGGAGGCAAGGTCGTTCAGCGATGCCTCGTCCATCTGCGAGCGCGGCTGGTACTTGCCGGGCTTGAGCAGCGTGACGTGCAAATCACGCATCACCTCGTCTTTTTCGCTTTTACCGCCAGACAGCAGCGCATCCAGCCCACGCCCCAACCCTTTCTGTGGCTTTGCCATAATTGTTTCCCTCTAGTCCAATGCTGCAGGTTATGCCGCGTTATTCAGGAATTCCCCGGCCAAGGCCAGGTAAGCCTGCGTTCCTTTGGATAATTTGTCGTGATACAACACCGGCACGCCATAACTGGGTGCCTCCGCAAGGCGGACATTACGCGGGATCACGGTTCTGTAGACTTTCGCGCCAAAATGTTCCTGCAATTGATCCGAAACCTGTTGCGCCAATGCGTTGCGCGGGTCAAACATGGTGCGCAGCAAGCCTTCTATTTCCAAGTCAGGATTGAGATTGGCACGCACCCTGCGGATAGTGTTGACCAAGTCGCTCAGTCCCTCGAGAGCGTAATACTCACACTGCATCGGGATCATTACCGAGCGCGCTGCGCACAAGCCATTCAATGTGAGCAGGTTCAATGCGGGGGGGCAATCGATCAGGACGAAATCATAATCTGCGGTGACCAGTTGGAGTGCATTGCGCAAGCGCATTTCGCGCTGTTCGAGATCAACCAACTCGATTTCTGCGCCAGCAAGGTCGCGGTTGGCCGGCAACAGATCATACTTGCCGGCTTCGGAATGAATACGGGCTTCGACAACGGATTTGCTGCCGAGCAACACGTCATAAATACTTGCCTGCAAATCGCGCTTGTCGATGCCGCTGCCCATGGTCGCGTTGCCCTGCGGATCGAGGTCGATCAACAACACCCGCTGTTTGGCCGCCGCAAGGCTCGCTGCCAGGTTCACGCTGGTGGTAGTCTTCCCCACCCCGCCCTTCTGATTGGTCACTGCTAGTATTTTGGTCATGTTGCTTCAGTCCCCTCGCATGTTGCAATCACCAGGCTACGTGCAGCCCGTAAACCCGGCACCTGTAACGGTATGACTCGGTCTACCCGACATCCCTCCGGCAGCCCTGCCAGTTCGTGCTCCGGCGCACCTTTCATGGCGGCCCAATAGCCCCCGGGTGCCATCAGATGACGGGTAATCCGTAGGAAATCAGCCAATTGGGTAAATGCCCGCGAAATAATGCCGTCAAATTTTTCCGTTGGCTGCCACTCTTCCACGCGCGCGCAGTGCACCGTTGCATTCTTCAACCCCAGTTCGATGATGGCCTGTTGCACGAAGCTGGTCTTCTTGCTGTTGCTATCCAGCAGGGTAAACTGCCAGTCCGGCTGCGCCACCGCCAGAACAATTCCCGGCAAACCGGCACCGCACCCCACATCCAGCCACCGGCCACCGGTCAGGAAAGGCAGGACAGCAAGACTGTCGAGCAAATGGTGACTGACCATCTGCTGCGAATCGCGAATCGCGGTCAGGTTATAAACCTTGTTCCATTTATGCAGCAGCGTCACGTAGGCGAGCAGTTTATTCTGTGCCTCTGCACCCAAGTCGAGGCCCAATTGGACCATGCCGCGCTCCAGAATATCGCCGTTGCTCACGCGCGTTTTTTTCCCGTTTGCTCAGCACGCAAACCGCGCTTGAGATGCACCAGCAACAGCGAAATTGCCGCCGGGGTAATGCCTGAAATCCGTGCCGCTTGCCCGACCGTTTCCGGACGGTGCTGGTTGAGCTTTTGCTGCACTTCTATGGAAAGTCCGCGCACCTCCCGGTAATCCAGTTGTTCCGGCAACTTCATGGTCTCGTATTGCCCGTTGCGCTCGATCTCATCGCGCTGGCGCTCAATGTAACCATGGTACTTCGCCTGAATTTCGATCTGTTCCGCCACTTTTTCGTCTTCTACCCCTTCCCCTGCACCGGGCAAAGTCAGCAGGCTGGCATAACTCACATCCGGACGGCGCAACAGTTCATGCAGTGAGTATTCCCGTTCGATCGGTTTGCCCAGCACCCGGATTGAGTCTTCCGGCGCAAGATTGCGCGGGTTCACCCACGTGCTGCGCAGCCGTTCCTGCTCCCGCGCGATGGCTTCGCATTTTTGCTCGAACGCCTGCCAGCGGATATCGTCCACAAGTCCAAGTTCACGGCCGATTTCGGTCAGGCGCAGATCAGCGTTGTCTTCGCGCAATTGCAGGCGAAACTCGGCGCGGCTGGTAAACATGCGGTACGGTTCGGATACACCACGGGTGATCAGGTCATCCGCCAGCACGCCCAGATAGGCTTCGTCGCGACGCGGACACCAGGCCTCACGCTCGGTCGCCCGCAACGCGGCGTTCAGTCCGGCGAGCAGACCCTGCGCGGCGGCTTCTTCGTATCCGGTGGTGCCGTTGATTTGCCCCGCGAAGAACAATCCATGGATTGCCTTGGTTTCCAGCGAACTCTTCAACCCGCGCGGATCATAGTAGTCGTACTCGATTGCATAGCCCGGGCGCAGGATATGAGCATTCTCCAACCCCTTGATCGAACGCACCAGATTCAGTTGCACATCGAATGGCAGGCTGGTAGAAATCCCGTTCGGATAAATCTCGTGCGTGGTCAACCCTTCCGGCTCCAGGAAGATCTGATGCGAAGATTTGTCGGCAAAGCGGGTAATCTTGTCTTCGATGGATGGGCAATAGCGCGGTCCGACGCCTTCAATTACGCCAGTGAACAGCGGCGAGCGATCCAACCCGCCGCGGATGATGTCATGAGTGCGCTGATTGGTCTCGGTTACCCAGCACGGCATCTGGCGCGGGTGTTGCGCCGCGGTACCCATGAACGAGAACACCGGCACCGGATCATCTCCCGGTTGCTCCTGCATTACCGAATAGTCAATGGTGCGCCCGTCAATGCGCGGCGGAGTGCCGGTTTTCAGGCGACCGGCTGGCAGCTTCAGCTCACGCAGACGATGCGCCAGACTCACGGCCGGCGGATCACCCGCACGCCCGGCGGGATAATTTGCCATGCCGACATGGATCAGACCGGACAGGAAGGTACCCGCGGTGAGCACCACTGTTTTGGTGCTGAACCGAAGTCCCAATTGCGTGACCACGCCGCATACCCGATCCTGTTCCACCACCAGATCGTCGACCGCCTGCTGGAACAACCAAAGGTTTGGCTGGTTTTCCAGCCGGGTACGGATGGCCTGTTTGTATAACATGCGGTCCGCCTGGGCGCGGGTAGCGCGCACCGCCGGACCTTTGCTGGAATTCAGAATACGGAACTGGATGCCGCCCTCATCAATCGCGGCGGCCATGGCGCCGCCCAGCGCATCCACTTCCTTGACCAGATGACCCTTGCCGATCCCGCCGATCGACGGATTGCATGACATCTGCCCGAGCGTCTCGATATTGTGGCTGAGCAACAGCGTCTTGCAGCCCATCCGGGCGCTGGCCAGAGCGGCCTCGGTGCCGGCATGCCCGCCACCTACCACGATTACATCGAATACCTCAGGAAATTTCAAAGGAGCCTCTTAATATTTCAACCGGGCTACCCCGGTAATAACGTATTTACGCCATTCCGGATCACCGCTTGGCGCTTCCCTCACCCACCCGAGTCTTTGCCGGACCCTTATAAGCGACCAACCTCGCAAGTCGTGGTTTTGATTGCCGTAATCAAGGCGAGGCATTTTGTCAGTGCGGAAGGACGCGCATCATACAATACCGGATCGAGAATCCAAAACGGATTGTTTCACGTGGAACAATTCCTGTCATTTGCCAATGCAAAAGCGGCTGAAAATTTCTCCGAGCAAATCATCCGGGGTAAATTCGCCGGTGATTTCATTCAGTGCATGTTGAGCCAGGCGAAGTTCTTCAGCAAACAATTCGGAATGTTCCAGTACCACGAAGGCACGTTCCAGATGCACCTGTGCCGTAGCCAGGGCTTGCACATGCCGTTCCCGCGCCATGAAGGCACCGCTTTCCTGGTCGCGCCAACCGACCGCCTCCAGCAGTCGTGTCCGTAACTGCTCCATTCCTTCGCCGGTTTTGACCGAGACCGGAATGACAGATTCAGCCGATGGTGGAAACGTGGAATCCTTGGGCAGCATATCTATCTTGTTCAGCGCCACAAGCCGTGGGATGTCGCCTGGCAAAGTGGAAATGATGGCCTCATCCTCAGGTGCGACGCCCTTCGTCGCATCCGCCAGCACCAGAATCAAATCGGCTCGCTGCACCGTCTGGTGCGTGCGGGCGATTCCCATTTTTTCTACCGCATCCTCTGACTCGCGCAGGCCTGCCGTATCCATGATGTGCAAAGGCACGCCGCGAATCTGGATGGCCTGCCGAATCACATCGCGGGTGGTGCCCGGAATATCGCTCACCAGAGCGACCTCTTCGCCCGAAAGACGATTCAGCAGGCTGGACTTGCCGACGTTCGGCTGGCCAACGATTGCGACGTGTGCCCCCTCCCGCAACAGGCTGCCTTGTCGGGCGGTATCCAGCGTATGTTGCAGATTAGCCCGAATTTCGGCCAACATTGCGTTGCGCCGGTTGGCATCAAGGGCATCCACCTCCTCCTCGGGAAAATCCAGCATTGCTTCCACGAGCATACGCAAGGTAATCAGCTCGTCCACCAGATGGTGAACCACCGCGGAAAACTCTCCCCGCAATGAGCGCATCGCGCTCTTGGCAGCTTCTGTGGTATTCGCCTCAATCAGATCTGCAACGCTTTCGGCCTGCGCGAGATCAAGCTTGTTGTTCAGGAACGCGCGCCATGTAAATTCACCGGGCTGGGCAAGCCGCGCCCCAAGTTCCAGGCAGCGGGCCAGGAGTAACTGAAGAACCGCGGTCCCGCCGTGTCCCTGCAGTTCGAGCACGTCTTCGCCGGTATACGAGTGGGGGGCGGAAAAAAAAATGGCGATCCCCTGATCCAGGGGATCGCCATTTGCATCCAGAAAATCGGAGAAAGTGGCATGGCGTGCCACCAAGGGCTTGCCGAGAACTCCGTGCGAAAGCGCTTCGAGGTTGTTCCCCGAAACCCGTACTACCCCGACGCCGCCACGTCCCTGCGCGGTGGCGACGGCAGCAATGGTATCAACGCTTGGGAGCCGCACCCTTCTTCGCAGCCTCTGCACCCCGGGTGATGTACCACTGCTGGGCAATCGAAAGCAGATTATTCACAATCGAATACAGCACCAGACCGGCCGGGAAGAAAAAGAACACCACACTGAAGACGATCGGCATGATCTGCATGACCTTGGCCTGCAACGGATCCGGCGGTGTCGGGTTGAGGCGCATCTGAACGATCATGCTCACGCCCATGATCAGCGGCAAAATGTAATAGGGGTCGGCAGCCGACAAATCGGTGATCCAGCCAAAGAACGGCGCATTGCGCAACTCTACGCTTTCCAGAATGGCATAGTACAACGCAATGAAAACAGGGATTTGCACCAATACCGGCAAGCACCCGCCCAAGGGATTAATCTTTTCCTTGGTATACAGATCCATCATGGCCTTCTGGAGTTGTTCCCGGTCATCTCCATATTGCTGCTTGATCTTCTCGAACTTCGGGCCAATCAGACGCATCTTGGCCATGGAGCGATAACTGGCTGCGGACAACGGGAAAAACGCCAGTTTAATCAGGACCGTCAGCAGGATGATGGCGACGCCCCAGTTGTTCACCAGGCCTTGCAGCAAGGTCATCACCCAGAACAGTGGCGCCGAGATAATCGTGAGCCACCCATAGTCAACCGCCCGATCTAACCCCGGTGCGACCTTGTCCAGACTGGACTGAGCCGGCCCCGCATAAAGCGGAACCGAAACCACAGCCTTTTGGCCCGGTGCAAGTGAAGCCACGGGGACGACAACGCCGGCCGCATACAAGCCGTTATCCAGCTTGCGTGCAAAGAATTCCCGGCTGATTTTGTCGCCAGGCAGCCAAGCGGCTACAAAATAATGCTGCAGCATGCCGACCCAGCCGTTGTCGACATTTTTCGCAAGATCCTGTTTTCCTTTTTCAATTTCAGCGAAATCAACCTTCTGAAATTTGTCTTTGTCGGTGTAATACGCAGGGCCGGTATACGTTGGTACAAACTTGGTGTCGCCAGACGGCGCGGCGCTGTCCCGAACCAACTGAAAATAGGCCGAAGCACTTACGGGTGCCGTGCCGGAGTTTTCCAGCTCATAGGCCACGTTTATCAGAT
Organism: Gallionella sp.; assembly: GCA_035702405.1. GTDB lineage: Bacteria > Pseudomonadota > Gammaproteobacteria > Burkholderiales > Gallionellaceae > Gallionella. The sequence goes on along the minus strand of DASSQR010000077.1, from coordinate 22,754 downwards.
AGCTGCTGCGCTTGAACGTAATAACCTTCACGACTTTTACGGCGCCGGAATCGACTGCGGTCAGGCGAACTTGAAGCTGATCCGCATTGCCGGTCAATTCATAGCTATCGCGGTCTGCGGAAAAGAGGCTGTTGTGGTTGGGTAACCCAGAGCCCAACAATCCGCTTTGGGCTACATAGTTATGGCTGCCCGCGCCCTTTTGAAACAACTCGAACGGCTTGTTTTTATCCTTGGCGTCGGGATGCTTCAGAAAATCCAGGCGCTGAATATCGCCGCCCAAGGTGTTAATGTCGGCGTCAAGGAAATCGGTTTTTACATGAATCAGTTTGCCAGCAGCTGATGCTGCGACTTGTTGGACACCCGCAGGTTGCGCAGTCGGTGATACTTGCGGAGCCGAGCCTGGAACAGTTGCCGCAGGTACCGGGACACCGGCGTTTTGAGCAGTACCCTGTTGCGGCACCTGTTGTTGCGGATGTTGATAGCGCTGCCAGCCGTCCCAGACCAGGACGAGCGAAAACGCGAAGATTGTAACCAGGAAAAATCTTTGAAGGTCCATGTTCAAGCCTGAAGTTAGGGTACGGGATCATATCCGCCGGGATTCCAGGGATTGCATCGCAGTATTCGTTTAATGCTGAGCCAGCCGCCCTTTACTACGCCAAATTTGGTAATGGCGTCAGTAGCATATTGTGAGCAGCTGGGTATAAATCTACAGGTAGGCGGATAGAGCGGACTAATCAGGTATTGATAGCCACGTATCAGCTTGATCACAATTCTGCGCATCTGTTCTCTATCCTGCCAAACAGAGTTTCCAAATTGTCACGTAACGACCCGCACTCCTGGCCGCACGCACGTCTTATCATTACAACCAGATCAAGTCTGCGAAACCTGATCCCGTGCCGACGGAACGTTTCACGGATGATCCGCTTGACGCGGTTTCTATCTACGGCCCGGGAAAGTGTCTTCTTGCTTGCGATTATTCCCAGTCTGGCTTCTTTTTGGCCACTGCGCAAATAAAATACCTTGAAGTCCCGGTATGCGATATTTTCCGCCTTCAGGACACGGCCAAACCCCTCTTTTCGCAGCAACCGCTGCGCCGCAGAAAATTTGGCCGGAGTGGCTGTATTACTAGACTGCGAGTCTTGCACGGCCCTTGGCGCGGCGTGCATTGATAACTGCGCGACCACCACGAGTCTTCATGCGAACCAGGAAGCCGTGGGTACGTTTTCTTCTGGTAACGGAGGGTTGGTAAGTACGTTTCATTTGTCTTCTTCCTAGGTAAATTGCTAAACGCGCTATTACATAGCGTGAACGCCGACCTGTCAAGTGCAATTTGCGGTATAACCTGTGGATAAGTTTCCAGCAGCCCTGTAAAATAACGCGCTTCTACCGACACCACCCCCTTCTTTACGTAGCCATGCAGGATAATTCTTTTTGGGATTCATGCCTTCGCTCGTTTGAAAAGAGCCTGCCGCCCCAGCAATACAACTCCTGGATAAAACCCCTGCAGGTCAGTTGCAGCGATGGCGCGCTGATACTTGCGGCGCCCAACAGCTTCACCCTGAAACTGGTTCAGGAACGCTTTTTGCCTGAAATCTCGCGTTTGGCAGCGCAAACATTTGCGCGACCCCTGAGCTATGAATTTCGGGTTTACGAAGCCGCGCCAACCAGCACACCGCGCCAACCCGCCCCCGAGAAAAAGGTCGCTCCTCCGCCGGCGGAAACCAAGCCCAAGGTCGAAACCTCGTTCCGGAGCTATGGCAAGCTAAATCCTAATCTCACTTTTGACAACTTCGTCATCGGCAAGGCCAATCAACTGGCATTCGCTGCTGCCACCCAGGTCGCCGAACTACCCGGGGCCTCATACAACCCGTTATTCATCTATGGCGGCGTCGGATTGGGAAAAACCCACTTGGCACAGGCCATCGGCAACCAGATCAAACATCAGAACCCGCAGGCCAAGATTTGCTACATGCACGCAGAACGTTATGTTTCCGACGTAGTACGTGCTTACCAATCAAACAAGTTTGAAGAATTCAAGCAATACTACCACTCGCTCGACATCTTGCTGATCGACGATATTCAATTCTTTGCCGGCAAAAACAAGACCCAGGAAGAATTCTTCTACGCCTTCAATACGCTGATTGATTCCCATAAACAAGTCATCATGACCAGCGATACTTTTCCAAAAAAGATCGCCGGACTTGATAGCCGTTTGATTTCCCGGTTCGGTTGGGGGTTGACCGTCGCAATTGAGCCACCGGAACTGGAAATGCGCGTTGCGATTCTGCTCAAGAAGGCAAGTCTGAGTAACTACGTCCTCGATGAAGCGGTCGCCTTTTTTATAGCCAAGCACGTCAACTCCAATATCCGGGAACTCGAAGGCGCTTTGAAACGCATCGAAGCTTATGGAAAATTTCACCGCCGGCCAATTTCGGTTGAAACCGCTCGGGAAGCTCTTAAAGACATCCTGATTGCACAGAGCCGGCAAATTTCCATTGAAAATATCCAGAAAACGGTCGCGGACTATTACCACATCAAACTGGTTGATATGCTTTCCAAAAAAAGAACCCGCAACCTTACCCGGCCCCGGCAAACCGCCATGGCGCTGGCGCGTGAACTCACCACGATGAGCCTGCCAGAGATTGGCCATGCTTTCGGCGGTAAAGATCATTCCACTGTTATTCACGCATGCAAAACGGTCGAAACCCTTCGCGCAACCGATTCTGCTATCGACGCGGATTACAAAATATTGCTGCAAACCTTGCGCGGATAACACCGTGTACCAATTATGAATAACTTGTGCGTAACTAGAAGTTTCTTTGCAGAACAAAAATTATCCACAATTCACGTGAACGTTATCAACAACAATTCGGCGTGTTTTCTTTGCATGTAGTGCTTTGTAATAAAAAGATTTATTAAGTTGTAAACACAATTGAGCATGCTTTATTAGACTTTTTAGGAATTCAAATTATGTTTATAGAACAAATCGACAAAGAAACTATTCTGAAACCGCTTCAACTCATCATTGGCATCGTCGAGCGCAAACAGACCCTGCCAATCCTGTCCAACGTTCTCATAACTCATTTCGACGGCAAACTCCGGTTTACTGCGACCGATCTTGAGATTCAAATTACAACTACGATAGATATCGACGCCCGGGCGAACCAGGATTCGTCAATTACCGTCGGTGGCAAAAAACTGCTGGATATTCTGAGAGTTCTTCCAGATCACAGCAAAATCAACCTGGAAATCAGGGAAAACAAGGCCCAGATTCGGACTAATAAAAGCCGTTTTACCCTGCAAACATTACCCGCACAGGATTTTCCCTTACTAAGCAATCAACTGGAAAACTCAAGGCAAATTGTATTGCCGCAAAAGGATCTGAAAGCACTTTTGTTTTCAGTGCAATACGCTATGGCGCAACAGGACGTCCGGTACTATCTCAACGGCGTGTTGCTAACTGTGGCGGACAACATGCTCAAGGCAGTGGCTACTGACGGGCATCGTCTGGCGTATAATGCCGGCTATATCAACGGAAGTTTTGAAAAACAGGAAATTATTCTGCCCCGGAAAGCGGTCGCGGAACTGTCCAAGTTATTGGCTGATACCGATGAAAGCGTTGAACTGGAATTTTCCCAACAACAGCTCAAAGCAACATTTTCTGGTATTACATTGATTACTAAAGTAATTGATGGAAAATTTCCTGATTATGAACGGGTCATACCGAGTTACAACAACCAACTCAGCATAAATCGCATTCAGACACAGCAGGCATTACAGCGCGCAGCCATTTTATCCAATGAAAAGTTTCGTGGGGTGCGCTTCGTCTTGACCGAAAAGAATCTCAGCATCATCAGCAGCAACAGCGAACAGGAAGAAGCCCATGAAGAAATTGAAACCGATTATCACGGCGACGCGTTGGACATCGGCTTCAACGTCAATTACCTGTTGGATGGACTGAACAATATCAGCTGTGAAACCGCAAGTTTTTCATTTGGCGACTCGAACAGCAGTATTTTGATCACTGCTCCAGACAATCCAGATTTCCGCTATGTAGTTATGCCGATGCGCATCTAGGTGCCTGTTGTTCCACGTGAAACAGTTAAATTTTGGAAAACGTTAAATGAGTGAATATACCTCGAGCAGCATTAAAGTACTCAAAGGCCTTGAAGCGGTGCGCAAGCGCCCGGGAATGTATATCGGTGATACCAATGATGGCACCGGGCTGCACCATATGGTCTTTGAGGCAGTAGACAATGCGGTAGACGAAGCATTGGCCGGCCATTGCGACGAAATCAACGTAATCATTCACGCCGACAACTCCATTAGCGTGTGCGACAACGGCCGCGGCATTCCGACCGATATCCACAAGGAAGAAAACCGGTCCGCTGCGGAAGTCATCATGACCGTGCTTCATGCCGGGGGTAAATTCGACAGCAACTCATACAAGGTGTCGGGTGGATTGCACGGCGTCGGGGTATCGGTGGTAAATGCGCTGTCCGAATGGCTGAAATTGACCATCTACCGCGACGGCAAGGAACATTTCATGGAATTTCGCCACGGTGAGCCCGTGGCGCCGCTCAAGGTGGTAGGACCGTCAACCAAAAAGGGCACCATCGTGCACTTCCTGGCAGCCACGGAAACCTTCGGAGTGGTCGAATATCACTTCGATATTCTCGCCAAGCGCCTCCGAGAGTTGTCTTTCCTGAACAACGGTGTGAAGATCACCCTCATCGACCATCGCACCGGCAAAGAGGAAAACTTTGCTTTCAGCGGCGGCATCAAGGGATTCGTCGAATACATGAACCGCAACAAGTCGCCGCTGCACTCCTCAGTCTTCTATGCAGTGGGCGAAAAGGACGGCATCACCGCAGAAATCGCCATGCAGTGGAATGACTCCTACCAGGAAAACGTACAGTGCTTCACCAATAATATTCCACAACGCGACGGTGGCACGCACCTCACCGCCCTGCGTACCGCAATGACCCGCACGTTGAACCAGTACATTGAAACCGAGCAGCTGGCCAAGAAAGCCAAGGTTGATACTACCGGTGACGATATGCGCGAAGGGCTGACCGCAGTGCTTTCAGTGAAACTGCCAGATCCGAAATTTTCATCCCAGACCAAGGACAAATTGGTGTCATCCGAAGTGCGGCCAGTGATCGAAGACCTGATCACTCAGCAGATGAGCAATTTCCTGCTGGAAAAACCCAACGACGCCAAGATTATCGTCAACAAGATCGTCGAAGCCGCGCGCGCGCGGGAGGCAGCACGCAAGGCGCGCGAGTTGACTCGCCGCAAAGGCATCCTGGATGGCGTAGGCTTGCCCGGAAAACTCGCCGATTGCCAGGAAAAAGATCCGGCCTTGTCCGAGCTTTATCTGGTGGAGGGCGATTCCGCCGGCGGTTCGGCCAAACAGGGACGTGATCGCAAGTTCCAGGCGATTCTCCCGCTCAAGGGTAAAATCCTGAATGTGGAAAAAGCCCGGTTTGAGAAGCTCATTGCTTCACAAGAAATCGCGACTTTGATTACCGTCTTGGGGACCGGCATCGGCAAAGATGAATACAATGCCGACAAGCTGCGTTACCACCGCATCATTATCATGACCGACGCGGACGTGGACGGCTCACACATCCGTACCTTGCTGCTCACCTTCTTCTACCGCCAGATGCCGGAACTGGTCGAGCGCGGCCACATTTACATCGCGCAACCGCCGCTTTACAAGATCAAGCAAGGCAAGGATGAGCGTTATCTCAAGGACGACCAGGAACTGAAGATTTACATGCTCAAATCGGCGTTGAATAACGCTGCGCTGTATCCGTCTACTGATGCCAGCCCGATCCAGACGGAAGCACTGGAGACGATCGCAAAGCAATACTTCCTGGCCGAGGCAGTTATCGACCGACTTTCCCGCTTTATCGCGCCTGAGGTCAGCCACGCTCTGTTATTGCTGCCGGTGTTGTCGGTCGCCGATGCTGCACAGGCGCAAAGCAGCGCACAGCAGATCGAAGCAGCTTGCGGCGGTGGCATCAAGGTCGTGGTGGAAAGCGACGAAGCCGGTGAGCATCGTCTGCGCCTGGAAAAGCTGCTGCACGGCAATTACTCGGTGAGTTACCTCGACCGTGAATTCCTGCTCGGCACCGACTACGCGCAAATTCGCAAAGCGGCAGAAGTCCTGCAAGGCCTGATCGTTCCCGGCGCCACCGTTTCACGCGGCGAACAGAAGCGTGCTGTTTCCAGCTTCAAACAAGCGATTGAATGGCTATTGGAAGAAGCCAAGCGCGGCGTCAGTATCCAGCGCTACAAAGGCTTGGGCGAGATGAACCCGGATCAGCTATGGGAAACCACGATGGATGTGAAGAACCGTATCCTGCTAAAGGTTCAAATCGAAGATGCGATCGCTGCCGACGAAATCTTCACGACCCTGATGGGGGACGTGGTCGAGCCGCGTCGGGCATTCATCGAGCAAAACGCGCTAGGCGTCAAGAATCTGGACGTTTGATAACTTGTTGTGTTGGTGGAGCCCGATTTTCGGGCCGGCCAACAATCCATGTGACCAACACCTGACCTCTGGCGGAAGTTCGGAACGTAGTTTGCGGTGGCGGTCGATGGGCTCATCAATGTTTGATCCTGGCAGCGACATCGGTGGCTCGATCCGCATATTGTGGACGACAGGGATGAACGCGCTACGCTTCCGCTAAAACATCGCCAATTCAACAACCTTCGATGAGGGCGTCAAAAATATGTAACAACGGCTGTGTATCATTGTTGACCCGCTTGATAGCGGCGAAGGAGCCAATGTTGTGTGTTGTGGTTCATCAGCAAATTTTGGATATCAGGACCTGGCCAGGGAACTAAATGACTAGAAAATTGGTAGGATTGGCATTGGTAGTACTGTTACTCACCGGCGTTGGCAGCGGAATCTATTTTTCCGGAGCTGACGAGGCGTCTTCGGCACCAGACAAAGGGGCTGTGAGCGGAGAAGCCCAGACCATGGCCGAGAAAGTCCAGATAACAGGCGTGACAGGGTCTGAAAAACTGGTATTCCTGCAGGATGCCAAGGTACAGAATGTGATGGGCAAAAACGGCTTTCAGGTTGTTGCGAAGCCTGCCGGCTCAAGGGAAATGGCGGTCTATCCAAAGCTCAACGAACAGGATTTTGCTTTTCCAGCGGGTGCACCCGGGGCAAATAGAATCAAGAAAGAAACCAACGCCGGGCAGGATTTCACTCCGTTCTACAGTGTCATGGTGGTTGCCTCCTGGAAGCCGATCGCGCAGTTGCTGGAAAAAAACGGCATTGCCAAGCAAAAGAACGGGACTTGGTATTTGCTGGACATGCAGAAGCTGATGGTCTGGATGAAGGAAGGGAAGCGGTGGAAGGATATCCCGGGTAATACGGTTTATCCGGTTAACAAGAGCGTTCTGATTTCGACGACCGATGTCCGCAAAAGCAATTCTGCCGCCATGTATCTGGCGCTGACGAGTTTTCTCGCTAACGACAATGATATCGTCGCCAGCGAAAAGGATGTGCAGAAAGTGGTGCCGTTACTGGCACCGCTATACTTGAAACAGGGCTACCAGGAAGCTTCGACTGCGGGGCCATTTGACGACTACATCACCATGGGCATGGGCAAGGCGCCACTGGTGATGATTTATGAAGCCCAGTTCCTCGAGTATCTGGCTAAAACGCCGCCTGCTGCTCGCAATCCTGACATGGTGCTGATGTACCCCACACCGACGGTATTTACAAAACATACCCTGGTTCCGTTCACGGAATCTGGTGCTCGGTTCGGTCGACTGCTGGCGACGGATCCCGAATTACAGCGGATTGCGGCCGAGCATGGAATGCGCATCAATAACGCGGCTGAATTTCAGAAAATACAGAAGGGGCGCGGACTGGATGTTCCCGAGAACATTCTTGACGTGATTGACCCGCCATCCTATGAATGGCTGGAGCGCATGATCAAGGGGATCGAGCGCAATATGCAGTCTACCGGGCATTCCAAAGGACGCACCACGTGATCTTTCGTTTAAACCGCGATTTCCCGGCCAGGGATTGCGCAAGTCCATGAAACCAGTCTTACCATAACCAGAGCGTAATGATGAACTGCCGCCGCAGTTGGGGCGGCCCGCTGCGACCACTTGGGGGATTGATCAGATGCGTCGGATTCTCACACTTGTCCTGCTGTTGATTGCTCTGTCTGGTTGCGGCCAGGAAGAACGGCCTGCTGAACCGCACCCGGAGGCAGTCCCTCTTTCTCCCAAACCCATTTCGCTGGTGATCGCTGCAGGCTCTGAGATCAAGGACATGGAGCCCCTCCTTGACCAGATGCGCAGAGAAACCGGCGTCTCAATCGTGCCGAAGTATATGGGCACGCTGGAGGGGGTTAAGCGGGTCAGGGCGGGAGAGAAATTTGACGGGGTCTGGTTCAGTCACGCCAAGTACCTGATGTTGATCCCGCAAGCGGCGCGTCGAGTCAAGGCTTCCGAAAGAATCATGCTGTCTCCGGTGATCATCGGAGTGAAGGCAGACAAGGCTAAGCAGTTAGGGTGGAATACGTCGACTTCCTGGAAAGCAATTGCCGAGCAATCAGGGCAAGGGAAATTCAGGTTTGCGATGACTAATCCCGAGTCCAGCAATTCCGGCTTCTCCGCACTGGTTGGCGTGACGGCATCTTTCGCCGGGAAGTCCGATGCGCTTGAGCAGAATGACATTGACGCGGCGCATATGGCGGCCCTGTTCAAAGGGCAGACTGTAACTTCAGCGAGTTCCGGATGGCTGGCCGACAGTTATGTAACCGAACAGGACCACCTGGATGGTATCGTCAACTATGAATCCGTGCTGCTATTGCTGAACCGATCGGGCAAGCTCAAACAACCGCTTACCCTGATTTATCCGCGGGACGGCGTTCTGACGGCGGACTATCCATTATTGCTGATCAACGAGACCAAGCGCGCGGCTTACGACAAGGCGGTTGCGTGGCTCAGAAGCGAAAAGGCGCAGAAATGGATTATGACCAACACCCTGCGCCGCCCGGTTAACCAGGCAGTGCCCTTGGACAAGTCGCTGTTCGGCACGAGGATGCTGGTCGAGATACCATTTCCCGGCAAACTGTCCGTCGTCAATGCGCTGCTGGACTCCTACGGGGAATAGCGCATCGGTAACCGGGTTGCCGGCCTTCCCGATTTATCGCTTTCGACGTGCTTACTCAACAAACTGGCGCGGGAAACCTTCAGTAGCAGTGCCACCACGGATAGATTTCGCCGATATTGTATGAACGTTTTCGGTCTTCGCGACCTCGAATTCGACCGGCAGAAATTTCCGGACGATCTGCACGTTGGTTTGCAGGTGCGATGACAAAGCGGTGGTAGTAAAGACGCCACCACCTGCAAGCGCCATCGGCAAAACCAGCTGGTCGGCAAGATGTTCACCGGCCACGGCTTCACACTCAAGGTAGGTCAGCGCCTCTTGTGCCACGCGGCTTGCCACCACTTCGGCTGAAACCCTCTTTTCACCGAATGCGGTGAATATCTCCGTGAGCTGTTCGTGGCACAACTCAATCATGACCGCGTTGCCGGGGCCTTCCCTTGCATCCAGCACGCGCAGCTCCTTCTCGGCCAACCCAAAGGCTGAATAGGTATTGAGGCGATCAAGTTCCCGCTGGCCGATTTCCGGAGGCAATCCCGCGACGACTGCGATCATCTTTGTCGACAACAGCTTTCCCCGTGAGGACAGCGCGAGCGGTAACAGTTTTTCGATGGGTTGAACCTCGGCACGAACCTCCCCTCCTCCGGCAGGATAAAAACCATGCCGCAGCAAGGCGACGTCCATTTTTACTCCCATGCGCCGCATCAGCGGCAGCCATGCGCGCACAAGAAAATCGGCCGGTGGTGCTCCTGCATTATGCGTACCGCCGCTAACGGTTACGACGCTCGGCCGATCGGCAAACCATAGTGCCGGCAACAACGTCTGCAGCACCAGCGTACAGCTGCCAGCCGTGCCGATGCTGAATCGGTAGTCGCCACCTTTTATTGCACCGGGATGAAACACGAGCGATTCCGAACCAAGCACATTGCCGGAAACCTCAGCTCCGCAAATTGCCGTCGCCGCGTTAACCGCAGTCAGGTGCTGGCGGAGCAGGCCCGGCTTGGGGCGGTTAGCCCGGATGCGATCAATGCGGAATGGCACCCCGGTAATCATCGAGAGCGACAGCGCGCTGCGCAGGATCTGCCCGCCCCCTTCACCGTGCGAACCATCGAGTATTATCATTTCCATGTCAGTAATCCGCTATCACGTTTTTTCGCACTATTAACCATCCTGCGATGTCTTCTCCTTGCCAAATCGACGATTTCCCAAATGATTGCTTCCTGTGTTTGACGCTGGCAATCGTCTTATAATGTGACCGCCCGGTCCCGGGTTCAGGCATCGAGGGACAGCTTTCATCACTTGGATCGAACATGACAACAAGAATCCAGATTAAAGCATTGCGCCAAGCCCTGTTCACTCCGGCAGGAATCACGACTATCGTCATTGCCGTGGCAGTCGTCGTTTTCATGTTGCTGAAAATTCTGCCGTCGCCCCCGTCTCAGTCAAAGCCAGGCAATCCTTCCCCCACTCGCACCCAGGCGGCGCCGGGATCGCCGGGTGCAGCCATGCCGATCCCGGTCACCGCGACGACTGTGCGCCAGCAAGCCATGCCGGTCTGGATCGAGGCACAGGGTACCGTGACGCCGCGCAACTATGTCAGCGTCATGCCGCGCGTCGCGGGGTTGCTGCAGAGCGTCGAGTTCCGCGAAGGCCAAGTGGTGAAGGCCGGGCAATTGCTTGCGACCATCGACCCGCGGCCGTTTCGCATCCAGGTCGAGCAGGCGCAGGGCCAGCTGTTGCGCGATCAAGCCCAGCTGGCCGGTGCGGAAGCCGATCTGGCACGCTACGAAACACTGCTGAAGCAGGACTCGATTTCCGCACAGCAGGTGGCAGACCAGCGCGCCACGGTGGCGCAACTGAAAGGCACAGTGGCTGCCGACAAGGCGGCATTGGACAACGCCCAGTTGCAACTGGAATGGACGCGCATCGTCGCACCCAATGCCGGCATTGTGGGGCTGCGCCAAGTTGATGCGGGCAACATGGTCGGGACGACCGGCGCCATCGGCGGTGGCACGGGTGCGCTTTCCGGTGCGGCAGTCATTGCGCCGCCGGTCGCCACCATCGCCCAGTTGCAGCCCATCACCGTGACTTTTCCGATTGCGCAAGTGCAGCTGCCATCGCTCCTCGATCGGATGCGCGGCGCGGTGCTGCCGGTGCAGGCGTGGGACCAGCGGCGCACCATGCAGCTCGATACCGGCCGGGTGATCGCGGTCGACAACCAGGTCAATGTTGCGACCGGCACGGTAATGATCAAGGCCGAATTCGCCAATGCAAATATGGCGCTGTTTCCCAACCAGTTCGTCAACGTTCGCCTGCTGCTCGATACCTTGGGCAACGCGGTCGTCGTCCCTTCGGTCGCGATTGCGCTGGGTGCGTCCGGCAGCTATGTCTATGTGATCGACCGCAATAACAAGGTCGCAGTTCGCACGGTTACGCCGGGCGCCAGCGATCGCGATTACACGGCGATCAGCAGCGGGCTCCAAGCCGGCGAGCGGGTCGTTACCGATGGCCTGGATCGGCTCAGGGATGGCAGCACCGTGCAGATCGTCGGTGTGTATGGTTCCCGCGGTACAGAATCTCCTGCCCGACCGCAACGGTACAAGCCGGGAGGCACGGGCAAGCCACCCACAGAAGCGGCCGCGAAATGAACGGCGCGATCTCGCCTGATGAGCCAGCATCGGGAGAGATCAGTCCCTCGCGAATATTTATTCTGCGTCCGATCGCCACCACGCTGCTGATGGTGGCGGTGCTGCTGGCGGGTTTCGTTGGTTATCGCCTGTTGCCGCAGTCCGCGTTGCCGCAAGTGGATTATCCGACCATCCAGGTCACCACGCTGTATCCGGGGGCGAGCCCGGATGTCGTCACCTCCTCCATCACTTCGCCGCTGGAGCGCCAGTTCGGGCAGATGCCCGGCCTCGCGCAGATGTGGTCCAGCAGCTCGGGCGGTGCATCGGTTATCACCTTGCGCTTCGATCTTAGCCTTGCATTGGACGTCGCCGAGCAGGAAGTACAGGCGGCGATCAACGCCGCAACCACTTTTCTGCCGACCGACCTTCCCTCGCCGCCGATCTACGCCAAGGTCAATCCCGCGGACGCTCCGGTTATCACGTTGGGGCTGACCTCCGACACCTTACCGCTCACCCAGTTGCAGGATATTGCCGATACCCGGCTGGCGCAAAAGCTTTCGCAGGTTCCGGGCGTGGGTCTCGTGACGCTGAGCGGCGGCCAGCGGCCGGCGGTGCAAGTGCACGTCAACGGGCGCATGCTTGCGGCGCAGGGGCTGAGCCTTGCCAGCGTGCAATCGGCGATCGTCGCGGCGAATGCCAACACACCCAAGGGCAGCTTTGACGGGCCGCAGCGCGCGCTGACGATCAACGCCAACGACCAGGTACAATCGGCGGACGACTACCGCAACCTCACCATCGCCTACAACAAAGGCGTGCCGGTGAGGCTTGGCGACATCGCGACCGTGGTGCGCGGGCCGGAGAATGCGCTGCTTGCTGCCTGGGTCAATCATCAACCCGGCATTGTGATCAACGTTCAGCGCCAGCCAGGCGCAAACGTGATCGCAGTGGTCGACCGTATCCAGCAGCTTCTGCCGCAGCTGAGCCAGAGTCTGCCAGGTGCGACCAACCTGACCGTGCTGTCGGACCGCACCGTGACCATCCGTGCCTCGATTGCCGACGTGAAATTCGAACTGATGCTCTCGGTGGCGCTGGTGGTGCTGGTGATCTTCCTGTTCCTGCGCAACGCGCGCGCCACCTTCATTCCGGCAATGGCCGTCCCGCTGTCACTGATTGGCACTTTCGGCGCAATGTACCTGGCCGGGTTTTCCATCAACAACTTGACGCTGATGGCGCTGACCATCGCGACCGGCTTCGTCGTGGATGATGCCATTGTGATGATCGAGAACATTGCACGGTACACCGAGCATGGCGAGCCGCCGCTACAGGCGGCACTGAAGGGCGCCAAACAGATCGGCTTCACCATCATCTCGCTGACCTTCTCACTGATTGCGGTGCTGATTCCGCTGCTTTTCATGGGCGACGTCATCGGCCGGCTGTTCCGCGAATTTGCGATTACGCTCGCGGTTGCCATCTTGATCTCGGCCGCGGTGTCGCTGAGCTTCACGCCCATGCTCAGCGCGCGGCTGCTGAGCCATGTGCCCCCTGAGAAACAGGGACGCTTGCTGCGCTGGAGCCAGCGCCAGTTCGACCGGTTGATCGCGGGCTATGCTAGCGCGCTACGCTGGGTGTTGCGCCACCAGCGCGCCACGTTGCTGGCCGCGATCGGCACGCTCGCTCTGACCGTGCTGCTCTACCTGGTAATTCCCAAGGGTTTCATTCCGGTCGAAGACACCGGGCTGATTCGCGCCAACATGATCGCAGCGCAAAATATTTCGTTCCAGGAGATGAATCGCCGTCAGCAGGTTCTGGTCAATGAGCTGCTCAAGGATCCTGCGGTGGGAAGCATCTCCTCGTTCATCGGCGTGGATGGCAACAACGCCACCCTGAACAGCGGGCGCTTGCTGATCAGCCTCAAACCGCTGGAGCAGCGCGGCGACCGTGTGCCGATCGTGATTGCGCGGTTGCGGCAGGCCACGGCTTCCCTCCCCGGCCTGGAAGTTTTTCTGCAGCCGGTGCAGGACCTGACCATCGACGACATCGTGAGCCGAAGCTTGTATCAGTTCAGCGTGAGCGCGACCAGCATGGATGAACTGGAACATTGGACCGGGGCACTCGTTGCGAAGCTGCGCACGCTGCCGGAGTTCACTGCGGTATCGAGTAATCTGCAGACCAGAGGGTTGCAGGCCTATGTGGAGATCGACCGCGACGCGGCATCCCGGCTTGGCATCAGCGTAGCCGCGATCGACGGCGCACTGTACAGCGCGTTTGGCCAACGTCTGATTTCCACCATCTTTACCCAGTCGGCGCAGTACCGTGTGGTGCTGCAGCTCGCAGCGGACGACCGACAGGGTCTGGATGGTTTCAATAACCTCTATGTACCCTCCGCGAGCGGACAGGCGGTGCCGCTCGCGGAAGTTGCGCGCATCAGCCAGCGCACCGGCTTGCTCGAAATCGGCCACATCGGTCAGTTTCCCGCGGCGATGGTGTCCTTCGACCTCGCCCCCGAGGTTTCGATCGGCGCGGCCGTAGAGGCGGTCACCCGTGCCCGAAGCGAGCTCGGGGTGCCCGCTTCGGTGCCGGTAAAACTGCAGGGCGCAGCCGCGGCATTCGAGGCGGCACTCACCAATCAACTCTGGCTGCTGCTGGCCGCCGTGGCGACCATGTACATCGTGCTCGGCGTACTGTATGAAAGTTTCGTTCATCCCGTCACGATTCTTTCGACGCTGCCCTCGGCGGGTATCGGTGCCCTGCTGGCGTTGATGCTGTCGGGTCATCCGCTGTCGATGATTGCGATCATCGGCATCATTCTGCTGATCGGCATCGTGCAGAAGAACGCGATCATGATGGTCGACTTCGCGCTCGATGCGCAGCGGCTGCAGGGCCTGCCGCCGACCGATGCAATCCTGCAGGCGGCGCAGCTCAGGCTGCGGCCAATCCTCATGACGACTTTCGCCGCGCTGTTCGGCGCGGTCCCGCTGATCATCGGCGGCGGCATGGGTGCGGAACTACGCCAGCCGTTGGGCATTACGCTGGTTGGCGGGTTGCTGTTATCCCAGCTGCTCACACTGTTTACCACGCCCGTGATCTACCTTGCCTTCGACCGACTGGGGGCGTGGTGGCAAGCGCGCTTCGGCGGTGCGGCAGGCAAATCGGGGGCCGCGGCATGAATTTCTCTGCCATCTTCATTCGCCGGCCGATTGGCACCACGCTGCTGGCTGCGGCAGTGGTGCTGCTGGGCGCAATTGCGTTCCGGTTGCTGCCGGTTTCGCCGCTGCCGCAGGTGGACTTCCCGACGATCAACGTTTATGCCGCGTTGCCCGGCGCGAGCCCCGACGTGATGGCCGCGACCGTGGCGACGCCGCTGGAGCGTGCGCTGGGCCGCATCGCCGGGATTTCGGAGATGACTTCGCAGAGCTCGCTGGGCTCGACGTATGTCACCCTGCAGTTTGACCTCTCAAAAAACATCAACGATGCGGCGCGCGAGGTTCAAGCCGCGATCAATGCGGCGCTGCCCTTGCTGCCGACCGGCATGACCGGAAATCCGACCTACCGCAAGGTCAATCCGGCCGATGCGCCGATCATGATTCTGTCGCTGACCTCGAAAAGCCTCTCGCGCAGCCAGTTGTACGACGCCGCCTCGACGATTCTTGCGCAGAAGATTTCCCAGCTGCCCGGCATCGGTCTCGTGAATGTCGGCGGCGGCGCACTGCCGTCGGTGCGCGTGGATCTGGACCTGGGACAAGTCAACAACATGGGCTTGGGCCTCGAACAGATTCGCCAGGCGATCGCTACCGGCAACGTCAACGCGCCGAAGGGCGCGGTCGAGGACGCGCAGCATCGCTGGCAAATTCAGGCCAACGACCAGCTCACGCTGCCCGAGCAATACGGCGCGCTGACTATCGCCTATCGCAACGGCGCACCCGTGCGGCTCAATCAGGTTGCGCATGTCAGCGTGGACATCCAGAACATGCGCAACATGGGCCTTGCCAACGGCGAGCCGTCGATCCAGCTGATCATCTTCCGCCAGCCGGGTGCGAACATCATCGACGCAGTCGAATCGATCAAGGCCGCGCTGCCTGAATTTGAAGCCTCGATGCCGCCAGCCGTAGAAGTGCATTTCATCTCGGACCGGACCGTGACCATCCGCTCGTCGCTGCGCGACTCCGAAGCCACGCTGATATTCGCCGTGATTCTGGTGGCACTGGTGGTCTTCGTGTTTTTGCGCGATTGGCGTGCCACGCTGATTCCCGCGATCGCGGTGCCCATTTCGCTGATCGGCACGTTTGCCGCAATGTACCTCCTGGACTACAGCCTCGACAACCTGTCGCTGATGGCGTTGATCGTCGCGACCGGGTTCGTGGTGGACGATGCCGTCGTGGTGCTCGAGAACATCATGCGCCACGTCGAGGGTGGCATGCAGCCAGTACAGGCCGCACTGCTGGGCGCACGCGAAGTCGGTTTCACGGTGCTGTCGATGAGCCTGTCGCTGACAGCAGTATTCCTGCCGGTGCTGATGATGGGCGGCGTCATCGGCCGCCTGTTTCGCGAATTTGCCGCGACGCTGTCGATCTCCATCCTCATCTCGCTGCTGGTCTCGCTCACAGTCACCCCGATGCTCGCCTCGCGTCTGCTCCGGGTGCATGCCGCGGGGACGCGTGGACGCTTGGCGGTCTGGGGTGAGCGTGCCTATGCGGCGCTGTTGCGCAGTTATGATCGCAGCCTCACGTTGGCGCTCAATCATCACCGCCTGATGCTGGTTGTGTTTTTCGGCACCATCATGCTGAACGTCTACCTCTACCAGATCGTACCGAAGGGATTCTTTCCGACTCAGGATACCGGACTGGTAATCGGCAATATCCAGGCGGACCAGGCGATCTCTTTCCAGGCAATGTCGCAGAAACTCACGCGCATCGTGGAGATCGTGCGGGCCGACCCGGCAGTTGCTAACGTGATCGCATTCACGGGCGGCGGTGGCGGCACCAATGCAGGATTCATCTTTCTAAGCCTCAAGCCCAGTGATCAGCGAGTGGATGCCCCAACGATGATGCAGCGGCTGCGGAAAAAACTTGGCGTCATTCCCGGGGCGCAGGTGTTCCTCGCGCC
The DNA here is from genome assembly GCA_035702405.1 of Gallionella sp. GTDB lineage: Bacteria > Pseudomonadota > Gammaproteobacteria > Burkholderiales > Gallionellaceae > Gallionella. The sequence continues at coordinate 5,876 of DASSQR010000077.1, read as the reverse complement.
GGTGCAGGATATTCGCGCAGGCGGGCGGCCTTCACCCGCGCTGTATCAGTACACGCTGCAAAGCGGCGACCTGAACGAACTGCGCACCTGGGCACCCCGCGTACTCGCGGCCTTCAACCGCATTCCCATCCTCACCGACGTCAATACCGACCAGCAAAGCAAGGGCCTGCAGGTCGAGTTGACGATCGACCGCGCTGCGGCGGCGCGGTACGGTATCTCGGTCAACACGATCGACCAGACGCTCAACGATGCGTTCGGCCAGCGGCTGGTCTCGACCATCTATGCACCGCTCAACCAGTACCGCGTGGTCATGGAAGCCGACCCGAAATACCTGCAACGCACTGATTCGCTCAATGACATCTACCTGATCAGCGCTGCCGGCCAGCGCGTGCCGCTCGCGGCGCTTGTCCACTATGGTGAAGGGACCACGCCGCTCGCGGTCAACCATCAGGGGTTGTTCGCGGCAACGACGATCTCTTTTAACCTCACGCCGGGGGCCTCGCTTGGCCAGGCTCAGCGCGCTATTGCCACTGCGATGGCGCAGATCGGCCTGCCGGGTACCGTGCAGGGCGGCTTTCAGGGCACAGCGAAGCTGTTCCAGGAAACAATCGCCAACCAGCCGCTCTTCATTCTGACCGCGATCCTGGTGATCTACATCGTGCTAGGCATGCTGTACGAGAGCACCATGCATCCGCTCACGATCCTCTCGACCCTGCCCTCGGCGGGTGTCGGCGCGGTGCTCGCGCTAATGTTGTTCCGGACCGACTTTTCCATCATTGCGCTGATCGGGGTATTCCTGTTGATCGGCATCGTCAAGAAGAATGCGATTCTGATGGTAGACTTCGCGCTGCAGATCGAGCGCGAACAGAATGCAAGCCCGCGCGAAGCGATTCATCAGGCATGTTTGCTGCGCCTGCGGCCGATCCTGATGACCACACTCGCGGCCCTGTTCACTGCGTTGCCGCTAGCGATCATCAGCGGCAATGGCGCCGAGTTGCGCCAGCCGCTAGGCATATCTATCGCCGGCGGGTTGATCGTCAGCCAGCTGCTCACGCTGTACAGCACCCCGGTGATATATCTGCAACTCGACCGGCTGCGCCACTGGATCCGGCGACGCTGGCACCAGTACCGTGGTGGCGACGGGCAGCTTACCGCTCAGCTCGTTAGCCCGCACAGGGAGTATCCATGAGTACGATCGAAGCCATAACCAGGCGACTGTCAGCAGTACTGTTCGCGCTGCTGCTCTCTGCATGCGCCGCGGGGCCGGACTATGAGCGGCCAGCGGTGCAGTCGCCGCCCCGGTTCAAGGAGGATCAGGGCTGGATCCGGGCAGCGCCGCTCGCGGTGCCGGCGGAAGGCGCGTGGTGGACCATCTTTGGCGATGAAACGCTAAATGCACTTGAGCCGCGCGTGGTTGCGGCAAACCAGAGCATGCGCGCTTCGTACTATGCCTACCGGCAATCCCTCGCACTGGTCGAGTCGGCGCGTGCGGCGGAATTCCCGGCTGTGGCCGCGTCGGTGTCGTCCACCCGGTCGTCGGCGGGCTCGGGAACTGCGACCGGCACCACGGGAACCGTTACGGGTACGGAGAGATCTGCCGGATTCAGCGCGAGCTGGGCGATCGATCTATGGGGCAAGGTGCGCCGCCAGGTAGAATCCCAGGAAGCCAGCGCCGAGGCGAGCCGTGACACGCTGCTCGCGGCCCAGCTCAGTCTGCAAACAACCTTGGCACAGGATTATTTTCAGCTGCGCCAGATCGACAGCCAGATCGTGCTGGCGGGCAACACTGTAACGGCATACGAGAAATTCCTGCAGCTTACGCGGAACCGTTATGCTGCCGGAGTTGCCACCTTGGCCGATGTCGCGCAGGCGCAGTCGCAACTGGCCAATGCCCGCGTACAGCTCGCCGCTTTCAAGGTGCAGCGCCCGCAGTTCGAGCACGCGATCGCGGTGCTGGTGGGCGAGGCACCGTCAACCTTCAGCCTGGTGGCCATGCCCGGCTTGTCCCAGCCGCGCGCCATTCCGGCAGGGGTACCTGCCAAGCTGCTGCTGCGACGCCCAGACCTCGCTGCGGCCGAACGCCAGGTGGCCGCGGCCAATGCACAGATCGGTGTCGCGAAATCGGGCTATTTTCCTGCGCTGACGCTGACGGGCCAGCGGGGGTGGCGCAACAATTCGACATTTGCCAATCTGATTTCTGCTTCCAACTCATTCTGGTCGTTTGGCGCTGCGCTGGCTGAAACGATTTTCGACGGCGGCCTGCGCAACGCCCAAGTTGCGCAAAGCAGCGCCGCACACCAGCAAGCGGTGGCGCAGTATCGGCAGCTCTCCCTGCAGGCGATCGAGCAGGTTGAGGATCAGCTTGCTGCCTTGTCCGCACTCGCGGAAGAGGCAGCACTGCAGGACCAGGCGGTAGCGGCGGCCGATGAATCGCTGCGCGTAATCACCAACCAATACCAGGCGGGCGTCGCCACTGCTTTGAACGTGATTACCGTGCAGGTCAATTCATATACCGCCCACAACGCGGCATTGATCATCGCCGGTCAGCGGCTCACCGCAAACGTTGCATTGATTCAGGCCCTAGGTGGCGGCTGGGGCGCGGATGAACGTCCGGCGCTGGGGCCGAAAGCAAGTGGAGTGCTGAGCTCGGCGCAATAGAAGGGAAATACACGCTGATCATTTGGCGTCACACCCTTGCCGATGTTCGCAGGCTGACGCTAGACAAACGAAATACGGTAAATCTTTTGTTTATTGGTTCCCTGGGGTCGGCTAAATTTGATGAATCCGGGCAAGCGTCGGCAGGGTCCAGCAAGAAAAAACCCCCACCCTTCTTGCGAAGGATGGGGGTTATCAATGCAACAGCGGGTGGGTTAATCGGTGACCAGTTTGCCCTTGGTTAGCATGTCCTGCGCAATTTGGTGATCGGACGTGAAGCCGGTGACCAGATCAACGTTCTGCAGCACGATCGTCTGGTTTTCGGCTGCGGCAGCATAACCGCCGGCAAAACCACCGGTGCTGCTGACATGCACGATCGTATCGGTACCACCACCAGCGTTGGCGACCGTCTCAAAGTGCAGATAGCCGTCAAGGCTGCCAGCAGTACCGGATGCGGCGGTAGCGCTTTCACCCTGGAGCAGGTCACGCAAATCGAGCTTGTCGCCGGTGGTGGCTGTCACATCGAAGTCGGTGATCTTATCGACATTTGGCGTGCCAGCTGCGCCATGGTCGCTTACGCCCCACTTGAACACATCGGCACCGAGCCCGCCCGTCAGCGTATCGTTGCCCTGGCCACCGATGATGACGTCGTTACCGTCGCCACCGATGATGGTGTCGTTGCCAACTGAACCGATCATTACGTCGTTGCCGGCAGTACCATTCATCACGCCGTCATACGACACGTTCAGTCGGTAGGTGCCGTTCGCAGTATTCCCGTCGCGGTCGGTGAGGGTAAAGGCGATATCCTCGACTACGGTGGTGTTCATCGTTACCGACGGTGTATAGGTGTAATCGCCAGTGGCCATGTGCATCACCAGGTGGCCACCCGTAACGGTGTTGATCGTCCATGTGCCGGTTGCTGCATCAAACGTGCCTGCACTGGTCCCGGTTACAACGCCCTGGACATCGTAGCCGACGCCATCGACTGTAAACGACGTGAAGGCGCCGCCATCCGCGCCGAAACCACCATGAGCGTAGATCGAGTTCGCCGTCAGGATGTTGCCGTTGACCGGCGCCGGTGCCGCTACCATCGGAATCTGGTTCAGGTTCGTGATAACCATGCCGTTGGTATCGACCGCCGTTGTTGCGCTTGCGTCATATGCAATCGGGTTGAGATACGGTACCGGGTCAAGATTGCTCGGGTTGTATCCGCCAGCGGTCGTTGCGCCCATGCCAAGCGCATATGCATTGATCTTGTTTGCGGTCAGGAAGTTGGTCCAGGCAGTCAGTTCGCCGCCAGCCTGGATGCCGGCATCCGGAACCAGCGGTGTCACGGCCACGTCGGAGTTGGTGTTGCCGGTAACATTAAAGCCCGTCAGAGTATTGGTGTCACCGCTGCCGTTAGTCGGCAGACCGTCCGACATGAAATATATGACATTCTTCACATTGGGTGTGGTCGCGGGATCGAACTTGACCCCTTGTGGCGCGAACGGGATGGTGGCATCGAACGCGGCCATCGCGTCGGCCAACGCTGTATCGTAATTGGTTCCGCCGTTCGGCGTGATGCCGGCGAAGGTGTTCAACTTGGCGAGCGCGTCGGCCGGAGTCATCCAGTAGCCCATAAGATACTTTTGCGAACCGGAGCTGAAGTCCATCAGGTTGACCTTGACATTATTGGCGCCATATTGGGCCACATAGTCGTTGATCAGCTTGACAGCGGCAGCTTCGGCGGCCTCAAACCGGGTCATGTAGACCGGATTGCCCGCGGCGTCGACTACCGGCTGGCCGTTTGCACCTACCTTCTGGATCCCGGAAGACGCTGCCATGCTCGCAGATTTGTCGATGACGATCATCAGGTTGATCGGACCTGCGGCGCCTTGCGTCTCGATGATTCCCTGGGTCATGTTGCCGGCAACAGGGCTGCCGTCGAGGATGCTTACGGTAAAGCTGCCGGGAGCCGCTGCAATGCCATCCGAGACCGACACACCGAAATCCAGATTCATTGCGGCCTGACCGCCGTGGTCAACCGGACCGGACAACTGAACGGTGTAAGCGCCGGTGTTATTCACCGTAACGCGAATAATTTCGGTGCCATTGGCGAGGGAACCGACCAGCGGGGTGCCATTGGCGCCGCCGCTCCAGACCACTGCCTGGCCGCCGGAGGTCAACGGAGTTGCCGGTGCGGTCAGAGTGATATCGAACGTGGTGTTGTCCGGATCGGTGATAGTAAGCTGGCCTGTGGCTGTCGTTGCGCTGGTCACGCCGGGGAGCGGGAGTCCATTCGGCAGACCGGTCTCGGAAACCACAACCGGCGTGGTGTTCACCCCGACCACCGGCGCATCATTGGTGCCGGTGACGGTGATCGCCAGGCTGGCAATGGACGTTGCCCCTTGATCATCGGTGACGGTAAACGGCACGTCCAGTGTTACGCTTTGGCCAACATTCAAATACTGGTATGCCGCTATGCTGGCATCAAAGCTATAGCTGCCATCGGCATTGAAGGTCAGGCCGGCCGGCGCCGCGCCGTTGAGCGCATAGGTCAGCACTGCATTGGCATCAACATCCGTCGCGGTTACCGCGCCCGTCGCCACGGTGTCTTCAACAACCGTGATTGCCGCAGCCTGTGCTACCGGTACGTCATTGGTGCCATTGATGGTGATCGTAACGACCTTGGTTGTGCCATCCGCGGCCACGGCGTTGAAAGTTTCGGTCAGGGTCTGGCCGGCGCCGAGCGACTGGATCGCGGTTTGTGCATTGTTGGCAGTGTAGGTCCAGTTGCCGGTGGCATCGAGCGTGAAGGTGCCATAGGCACCGGCAGTGCCGGTTTGCGCCTGGAAGCTGGATTGGCCGGCATCAGCGTCGGAGATGGTCAGCGCGCCGCTGGTGATCAGGTTGCCTGCTGCATCCACATTGACGTCTTCGGTCACCGATCCGGCAGAGTTGCCGCCGAATACCGGCACGTCATTGGTACCGGTAATGGTGATGGTCACGGGCTTGATGGTGCCGTCTGCGGCCACAGCGTTGAAAGTTTCGGTCAGGGTCTGGCCGGCGCCGAGCGACTGGATCGCAGTTTGCGCGTTGTTGGCAGTATAGGTCCAGTTGCCGGTAGCATCGAGCGTGAAGGTGCCGTAGGCGCCGGCAGTGCCGGTTTGGACCTGGAAGCTCGACTGGCCTGCGTCAGTGTCGGTGATGGTCAACGCACCGCTGGTGGTCAGGTCGCC
>DASSQR010000076.1:0-108112 GCA_035702405.1 Gallionella sp. | reverse complement strand
GTTGCGATGTCCCATATTTTCTTTCTCGCTATTTTGAATTCATAAGTCTGCATGCGCTGCGGAAGACTTACCGCACCAATGCTGTTTCCTCCGACGGCTTGCCTTGCATGCCGGTAGACGACTGGCAAACCGCACGGTATCTCACCGTACCGGCGGGCACGTTGGCTTGGGTCGCCTCACCGCTGCCGGTGATTGGTCCGGCCAGCACCGTCCATGGACCTTGTTCGCCGGCGCGGTATTGGATCACCGTCCCCAACTCGTCCGGTGCCGCGGTGAAGCGGATGACCGCGTGCGGAAACGGTTCGCGGCTGAATGCCACTTCCGGTTTGGCAGCCGGCGCAATTTCCCGGGCGCCAACGCGGACCGCCACTGCTTCGCTTGGATTGCTGCGATTGCCATTGCCGTCCACCGCCACCACCTGATACAGCAGCGTCTGCCCGGCATCCACGAAATCATCCTCAAAGCTGCGCGCGTCGCCTGGGAGCGGATCGCCGATCACCACACCGGGATCATCCGGTGCCGCCGCGCGCACGACCAGAAACTGTCGCACCGCGGTTCCCTCTCCGGTCGGCGCGAACTGCAGCGTCACCTTGCAGTTTGCGCCGGAGAAACCCATAATGCGCGGCGCCGGAGGCGGCTGGGTGTCGGGCAGGACGACCTCGGCGACATTGCCTGGCCTGCTCTCCTGGTTGTCAAAGCCGACTGCAACAATCCGGTAGCTGAAGCCGCCGCCGCGTTCCTGGCCGAAATAGTCGTCATAGAAGGTTTCCGGGCGCACTCTCGGATGAAGACGAGTCCAGACCTCTGTTCCCTGTGCGGCACGTTCCACGAAGTATCCCGCGAGTGGCACGTCCAGCGGTTGCCAAGTCAGATGTATTCGGCTGCGGCCAACCTCGGCCTTGAGCCCGGCGACACCCGGTGGCTGGGCGCCGGAGGGTTGCGCCACCGCAACTCGCGACGGCACGCCGAGATCACCGCGGGTATTCATCGCGCGGATGCGGTAATGGTAAACGGTGCCACCGCGCAATCCCTGATCCGCGTATTGTTCGATGTTGGCGCCGAGGCCCCGTGGAGTAATGGTCTCATAAGGACCATCAGTCAGGAAAGCGCGTTCCAGGACGTAACCGGTGGTATGCGGATTGGCATTGCGTTTCCACTGCAATGCCACCTCGCCGCTGCCTGCCTTGGCGGCAAAATCCAGCGGTGGCTCCAGTGCCTTGAGGTCCGCCGCGAACACCTTTACCGTGGCCGGAACGCCGCGCCGGCCGAACAGGTCAACCGCAAAGGCATTATAGGTAAGCTCGGTTTCCAGCGGCGCATTGCGGTCCAGCAGCGCCGGCGACCTCGCGTCCCAGCGGACGCCGCGAACCACTGGCGCGTCCATCACGGTCTTGCCATCCCGTTCGGCCTGATAGGCAATTACCGGCAGCTGCCGGTCTGCCGGCACGGGCGTCCAGAACAACGCCACCCCGCCGGGGGCTGGCTCCGCCCTGAGGTCACGCGGCGCGGGTGCCAGCGGAGTCGGCACGGCGCTGTCCACCGCCTGGCTGGTCAATTTCACGCCGCTCGGCTTGCCGCCTTCAAGCCCCTCCACCACATAGCTGCGCCGGCCAGCCGGCACCTTGAAAGCTCGCGCCAGACCCAGAGCGCGGGCGTAATTCCAGTCTGACAAGGCGCGCGCGCCAAGAAAACCGTAGATGAGCTGCGTGTCTGCCGGCTGCACCGCCTTGGCCAGAATCTCGCGGAGCTTGCGCACGTCCTCGGCATCCTTGGCGGACAGTGCCGCCAGCACCTCGGTTTCACCCGGCGTAATTCGTTCTGCCAGCACTTTCCCGGCGGTATCCACCACACGCCAGCCACCCGCAGGCCAGCGCCCCGCCGGCGGGAACCAGAGCAACTGCACCTGCCCTTTGCCATCTGAGGCGGCAAATAGCGCGCCGGTGGCCTCCTTGAGACTGACTGCGGCGGCGGTCCGCAGCACGCACAATGCCGTCACTGCCAACACCCACGCCCATACTCGCCGATTCACCATGCTCGTTCCTTTTCTCATTCGGTTACAGATGCACGTCGAAGCTCACGTCCGGCAGCGGCCACGGGAACTCCACCGTCGCATGCGCCCGGACGTTCACCGGCAAGGCTTCGGCATGCACGGCCGCCGTTACGCCCATCGATTCGCACGCGCCGACCACGCACACGCCGGCCTCGGCACCGGCGGCAAAATCACCCGCCACATGGGGCTGCGGGGTAATCTGGAGCCCCATGTCCATGTAGCCGTCGACATAAGCCGATGCGACCGACGACGCCCCCACACCCAAGTGAATTTGTTGCGATCCTCCCGTCATCAGGCCCGCATCGGACAGCATCAGGTAGGAATCGGCATCAGCGACGAGCATGTGCGCCTTGATGCGCGGTCCGGCAATCTTGCCTGCGTTGATATACCAGCCGCCGCCGAAATGCATGTCCACCGCGGCGTTGTTCTCGCTGCTGCCCATGTCGAAGTAAATGGCATCATTGAGGTAGCCGAGATGCCCCCACAACCGTCCGTCAAAATTGCCGCCGGCGTACTGGAAGTAACCGGAAAAATCCCCGGTACCGGTCTGCTGAGACTTGAGCAGCCACGCATGAAAATCCATGCGTGCGCCGCTGCTGGGTGAAACCGTCAGGTCGCCGTCCACGGTGTAAGCGAACTGATCGGCCGAGCCCACCCGCAGCCCGGCCATGAACAGCACACTCGCGCTCGTATCCGGTTGTGCGCTCTCGATCGAGGCCGGATTCTTGAAGGAATCCAGCGCCATGTGGTAACCCAGGCCGCCGCGAATCTGGTAGAGGTAGAGGTATGGTGGATACAACGACACACCACTGCTGCCCAAGGGAATTGTCGCGCGCGTAAGCCAGTAGTCGGTGCTCCCCTGGAAACCCAGCAGGAATTCCGCCTTGACCGGCGGGCCACCGAACATGCCGAGGTCGACGCTGCCGAAATAACGCGTGCCTGGATTGGAGCTTGGTGCATAGGTCGGACTGATGGCAGCGTCGATGCTGGGCTGTCCCGCCGGGAAAGCGACCTGCACCTTGAATGGACCGGTATAGGGGCCTGTACCGGTATAACTGTCGCCGCTGATCTTGTAGTTGGCCTGCACGTCCGCTGCCGGCAGCGCCTGGGACAGCCGCAGCTGACCGTTGAACGCCGCGACGAGCCGGTCATCGCCGCTCGCTCCGCCAGTGAACTTCACCGAGGTCAGATCGATGCTGGTCTTGCCGAGCTGGCCGATGCCGCCCAGCGGGATGGTCCGGCTCGTTGCACCGCTCGCATCAAAGAAGGTACGCCCATTCATCCCGAAGCGCATATCCGGAACCGTCACCGCAGCCGCCGTGAACGGCTTGCCCTCAGCCTTGAAACTCATTTCGGGGTTGGCAATCACCCGATAGCCCGCGGGATCCTGACCAAAGCGGAAGCTGTCCTTCGGAACATGCAGGTGAACCGGGCCGAAGTCGCGGTCCACATCGGCATCCGGCTTGAGACCAACGAACTCGAATGCTCCCTCCTTGCCTTCCTTGCCGCTGGACTGCAAGGTGACCTTGCCGCTCAGACTGGCATCAAGAAAGGGCACCTGCACATCCATGTCATAGTTCGCAGTGAAACCGCCCTGCTTTTCGGCGGTCAGGCTGACGCTCTTGAAGCTGACTTTGCCCTTCCCCACGGCCAGATTGAGCAATTGCGGATTGTTGGTCACGTCGAGCTTGCCGCAAATCCAGTCCGTCACTCCCCATCCATCGGTCGGGACCTTGACCGTCACCAGGTCGGCTGTATTGAGCCTGATTTTGGCGCTGCCGAGATGAACGCCGGTCCAGTCCGTGCCGCCGACATCCTGGCAAATGTCCGCCGGTGCCTGCCCCTGGCTGTGGCTCAGATCGAGTACCACGCTGTCGGACTCAATATAGAAGCCGCTCCAGCCCAAGGCCGTCTCGCCGCCTAGCGAAAGCGGCTTGTCCTGAAGCCAGTCGCCGCTTTGGCGCAGCCCGCCTGAGGCGAGCCAGCCGGGCGGTTCAGTCGTACCGGCCTTGCGCAGGAAGCTGTCCGCGACTTTTACCTCGAGCGTCGCGCCCATCTTCTGGCCGGCAACCCCATCCAGCTTGGACAGCGAACCGGTCAGGCCGCGCGGCGAAATCGCCTGAGCGGGCGACGCGCTGAGCTTGGTGCCCGCGGCGACATTGCCCTGTCCGTCCACCTGCCAGCTCTGGAAATTGACCGGTACCGGCAAATCCGACGCTGCGCTGCCGGTGGTGAGTTTCATGCCCAGCGTGCCCGACCCCGTGTAGACACCGCCGCCGGTCTGCTGCAGCTTGTCCTGGTCCAGGTAGATCGGAAAGCGATCGCCATCCTGTCCCGCGAAATAAAATTCACACGGTTTACTGGCATCGCTGGATACCACCTTGTACTTTTTGGACGGTGACTGGACGAAGAACGGCGGGCCGAGTTTGATCCCCGCTGTCCGGATTGCCCCGGCCGTTAACAATCCGCCCCGCGCCAGCTCACCCGCGACGCCGGATGCGGATGGCAGCGCTTTTGTGTTCAGGTAAAGTACGGGCGGTGCCGCCTGGCTGCCTTCCGAATACGGACGGAGGACCCCGATTTTCAACGGCTTGTCTCTACCCGCCAGTGCAGCATCGAGTGCGGCACGGTCTGCCACACTACTCGTGCCGCGTGCAACGCTGCCCAACGTTCTGCCCGAGAGCGCCTTGGGTGGATCGGGCTTGACCCAGACCTCCACGGTCACTTCGTACACATCAGCCGGGTCGACCGGCAGGAACGGCGAGGTCAGATCAAACGAACCGGCTGCCGCCTCGCCCCATTTGGCCGGATCGCCGGTACGCGATGGCGAAGCCAGAACGTGTCCGGCACCGGTATCCGGAAAACTTTGCACCCCGTCCTTGCCCCTAGTTTTTACTTTCCAGATGGCCTCGATGTTCCCCGTGCCCACGTATTTCAGGATCGCCCGGGCGGTGAAGGCCTTGTTGCAGGCGCTGCAAGTGGCATCCGCCCCTTGATCTGCGGTCGTGACTGCCTGTGTTTTCGGCCCCGCTTTTGCCGCCGTGCTGACCCTGATCAGGAAATCAGGCCGGAAAGCGGGCGGCACCGCCGACATCTTTTTTGCAGAGTTTTTGGCCGGCTGCTTTACAGGTCCGTGCTGTTTGGCACCGAACCCGGTGATCGCCACCGACTGCAGCTGGAGCGGACCGTTGGCCTCCGGATCCATGATCGGCTCGATATTCACGTTATGGCAATAAAGCTGATAAGCACGGCCCGCGATTTCCTTGCCCGCCCCGCCCGTCGCACTGCCGCGTCCGCGCAAAGTGAAATAGGTATTTCCACCGTGGCCATCCCACGCCTCGGTGAGTTCACCCGGATTGACTTGCTGCACATCCTTCTCGGCCAGTTGGTAAACCCGGATGGAAAAAGAACCAGTCTCTTGATAGCGGTGGGTGTAGAAATCCGGAGCTCCCGCCGGCCGGCCAAGCACCCCGGAAGACTGCTGGTAGGCTTGGGCGTCCGGCATCGCCATCTTCTCGGCCCCCTGATTGAACGCCGATCCGCTCGCCTGAAGGTGCAGCGGCTCCACGGTACCGTCGCCCCAGTCCACGAACAGGTTGTCAAAACGATGCTCGAGCACGTTAGTGGCGATGCCGGTGTCGATATAGGGTTGCCCACCGGGGCCGGTACTGCCGGAAGACGGTCCCGACTTGGCGTTCGGGTCCTGGTACTCGGCAGGCTTGGAGGCATAAGGCGACTTGGACAGGTCAATGGTCCCCGAGATAATCCAACGCTCGAACGGATGATTGACGCCGGCCTTGCCGGTCTCACCCTTGCCGCTGTCCATGTTTTCCACCATGAGGGTGGATTTTTTTCCGTCGAGCGGGCAAGCGCCAAAGCCGTTTATGCTCCCCGGCCGCTGCAGCGGCCAGCGCTCGGAGATCTCCACTTCGACCTCTTCGGTCTCGGTCTTGAGCAATGCTGTTTCCGCACTGACATCGGATACGCCCTGCTTGGCCTGTTCCGCCGCGGCCAGCATCAGCGGCGCATCGGCCTGTGCCATTTTGGCGATGCCGTTGCTCTGATATACCCGGTAACCGGCCACCTCCCACAACAGGTCAGTGCCCTCCGGCCAGGATGGCTGGCTTCCCCCCTGCGAGCCGCCGGGAACATAGGCCTTGGTCTGTGCCGATGCAGTCTTCGGTGCTGCCTGGGCGGCCGAAACGCTACCCTGTGTTTTGGCATGCAGCAAAGTGTCGAGGAACGCCGGTTCGGGCTGATAGAAAGTCGGCGGTGCGACCGTGGTTCCGCTGCTCCGACCGAGCAGGCGCAGCTGCGCCCCTTCGATCCGCTTGCGAATGAGCACATTGCCGCCCGTGGTCAGAATGCGCAGCTCGAAAAAGTCGGCGGTGCCCGGATTCTGCTCCTTCCACTTGAATACCACGTCATCGCGCAGCACCGGCACGGTGCCCGCCTGCCCTTCCATCTTGCCAATCATCGTGGGCTGTTCGAGCTTGATGACGCCTTTCTTGAAGGACTGGAGGGAAACCTTGAGCGGAGTCAGTTTCGGCGCCGGCATCCGGGCAGTCGCTGCTTGCACCAGCGGAATCACCCAGGCGACTGCCGGAGTCGCGATCCATGGCCGCTGCGAATCAACGCGAACCTGGACTTGGCGCTGGCCCGGCGCGGCGTTGCCGGCCACTTCCACCTCGAGCTGCGCCAATGTAGGGGTCAGTACTTTCACTTTCCCCTTGGCTTGTACTCCGCTGCCAAGGCCGATTTCCATACCCGACACGAACCCCTTGCCGTTCACCGAGATACTGTAGCCGTTGCCGGGCGTCCACTGATTCGGGAACACACTGGTGACCGCGGGCTGCCCGGCAGGCACCATCGGTGAAAGCGGGACACCGGCTGGCGGCGCTGGTTGGGGCGGCGCAGCAGCACCGGGGGCCGTTGTCCCCATCACGCCTACTGGCGTTTGGGGGGCCGCGATCACGAAAATGGTCGCGGGACCATTTCGGGTAATATTGCCGTAACTGATTATCACCTGGCGTGCGCCAAGGGCTGCGCCCGGCAATACCTGCACCGCAACGCTGGCGCTGGCGGCGCCCATCACCGTCAACGGGCCGGCGAGTTGAATATCGGGGCCGAAGCCGACCTGCATCCGGCTATTGAAGTTACGCCCGCTCAAAAACAATGTATATGACTGTCCCTGCACAAGTGAGGCAGGTGAAACCGAAACGATGTTTGGATCCGAGGCGGTCGGTACTGTGGTTGCAGGAACGCGCGGCGCGGTAGGAGATAGCGTCACGCCAGACGGCACCGGCGGTGCCGCGACTGTCGGCCCTGCGGCCAGCGCGTTGCCAGCCAGAGAGATGGCAATAATCAGAAGCAGCAGCGCCAGTGCGCGGCCAGTCCAGGCGCAGAGCCATTCCGCGAACGAATAGCGACCATCGTAAACCATGACACTTCTCCCTTAAAGGTCACAGCAGATGAGTAAACTTCATGCAACCGGTTGGGTTGCATGACCGCATTGATTCAAGCTGAAATCAATGGTGCAAGAATATCGAGAGCGAATCTACACGCAGGATCAGAATTAAACAATATGCCGATTTATAACCACCTTGAAAAAAATGCCATTTTTTTCAGTGGTCACCAGCAATTCAGGACATCTTTTTTGCCAGGCTGCGTGTCGTGCGCAGCGACAGATCGCATTTGCGCCAGAGACATTCACCTGGCCTCGGCTTCCGCATTTTCTTCGGCACCTTCCAGTAAATATACGACCAGCGATCGGAGCTTGGCTGGCCGGACCGGCTTGTGCAGCAAATGATGGCCGCTGACACTGGCCAATTTCAATACCGTCTGACTGGTGTCGCCGCTGATCAAAATGCCGGGAATCAGCTTGCCGGAATGCTCGCGCACCTGGGAAATCACGTCGATGCCACTGGCGTCGTTACCCAACTGGTAGTCGCTGATGATCAAATCCCAGCTTTCGCCGCCCTGCAGTAACTGCTTTACCTGCGCCAATGATACTGCAGTGCTCACCTCACAACCCCACGACGCCAGGATGCCTGCCGTACTGGATAGCACCAGCTTGTCATCATCGACCACCAGCAATTTTTTTCCGGTCAGATGTGATTTCTCAATTTCCGTGTCATATGCAGCCTGATGCGTCGGCACGCCTCCCGGCAATGCAAGCCTGGTCCCGGCGTTGACCGCGAACGGCACCTCCACTGCGAATACCGATCCGCTGCCGGGCGTGGAGCGCAATTCAATCCGATGTCCCAGCAGTTTCACCAAGCGATCCACGATGGCCAATCCCAACCCGAGCCCCTTGCCGGCGTCAAGTTGCGGCTGCATCAGCTGAAAGAATTCCCGGAAAATATTTACCTGGTCGATCTTGGAAATACCGACACCGTTGTCGCGCACTTCGATGCGCAACGACCGGCCACGGCGGCGGCAGGCTACCATGACACAACCGTTCGGATACGTGTAGCGGATCGCATTACTGACCAGGTTCATCAGAATCCGCTCCAGCAGCAGCGGATCACTGGTTACGTGGCCGGAGAACGGCCGCACTACCAGACGCACATTCTTGATGCTGGCAAGCATCTGGTAATCGGTCGCCACCCGTTCCAGCATCGCATTCACGTCACAGCTTTGCAGTTGCGGGACGACAACCCCGGCATCAAGCTTGGAAATATCGAGCAGCGCATTCAGCAAGGTGGAAAGCGACTCGATGGAGCTCTCGACCTGCCTGACCAGGCGGTGCTGCTCTTCATTCGACACTTTGCGCTGCAATTCGGCCACATATAAGCCGAGGGCGTGCAGCGGCTGGCGCAGGTCGTGGCTAGCCACGGCGAGACAGCGACTCTTGTCGTGGCTGATGCGTTCCGCCTCTTCCTTCTTGGCGCGCAGCGCCTGGGTCGCTTCGTCGATGCGCTGCTGCAGTACCACATGTTCCTGCTGCAATTGCGCGGTCATCTCATCCAGCCCCCGCGCTAGGGTATCCAGCTCATCAACGCGCGTCTGCAGCGCAACGCGGGTTTCGAGTTTCCCCTCGCCAATTGCTTTCACGGCTTCGCTCAACCTGCGAATCGGATGCGTAATGCTGCGGCTGGCGAGATAGATCAAAAAAAACGATACCAGCAGGAACAGCGCTGTCGCAAGCACGGAAAGCCTGAGCATTTTTGCTTTGTACTCTTCGGTCCGCTGCTTGCTGATTTCTACGATGACCGCGCCAAGCTGCTGTACGGCAGACTTACCGCCGCCTAACTCTTCCAAGTCAATCTGCGGCGGAATGATCGGCTGGTAAATCCACAGACTCTCATCGTTCTCATTGACCGGGGAAGTCAGATTCACTTCCTGGCTGATTTTTGCCGGCATCGAAAATGTACCGGCACTGACCAGCGTTTCGGCGGCTGCATTCAGAATAACCAGGCCGCGCACATCAGTCTGTTGCAGTACCCCGTTGGCAATATTTCGCAAGAACGGCCGGTTGGTCGAGAACACACCATATTCGCTGCTCGACGCAAACTGGCGCGCAATCAGCTTTCCCCGTGCCAGCAATTCCCGATCCATATCTGAAAAACGGCTGTGCAAGAAGTATGATTCCATCCCGACTGTCATGACGAGCAGTGGAATAAGCGTCAACCATGCGACCTCCTGGCGAATACTGAACCGCATCATCTCCCCTTCCCGGGCCTATTCCTCCGCTTGCGAACGACCTTCCGCGAAGCCGGATACTCCGGAGCTAATTTTAATAATTATCGGAAAATATTTTTACGTCCAAGCCGGCAACCCCTTCTTGAGCGCAATTCAACCCGAAACAGGTTACAAAAATGCTGCCGCGCTGCATACGATTAGACCAGAAGAATCGAGCGGAGAAAAGAAGAAAGATCAAACGAACAGGGTTCTGGAAATTTGCAGAAGCAAATGGGGTGGCTGATGGGACTCGAACCCACGACAACCGGAATCACAATCCGGGACTCTACCAACTGAGCTACAGCCACCATTGAACCGCTTGCTGACAGACACTGGCGTGCCCGACAGGAATCGAACCTGTAACCCCCAGCTTAGAAGGCTGGTGCTCTATCCGGTTGAGCTACGGGCACAATTCTCTTCTTGGGTGATCTGACATATTGTCTGAACCTGGTCGGGGTGGAGAGATTCGAACTCCCGACATCCTGCTCCCAAAGCAGGCGCGCTACCAGGCTACGCTACACCCCGAAGGCTGCGCATTATACAGGCGCAGCCCGAGAAATCAATTCAGTTATGATGTTTTTTTAGTTGCGGCGATGCCAGCATCAGGTAATAGCCCATCGACCACAGGGTCAGCAGGGCGGCAACATAGAGCAACATCGCACCAACGATCTGGCAATCGATAGCGAGCAAGCGTTCGTGATACAGCAGCAGCGTGATCGCAATCATCTGGAACGCAGTCTTGACTTTGCCCAGCATGGAGACGGCGACACTGCGGCTTTCGCCAAGCTTGGCCATCCATTCCCGCAGCGCCGAGATGGTGATCTCGCGCCCGATGATGATGAACGCAATGATGGCTTCCGCACGCCCCAGTTCGACCAGGACGATCAACGCAGCAGCCACCATCAGTTTGTCGGCCACCGGATCGAGAAACGCGCCAAACGCCGATGACTGATCCAGCTTGCGCGCGAGATAACCGTCGAGCCAGTCGGTGACCGCGGCTAACACAAACACCAGCGTGCCGACGAGATTCTTGAGATGAGAATCCAGTGTTTCGTCCGACAGATAAAACACGGACACGAACACGGGGATGAGCAAAATTCTCAGCCAGGTGAGCAAATTTGGGATGTTAAGCGGCATATATTCAGTGTAGCTGCTGATAAATCTTTTCAGCAAGCGCTTTGCTGATGCCCTCGACCTGACAGAGCTGTTCAACGCTTGCCTGCGCGACTTCGCGCAGGCCGCCGAAATGGGTCAGCAGGCTGCGCCGGCGCTTGTCCCCTACTCCGCTGATTTCTTCCAGGCTCGATGCCATGCGCGCCTTGCCACGTTTGGCACGGTGCCCAGTAATCGCGAAACGGTGTGCCTCGTCGCGGATTTGCTGGATCAGATGCAGCGCCGGATCGTCGCTGCGCAAGCGGCGTGCGCCGCCATCGGGGAAAATCAGTTGCTCCAGACCGGCCTTGCGTTCCTCGCCTTTAGCCACGCCAACCAGCGCCAGATCGTTCAGCCCCAGTTCCTGCATCACTTCCATCGCGACGTGCAGCTGTCCCAGTCCACCGTCAATCAGGATCAGGTCGGGCCGTTTGCCGGCGTCGGGGCCATCCCCTGCCAGCTTCTGGTAGCGACGGGTCAAGGCCTGACGCATCGCCGCATAGTCATCGCCGGCCGTGATGCCGGTAATGTTGTAGCGGCGGTATTGCGCGGGCCGCATGTCGAGATTTTCGTAGACCACGCACGAGGCCTGCGTCGCTTCGCCCATGGTGTGGCTGATATCAAAACACTCGATGCGCTGCAGATCCGGCGATTCCAGCACCTCGCGCAATTTGTCCAACCGCAACTGCTGCCCGCACTGCTGTGCCTTTCGTTGCTGCAGTGTCAGCTGCGCGTTGCGCTGTGCCATTTCCAGCCATTTTTTGCGCGTGCCACTCGCTGCCTGGCTGATTTTCACCGCACGCCCTGCCTGTTCGCTGAGCAACTGTGCCAGGGTTTCGTCCTCGCATGGCACATCCAGAATCAGCAACGGCGGCACGCTGCGATTCAGGTAATGCTGGGCGATGAAGGCTTCCACAATTTCATGCGCAGACAAATCTTCGGCATGTTCCGGAAAAAAGCTTTTGTCACCGAGATGGCGCCCGCCGCGCACCATCGCCAGGTTTACGCAAACCAGCCCGTCCTGCTGCGCCAGTGCAATGATGTCGGCATCGGTCGCACCACCGGTAGATTCCACGAATTGCTGTTGCTGCACGGTATGCAATGCGCGCAATTGGTCGCGCAGCACCGCGGCGTCCTCGTAGCGCAACGCTTCGGCTGCCTGCTCCATCGCCGTCTGCAACGCCTGCTCGACCTCCTGATGCTTGCCCTGCAGCAGCAGCACTGCGTTGCGGATATATGCCTGATACTCCTCGGCCGACAGATATTGCACGCACGGCGCGGTGCAGCGCTGAATCTGGTACAGCAAACACGGCCGAGTGCGGTTATGGAACACGCTATCTTCGCAGGTGCGGATGCGGAATATCTTCTGCAGCAGCTGGATCGTTTCCTTTGCGGCATACGCATTGGGATACGGCCCGAAGTACTGGTCCTGCCGGTTAGGCGTGCCGCGATAGTAGGTAAGGCGTGGATAGCGGTCCCGGGTCAGCACGATGTACGGATAGGACTTATCGTCCCGAAACAGGATGTTATAACGAGGTTTTAACGACTTGATGAGGTTATTTTCGAGCAGCAGCGCCTCGGCCTCGGAACGCGTCACCGTGGTTTCGATGCGCGCGATATGCGACACCATCAGGCGGATGCGCGGCGAAATATTGCTCTTCTGGAAATACGACGAGACCCGCTTCTTGAGCTGGATCGCCTTGCCGACATAGAGCACCTCGCCATGCCGATCGAAATAGCGATACACGCCCGGCAGCAACGGCAGGCTGTCCAGAATCGGTTTCGGGTCGAATTTTTCAGTGGTCAAGGTGTTTGGCAATGTCACCGATAACCGCCTCGAACATCGCGGCGGTCAGGCGTTTGGTCTGGGTATTATAGCGGCTGCAATGGTAGCTATCGAACAGCGTCAGGCCTCCCGGCAATTCATGACGCGACCCGTGGCCAAAGGCAAAGCTGTTCTTGCGCAACTGCAGCGCCATCAAGACTGCCTGATGCGCGATCGTCCCGAGCGCAAGCACGGCCGCGCCCGGCGGCAGCAATGCCAACTCCTCCGCGACATAGCCGTTGCAGGCGCGAATCTCTTTCGGCTCGGGTTTGTTTTGCGGTGGCAGGCAGCGCACCGCGTTGGTGATGCGGCAGCCGTTCAGCTGCAACAATGGGTTCGCATTTCCGGCAGCATCCAGGGGCTCGGCGCTGCTGGCGAAACCGAATTTGTGCAGCGAACCATATAGCAGGTTTCCAGCATAATCGCCGGTAAACGGCCGACCGGTGCGGTTCGCGCCGTGCATGCCAGGCGCCAGTCCGACGATCAGGAACCTGCTGCCAGGTTCGCCGAATGAACTCACTGGCAACGCGTAATAGTCTTTGTGCGCGCCGCGCACCTGATCCAGAAACTCGGCCAGCCGCTCGCAGCGGCGACAATCGGTGGAAAATGTCATGTCTTATTTCGGATTATCGAGGCCGGTGTGCCCGAAAAAGCCGACATACCACAGGCCGATCAGCGCACAAACCCCCAGCGCGATCACGACGTAGTACGGCCAGAGCGGATGCTTTTGCGCAAACGGATCGACCAGCGAACGGTTTGCCTCCTGGGGCAGTTGGGCCACGCCTGTCAGCGAAGTTCCGAACGGAATGTTGATATGCACGTGCGCATTGATCGCCCAACCGCAGGCATCCAGGACCGGCCCGAGATGGCGCCGCCGCAGCTTGAACCAGGCCATGGCCATGGACGGCCCGGAAATCAGCAGCATGATCCCGATCAGGGCAAACGGTATCTGCCAGAACTTCAGCGCAAGAATACCGCTGACCAGCGAGGCCAAGAAGCCGCCGATCGCGCCGATCGCCAGACCGATTGCCGCAAAAATACCGGCAAACTTGCCCACATCAAACGGCTGTGCGGCTGGCGCGGCAGGTGCCGGTGCAGCTGCAGGCGCCTTGCTGCTTTCAACCGCGGCCTTGAGCAGCTTCTCGTCGATCGAACTGGCCCTGGATGCCGCGAGTTTCTGGAACTGTTCGCCGAGCATTCGGGAGAATTTCTTGTAGGGATACCAGAACGCCTGGCGTACGCTGATCGGATGTTCAATGATCCGCACGATGGTGGCATTCCAGTCCTGCCCTTTTCGATCGTAGAACACGCCATTGCGGCCGACGGCCAGAAAATCCGAGTCGCCTGCCGTGAAAGCTGCGGCAATGCTGATTTTTTCCGCGCCACCGCTGCGCACGCAATCGCAATACACCAGACAGACTCCGCTCGTGCTGGCAAAGCTCGCGTGTTTGGTCACATCCTCGACCCGGAAACACAGCTCGCAACTGCGCCCATCGAGATACAGCGTGCCGACCTGGAAGGTCGCCTTTTCCTTGCCGGTGTAGAAATCGTGGAAGGACACAAAATTCTTTACCAACCGGAACAAGTCGCGGTTATAGCGCAGCAGCCGTTCCACCGAGTGAATCGCCTTCACCTTGGCCTCAACGGCCTTGTCCTGCGCGATCAGGTCGTCGATCGCCGCCTTGTGCCTGGTGCGCAAGATCACGCGAATCCGGTCGATGCCGAGTTGTTCGACGCCGTCCGCCGGCTTTTCGGCCTGCCATGCTTCGAAGGCGGTAAACCTTGCGCACAGCACCGCCCATTCCGCGGCGTCCAGCTGGTCCTTGTTGCCAAGCAGGGGCACGATGACTTGTTCCCTCAACGCGGTCAGCCGGTCCAACCAGGCCGGGTTGACCCCAACCTGCAGCGGTAGCGGTTTGCCTGCCTCCACGAGCGCCAGCGGGAAACCTGCAATTTCCTCGCTTTGTGCCGACAGGCTTTGTGCGGCAACCCGCTGGTAATCCTCGGCCGCACGGCTCAACGGCGCCGCTGCGCGCGCATCGTAAGCCGCCAGCTGGCAGCGCGTGAAATAGTCGCTGGCTTTATCCTTGACTGCATGGAATGCCGCCGCCGCCGCATAGGTCTGCGCCCCCAGCAAGAGAATGTCCGCGTTCGCCTCGCCCTTGGCGTACCAGTCGGCATAGGCAGCTGCCCTGGTAAAGAACTTGTCGGCAAGCTCCTGATTGATTCCGGTTGCGCCGCTCAGGTCGGTTGCTGCTCCGGCACACTTGATGATGTCTTCGATGGTGGTGCGCAACGCGGCGTCGGTAATGCGCTCGGCACAGATCACGCCGTCGCCGTTGAATTCCTGGCCGGCCATGAATTTCTCGATGTCAGCCATGTCCGCGAGCGAAATCTTGGTAGCCGCGGATTTGCCCAGGCTTTTCAGGATGTGCCAGGCGGAAGCATAAATCTGCTTGCCCTCTTCGGTGCTTTCGTCGATGTCTGTCAGTGCCAGGCGATCCGAGCCATTGATCAGCAGGTCTGGATTCTTGAGCAGCCCGGCCGCCCAGTCGATCGCCGCCAGCACTTCATGCGCCCGCACCTGGCCGTCGCCATCGCTGTCGATCAGGTCCAGCGTCCGCGGATCAAACTCGATGCCGCGGGTCGGACAGCTCAGCGCCACCCACAGCTTCTGGTCCAGTTCCGGCAATGCCAGCAAGTCTGCCCCAGTTTCGAGTTTTACCTGATCAAAATCGCCCGCGCGGAAAAAATTCCATGTGTGTGCGGCCATGCACCCTCCAATAACTCATATATTTGTCCCGTTTTGACCGAGACACGAGACTTGGCCCTAATCGGGCCAAAGTATGATTATAACAAGACGGGTCAAGTTCCCCGCTGCTCGAGGGTAAAAGCCGCCCCGTCATCCTGCCCCAGCCGACCGACGAGATACGGCATCACTTCCTGCAACATGCCGTGCAAGACCCAAGGAGGATTGACGATGAACATGCCGCTCCCGTGCATGCCGAACCCATCTGCACTCGGCGCTTGAACACTGAGCGTCACGTCAAGCCAGCTTTGCACCGGCAACTGCCTGAGTTGCTCCGGCAACTGCCGCGCTTCGGCGCGCTGCAACAAGGGATACCACACCGCATACATGCCGTTGGCAAAGCGCTTCAAGCCTTCGCGCAGCGCCGTCACCACGCGTTGGTAATCCTGCTTTTCTTCGTACGGCGGATCGATCAGCACCAGCGCGCGCCGCGGAGGCGGCGGCAACAAGGCCTTCAGCGCGCCGAAACCATCGGCGGCCTGCAGCAACACCTGGGCTCCATATTCGGCAAAATTTTCCTGCAGGATCACACTGTCGGTTGGATGCAGCTCAAACAGGCGTAGCCGGTCCTGCTCGCGCAACAACTCGAGCGCGATCAGCGGTGAACCCGGATAAATCTTCAACTGCCCGTCCGGATTGAAATGCTTGACCAGCGCCACATACTCCGCCAGCGGCGCGGGCAGATCGCTGCGCTGCCACAGTCGCGCAATGCCGCTCTCATACTCGGCATTCTGCGTCGCATAGCCGGTGTCCAGCGCGTAGCAACCGGCTCCGGCATGGGTATCGATGTACCAGAACGGTTTATCCTTTTGCGCGAGGTACCGTAGTAACTGCACCTCGATAAAATGTTTCAGGACATCGGCATGATTGCCGGCATGGAAGGCGTGGCGGTAACTCAGCATGAATGGAAATCGGGGATTGGCAAGATGCGATTGTGCCACGCCCGACGAAATCCTGTGGCTCATCGCAGCATCACGCGGATTACGTTCTACCCGAGACTCGACTATGCACAGCTTTGGCGCTGGCACAAATTATTGAGCGGGTTTGATTTCCGCAGCCGATTTCGCTTAGAACAGCCTGACCTTCACCTGCAAAGAAAGCGACCCATACAGCTTGTCCTTGTAGGTCGGGATCACGATCAGGTTAGCACCAATGCGTTTATGCTCGAAACTTGCAACCGGGACAACCGCCGGAAACCAACCGCCTTTATTCACGCGAGGGTACCCGTCAATAACGCCCAGCGCTGCCCCGACGCGCACCGGACCAAATGCAATCGGCTGCCAGACCCAGTCTACATAACGGGAGGAATGCCGGTCGCTGTTCCTGAAAACACCAACTGCCAGCGAGTTTACCGTCGAGAAACGATACTCCCCGCCGAGCCCGAAGTTGCTGTCGTTAAGTTGTTTTCTTCTCTCGAAGTGATATGAATAAAAACCGGGATTCAGCCAGAACTCACTGAGCGGTTTCGATTCGACGATCAGGGATCGCCCCGTTGCTTCAGCTTCAGCTTCAGCTGCAAGCACCGCAGGGCTTAACGCCATGCCAGCACAAATCAATGTTATTGAAACCGCGCGTCGTGTCATAACCGGCAGGAAATTAGCTAGACTGTTTTGATCATAGTCCATGACAGCTACCACTGTCGATAGACTGAACTATCTAGATAATCCGTCATATATGCGCCATACCTCAACCAGCGCGTGAACAGTTTCAACCGGCAATCAATCGGATGAAACCGGTTTGTTCAGCATCGCTTTCAGCCGCGCCAGCTTGTCCAGTCCCTCGTCCTTGGTCACCACTGGCGCAGCTTCGGCATGACCGCCGGCATAATTCAATTCGCTGCCGGGCATTTCTTCCAGAAAGCGGCTGGGTTCGCAAGCCTGCCAATCCTTGCCACGACGGCGCCGGTTGCAGTAACTGATCTGCAGACTGCGTTCGGCGCGCGTGACGCCGACATACATCAGGCGGCGTTCTTCCTCGATCTGTTTTTCGTCGCTGTCGCGAAATGGCAGAATATCTTCCTCCGCACCGACGATGAACACATGCGGAAATTCCAGCCCCTTGGCCGCATGCAAGGTGGAGAGCGACACTGCGTCCGGCTCCTGGTCCTTGCCTTCCAGCATGTTGATCAGCGCAATAGTCTGTACCATCGCGATCAATGACTTCTCGTCGGCTTCGGCCTTGCGCTTGAGCCAGCCGACGAAGTCTTCGACGTTTTTCCACTTGGTCTCGGCCTGCCGTGATTCGTGCGAATCGTACAGCCAGGTTTCGTAGTTGATCGCGCGCAGCAGTTCATCGAGCAATTCACCGCACGGATCCTTGTCGGCGCGCTCCTCGATGCGGTTGATGAACTTGCAAAACAGCATCAGCTCTTCGTACTGGCGCGGCGCCAAGGACTGCTCCATGTGCGCCTCGAAGGCCGCTTCGAACAGGCTGATCTGACGCGCGCCGGCATAACTGCCGAGCTTTTCCAGCGTAGCGTTGCCGATGCCGCGCTTCGGTGTGGTGATCGCGCGGATGAAGGCCGGATCGTCGTCCGGATTGGCGATCAGCCGCAAATAGGCGGTAATATCCTTGATCTCGGCCTTGTCGAAAAACGAGGTGCCGCCGCTGACGGTATAGGGCACGCGCTGCGCGCGAAGCTGTTCTTCAAACGGGCGCGACAGATAATTGCTGCGATACAGGATCGCATAGTCGGCAAAACGGGTGCGATGCTCGAACTTGTGCGCCATCAGCCGCATCACCACGCTTTCGGCCTCGTGCTCGTCATCCCGGGCGGCATAGATGCGGATCGGATCACCGATGCCGTGATCGCTCCACAAGTGTTTCTCGAACACCTTCGTGTTGTGGTTGATCAGATGGTTCGCCACCTTGAGGATGCGCTGCGCGGAGCGGTAGTTCTGCTCCAGCTTGATGATGCGCAGGTTCGGATAATCGTTGCGCAGGTTGTGCAAGTTCTCGACGCTCGCACCGCGCCACGCATAAATCGCCTGATCGTCGTCCCCCACCGCGGTAAATGCTGCACGACTGCCCGCCAGCAACCGGGTCAATTGATACTGGCAGTCGTTGGTGTCCTGATATTCGTCGATCAGCAGATAACGCAGGCGCTCCTGCCACCGCCGCAAGGCTTCGGGATGATCCCTGAACAGCACGACCGGCAGATGGATCAAGTCGTCAAAATCCACCGCCTGATAGGCCCGCAGGGTTTCCTGATAGCGCGCATAAACGCGCGCCTGAACTTTCGCCTCTTCATTTTCGGCGATCTGGGTGGCCTTTTCCGGTCCGACAAACGCAGATTTCCAGTTGGAGATTTGCGTCTGAAGGTCGCGGATCTCCTGCTTGTCGCCGGAGTTGGTCAATTCGCTGAGAATCTTCCAGCTATCGCTGCTGTCGAAAATGGAAAACTGCGGCTTGTAGCCCAGCAGCGTCGCCTCGGCGCGCAGGATATTCATGCCGAGCGAATGAAAGGTGCTTACCACCAGCCCCTTGGCGTTGCTGCCCTTCAGCAAGCCGCCGACGCGCTCACGCATCTCATTGGCCGCCTTGTTGGTAAACGTAATCGCGGCAATGTTGCGCGCCGCATAGCCACATTCCTCGATCAGATAGGCAATCTTGTGGGTAATGACGCGCGTCTTGCCGCTGCCCGCACCGGCCAGGACCAGCAAAGGACCGTCGAGATACATCGCCGCTTCGCGCTGCACGGAATTGAGTTTGCTTAACATGGGGATTACCGCGGTGATTCTTTTTGGAAGGCGTGCATGATACCAAAGCCGAGAGCTGCTTCGAAAACTCCCGTGCAGTCGCTCCACCATTCCCTTCTCCTGCATGCGGAATAACCAGCGATTTTGCGGCTTTGCCACTTGGTCGAATGGCTAGTAGTTTCATCAGAGGGTCAGGGAGAGAGCCAGCGGAAGAGCTGCATGAAAAATGGCAATGCGCGTTATCTGTAAATTTCATAAACAATTCGCTACAACCCCAGCCTGCCCATGGGTACAATGGGCGACTATCTCCGGCATCCCTTATGGATGACCGCTGTTAACTAACCGTTTTCATTACCAGAATGTCTACCCAGATTGAGCTTGAACCAGCAAGCGCACAGCAACTGGAATCCCTGTCAGCGCAACTCAACGAGAGAGGTTTTCTTTTTGTTCCGGGCGAACTCGCACAAGCCAGCCTCGAAGCCTTGTCGCCACAGGCGGTGCGAGACTGGCCGGAATTTGCCGCGAGCTGGAACGACATGCCGCTCGACCAGCATATGGCGGATGGCGGGCGTTATCGCCGGCGCCGGTATGCCACGCTGAGCGCCGCCTCCGGCAGCAGCGAAATCCGGCTTGAGCCGCACCAGCCGCATTACCAGACCGTCGAATACAACCCGCTGAATGGCGGCGTGATACGCCACTTCGAGCCGGTCTGGAAAGAAATCGTTTCGGGGAAAACCGTAACCGGTTTCCTGAAATTCGGCCTGCAAGTATTCGGCGCGTTGGTCCCCGACGCCAAATGGCATATTGAACTGCACCAGTTCCGCATCGAAGCCAGCCCCAGCCAGCCCGGCAAACCCACTCCGGAAGGCGTGCACCGTGACGGCACCGACTTCGTGCTGATAATGATGGTGAAGCGCGAAAATGTCGCCAGCGGTGTCACCACCATGCACGACCTCGAACTGCGCACGCTGGACAGCTTCACGCTCGCCAACCCGTTCGACGTGGCAATGGTCAACGACCGGCGCTATATGCACGGTGTCACACCAGTCGAACAGATCGACCCGTCGCAACCCGCGTACCGGGACGTTCTGGTGGCGACGTTCAGAAATATCGACCGCTAACAGACCGTCCGGGAACGACCGGTATTGCCGTTCCACGCGTCGACATGACGCCGAATGTGTTACTTACTTCCGTGATGGAAGTAAGTAACACCAGAGCGCATAAATACATACAACACAGCATTTCAAAACCGCGCTAACAGCGGTTATCTTTCGTACTCATTGCACTTGGCATTCAGGGTGTTCCGCACCTGTAACGTTCTCACTCATGCGTGGACAGAAAGGGGACAGTTAAAATGAACAAGCCAATTCGTCTGTATCGTCCGCTAATCTATCGGCTTCCGGGGCTACTCTGGCCACGAATGGTGCTGGTTCTCAGCCTTCTGAGGCGACGCACCCTGCTCATGGAAGATTGATCTCTGCCGGTATATTCAATGCGACCGGGACGTCGCGCGACACCGGCGATTCTGGTCAAGCGAGGAAGCCATAACGCGGGAGGCTTCCGATGGGCGCGCAAGTGCTGAACGCAAGCAAGCTATATTGCCCCATCCCTCACCCGCACTCCTCAGCCGCAGGTTTACTTGACGCACACCGCCGTAATCTGGTGCCGGATGGGAACGAACACCGTGGGCAATACCAGTGGCTTGAGTTCAACTTTCGAGAAACCGGCTGAGCGCAGCGTTGCACCTGTATCCCGACACAAGTCGCATCCCTCGAAAATCCATTTCCACGGCCGCCTGATCAAATGCTGCAAACGCCGGTTTGCAGAGCCTGCCGGAGCTGCCACATGCTCGACGCAGACGAACAGCCCGCCCGGCTTGAGTACTCGCCGGACCTCGGCAATCACCTGTTCAGGATTTTCGACGGTGCAAAGAACGAGAGAGCTGAAGACAAAATCAACCGATTCTGAGGGAAGATCAAGTTGCTCCCCGGCCAGCCCGCGCAGATCCAGTTCGATTCCGAAGCGTTGTGCCTGCCGCTGAAGTACCGGGTGCATATGCTGATTCGGCTCGATCGCAATCAGCCTGGTGCCTTTAGGCAGATAGCGCAGGTTGGCCCCGGCCCCCGGGCCGAGTTCGACGACGACCGCTGGCGCCGGCTTGAACAGGTCTGATTTAATGCCGACATACTTCCGATGCATGTAGCTATCGAGTGCGGCGAGCAGCCAGGCATTGAACCGGCCGCGTACGGGATTATCTGTCATCTTGAATCTGTAGGGGAGCGTTTGATTTGGTACTAGCGCAAAAATGCAAATCCATAAAAATCAGATAGTATCACTTGCACCCCATCTAAAAAGATACCCATTTTAGCCAGTACGGCAGCGCACGGGAGCGAATAACGAAATTCCCTCCAATTCCATGTGTTGCGGATGGAGTTGTTATCTTTCCATTGTTGGGGGAGCATGCGATGCTGTGCTACCTCGGTGGCTACAGCGACAAATCGCTCCATGCGCGATCGCATGGCGAAGCTCTCATGGCGCTGTTCCTGCACAAGCTGCGGGGAAAGGGTTTATTTGCATCAGCCTACCAGCAGAGCTGCCCCTCTACCACATCCGAAGGCGTCGCCTCCATGAGGGGCGTTCTGCCCCACCTTTGGATCAATTATCGAGCACACCTTCACATACTCTTCTCTCCAACGCTCGCCGAGCCCCATGGTCTGCTTACCCCCCAATCGTCAATCTCATTTATAAAACTCTGGATTAGTGGTACAACTACAACGCAAAGCCTGCTTTGCCCGATGTTGCGCAATGCAATCGACTTCGAGATTGGTGATCGTCCGGGTGGCCACTACAACTTGAACGGGGGGAAAACATCATGTCATCCAGCCTTCCGCAGTTCCTGTCTCGCCTTTTCATCCTCTTGCTGGCTTGCTCCCCGATGATCGCCGGGGCAGAGGACATTGTCCTTGGTGCATCGGTACAGTTGACGGGCTCGCTGGCCAATACCGGCCGTTATTACCGCGACGCCTATCAATTCGCGATAGATAAGATCAACGCCGACGGTGGTGTGAAGATCGCAGGCCGGCCGCACAAGCTGGTACTCAAGCTCTACGACAACCAATCCGACGTTAATCTTAGCGTGCGCCAGTACACGGAGCTGCTGACCGAGGACAAGGCCAATCTGCTGCTGGGACCGTTTGCCAGTAATTTCGTGCTTGCCGACTCTGCCGTTTCCGAGAAGTACAAGGTGTCCATGGTTCAAGGCGGTGGAGCCTCCGACCAGATCTACGCGCGCAACTTCCATGACATCTTCGGCACGCTGGCGCCGGCAAGCGATTATTTCGGCAGCACCATCAGCATGCTCAAGTCGCTCAAGCCGGCTCCCCGATCCGTAGCCCTCTTATATGCGGATGACGCCTTCGACGTATCGGTTGCGGATGGTACGCGGGCGTTGCTGAAGCAGGCTGGCCTGGAGATCGTCCTGGATGAGCGCTACAGCACCAACGCCTCGGATTTCAGCTCGCTGCTGACCCGAATCAAGAGCCAGCACGCCGATGTCGTGCTGGTGGCCGGGCATGAAACCGAGATCCTCAATTTCATACGCCAGGCCAAGAGCCTGGCGGTCGCGCCGAAGCTGTATTCGTTCACGGTGGGCGTACAAAGCGCCGATTTCCGCAAAGCGCTGGGCAAGGATGCCAACTACGCCTTTGGCATGACGCCGTGGCTGCCGTCTGCGGCGCTGAAAGACCGTTGGTTCGGCGACGCCCTGCAGTTTGCCAGGGACTACCGAGCGAGGTTTGGCTACGATCCGGACTATCACGCGGCGTCTGCTGCAGCCGACGTGGAAGCGCTGGTGCAGGCCATGGAGGCCGCGGGCAGTCTCGACCGGCAGAAAGTGCGCGATGCGCTGGCCAGGATCAAGTTCCAGAGCCTGTACGGTACGGTCGCGTTCAACGCGCATGGGCAGATCGAGATGCCGCAGATGGTGATCCAGGTGCAGGACGATGCCCTGGTTGAAATCTACGGCCCCAATGGCTTGGTGAGGGAACCGAAGTATCCTATGCCGGAATGGGACAAGCGTTGAACGACGTAGAACATAACCAAAATTGGACCTGCTCGCGCAAATCGTTGTAAACGGCATCCTGCAGGGTGGCCTTTACGCAGTCATGGCGCTGGGCATGGCCCTCGTTTGGGGTGTGCTCAATATCGTCAATCTGGCGCACGGCGCATTCATCATGATCGGCGGCTATGCATCCTGGTGCCTCTACACTTACGCTCATCTCGATCCCTTCCTTGGCCTGCCGCTGACGGCCGCCTTCATGTTCGTCCTCGGCTATGTCCTGCAGCGCGGCCTGCTCAACCTGATCATCCGGGCACCGATGTTCAATACGCTTCTGATCACCTTCGGCTTGCAGGTGGTACTGACCTATCTGGCCCAACTGGTGTTCTCGGCAGACTTCCGGACCATCAATCCCGCCTACGCGGGCAACAGCGTGGCGGCGGGTCCTGTGGTATTGCCCGTGGTGCGTTTGGCGGTGTTCGGCGTGGCCATCGTCCTGACCGTTGCCATGTGGCAGTTCCTGCTTCACACACGCCTTGGGCGCGCGATCCGCGCCACCGCCCAGAACCTGGTTGCTGCACGACTGTATGGCGTCGAACCGCGCCACCTGTATGCGATGACATACGGCTTGGGCATCGCGCTGGCGGGCGCAGCCGGGACGCTCCATGGCACAGTGTCGCAGATTCACCCGTATATCGGTGCGGCGCTCACTGCCAAATCGTTTGCCATCGCGATCATCGGCGGCCTAGACAATCCTCTGGGGGTGCTGCTTGGCGGGCTGTTCCTGGGGATCCTGGAATCGCTGACGGCTGCGTATATCGGCCAGACCTACACCGACGTCGCCAGCTTCGGCATCCTGGTGCTGGTGCTGATCGTGCGGCCCACCGGATTGCTCGGGAGGGCGCGATGAAGGTACGGCAAACAGGACTGACCGCGGCGGCGCTGCTGCTGCTCACGGGCGTGCCTTGGTACGGGTCGGACGTGCTGGTCCAGTTCGGCATCAACGCGTTGCTGCTCGCGGTATTGGCACAAGGCTGGAACATCATCGGCGGCTACACCGGCTATGCCTCGTTCGGCAATTCTGTTTTTTACGGCCTAGGGAGCTACGGCGTGGCCATCGCCATGGTCCAGTGGCACCTTCCCTTCGGTATCGGCCTCGTCTTTGGTGTGATACTGGCGGTGGCCTTCGCCGTGCTCCTCGGCATCCCTGTGCTGAGACTCAAGGGCCACTACTTCGCCATCGCCACGCTGGCACTGTCGGAAGTCATGACGGCCATCGTCTCCAACGTCGGCCTTGCCGGCGAGAACATCGGCCTGGTATTGCCGCCGTTGAACAATGATCCGCTGTTCTATGAATTGTCGCTGGGTTTGCTGACGATCACGACGCTGACGATCTGGAGCCTGACCCGAAGCCGCTTCGGTTTCGGGCTCATCGCGATCCGCGAGAACGAGGAAAGCGCCGCGGTGATGGGCGTGAACACCACGCTGTACAAAGTCACGGCGTTTGCACTGTCGGGGATATTCAGTGCGCTGGCCGGAGGCATTCACGCCTACTGGGTGACCTTCCTCGATCCGGCAAGCGCGTTCGACATCACGCTCAACGTGAAGATGATCATCATGGCTGTCTTCGGCGGACCCGGCACGGTGTTCGGCCCAATTGTCGGTGCGCTCTCGCTGTCGGCCATCTCCGAGTTCCTGTCGAGCGAAGTAACGAGCATCGCCGGCCTGTTCTTTGGCCTCGTGATCGTCGCCGCGGTGGTGCTCATGCCGCGTGGATTGGCCGATATGCTTCGGCGGGTGCGCAAAACAGGCTGGCGCTATTTCTTCGAAAACATCCGGACACACCGGCTATGAATGCCCTGCTCGAAGTCCGTCACGCGACCCGGAGGTTTGCCGGACTGGTCGCACTCAAGGATGTCAGTTTCACGATGGCGCCGAGCGAGATCCTCGGTCTCATCGGCCCCAACGGCGCAGGCAAGACGACGCTGATCAACCTGATCAGCGGGACGCTCGCGCCAAGCGCAGGCGAGATCATCTTCCAGAACGTGTCGATCAACCGCCTGCCGGCTTTCCGCCGCGCGCACCTGGGCATAGGCCGCACCTTCCAGATCATGCAGCCGTTTCCCGGCTTGTCGGTGCTGGATAACGTGGCGATCGGCGCCTTGTTCGGAGGCAACGAAGCCCATGCAAGATTGGCCGTGGCGCGCGAACAGGCCCGCGATTGCCTGGCGTTCGTGGGCATGGACAGACTTGCCGGCAAACGGGCCGACGAGCTGGGCGGGCCAGACCGCAAACGCCTGGAGCTGGCCAAGGCGCTGGCGATGCGGCCCAAGGTGCTGTTGTGCGATGAAGTCATGGCCGGCCTGAATCACGTCGAGATCGACGAAGTCATCGAGATCATCCGCAAGGTGCGCGATCGGGGTGTCAGCATTCTGGTGATCGAACACGTAATCAAGGCAATCAGCAGCCTCTCGGATCGCTTGCTGGTGTTGCACCACGGGGAAAAAATTGCCGAGGGCGCACCCGAAGACGTACTCGCGGACCCGCTCGTGATCGAAGCTTATCTGGGAAAGAAGCGGACATGAGCGGCCGGCCGGAATCCCCTCCTTTGCTCAAGGTCGAGAACCTGAATGCCGGCTACGACGGCACGCCAGTGCTGCATGACATAACACTGGAAGTCTACCCGGCCGAGATGGTGGCACTGGTCGGCAGCAACGGCGCCGGCAAGACGACCCTGTTGCGAGTGCTTTCACGCATGCTGCCATGCACCGGCAACATCGTCATGAACGGGCGCGAGCTAGCCGGGCTGTCGCCGGATCAGGTGTTCGGTCTTGGGCTGGTGCAAGTGCCGGAAGGACGGCAACTGTTCGACGGAATGACCGTGCAGGACAACCTTTTGATGGGCAGTTACCGGCGCACGGATAGCGCGGCGATCGCGCGAGATCTGGATAAGATATACACCCAGTTCCCTCCATTGGCTGAGCGACGGCATCTGCTCGCCGGCAGCATGTCGGGCGGCGAGCAGCAGATGTGTGCGATCGCGCGTGCGCTGATGGCCTCGCCGGTGTTGATGTTAGTCGATGAGATGAGCCTGGGGCTGGCTCCGGTGGTGGTGGAACAGCTCATGGAAATTCTGACCGATATCAGGGCAGACGGCGTGACGGTGCTGCTGGTCGAGCAGGATGTGCACCTGGCGTTGTCCTACGCAGACCGGGGTTACGTGATGGAGACCGGCAATATCGTGCGCGAGGGCCGCGCCAGAGACTTGCTGGATGACCCGACCATCCAGAAAACCTATTGGGGACTTTAGCTAAGGTGGACAGCCTAAAGCTGAGCGAACTGAAATTCCAGGTTGGATGAGTTGTCCCATTGGCCACAGTTGCCGGGAATGCTTCGCGCCAAAGTAGCGCAGCACAATTTAGTTACAGCCAAAAAATTTGCAGTTGATTTAGCACAAGAACGCTCGAATCAGCAATTTTTTGCGGACTATTTGGCACAAAAAATTAGAGGCATTTAAGGCAAATCAAATGGTTATCGCTAAGTGCCAAATGATTCGCAAATTAGTGCCAAATCAAGCGCTCAGCCACATTGCGGACTGACATTTCTTTAAAAATGTCCGCAACATCCTGATTTTATTGGAGGCGAGACCCGGAATCGAACCGGGATAAACGGATTTGCAATCCGCTGCATAACCATTTTGCTATCTCGCCGTGTGCCTGCGGTGAACACCGGCTTTAAATGATTAAGGGAAAGCTGGCTGCTTTCCCTCAGAATTGGAGCGGGAGAAGAGTCTCGAACTCTCGACCTCAACCTTGGCAAGGTTGCGCTCTACCAACTGAGCTACTCCCGCGAAACAGGTGCGCATTATATGGATATTCGCGTCGGTGTCAACGTTTTGGGCCAAAAAATTACGCTCCGAGCTGCTTCACTTTGAATAAGCGTATGAAATTTTCCGTGGTGCGCTGCCCTACTTCGGCCACGCTGATGCCGCGCAGGCTGGCGATTTCTTCGGCGACATGCTTCACATACGCCGGCTGGTTCAATTTGCCGCGATGCGGCACTGGGGCCAGATACGGTGCGTCGGTTTCGATCAGGATGCGGTCCAGCGGCGTGCGCTGCGCAACTTCCTTGATCTGTTTGGCGTTCTTGAAGGTCACGATGCCGGAGAAGGAAATGTAGAATCCCAGCTCCAGTGCGGCCTCGGCCACGTCCCAGGTTTCGGTGAAGCAGTGCATCACGCCGCCCGCCTCGGCCGCCTTTTCTTCCTCCATGATCCGCAGGGTATCTGCGGCTGCTTCGCGGGTATGGATGATCAACGGCTTGCCGGTTTCGCGCGCGGCGCGGATATGGTTACGAAAACGGGTGCGCTGCCATTCCAGGTCGCCCTTCAGCCGGAAATAATCGAGGCCGGTCTCACCGATGGCGATGACCTTCGGGTGCTGCGCCAGTTCGACCAGGCGGGCAGCATTCGGCTCCTCGACATCCTCGTAATCGGGGTGCACTCCGACCGATGCGTAGATATGCGGATACTGTTCGGCCAGCGCCAGCACTTGCGGCAGTCCGGTGAGGTTGACCCCCACGCACAGCGCAGCGGCTACGTCGTTGTGCTGCATCTCTTCCAGCACGTCGGCAAGGTTTTCGGCCAGCCCGGGAAAATCGAGATGGCAATGTGAATCGACAAAAGACATGGTTATCGTAAGACTCGCATAGCAATTCGTTTGCTTCCTCTCCCGCCTGCGGGATAACCAGCGACTAGCCCGCTCGCGGGCTTAGTCGAATGGCTAGTTGTTTTATCAGAGGATTGAGGAGAGGGAATGGGCATGACAATTTTCATAAAGTTAGGGGGCCCATTACTCGAGTAAAAGTTGACGATAGGAAATCAGCAAGGATTCCAGGAACAGCTTGGGATTGAGCGTGTGCTGCGACTCGCGCTTGGCGCCTTGCAGGAACTTCTGCAGGCGCGCCAGATTCAACGGGTCGATCGGTTCGACCAGATTCCTGATCGCCGCCTCTTCACCGAAATGATAGCGCAGCTTGCCGGCCAGCTTCATCGAAATCAGGTCGTAGCACCATTGTTGCAGCCATTGCACGACCAGCGCCTGCTCGGTCTTCTGCAGTGCCTCGGCCAGCGAGAAGACGTCCAGGTTCTTCGGCTGGCGCACACCGCGCAGCAATTTGCCGCGTTCCTCGCTGCCGAGCTGTTCGTCCAGTTGCACCGCCTGCAACGGCGCGTAGCCGGCAGCAGCCAGTGCCTCCGCGGGATTGGTGACGCCCTGCCCTGCCAACCAGCGCGCCGCGCTCTCAGCATCGGGCGCGGATAGTGTGAAGGACAGGCAACGGCTCAGGATGGTCGGCAGCAGTTGCTGTGGCTTGTGCGCAACCAGGATGAACAGCACACCTTGCGGCGGCTCTTCGAGATTTTTCAGCAACGCATTGGCGGCATTGACGTTCATCGCCTCGGCCGGATGAATCACAACGACACGCCGGCCGCCCTGATGCGCGGACATGCCGAAAAAACCAGCCAGGCTGCGCACCTGCTCGACGGAAATCTGTTTGCTCGGTTTCTTGCCAGACGCGGACCTGGAATCGTCGCTTTCTTCCTCATCCTGGCTCAACGCTTCCGGTTGCAGCAAACGGAAATCGGGATGCGCGCCTTGCTCGAACCAGTGGCATGACGAGCAAGTACCGCAGGCGAACCCACCTTCATCCGGATGCTCGCACAGCAACGAGCGTGCATACCTCAATGCCAAATCAAGTTTTCCGATACCCTTGGCACCCTTGAATAACAGCGCGTGCGACGGCCGCTTGCGCAGCTCCTGCAGGCGCACCCAGTCGGCTTGTTGCCAGGGATAAATCGTGTTCATTTCAATAGCGATGCGACGATGGTTTCAAGCTGCTGCTTGACCTCATCCAGTGAACGCGCTGCATCAATCACCACGTAGCGCTGCGGATTCAGCTGCACGCGCTTGTGGTAAGCGGCGCGAACGCGCT
Organism: Gallionella sp.; assembly: GCA_035702405.1. Taxonomy (GTDB): domain Bacteria; phylum Pseudomonadota; class Gammaproteobacteria; order Burkholderiales; family Gallionellaceae; genus Gallionella. The sequence continues at coordinate 78,847 of DASSQR010000076.1, read as the reverse complement.
CGAAGAAATCGGACTGCTCCTGTTCGAAGCGGTCGAGCGAGGCGTTGTTCGCCAAGCGCTGGCGCGCGACTTCGACCGGAACATCGAAAAACAGCGTCAGATCGGGCTGCAGATCGCCATGCACCCATTGTTCGAGCTGGGTCAGTTTATCCCAGTCCAGCCCCCTGCCGCCGCCCTGATAGGCAAAGCTGGCATCGGTAAAGCGATCAGAAATCACCCACTTGCCGGCCTGCAAATTCGGTTTGATGAATTGCTCGATATGTTCCAGACGTGACGCAAACATCAGCAACGCTTCGGTGCCGATGCTCATCGGCTGGTTGAGCAGAATCTCGCGCAACTGCTCGCCGAGCGGCGTGCCGCCCGGCTCGCGCGTAACCACCACGTCAAAACCATCCTGCCGCAATGCGTCGGCAAACCACGCCAGATGGGTGCTCTTGCCCGCGCCGTCCACGCCTTCAAAGGTGATGAATTTACTCATTGCGAATGGTCGTTCGTTGTTAGTTGTAGTTTTCGTTTAACTTGGCGCGTAAAACTGGAACGCAGGTCGTTTGTCTTTAATCAGGGATTGGCGATCATAATTCCCTCTCCCCGTCCCCTCTCCCGCATGCGGGAGAGGGGATCAGCCGCATAGGTCGGGTTTTATCCGCCATGTCGGGCAAAGCCCAACCTGCTCGCGACTAGTAACTAGCGACCAGCAGCAGGTTTCTCATTTCTGATACCGATTCACCGCCCGGCTGTGCTCGGCCAGATTGCTGGAAAATTGCGAGCTGCCGTCACCGCGCGCCACGAAGTATAACGCGTCTGTCTGCGCCGGATGCAAAGCCGCCTGCAATGCAGCCGCACCGGGCAAGGCAATCGGGGTCGGCGTCAGGCCGGCACGCGTGTAGGTGTTATACGCGGTGTCGGCCAGCAGGTCGCGCTTGCGCAGGTTGCCATCGAACTTGTCGCCCAGACCGTAGATCACCGTCGGGTCGGTCTGCAGCAGCATACCCTTGCGCAGCCGGTTTACAAACACGCCGGCAATCATCGCACGGTCAGCCGCCGCACCGGTTTCTTTTTCGACAATGGAGGCAAGAATCAGCGCCTGATACGGTGTTTGCAGTGGCACATCCGGTGCACGCGTCGCCCACGCCGCCTGCAGGCGTTGCTGCATGAGCTGATAGGCCTGCTTGAGGATCGTCAAGTCGCTGGTGCCGGCGGCAAAACCATAGGTGTCGGGAAAGAACAATCCTTCCGGATGACTTTCCGGCGCGCCCAAGCGCTGCATGATCTGCACATCGGACAACGCAAGGGTGTCATGCGCAATGTAACGATTGGCATTCAGCGCTGCGCGCAACTGCTTGAACGTCCGGCCCTCGATTACGGTAATCTGGCGCTGGCTGAATTGACCGATGACAAGAATTTCCAGCAGCTCCAATGGCGTTACCGGATGGGCCAGCACGTAGTTGCCCGCCCGGATTTGCGTGGACTTGCCGAGCAGCCGCGCGAGCCAGACAAACGCCCAATCCTGCTTCAGCAAGCCGGTCTGCTGCATCTCCCTCGCGCTGGCTTTCAGGCTGCTGCCTTGCTTCAGGTCGAATTCGAACGGCGTGGCCGGCAGCGTCAGCGGCGTATAGGCGTAATACGTCATCAGTGACGCCGCAAGCAGCGCCAACAATATTACTTTTACAACAATTCGGCGCATCATCAATCCTGCGAAAAAAGGCTCTGGCGAATCTTGGCGGCCACGAGAAATTCGTTCCAGCGGCGCTGCTCCAGTTCGCGTATCGGCCACAGGCCGATGACGCTGTTCACCAGAAACAACTCATCGGCAAACATCACCTCGTCCAGGCTGACCGCGCGCACCTGCAACGGCATTCCGTGCTGTTCCGCCCAAGCTATCACACGTTCGCGCTGCACGCCCGCGACACCGCACTGCGTTAAATACGGCGTGACTAGGCGTCCTTGCGTCATCAGGAACAGGTTGCTGCGTGTACCTTCGATGACATTGCCGGCTTCATCCAGCAACAACCCTTCAGCAATGTCGGCATCGTTCCATTCGGCAGCCGCCAGCACGTTTTCGAGACGGTTGAGATGCTTGATCCCGGCGAGTCGCGGCTGGTGGCTCAAGCGTAATTTGCAGATTCTCGCCCTGATGCCGCGCGTACTCCAATCCACCGGATACGGGGGCCGTGGCGCAACATCCCAGATGCGGGTCGGCATCGCTTCCGCAGGTGGCGCATAACCCCGCACGCCTGGTCCCCGCGTGATGATCAGCTTCACCACGCCATCAGGGTGCTTCTCCAGAATGTCACTCAACTCGGCGGATAGCAGCGCATTATCCGGGCAGGCAATGCCCAGTGCACTGCAGTCGTGCTGGAGTTTCTGGTAATGCTGTGGCCAATGGAGCGCTTCGCCATTGGATGCGCGCAGCGTGCGGAACACGCCGTCGCCGTAAAGCAGACCGCGATCGCGGATGCTGATCAGTTTGCTGGGCGCACCATTGACCAGCATGGTTGGAGTATCCCGGATTGTTCAGTGGAAGCGGCGACCCTTTTTTCTTGCAGAGGGAAGAGCGTGATGAAGGCAGAACCAAGGCAAGGCATAAGCTTCTACCCTCTCCCTAGCCCTCTCCCTGCAAGGGAGAGGGGATATCCCGAAGGACGAAGGGAATTAATGGAGGGTCAGACTTTGCGGAACACCAGCGAGCCATTGGTCCCGCCGAAGCCGAAGTTGTTGTTTACCGCAACGTCGATCTTCATGTTGCGCGCCACGTTCGCGCAGTAGTCCAGATCGCACTCCGGATCCTGCTCGAAAATGTTGATCGTCGGCGGTGCAATCTGGTCATGCACGGCCAGCGCACAGAACACCGACTCGACTCCGCCCGCACCACCCAGCAGGTGGCCAATCATCGACTTGGTCGAGCTGATCACCAGCTTGTTGGCGTGATCGCCAAACGCCAGCTTGATGGCTTCGGTTTCGTTCTTGTCACCCAGCGGCGTCGAGGTGCCGTGCGCGTTGACGTACTGCACGTCCTGCGGATTCACGCCGGCATTGCGCAGGGCGTTCAGCATGCTGCGTCTCGGACCATCCGTGTTCGGCGCTGTGATGTGGTAAGCATCACCGCTCATGCCATAACCGGCCAGTTCCGCGTAAATTTTCGCACCGCGCGCCTTGGCGTGTTCATATTCTTCCAGCACCAGCACGCCTGCGCCTTCGCCGATCACGAAACCGTCGCGATCCTTGTCCCAGGGACGGCTGGAGGTCGCGGGGTCATCGTTGCGCGTGCTGAGCGCACGTGCCGAGCTGAAACCACCCACCGCCAAGCTGTTGATCGTTGCTTCCGCGCCACCCGCAATCATCACGTCTGCATCGCCGTATTCGACGATGCGCGCCGATTCGCCAATGCAGTGCGTACCGGTGGTACACGCGGTGACCATTGCCAGATTCGGCCCCTTCAGCCCGTACATCACGGACAGGTTGCCGGAAATCATATTGATGATCGTGCCCGGAATGAAGAACGGCGAAATCTTGCGCGGCCCGGATGCCAGATAATCGTTGTGCGTTTCTTCGATCATCGGCAGACCGCCGATGCCCGAACCGATGTTCACCCCGATCCGCTCTGCATTCTGCTCGGTGACTTCCAACCCGGAATCCTTGAACGCCTCGATGCCTGCCGCGAGACCGAAATGGATAAAGCGATCCATGCGGCGCGCGTCCTTGGCCGAGATGTATTGGGTAACATCAAAATCCTTCACTTCACCGGCGACCTGACAGGCAAATGCGCTGGCATCAAAGTGAGTGATGTTGGTTATACCGGACTTGCCCGCGACAATATTCTGCCAGGTCGCAGGCACACCTATCCCGACCGGCGAAACCAATCCCACGCCGGTGATGACGACTCTACGTTTAGACAAACTGACTCCGTTTGAAAAACAGGAAGGGAAAAATTACTTTTGATGTGCCAGGACGTAGTCGATAGCTTGTTGCACGGTGGTGATCTTTTCCGCGTCTTCGTCAGGGATTTCGCACTCGAACTCTTCTTCCAGAGCCATCACCAGCTCAACGGTATCCAGAGAATCAGCACCCAGATCGTTGACGAACGAAGACTCGTTCTTGACTTCGGATTCGTTCACGCCGAGTTGCTCAGCAACGATTTTCTTAACGCGTTGTTCAATAGACATTTATGACTCCTACCCTAATTTAAGTTTAAAAAGCGGCCAACATTGTATCAAAGTTGCCCGAAATTCCAAATAACAACTTGTATCCCTAGGATTTCAGCGTGAGCGGACGGACTGACCGAAATGCGCCGCTTAATTCCCGTACAAGCCATCAATAGAAAAAAAGGCGGCTGTTATCGCCAGTTTGTTACATCGTTCAGGCAAGTTAGCCACATTAGCCCGAGGGCCGATACCCAATTTCGGGCGGCCTCACCTACTCCAGCGGCGGCGCAATCTTGATGATCTCTTCTGGCGAGGTCAGCCCGGCAGCCACCTTTTCGGCGCCGCTCAGGCGCAGCGGCTTCATTCCCTCGCGCAGCGCAAGCGCCTTGATCTTGGCCAGTTCGGCATCCCTGACCACCAGCTTTTTCATTTCCGCGCTGAGTGGCAGCATTTCGTAGATGCCGGTGCGGCCGCGATAGCCGGTCATGCGACATTCGAGGCACCCGGTGGCGACATTCACTTGGGCGGGCTGGTCCAGTCTCCATGGGCTGACCAGTTCCTGCCAGGTCTCCTCACCCATACTGCCGGCCACCTTGCAGTGCGGACACAAGGTGCGCGCGAGGCGCTGCGCCATCACCCCCACCAGGGTCGCGTTGATCAGGTAGGCCGGGACGCCCAGTTCGAGCAGGCGCGTGATCGCGGATGGCGCGTCGTTGGTATGCAGCGACGACAGCACCAGATGTCCGGTAAGCGCGGCCTGGACTGCCATTTCCGCCGTTTCCAGATCGCGTATTTCGCCGACCATGATCACATCCGGATCCTGCCGCAGCAAGGTACGCACGCCATCCGCGAAATTCAGCCCGATGTTGTGTTGCACCTGCATCTGGTTGAAGGCCGGTTCGATCATTTCGATCGGATCTTCCACGGTGCAGACATTCACCTCCGGCGTCGCGATCTGCTTCAGCGTGGAATACAGCGTGGTCGTCTTGCCTGAGCCGGTCGGCCCGGTCACCAGAATGATGCCGTTGGACTGCGAGGTCCAGTCCTTCCACATTGCGGTCTGTTCCTGCGAAAAACCGAGGTCGGCAAAATTCTTCACCAGGATGTCCGGATCGAAAATCCGCATCACGAGTTTTTCGCCAAAAGCGGTCGGCATCGTGGACAAGCGCAGCTCGATTTCGTCGCCGTTCGCATTCACGGTCTTGATGCGCCCATCCTGCGGCCGGCGCTTCTCCACCATGTCCATGCGTCCGAGCAACTTGATGCGGTTGGTGATGGCGTTGGTGACGGGGGTGGGCAACTGGTATACCTGATGCAGGATGCCATCGATGCGGAAGCGCACGATACCGAGGTCGCGGCGCGGCTCCAGGTGAATGTCGCTGGCGCGCTGTTCGAAGGCATATTTGAACAGCCAGTCCACCAGCGTCACGACGTGCTGCTCGTTGGCATCCAGGTTCTTGTTCTTCCCCAGCTCGACCAGCTGCTCGAAATTCTGCACCCCGATCACCAGCCCGGCGCGTGCCTTGCTGGCCGCCTGCACCGACTGGGCGAGGCTGTAGATTTCCGGCAGGTAGCGATTGATGTCGAGCGGGCTGGCCAGCACCAGCGAAATTTTCAGGCTGAGAACGCGCTCCAGTTCCGCAACCCATTCGGTCATGAACGGCTCGGCCGTCGCGATGAGCACCTCGCCCGCGTCGACCCTGACCGGCATGATCTTGAGTCGCTCGGCATACGATTTGGACACGACGCTGGCGATGTCGCCGAAATCCAGCTGCAGCGGATCGATGTGGAAATAGGTCATGCCGATGCGCGCGGCGAGCCACTCGGTGAGGAATTCCGTGGTGAGCAACTTGGCGGGCGGCGTAAGGCTACGCCATTTCTGCTCGCCGATGACGACCAGCGGATGCACCTTGGCGCGATCTGCCCGATGACTGATAGCCAGCTTCTCCGCTTCAGCCGACGCCACCATGCCATCCTGCACCAGCAACTGCAACAGTTCGGCCAGCGTGAGCTGATGTTCGCGAGACTGCGGCGTGTAAGGAGTTTCCATGTTCATGGCAAACACCGAGGATCGAATGGTGGAAGTCTAATGGGTTGTGCGGCAGAGGGGAAATACTTTATCCGGAATACCTTATCTTGAATGCGATAACGCCGCTTTTCCCCAACTCAGTTGCCGTGTTACGATGCCTCACTCCATAAGACAGAGAAAAAAAGAAGAATGTTAAGCCAGAATTTGCGGCATATTGTGCCAGAATATCCGGCGTCTTTGCCGCTAGCTTTACATTAGGCCTCAGATGGAAACGAAGTCCCTCGCTAGACGGCACCATTATCTCCCACAGGCATACCTAGCTGCTTTTACGTCTACGGGGCTCAAAGATGGTCAGTTCTATGTGTTCGACGTTAAAACGTGTCGAGAATTCCGCACATCCCCGGCTAACGTCGCCGCGCAGAGAGATTTCAATCGCATTGATATCGAGGGCCACGCGCCTGATGCGATCGAGAACGCGCTCGCGCCGTTCGAGGGAGAAGCTGTAGCTGCGATTCGAAGAGTTATCGAGAGTCAGAAGTTTCCAGACGATCACGATTGGAATCTTATATTAAATCTCTTAGGTCTTATTGCGGTAAGAAACCCGAAGCTTCGGGGATCCTTCAATCGTTCACGCGAGCGGGTACTGCGCCACATTGCTGATCTTTTGGTGTCAAATAAAAGGGTCTGGGATCACCATGTTGAAAAAGTGCGCGAAGCTGGAGAAAACATCGCCGAAACAGTCTCATTCGAAGACGCTAGACGTTTCGTCAAAGAAGGAAAATATCGCTTGGAGTTTCACCCAGAAGGAAACCTACGGGTCGAATTCAATGCGCTCGATCAGCTACTACCGCTCCTTGGCCAGAGAATTTGGTCTCTCCTAGTGGCGCCCGCCGGAGGACCGGAGTTCATTTGCTCTGATCACCCCGTCACTCTTGTTTGGAAAAATGGCAGGTCTGGCCCCATAGGTTTCGGACTGAAGGAAACAGAAGTATTCTTTCCCCTCGGTCGCCGTATTGGTTTCTACGGCGTCTTTGAGACCCCACTTAAACCGGTGGTCTATTGTCACCCAGGGCACGTAGCAACAATGAACAGACACATCGCCTGGAATTCTGAGCGCCACGTCTACTCAGCCCAAGAGCATTTTGTTGTGTGGTACGAAGGGGAAGTTCGAGAGATACAATGCAAGGTCTAACAACCGCATCACGTGACCGCCTACAGCGGTCTTTACCCGACTCCCTGGGGAGATAAGAGTGGCTTGGGCAGCAAAAAAGAAAATTCCCCGTGCAAGCCGGGGTAAATATTTCTAAGCCCGCCGGTTACTCCATGTACATCCCGCCGTTCACATGCAACGTGACGCCGGTGATGTAGGAGGCGCCGGGGCCGGCGAGGAAGGCGACGGCAGCTGCGACGTCGGCGGGTTGGCCGAGGCGTTTCAGCGGCACATGTTCGACCAGTTTGGTGCGTGCTTCTTCGCCGAGCGCGTGAGTCATGTCGGTTTCGATGAAGCCGGGAGCGACACAGTTTACGGTCACATTACGGCTGCCGATTTCCTGAGCGAGCGACTTGGTGAAGCCGATCATGCCAGCCTTGGACGCAGCGTAGTTGGTCTGGCCCGGATTGCCCATGCTGCCGACCACGGAACCAATGTTGATGATGCGGCCGTTTCTGGCCTTCATCATTGCGCGCAGCACGGCGCGACTCAGGCGGAACACGGACTTGAGATTGGTCGCGAGGATGTCGTCCCACTCTTCGTCGGTCATGCGTGCGAGCAGGTTGTCGCGCGTGATGCCGGCGTTGTTGACCAGGATCGAGACTTCGCCGAATTGCTGGCGCAGCGCGGTCAGCACCGCTTCAGTTTGCGCTACGTCGTTGACGTTCAGGGCCATGCCGGCCCCCTTGACACCCGCCTCAGCGAGATAGGTGCTGATCGCCTGCGCGCCGTTTTCCGTTGTGGCCGTACCGATCACGGTGGCGCCCTGCTTGCCCAGTTCCAGTGCGATCGCCTGGCCGATACCGCGGCTCGCGCCGGTCACCAAGGCGATTTGTCCCTGCAATGTCATGTTCTCTCTCCCCTATTTTTCTGATTATGCGAGTTGCGTCAACGCAGCTTGAAGCGCGGCGCCATCATTGAGCGCCAGCGCCTGCTGGTTGGTGTCGATACGCTTGTTCAGTCCGGCCAGCACCTTGCCCGGCGCGCACTCGGCATTGTGGGTGATGCCCTGCTGGCCAAACGCCAATACAGTTTCCACCCAACGCACCGGTGAATACAGTTGGCGCACCAGCGCATCCTTGATCTGCGCGGGGTCGCTATAGGCGGCGACGTCGGCATTGTGCAGCACCGGAATGGCTGGAGTCTGCACGGCGACATTGTTCAGATAGGCGCGCAACTGTTCTGCTGCACCCTTCAGCAAACTGCAATGCGACGGCACGCTCATCGGCAGCATGATCGCGCGCTTGGCCCCCTTGGCCTTGGCCAGTTCCATGCCGCGCTCTACCGCAGCGCGGTTGCCCGCAATTACCACTTGGCCCACCGAGTTGTAATTTACCGCTTCCAGCACTTCGCCCTGCGCGCCTTCAGCACACACCGCGCGCACCGCCTCGTCATCCAGCCCGAGAATCGCGGCGATGCCGCCCACACCTTCCGGCACCGCCTGTTGCATGCATTGCGCACGGTAGCGCACCAGCGGCAGCGCATCGGCAAAACTCAGCGCGCCGGCCGCGACCAGCGCGGTGTATTCGCCCAAACTATGCCCCGCAAGTAACGCAGGCGCCGGGCCGTTCTGCGATTGCCACGCACGATATACCGCAACACCGGCCGTCAGCATGATCGGCTGGGTGTTCACGGTTGCGTTCAGGTCGGCATCGCTGCCTTCGGCCACCAGTTGCCACAGATCCTGTTTCAGGATATCGGACGCTTCGACGAAGGTATCGCGAACTGCGGGAAAATCGGCATAGCCGTTCATCATGCCGCGCGATTGCGAGCCTTGGCCGGGGAATACGAAAGCAAACTTGGTCATGCTTACCTCTATAAATCTGTTTTGCGAGCGAATCGCTGTGTCGCGTGTTGGTTACGACATAACCTGAAGGTTAGTCTCCACCGCAACTCCGTTGTCGCTCACTCCTCGTCTATCCATTCGATATGCCTCGTCGTTTGCTGTGCGGCTCCTTGCGCTTCATCCCGCAAAACAAATTTCTAGAGGCAACCACAAAACCTACTATTACTTAAAATCGGTGCTGGTAGGTCGGGTTCTACCCGACCTGCACTACCATTTAATTAAAACTGCGCCCCAAGTGAAGCCACCGCCCACGGCTTCCAGCAGGATGTTCTGCCCTGGCTGGATGCGTCCGGCGCGCACAGCGGTATCCAGTGCGAGCGGAATCGACGCCGCAGAGGTATTGCCGTGCTGGGCTACCGTAACCACTACCTTGTCCAGCCCCATACCAAGCTTCTTGGCGGTGGCCTCCATGATGCGGATATTGGCCTGATGCGGCACGAGCCAGTCGATGTCGGCCGCACTCAGCTGGTTTTCCTCGAGCACTTCCTCAACCACGTCGCTCAATACCTTGACCGCAAACTTGAACACGGCCTGACCGTCCATCTTGATGAACGGGTCGCCCTGTACTTCGCCATGGCGAATATTGCCTTCGGCCTTCAGCATGTTGCGATGGCGTCCATCGGCATGCAGCTTGCTCGCCACGATGCCGGGCGTGTCGCTGGCCTGCAGCACCACCGCGCCGGCGCCATCGCCGAACAGGACACAGGTGGTGCGATCGCTCCAGTCGAGCATGCGCGACAGCACTTCCGCGCCGACCACCAGCGCGGTTTTCGCTTGGCCGCCGCGAATGTACATGTCGGCGGTATTCAGTGCGTACACGAAGCCGCCGCATACCGCCTGCATGTCGAATGCGGCGCCGCCACTGCGGATGCCGAGTTTGTCCTGCAGGATGCAGGCGGTGCTGGGGAAAATCTGGTCGGGCGAAGTGGTCGCAACGATCAGCAGGTCGATCTCGTCCGGACTGATGCCGGCCGCTTCTATGGCTCGGCGGCTGGCTTGCAGCGCCAGATCGCTGGTCAGTTCGTCATCTGCGGCGACGTGCCGCTCGAAGATGCCGCTGCGCGCGACAATCCAGTCATGCGTCGTTTCGACCATTTTTTCCAGGTCGAAATTGGTCAGCAGTTTGGCCGGCACATAACTGCCGGTGCCGATAATTTTTGAATACATCAGGCGACTCCTTGCTCGGTTTTGCTGCGCTGGTGATGCCACTTTTCGATATGCTCGCTGATATGCAGCAACATGCCCCCGCGCGCCTCCTCCGCCGCGCGCTCGATGGCGCAACGGAAGGCCAGCACATCGGCAGAGCCATGGCTCTTGACGACGATACCCTTCAGGCCGAGGAAGCTCGCGCCGTTATAGCGGCGGTGATCCACGCGGCGCTTGAAAGCATTGAGCACGGGCATGGCCAGCAAGCCAGCAAGCTTGGTGAATACGTTGCGGCCGAACTCTTCGCGCAGGAACCCGCCCAGCATCTGGGCCAGGCCTTCGGTGGTCTTCAGTGCGACATTGCCGACAAAGCCATCGCACACCACCAGATCGGTGGTGCCCTTGAAGATATCGTTGCCTTCGACGTTGCCGTAGAAATTCAGGTCACTGTCGCGCAGCAATTGCGCGGCCTGTTTGACCATCTCATTGCCCTTGATATCTTCGCTGCCGATGTTCAGCAGGCCGACGGTGGGATTGGGCTTGTGCTCCAGGGCGGTGACGAGCGTTGCGCCCATCATCGCGAATTGCAGCAGATGCTCGGCGGTACAATCGGTGTTGGCGCCGAGGTCCAGCATACAAATCTGTCCTTTTCTGGTCGGTAGATATGAAGCGATGGCGGGGCGATCGATGCCCGGAATGGTTTTCAGCACATAACGCGCTGTCGCCATCAAGGCGCCGGTGTTGCCGGCACTGACGCAGGCCAGTGCTTCGCCGGTCTTGACGAGATCAATGCTGACCCGCATCGAGGAATCTTTTTTATTGCGCAACGCGGACTGCGGTTGCTCGTCCATGCCGACGACTTCGGTGGCAGGATGAATCCGCAGATGGACACCGGTTTGCACACCCAGGGCACGCAACTCGGCTTCAATGGCATCAGGAATGCCAACCAGGATAATGGTATCGTCGGGGTACTGCCCCAGGTATTCAACTGCAGCGCGAACGGTGACCGTGACGCCGTGGTCACCCCCCATCGCATCTATGGCTAAAGTGACATCCACTAAGCGATCCTTGGATAGAAAAGAAAACGCAGCCGATCTCGACGATCGGCTGCGTAGCTTCAGAGCTTATTCGCCCTTAGTCTTGACTACCTTCTTACCGCGGTAAAAACCAGTCGGGCTGATGTGGTGACGCAAGTGGGTTTCGCCAGTGCCCGGTTCAACGGCCAGCGGCGGGTTGGTCAGAAAATCGTGCGAACGGTGCATACCACGCTTGGATGGGGATTTTTTATTCTGTTGAACTGCCATGCTAATGCTCCTCGATAAAACTACTACTTATAAACTACGTTTCAATTTCGCCAAAACCGCAAAAGGATTTTTTTCTTCCTTTGGCGGCTCGCCGGTCCTTGTTACATTTCCTTCATCTGCCGCCGAACACCCGCCCGGCTCATGCCTGGGCGCAAACGGCAGACTTAACAAAATCTCTTCTTCCAGCAGGTTCAACACATCAAGATGCGTTTCCGCCAGAATGCTGTCGACCTCTTCTTCATCATCTTCCAGCGCATCCAGTTCGGCTTGGTCACACAGCATCAAGCGGGTTTCCAGCTCTACCGGATATTCCATGCCTTGCAGGCAGCGCTGGCAGCGCAACCGGCAACTCCCCCCGATACTGATATCCAGAAACGGATGCCCCTGATTATCCAGCCCGCCGCGGACGGTATACTTCAGCTGTCCTTGCATATCTTCCAGCAAATCATGCAGACGCGAGAGTTCGGCCACGGGCACTTCTCCGTCAATTTGCCGGCCATTTCTGGCAAAATCCAGGCTATCGATGAAAGGTCGTGCGCACATGAGCCGCGCATGATATATTTTTCGCCGCTTTCTGTCAAAAATACTAAGGAATATTCTTGAATTCTCAGTTGCTTGTCCTCGCCTCCACCTCGGTTTACCGGAGCGAACTCCTGAAACGCCTGCAACTTCCCTTTGAAACTGCCGCTCCCAACGTGGACGAAACCCCGTTGCCCGGCGAATCGGCGCGCGCCACCTCGGTGCGTCTCGCCCAGGAAAAAGCCCATGCGGTAGCTGCAAACTATCCGGATGCATTGATCATCGGCTCGGACCAGGTCGCACTGCTGGACGGCGTGCAACTCGGCAAACCGCTCACCCACGACAACGCGGTCAGGCAACTGCGCGCGATGCGTGGCAAGACCACTTGTTTCTATACCGCGCTGACGCTGCTTAACAGCAAGACCGGCCACCTGCAAACCGAGGTCGCGGAAAACTACGTTACCCTGCGCGACCTCAGCGATGCCGAAATCGAAGGCTATCTGCTCAAGGAACAGCCTTATCATTGTGCCGGCAGCGCAAAATCCGAAGGCTTGGGCATCGCGCTGATGAGCGGGATGGCTGGCGACGACCCGAACGCGTTAATCGGCCTGCCGCTGATTCTGCTGACGGAAATGCTGCGCCGCGAAAACGTGCACCTGTTCTGATATGTCGAACCAAAAAGGCACGCTCTACCTGATCCCCTGCACCTTGGGCGACACGCCGGCGGAGCAGGTGTTACCGCAGCGCGTCATCAACCTCGCGCGCAGGTTGCAGCATTTTGTGGTGGAGCAGCCCAAGACCGCACGGCAATTCCTGTCAGCGCTCAAACCCGAACAACCGATTCAGTCACTACATTTTGCCAGCCTTAACGAACACACCAACGCCACCGAACTGGCTGGGCTGCTGGCTCCGCTGCTGACCGGACATGATGTCGGGATCATTTCCGAAGCGGGTTGTCCGGGCATTGCCGATCCGGGTGCCGATCTGGTCAACCTGGCTCATCGCCGTGGCATCCGCGTGGTCCCGCTGGTCGGCCCTTCTTCGATTTTATTGGCCTTGATGGCTTCCGGCCTGAATGGCCAGTGTTTCGCCTTCCACGGCTACCTGCCGATCGACGAAGCGGAACGAAAAAAAGCGATAACGCAACTCGAGGCCGAATCAGCTAAGCGCAAACAGACCCAGATGTTCATCGAAACGCCGTATCGCAACGAAAGGATGTTCAGCGCCCTGCTCGCCCACTGCCGCCCGCAGACGCAACTGTGCGTTGCGACGGACATTACCCTACCCAGCGAGCAGATTCAGACCAGATCAATCGCACAGTGGGAATCGCATCCTGCGCCGCAACTGAATAAGCGGCCGAGCATTTTTTTGCTGCTCGCGTGAACCGCCACAGGCTGTTGAAAAACTACTGCGGCAGCCATCTGCTGCGTTGCGCGGTACTCGCTTCCTCGCCTATCCGTACGATATGTCTCGTCGCTCCGTTCCGTGCGCCTTGCATCTGGCTGTCCTCGCTACGTTTTTTAACAGCCTGCTAACGATCATTACGAAACTCAACATGTAACAAGGGCGCGATGAACGCGCCCTTGTTAACTAGCCAAACTAACAAACGAAATTACTGGACCGCCCAGAGACCCAACTTTCCGATACTCTGTGCAACCTTGAGACGGGCTGTATGCCAGTTGGAAACCGACTGGATGCGCTTTTGCTCGGCATTGGCCAATTCGGTTTGCGCGTTCAGCAGTTCCAGCATGTTGCCCACACCGGCCTTGTAGCGGCCGCGCGCAACGCTGAACGACTGCTGCGCGCCGCGCAGGAGGTCGTCAGTCATCCGCATATTCTCGGTTTCAGCGGTCAGCGACTGATAGTTTTTCCAGACCTCTAGCAGGACCTGCTGTTCGGCATCGGCAAGTTCCGCAGCCTTGGCTTCGGCTTGTCCCTGCGCGGACATTACCTTGTACTGACGACCGAAGCCCTCGAACAATGGAATGTTTAACTGGATACTAACATTCTTGCTTCTGGTAGTGTCTGGTGTCGGACTGACAAGGTTAATCGGCTGACTACTCTGTTTTTGGCGGTTAACTTCAGCACCAAGCGTCACTGACGGGCGCCCTTCCGCTCGGGTCATCCGAACATTGGCCATGGCAGATTCCAGTTGCGCCTTCGCCGCAATCAGGCTGGGATGGTTCTGCTTGGCCTCCTCCATCAGTTGGTCGACGGACTTCACAAACGAAATATCCGGCAGTTTGCCGTCACGCTTCATCACCATGATCGGCGTATTCGCAGGAAGCCCCATCGCCGCCGCGAGCGCACCCTGCGCATTCTTCACATCGGCATCAGCCTTGACCGTGTCCAGCTTGGCTTTTGAATAGGCGGTCTGCGCCTGCAACTGATCGGCCAGCGTACCGATGCCCGCCTTGTATTTCGCCGCGGCCGCCATATAGCTTTCTTTCGCTGCATTTTCCGCCTGCCGCGCAGCCTCGAGGGTCGACACGGCTGTCAGGATGTCATAGTAGGCTTGGGCTGCAGCGACAAACGCAGCCTGCAGGGTTGCATCCTGAGCGGCATTGGCGGCGTCCAGCGCTGCCTGCGCGCGATCGACATTCGCACTGGTTCTGCCAAAATCGGTCAATACCAAGCTCATTTTGAAGCTGCCGACGCGGACACTTTGACTTGAATCGAGAGTTACATTAAAGGGAGCACCATAGCCACTACTGACCTTCTGCTTGGTAATTCCAAACGTTGCGCTGACCTGCGGCAAATATGCTGATCGGCTGACCCCAAGCTCAGCCGCCTGCGCTTTTGCAGTAGCCCAAGCTTGGCGCGTCTTTGGGTTATGGCACATGGCCCGTTCCACCGCCTCGACCAAGCCCAGTGGTGTTCCCAGCGTTGGGAAGCTGCACGGATCGATCCCTTCAGCTTCCTGCGGAATCATGTTCCGAGACGGCAAGGCTGAAACCTTCAGGCTAACGGAAAATGGATCAAACTCACCTGCCTGCGCGGATTGGGACAGCATCAGCAAAATCGCCGCAGCAATGCTGCTCTTAACAGGAGCCCTCCGCATCATGCTATGACACCGTCAATCAGTTTGGCATCTGGCGCAATATCCTTGGCTGCACCATCCAGCGCAACTTTACCGCCGGTGAGCACGATGACGCGGTCGGCCGAGGCAATAGTTTCAGGCCGGTGCGCCACGATAATGCGCGTGACCTTGAGCGACTTGATCGCCGTATTGACGATGGACTCCCGCGCAATATCGAGATGGCTGGTCGCCTCGTCAAGGAACAGGATGGCCGGCTTCTTGTAGAGCGCGCGCGCCAACAGTACACGCTGTTTCTGGCCGCCCGACAGCGCCGTCCCCATGTCGCCGATGAAGGTGTTGTAACCCATCGGCATCGCCATGATTTCTTCGTGGATCGCCGCCATCTTGGCGCACTCCTCGACCCAGGTCTGATCCGGCTTGTGTTCGAAGAAACAGATGTTATCGGCAATCGAACCGGCAAACAGCGAGTCGTCCTGCATCACCGTGCCGACCATGCTGCGGATCGTGTCGAGCCCAACCTGGCTGACACTGACCCCACCGAGCAGCACATCGCCTTCGTTGGGCGTGCGAATACCCAGCATCGCATTGATCAGCGTCGTCTTGCCGCATCCGGAGGGGCCCACGATCGCAACCGATTCACCCGGGTTAATCTTCATGTTGATGCCATCCAGTACCCAGGGCTCCTGATCGGCATAGCGATAACGCAGGTTGCTCACTTCGATGCTTGCATCGAGTTTCAGTTCTTCGGCAGTGCCTTTGTGATGGCGCTGGGTGTCTTCCGGCGCAGTGAGAACGATGTCGGACAGACGTTCGCCCTGCAGTTGCAGCATCTTCACTTCGACGATCTTGTCGATCAGCGAACTGACGCGGCCGTCAAATTGATCCTTGTACGCGATGAAGGCCATCAGCACACCGACCGTGAAGTTGCCGTCCATGATGAGCTTGGCGCCCAGCCAGACGATAATGATGCGCTCGAAACCGAACAGCACGCCATTGAGCAGCCGATACAGCACCTGCAGCTTCTGGTTGCGCAGGTCGGCGTTGATCTGGTCGACCAGCAGGGTCAGCCAGGTGGAGCGCCGTTCATCCTGACGCTGGAACAACTTGATCGTCTTGACGCCGCGCACCGTTTCAATGAAATGGCTCTGCTGCTTGGCAGCATGAACGATTTGTTCCTCGGTTGCGTTGCGCAGCGGGCGGTACCACATCCAGCGGCCAATGCCGTACAGGATCATCGCGATCACCGCGACCCAGGCCAACGTCGGGCTATAGATGAACATCATGATCAGCGTGACGATGGTCATGATGCCGTCGAGAATGGCCTCAACAAAGGAAGTGGTGAGGGTCTTCTGGATGATGTCGACGGAATTGAAGCGTGACACCACATCGCCCAGATGGCGCTTTTCAAAATATTCCACCGGCAAACGGATCATGTGGGTAAATACGTTTGCGCGCCACTGGACGTTAAGCGTTGTGGCCATGTACATGATCACCCACGCACGAATCCCGGTCACCGCGGTTTGCATCAGCATCAACAGGCCGAAGCCTAACGCCAACGTGGTTAGCAGATCCCGATCCGACGTAACAAGGACATTATCGATGACCCACTGCAAATAAAACGGACTGACCAGTGCAAATACTTCTAGCGCAATGGCTAGCAGAATGATCTGGGCAAAGGAACGGTAGAGTCCCGTAACATGTCCCATCAGTTCGCGCAGCTTGATGTGCTGCTTGAATGTGGTCTTCTTGAAGCCGCTGTTCGGCCAGAGCTCGAGCGCAACGCCGGTGAACTGCTCCGAAACCTCGGCCATCGGAATGGTGCGGATGCCGTAGGCCGGGTCGTGAATCGTAATATTCTTGCTGGTAACTTTCTTTAGCACCACGAAGTGGTTGAAGTTCCAATGCAGGATGCACGGCAGCTTCAGGTCCGGCAGGTCTTCCAGCAACAGCTTTACGGGCCGGGTGGACATCGACAGCGAATTCGCCATCTGGATCAGATGCCCGAGGGTCGTACCCTTGACCGATACCAGGAACAGACGCCGCATCGAGGCCAAGTCGGTGCGGAAACCATGGTAACCCGCCACCATGGCAAGCGATGCAAGACCGCACTCAGTCGCCTCGGTCTGCAGAATCAGCGGAAGTTTACGGCCGAAGCCGAAGGAAAGTTCGTCGAGAAAGGACATGGAATTTCTTGCTTATAGTTAAATTAAATTACCTCCGGCAATGCCAAGGGTTTATTGGTCGAACACCTCAAAAACACCGGCAACCCTGATCGCTCGCGGAGGCTATCCTCCTAATTTCATTAGCCTTACCATTCATTCGCCTGTTCGTTAACATTTTATTATTATTTCACCGAGCCTGACCCAAGCCCGTTCCCGGACCTCGTCAGGCTTGGTTGTTGCTGCTGCTTGGCCCGGACTCGTCATTTTCAGACCGATTCGTCCACCGCCAATCCCGTCAAAGCTTGCCGGTCAAACTGAACAACGGCTCCAGCACCCATTCATACAGTCGCCGCTTCTCGTGCATCACGTCGGCATCCAGCAGCATGCCCGCCTGCAGCTTTTGAGGTTTGCCATAGGCATTGATGGTTTGGGATGCCAGTTCAACGGTAATACTGTAAAGCGGTTCGCTATTTTGCTGTCCGCCGCCACCGGGTTGATTGCTCACCGCAGAAATTTCGTTAGCCGGAAGCGCAGTCTTGGAGACCGAAATGACTTTGCCTTTCGCATGGCCGAACTTCTGGTACGGGTACGCCTGATAGCGCAGCAATACCTCGTCCCCGGGCTTGATGAAGCCAACTGACCGGCTCGGGGCATACAAACGCGCCTGCAGTCTCGCGCCGTTTGGCACGATACTTACCAAAGGCCTGCTGCCATCCACCGCCTGGCCCACATCCGCCACCACGGCCGTCGCGGTACCGCTTTCAGGCGCGGTAATCGTAAAATGTCGCTTCGCTTCGCTCTCGGTCAATTCCTGATTTACGCTGGCAATGCCGCGTTCGATTTGAGCCAGTTGATTTTGGTGCTTGAAGGTCAGACCAGCAAGTTCGTTCTTGCTCGTCATCAGATCCTTGTTCACGCTGATGCGATTGCGCTCCATCTCCTGCAAGCGGTAGCGCTGATCCAGCATTTCCTCTTCTTTTTGCTGCGCCTGTTCGCGGGAAATATAATCCTGTGCCAGCAAGCTTTGATAACGCGCAACGGTATCTTCACTCAGCTTGAGCCTTCTGCGTTGGCCCTCAAGCTGGTTATCCAGCTTCTCCACCTCGGATTTAAGCGCATCCACGCGCTTCCTCAGCGTATCACGCTCTTCAGCCTGCAGACGTTTGGTCTTGTCGAGTTCGTCGCGCAATGACGCACGGCGGGACTCCACCTGCTGACTGATGGCAGCCTGAACCGATCCCATCGTGCTGCTATAGCGCTCGCTCGAAAGGACATACAGCACATCGCCTTTCTTGACCGCCTGTCCCTCGGTCACATGCTTTTCGAGAACAACCCCGACCTGCGGCACATAGACTTTTACCAAGCCGCTATCAGGCAGCAATTGCCCCATCACGGTACTACGCTTGGTGTAGGTGCCGAATATAAGGAACAAAGCAATCACAACTGCGAGAAAAACGGCCACCCCGGTTAGAAAACTATACGTCAACGGACGTACCAAGATAATTTCTCCCAGCCATTTGGTTTTGTGGGCTGCCAGCGCTTCAGAACGGTAGAGTGGTTGTTTGGTGGTCATGCATTCATTTGCATTTCTTGCCGCCGGGGGGCGATACACGAAATGGCATATAGTTATAGTTGGTTAATATCGCTTTCAATCGTGCCTAAAATATATAAAGTAATCAGGCGCGAATATTTGCTGTATAAATATAATCTTATATAGATATAGCCTTAGGTCTGATATTTAATCCTAATAATGAGCGGATATCAAGTTAAATAATCATGACTGCTATCAGACACGCGCAAAGACATCCACAAAAAAAATCGGGATGCACTTGATGCGCATCCCGATTTTCAACCGAGGCTGGCTAATTACAGACCGAGACCCACGATCGTGTTGTTAACGCTAACCAGCACGTTGGCAACGATGGTGCCAGCGGAAGCAACAGTGCTGTCAACAATGGTCAAAGCGGTTGCAACGATGGGCAGAGCTTGGTTAACCAGCGAAGCCAGAACTGCGCCAACGTCCAGACCCAACACAACCAGACCACCGGCTACAACGCCAACTTCTTCCTTGCTCAGTGCTTGAATTGCCATAATATACTCTCCTTATTACATTGAAATCCCGCCTCAGACAGCGGGTATCGAAATACCACCTTTTCGGTGGATGCCTTACCCCTTACGGAGCAATTCTAATAATTATTATCGTATGAGACTTGCCTCTCATGCACTAGTTCAATTTGCCGTTAAATTTTTCAATTACGGTAAAAACATTCTTCCAACTCACGATCCAACTCATAAAACCATACAGGTCACGGGAAACGACGTTCTTCTATGTATCCGAAACTGCGCCCGAGACTATTTCAATTTTGTTGACCATAAACTCCCACCCCGAAGTTAATCAGCAAATCATGTGCCATAACCAACGCCCCATCGCCAACAATACCTATTAGATTGAAAAAACATCATTTTTCTGTAATTCAATAGCGCGCCGGCGTAGCACTCACATTTCAACATCCCTTTAACCACTGCCATAACCGTTACCATATGGTAATTAAAAGTCACCTTGGGGTAATATTTTCCAAAGCCAACAGACTGAGAACATCGGACGTCGGAACACATTCTGTATTCCAGACAACAAAAACTCTGTTATTCTTTTCTTCTTGATGCGCCTCCAAATCATCACCGGATGGACATAGCTCAACGACAAATGCCGTCAATCCCATGTTCAACCAATGGATTAGCTGGCTTATTCAGTTGCCCAGAAAGACTCTTTCTGGTATTAAAGCAGACTTTGATTTTTAACCCCGTTGGAGGAATGTAATGCCGGTACAGCCACAAAAACCCGTCACCCCTTACAAGGCCAAGAAGGGGGAGGAATACATGAACCCCAAGCAACTGGAACATTTCCGCCAGATCATGAATGACCTCAAGGCCGGTCTTGGCGCAGATATTGATCGCACCGTCCATACCATGCAGGATGAGGCAACTGTTTTTGCCGATCCGAATGATCGAGCTACACAGGAATCCGACATGAGTCTGGAATTGCGCAGCCGTGACCGCGAACGCAAACTCATCAAAAAGATTGATGAAATGATTGCGAAGATCGACTCGGGAGAATACGGCTATTGCGAAAACTGTGGCATCGAGATCGGTCTGAGTCGTCTGGAAGCCCGCCCGACCGCCACGTTGTGCATCGACTGTAAAACGCTGGATGAGATTCGCGAAAAGCAAATCGCGAAATAGTATTTCGCGATTTGCTTTCGGTGAAGACATAACTTTTAGATTATGTCGTAGCCAAAAAACCTTTTCTGACGAAGACTAACCTTCAGGTTGTACGAACCAAGAGCGATAAAAAAGCCCTGCTGATATCAGCAGGGCTTTTTTGTTGATCGCTGCGACCCGGTCAAAAACCGGCCGGTAACAACCTATTCAGCCGCCGCAGGCGCATCCAGCAACGCCTTCATACTCAGCTTCATGCGCCCCTTGTCGTCCACTTCGAGCACCTTCACGCGCACAACCTGACCTTCCTTGAGGTGATCCGCCACGCTGTTCACGCGCTCGTGCGCAATCTGGGAAATGTGCAGCAAGCCGTCCTTGCCGGGCAGAATGTTAATCAAGGCACCGAAGTCGAGCAACTTGACCACCGGACCTTCATAAACCTTGCCGACCTCCACGTCCGCCACGATATCCTCGATACGTTTGCGAGCCGCAGCACCGGCTTCGGCATTCACGCAAGCGATGGTGATATTGCCGTCATCATCGATATCGATCGTGGTGCCGGTTTCTTCCGTAATCGCCCGAATGACTACCCCACCCTTGCCGATCACGTCACGGATCTTGTCCGGATTGATCTTCAGTTTGATCATGCGCGGCGCAAAATCCGACAACTCGGTGCGTGCCTGCGGCAGCGACTGCTTCATCAGACCGAGGATATGCATCCGGCCTTCGCGTGCCTGGGTCAGCGCGGCCTGCATGATTTCCTTGGTAATACCGTTAATCTTGATGTCCATTTGCAGCGCGGTCACGCCGGTTTCGGAACCTGCCACCTTGAAGTCCATGTCGCCCAGGTGATCTTCATCACCGAGGATGTCGGTCAACACTGCAAACCGATTACCTTCCTTGATCAAGCCCATCGCAATACCCGCGACGTGCGCCCTAAGCGGCACGCCGGCATCCAGCAAGGACAGGCAGCCGCCACAGACCGATGCCATCGAACTGGAGCCATTGGATTCGGTGATTTCCGAAACGACCCGGATGGCATAACCGAAATCTTCCTCGCCCGGCAGCACCGCCGCGAGCGCGCGCTTGGCCAAACGACCGTGGCCGATTTCGCGGCGCTTGGGCGAACCCACGCGGCCGGTTTCGCCCGTAGAATACGGCGGGAAGTTGTAATGCAACATGAAACGGTCGGAAAATTCGCCTTGCAGCGCGTCCACTTTCTGTGCGTCACGCATGCTGCCCAGCGTCGCGACCACGATCGCCTGGGTTTCACCGCGGGTAAACAGCGTGGAACCGTGCGTGCGCGGCAGCAGCCCGTTGCGGATCGTAATCGGGCGCACGGTACGGGTATCGCGCCCGTCGATGCGCGGCGCACCGCTCAGGATCTGTCCGCGCACGATCTTGGCTTCCAGCGCGCTGAACAAATCGTTGACGTGATTCTTCAGGCGTGGGTCCGATTCCGGCGTAATGATCTCTGCCAGCACCTTGTCGCGAATCGCCGCCACCGCATCGGTGCGCGCCTGCTTGGCGCGAATTGCGTAGGCTTGCTGCAACCCGGCATCGGCCAGTTCCGCAATCCGTGCGATCAGCGCTTCATCCTTGGCCGGCGGCGTCCAGTCCCATGCGGGAGCACCTGCCGCATCGGCCATGTCGTTGATTGCCTGAATCACGGCCTGCATCTGTTCGTGCCCGTACACCACCGCACCCAGCATGACATCTTCAGAGAGTTGCTGCGCTTCGGATTCAACCATCAGCACGGCACGGTCGGTACCGGCCACAACCAGATCCATCTGCGATGTCAGCAGTTCGGTCGCCGTCGGGTTGAGCAGATATTGACCATTGGCATAGCCCACACGCGCCGCACCAATCGGGCCGTCGAACGGAATGCCGGACAGCGCGAGCGCGGCGGAGGCACCAATCATCGCCGGAATGTCGGAATCGATTTCGGGATCCGAAGACATCACGGTTGCGACAATCTGTACTTCGTTATAGAAGCCCTCCGGGAACAGCGGGCGCAACGGCCGGTCGATCAGCCGCGAAGTCAGAATTTCCTTTTCGCTGGGGCGCCCTTCACGCTTGAAGAAGCTGCCCGGAATCTTGCCGGCAGCGTAAGTTTTTTCCTGGTAATCGACGGTCAACGGGAAGAAATCCTGTGCAGGGTTGACGTCTTTCCTGCCCACCACCGTCACCAATACCACGGTGTCATCCAGACTAACCATCACCGCGCCAGTGGCCTGTCGCGCAATTTCGCCGGTCTCGAGAGTGAGTTGATGCTTGCCGTATGCTATTGTTTTTTTATAATGACTCAAGATTGACCTCTCTGTGCTGGCATGACGCGTCATCGCGCCATACGGAATTTGACTAGGCGGAAACCTCAGGATCTGCTGCCGGAATGAACCAACCAGATGGCGTTGCGGTAAAGCGCACTGTCCTCGCGCTGCTCTCCCTCGCCTGCGCTCCTCAGACGCCATGCGCCTGAACAGCTGCAAAGATTCCCTGAAGCTTCCTGCAAAACAACGCGGGTCGCTGATGCGACCCGCTTGTACCAACTATTACTTACGAATTTCCAGACGTTGAATCAACGCACGATAACTTGCGTCGTTCTTGCTCTTGAGGTAATCGAGCAGCTTGCGGCGACGGCTTACCAGGCGCAGCAGGCCGCGGCGGGAGTGGTGATCCTTGGCATTATCCTTGAAATGCTCGGTCAAATAAGCGATGCGCGCAGTGATCAAGGCGACTTGCACTTCGGGCGAACCGGTGTCGTTCTGGGCACGTTGAAAGTCGGTCACGATTTGCGCTTTTTGCGCGGCGGTAATTGCCATTGCTTTTATTCTCCTAAAAAAAGTGCCGCATTCTACCCTTGAATGGCACTATTGCTCAACCCCAAATTTTCAGTCAAATCAACCTCGGCGGCCTGTTTTGCCACCCGGGACAGCAATCTGTCAGGGGACAAACGCCGTCCCAGCAGGACGCCGACGCCGACAAATCCCTGCTCCCCATACATTGCCACCCTGCCATTCGGCAAGCCGGCATCCAGCGCCAGCCGTTGCCCCTGTGCAAGGCGTTTAACCTGTATCGCATCGAGCTGCAGCTTCGGCATACCCGGCATCAGGCTGTCGACCGGCAAAATGCGGGCATCGCGTTCAGCTTCCGTCATGGTCTCCAATTGTTGCCACCCAAAGGCATCCCGCAGATCAAAATGGGCCACACTGGTGCGCCGCAGGCCGATCAGATGCGCGCCGCAACCCAGCGCTGCGCCGATATCCTCGGCCAGTGTGCGCACATAAGTGCCCTTGCTGCAGCGCACACTGATGTCCATTTCATTGCCGCTGAAACGATGCAATATCAGTTCATGAATCACTACGTTGCGCGGCTCACGCTCGATCGTTTCGCCCTTGCGGATATATTCATAAAGCGGCTTGCCCTGATGCTTGAGGGCACTGTGCATGGGAGGAAGCTGCTGGATTTCGCCGCGAAACCTGGCCAGCACCGCATCAACGTCGGCCAGCCCGACCTCAACCGGATGCTCGGCGACAATTTCTCCTTCCGCATCACCGGTAGTTGTGGTCTGACCGAGGCGCAACAAGGCGCGGTAGCTCTTGTCGGCATCCAGCAAGGCGGTGGAAAATTTGCTCGCCTCGCCAAAACAGATCGGCAGCAGGCCAGTAGCCAGAGGATCAAGCGTGCCGGTGTGACCCGCCTTTTCAGCCTGGAACAGGCGGCGAACTTTCTGCAACGCGTCGTTGGAGCTGATGCCCAACGGTTTATCAAACAGCAGCACGCCATCCAGCGGGCGAAAAGTACGACGCGCCATCAGTAATTATTTCTTGGCGTCGAGCTGGCGGTCGCTGGCCACCGCGTCATCGATAAGTTGCGACAGGCGACTGCCGCGCTCGACCGATGCGTCATACACAAAATGAAGCTGCGGCATGACGCGCAGCTTAAGGCGATGTGCCAGCTGGCTGCGCAAGAAGCCGCCGGCACGCTCGAGACCCTGCTGAGCCTCGGCGTGCTTGCCATCCAGGCGCGTGAAAAATATCTTGGCGTGCGAATAATCGCTCGCCACCTCCACGCCGGTAATTGTCACCAGCCGGACGCGCGGGTCGTTGATTTCGAGGCGCACCAGCTCTGCCAATTCACGCTGAATCTGCTGGGCAACGCGATCGGTTCGGGCAAAATTTGCCATTACTGGATGCACCTGCCGGAATTACAGCACACGTGCCACCTCGACGATTTCGTAGACTTCCAGTTTGTCGCCTACCTGCAGATCGTTGTAATTCTTCAGTGACAGACCGCATTCGAAGTTGGATTTCACTTCCTTCACATCGTCCTTGAAGCGCTTCAGCGAATCCAGCTCGCCGTCGTGAATCACCACATCATTGCGCAACACGCGTACCTTGGAGCCGCGCTTGATCATGCCTTCCAGCACATAGCAACCCGCGATGGTACCCACCTTGGAGATCGTGAATACCTGACGTATCTCGACCATACCGATGACGCTTTCGCGTTTCTCGGGCGCCAGCATGCCAGACAAGGCGGCCTTGATCTCGTCGACCATCGCGTAAATGATGTTGTAGTAGCGGATATCCACGCCGGACGACTCGGCCAGCTTGCGTGCCGCCGCATCCGCACGGGTATTGAACCCGATCACGATTGCCTTGGACGCCAGCGCCAGATTGATGTCCGACTCGGTGATCGCACCAACGCCGCTGTGAATCAGGTTCACCTTGACTTCACTGGTGGACAGCTTGTTCAGCGATTGCGCAATGGCTTCGACGGAACCCTGCACGTCGCCTTTCACAATCAGCGACAAGGTGCGCACCTCACCTTCTGCCATTTGCTCGAACATGTTTTCCAGCTTGGCCGCCTGCTGTTTGGCCAGCTTGACGCCGCGGTACTTCCCTTGACGGAATTGCGCGATTTCACGGGCGCGTTTCTCGTCTTCCAGCACCATCAGTTCTTCACCCGCGCCGGGAACTTCGGACAAGCCCTGAATCTCGACCGGAATCGAAGGACCGGCTTCGGTCACGTTCTTGCCATTCTCGTCCAGCATCGCGCGTACACGGCCGAATACCGAGCCAACCAGCACAGCATCGCCCCGCTGCATCGTGCCAGACTGGATCAGCACGGTTGCAACCGGCCCCTTGCCCTTGTCCAGGCGCGCTTCGATCACTAAACCCTTGGCATGGGTCGCGCGCGGTGCTTTCAATTCCAGTACTTCGGCCTGCAACAGCACGCCTTCGAGCAACTGATCGATGCCCTGCCCCGTCTTGGACGACACTTCGATGAACATTGCGTCACCGCCCCAGTCTTCCGGCACGACACCCTCGGCGACCAACTCCTGCTTGACGCGCTCGATATTGGCTTCGGGCTTGTCCACCTTGGTCACGGCGACCACCAGCGGCACATTACCCGCCTTGGCATGGGCGATGGCTTCCTTCGTTTGCGGCATCACGCCGTCATCCGCCGCCACCACCAGAATAACGATGTCGGTGGCCTTGGCACCGCGCGCGCGCATCGCGGTAAATGCTTCGTGACCCGGCGTATCGAGGAAGGTAATCATCCCGCGCGGGGTATTCACGTGATAGGCGCCGATATGCTGGGTAATGCCACCGGCTTCGCCCGATGCCACCCGGGTCCGGCGAATGTAATCCAGCAGCGAGGTCTTGCCGTGGTCGACGTGGCCCATCACGGTGACCACCGGCGCACGTGGCTCCAGGGCCACATCATGTGCCGCAGTCTCATCATGCAAATACGCATCCGGATCATCCAGCCTGGCCGCCTTGGCAATGTGCCCCATTTCTTCCACGACAATCATCGCGGTTTCCTGGTCCAGCACCTGGTTGATCGTCACCATCGAGCCCATCTTCATCAGGGCCTTGATGATTTCCGCCGCCTTGATCGACATCTTCTGCGCGAGTTCGGCCACCGTAATGGTTTCCGGAACCGCTACTTCATGCACGATGGGTTCGGTCGGCATGGAGAATGCATGCGCCGGCTCGGCCGCCGGTTTGCCATGCTTCTCGTGCCGTGGCGCCCGCACCGGCATTGCCCATGCGCCGGTTTTTTCGCCAATCTTTGGCGCGGTGCGCTTCTTTGCCCCCTTTTCATCCCAGGGACTGGGCACCGCTTTTACTTCAACCTTGGGTTTCTTGACGGGTTTTTCCACCTTGTCACCCGGCTTGGGTGCCGGTTTGTGCAGCGTCCCTTCGGCCACGGCGGGAGCCGCCGCCACGGGCGCAGGTGCAGCAGCAACGGCCGGCGCCACCTCTTCAACCTTGGGCGTCTCGGCAACGACAGGCGCCGCCGGCGCTACCACCGGTTGCGGCTGCGGTTGCGCTTGTGGTTCCGGCGCCCTGAACGCTTTGCGTTTCAGTCGCTCCTGCTTGGCCGCCACTTCAGCTGCCTGGCGCGCCGCCAATTCGGCTTGCAAGCGCGCTTCTTCCTCCCGCGCCTTCAATTCCTGCTCGCCCAGAACCCTGACAGGCTCGGCTTTGGGAGCAGCAGGCGCAGCCGGCGCGGCAGCCTGCTCAGCAGGCACGGGCGCAACAACGCGCCGCTTGCGCACTTCGACCTGAATGGTGCGAGCCCGGCCCGAGCTGTCCGCTTTCTTGATTTCCGTAGTCTCGCGGCGGGTCAGCGTAATTTTTTTTGCGGGTTTCTCGGCACCGTGGGTTTGCCGCAAGTGCACCAGTAATTGCGCCTTATCCTCTTCGGAAAGCAGATCGGATTCCAGTTCCTTTTTGACACCGGATGCCTTCAACTGCTCCAGCAACAAGGCCACCGGCAATCCCAGCTCTGTTGCAAACTGCGCTACATTTGTTTTTCCCATTACCACCCCTTACACAACCCCTGTCGAGATCACAGAGTATTGAAAAATTAGTCTTGGCATCACCCGCTGCGAACAACCTGTTACGCAAACCAGGGAGCACGCGCCTTCATGATCAAGTCATTGGCACGCCCGCTCTCGATGCCGGCGAGCTCCACCAGTTCATCCACATCCAGATCGGCCAACTGCTCCTGGGTTGCCACGCCCTTGGCCACCAGCGTACGCGCGGTTTGCTCATCCATTCCTTCCAGCTTGAGCAGGTCTTCGATGCCATGCTCGACCTGCTCTTCGTTCGCAATCGCCGCGGTCAGCAACGAATTGCGTGCACGGCTGCGCAGTTCGTTTACAGTTGCCTCGTCAAACGATTCGATTTCCAGCATTTCTTCCAGCGGCACATACGCCACTTCTTCCAGCGTATTGAAGCCTTCCTGCACCAGGATATCGGCAACCTCCTCGTCCACGTCCAGCTTCTCCATAAACATCGCACGAATCCTGGCAAATTCTTCGTTGTGTTTTTCGTTGGATTGCTCAACGGTCATGATATTGAGTTCCCAGCCGGTCAACTCACTGGCCAGGCGCACATTCTGGCCGCCACGGCCGATCGCCTGCGCCAGGTTTTCTTCCTCCACGACCACATCCATGCTGTGGCGTTCTTCATCCACCACAATGCTGCTCACTTCGGCCGGCGCAAGTGCATTGATGACATATGTTGCCGGATTTTCCGACCACAGGATGATGTCCACGCGCTCACCGCCGAGTTCATTGGTCACCCCTTGCACGCGTGAGCCGCGCATACCGACGCAGGTACCGATCGGGTCGATGCGCGGATCATGCGACTTGACCGCAATCTTGGCGCGCGAACCGGGATCGCGTGCCGCACTGACGATCTCCAGCAGTTTTTCTTCGATCTCCGGCACTTCCAGCTCGAACAGCTTGGCCAGCAATTCAGGCGACGTGCGGGACAGCACCACTTGCGGGCCGCGCGCGCCACGGTCGACGCGCAGCAGATGCGCCTTGATGCGATCGCCCACGCGCAAATTTTCCTTCGGGATCATCTGTTCACGCGGCAACAAGGCTTCGATTTTGCCGAATTCGACAATGGCATTTCCGCGTTCCAGCCGCTTGACCGCTCCGGAAACCAGATGCTCCTTGCGATCCAGAAAATCGTTCAACACCTGCTCGCGCTCAGCGTCACGAATCTTCTGGAAAATAACCTGCTTCGCCGCCTGCGCGCCAATGCGCCCGAAATCGATGGACTCGAGCGGTTCTTCGACAAATTCGCCGAGCTGGATGTCGGGGTTGCGCTTGCGCGCTTCTTCCAGCTTGATATGCAGATCCGGTGTCTCGAAGGTTTCGTCGTCCATCACCTCCCAGCGGCGAAAGGATTCATACTCACCCGTATTGGGGTCGATCGCCACCCGCACATCGGCCTCGTCTTCGAAACGCTTCTTGGTGGCTGACGCCAAAGCCGATTCCAGCGCACCAAAAATAACTCCCTTATCCACGTTTTTTTCACGTGACAGCGCATCCACCAGCAATAAAATTTCACGGCTCATACTATTTCTCCGGCTAAATACCTGCTCACAGGATGTTGAAAAACGACTGCGCTAGACACAACTGTGTTGTACAAGAATCAATTGCCACGCCCCAGCAAACCTGCTGTTGCTGCCTTTCCGCGCCTCGCATCCCATCCCGCCAAGCACAAAAAAGCTAAAATGTCGGCACCAAACGCGCCTTATCCAAATTTGACAGCTCGATCACTACCTGGCTGCCGTCGACATCCAGCTGCAGCGTGCCGTTGCTCACGGCGCCGATAATGCCGACAAAATTCTTGCGCCCCGCCATCGGTATCCGCAACTTGAGTTGCACCTTTTCGCCGGCGAAGCGCACGAAATCCGCCTCTTTCTTGAGCGGGCGATCCAGTCCCGGCGAGGAAACCTCAAGGCGGTCATAATCCACGTTTTCGACCATGAACAACCGCGTCAGCTGATTGCTCACCGTCTGACAATCATCCACCGAGATCCCTTCCGGCTTGTCGATGAATACGCGCAACAGTCCGCGCCCGGCGCGTTCAAAATCCACCAATTCATAGCCCAGACCATTTACTGTCGTTTCAATCAGCCCAGCTATATCCATAATTGCAACCCACAAATAAAAAACGGGCTCGAGGCCCATCAGAAAAATCAGCGGCATTATAGCAAGAAATACAGCTAAATGGAATTGGATTAAGCAGTTAAACAGGGGCTGCGGCGCTGAAGCGGCGGCTTTGTGAAATCAAGGCAAGTCCGCCCAAAAACTCTCCCGTGGTTGGGCAGAAGAACATCCGTGTGAACCCGCATTTCCGACTGATCGACGCTGCCTGAGTCAGGCCGGACGCCATTATCTCAGCTTGATTTCAGTCCAGATCCGTGACAGAACCCGCCGCCGATACCGATCCAGATCGCGCAACATTTCCAGATGTGCCTGTTGTGCGAGGGTGGGAAACACTGCGGGATTTTGGGCAATATCGGGATCAATATACGGCCGCGCAGCACGATTGGGATTGCCGGAACCGATCAGATTGGTCAGTTCGGCGGAGTTCTGCCCCTCCAGCATGAAGTTGATGAAGCGGTATGCCAAGTCCGGCCGCGGGCCATCCTTGTGCAACACCATCGAATCCAGCGCCAGCACCGCGCCTTCCTTGGGAATACTGGAAACGATATGAAACCCCCGGCGGGCATGTTGCGCGTCCAGATTGGCCTGAAAAATGTCGTTGGAATAGCCATGCACGAGCCAGATGTTGCCGATGGTCAACTCCTTGATATAGCTCGAGGCGTTGAACGCCGCCCAATAGGGTTTGGCGCGAATAATCAGGTCGCGCGCCTGCTTCCAATGCGTCTCATCCACGTCATTCGCCGAATAGCCGAGGTACTTCAGCGCCGCCGCCAGCAACTCGCGCTGGCTGTCCAGCACCGTAATGCGTCCCTTCAGTTTTTCCAGATAGCGCGGCTCGAAAATCACTGCCCACGTGTCAGTTGGCACGCCCAGCATGCTGATCTTCTCGCGGTTGTAGCCGATCAGGGTGATAGTGAAGGCATATGGCACCGAGTACCGGTTGCCGGGATCGAAGACGGTGTTGAGATGGGCTGGGTCGATGTTACTCAGGTTGGGCAGTTGTCGCTTGTCGAGCGGCCGCAACGCATGCTGCCGGATCAGCGCTTCCAGGGCATTGCCAGTCGGCACGATGATGTCGTAACCGGTCGCCCCCGCAGCCAGCTTGGCAAGCATTTCTTCGTTGTCGGAATAATAATCCTGCACCACGTGGCACGCGCACTGCGCCTCGAAGCGCCGGATCGTCTGATCGGAAATGTAGTTGTTCCAGTTGTACAAATGCAGGGCATCTTCGGCCTGCGCCGTGCCGGTCAGTAGCAGCAGCGCCAGCCAGAGGTTGCGCATCAGCCCTTTCCTTTCAGGACATCGGGGGCAAATCGCGAAGCCAGCAGGATCGTGGTCAGCGTGAGCAGCATCAGCAAGGTCGAGACCGCGTTCACCTCCGGCGTCACGGCAATCCTGATCATCGAATAGATGCGCAGCGGCAGCGTCTGCACGCCGACCCCGGCGGTAAAGAAAGTGACCACAAAATCGTCGATCGAAAGGGTAAACGCCATCAACCCCCCCGCGATCACGCCGGGCAGAATCAGCGGAAATGTCACATAGCGGAAGGTCTGCCAAGGCGACGCGCCCAGATCGCGAGCCGCCTCGAAGATGCTCTTGTCCAGGCCGGCTAGCGCGACTCGCACCACAATCGCGACAAACCCCATCGAGAACGTCACATGCGCGAGAAAGATCGAAAAGAGGCCCAGCGTGAGATTGAGTACCTGGATGAAAAACAGCAACAGCGATACCCCGAGCAATATTTCCGGCATTGCCACGGGCGCCAGTGCCATGAAGGTCAACAACCTGAAATCATAGCGATGGATGGCGATGCCGGCCATGGTGCCGATCACCGTGGCACTCAGGCTGGACAGCACTGCGATAAACAGCGAGTTTCCGGCCGCAACCAGCATATCTTCGTCATTCAGCAGGACCTGATACCAGTGCCATGTAAAACCTACCCATTCTGAATTCAGCCGCGAATCATTGAACGAGTAGGCGATGACAATTGCGATGGGCACATACAGGAAGGCATAGACTGCCAGCGCCGCCGTCCACAGCCCCCAGCCCCGCCGTCTGCCTTCATTTTTGCCAGGCATAATAGTGACTCCTGCGCGCAGCCAGTCTGGAGACACTCCAGACAATCAGCAGCACCACCAGCGTCAGCATGATCGACAAAGTGGAACCGAACGGCCAGTCACGGGTCCCGAGAAACTGTTCCTTGATGAGATTGCCGATCAGCATGTCGCCCGTGCCGCCCAAGATTTCCGGGATCGCAAACATGCCCAGCACCGGAATGAACACCAGGGCGGAGCCCGAAAATATCCCGGGCAGCGACAGCGGAAAAGTCACGCGCCAGAACCGTTGCCAGCCATTTGCGCCCAAATCCTGCGCTGCATCCAGCAGCACCGGGTCGTGCTTTTCCAGATTGGTGTAAAGCGGCAGCACCATGAATGGCAGGTGCACGTATACGAGCGCGATCAATACCGCGAACGTCGAAAACAGCAGGTGCACCGGCCCGCTGCCGAACAATTCAAGGACGCCATTGAGCAGCCGGCTCAGCGCGCCCTGCGGCCCGAGCAGGATCATCCAGGCATAAATGCGGATCAGGAAATTGCTCGCAAACGGCAGCACCACCAGCAGCACCATTAGATCGCGGCTGCGTCTCGGGCTGCGCGCGATCAGCAGCGCGAGCGGATATGCCATGACGAGGCAAATCAACGTGGTGACGAACGCGATCAAGATCGATTTGCCAAAGATCTCACTGTAAATCACATCGCTGAAAAAGAACTGGTAGGTCTCCAGCGTCAGCCCCTGCAGGGTATCGGGATTGGCTGCCCGCAGCGGCGCCAGCCCGCCGAACTCGCCGGGATAGCGGAACGACGCGAGCACCATGATGGCGCTGGGCACCACAAACAGCAGCAACAGGAACACGAACGGCGGCCCGCTCACCAGCCATTTGATTCGACGCGCAGCAGGCGTCAATCTGTGATGATGCCTAGCCATGCAAAAACATCCCGGCATCGTGCCGCCAGCCGACCCTGACCGAATTCCCGGCCTGAAAAAGTTCAGCCCGGCCCGGCGCGGAATTCGGCAGCAGCGCTTCGAGCATTGCTCCGTTGGCAAGCCTGGTCCGGTAGACGCTGACATCGCCCTGGTACAACAGACTTTGCACCTCGCCGACAAAATGGTTCTTCAGCTCGCCCAGCTCACCGCTCAGCCCGATCCGCACCTGTTCGGGCCGGATGGCATACACCCCCAGCTCTCCCACCGCGACGCCCGCCAGCGGGGGCGCGATGATTTCCCCCAGCCCCGTAACCGCAAGGCGTAAATGACCATGGGCAGCCTCAACCACCTGCGCCGGAATCATGTTGATGTGCCCGATGAAATCCGCCACAAAGCGATTCTTCGGAAAACCGTACAGTCGGGCGGGCTCATCCACCTGCTCCACCCTGCCCTCGTTCATCACTGCAATGCGGTGCGACAGTGCGAGCGCTTCGGCCTGGGCATGCGTGACGTAGATGAATGTGATGCCCACTTCGCGCTGCAGATTGATCAATTCGACCTGCACCTCCTCGCGCAACTTGGCATCAAGCGCCGCCAGCGACTCATCCAGCAGCAACAGGCGCGGGCGGTTGATCAAGCCGCGCGCCAGCGCCACGCGCTGTTTCTGTCCGCCGGATAATTCATGGGGGTAGTTGCCGGCCTTGTCGGTCAGGCGCATCTGTTCCAGCACTTCCTGCAAACGCGTCCTGATTTCTGCCGACTCATGCCGTGCCATCCTGAGGGGAAAGGCGATATTGTCGGCCACGGTCATGTGCGGAAACAGCGCGTAGCTTTGAAATACCGTGTGCACCGGACGTTTTTCTGCGGGGGTGTCGACGAGATCCTTGCCGTCGAGCAAAATCTGCCCGGCATCGGGCAGATCAAAGCCGGCGATCATGCGCAGCAACGTGGTCTTGCCGCAACCGGACGGCCCGAGCAGGGTGAAGAACTCGCCCGCTTCGATATCCAGACTGACATTGTCCACTGCGACAAACTCGGTGAAGCGACGCGTGACATTCCTGATCTCGAGTTGGGCCATGGCGGTCTAACCGGAATTGGTTAGCAAACGATACCTCAATTGATTTAGCGCTTCAAGCAGATGCCAAGAGACCAGTGCCTGATGATTGAAGTGTCAATTGATACTGATTCCTATCGATTTCAATTATGCTAAGGAAACACTGTACAACTCCAGATTCGTCACTCCCGCGCAGGCGGGAGTCCAGTTAATCGATAAGCTGGATGCCCGCCTCCGCGGGCATGACAACTAATTTAGTGCTTCCCTAACTTATTTTCATACTTGTCTTTATCGAACTTCATTGCATCAACAAGTTTAAAAATCAACCCCAATGCTTCGTCTGAGATTTTCTTATCACCCTCAACAACGATTGCCACGATGGTTTCTAAAGCTAAGCCATACTCGCCCGCACTGACAAATTCCTGAATGAAAGAAATTTCTGATTCGGTGAAAGTAGGCCTAAGCAATTCAAATAAATGCAGCGAAAGCTCTTCAAGATACGGCAAGTTATTAGCATTCATTTTAAGACAATGGGTCAGATGCTACTGAGTTTCAAACAGGCAGCTTGCCACACTAATCGTGCACCCCGTCAACGTTAATCTGTAGCCACCACTCCAAAAGCGCGAGGTGCCATAGCTTGCTGCCTTGAATGCGAGTAAGGTGTGCTTCCGGTTCAGCCAGGAGTTTCTCCACGTACTCGCGGCGGTACAGACCGCGCTGCCGGCACGCCTTGGAGTTCAGCAACTCGCGCATCTTGTAGAGAAACTCGCCGCGCAGGTATTTCAGCGCGGGCACAGGAAAGTAGCCTTTGGGCCGGTCGATCACGGCGTCCGGAATCAAGCCGCGCGCGATGGCCTTGAGCGGAAACTTGCCGCCTTCCTTCAGCTTGAGCGAGGGTGGCATCTTCGCCGCAAGCTCCACCAGTTCATGATCGAGGAAAGGCACGCGCGCTTCCAGGCCCCAGGCCATCGTCATGTTATCCACGCGCTTCACCGGATCTTCCACCATCAGCGCGGTCACATCGAGGCGGAATACCTGGTCCAGAAACTCGTCCGCGCTTGGTTGTGCGAGCTCCTGCGCCACCCACTCCTCCGTAACGTCTGCAACCGAACAGGCATCGCTCATCATCGCGAGGTATTCCGCGTGGTCGCGATCGAAGTAGTGCCGGCTGAACTTTTGCAGCGACGTGCCCTGAGCTGCGTCCATGCGCGGATACCAGAAATAGCCGCCGAACACTTCGTCCGCGCCCTGCCCGGCCAGCGCCACTTTCACTTCTTCCGCCACCTTCTCGCCCAGCAGGTAGAACGCCGTCACGTCGTAGCTGGGCATCGGCTCGCTCATCTGCGCAATGGCTTCGGGCAGACGCTTCAGCACCTCACTGTTGGGAATGGAGAACTTGTGGTGGCGAGTGTTGAAGTGCTTCGCCACCAGGTCGGAATATTCGAACTCATCCGCCTGCTCGCCTGCCACTGCCTCGAAGCCGATGGAGAAGGTGCTGAGGTCTTCCACATGGTCAGCCAGCAGTCCGACCAGCAAGCTCGAATCCAGCCCGCCAGAAAGCAGGATGCCCACCGGCACATCCGAGGCAAGACGATGCCGCTCCACCGCACGCCTGAGTACCGTGCGTGCGGTAGCGAGCCAATCGTCCTCGGATAGCAACGCGGCCGGCCGCGTTGCGTCAAGGTGCCAGTAACGTTTCAGCTTCACCTCGCCCGCCGCAATGAAGGTCATGGTATGCGCGGGAGGGAGCTTCTTCACGCCCAGCAGGATGGTGCGCGGTGCAGGTACCACGCCATGCAGCGTGAAGTGGTGGTGCAGCGCCACCGGATCGAGCCGGGAGTCGACGCCGCCACCCGCCAGCAAGGCCTGCAGGGTGGACGCAAAACGCAGACGCACGCCATCCAGCGCATAGTACAGGGGCTTGATGCCCAGACGGTCGCGTGCGAGGAAGAGCGCCTTCTTGCGCATATCCCAGATGGCAAAGGCGAACATGCCATAGAAGCGCTGCGTGCAGTTCTCGCCCCAGGCGTGGTACGCCTTGAGGATGACTTCACTGTCGCCGTGGGAAAAGAACTCATAACCCATCGCTGCCAGTTCCGCGCGCAGCTCCTGGTAGTTGTAGATGGTGCCGTTGAAGACCAGCGTGAGCTTCAGGTCGTTGTCCACCATCGGCTGGTCGGCGTGGGAAGTCAGGTCGATGATCGCAAGCCGCCGGTGACCGAACGCCACCGTCTCGCCCTCGAAGTAGCCACCGTGATCCGGACCGCGCCGCTCCAGTTTCATCGTCATCCGCCGCAGCCCCTCCATGTCGGGACGCGCGCCGTCGAACCGCAATTCACCGCAGATACCGCACATGCAAAGCTCCAAAAAAATTCCGCGATTATCGCTTACCGGATTGTTTTTTTCTTCCCCCGCTATCAATGCATCAAGGCGTCACGCATCAATGGAATGCAGACCTCGTCAGAAAATCATCTAGCCAACTCCATTGATTGGGTGTCCTATTAACCCAATGGCATCTATCTTTTCCGGATGAATCCGACATCAATTGCTTTCTGTGCAAACATGAAGGCTTTTTGAATTGCCCCTGCTTTTGTCTTTGCATAGCGAGATCGGTCGTCCAACCACTCAAATGCATTTAGGGTTACTTCCTCTCCTGAAGGTTTCTCGACAACGACATCCGGCACCACCCAATCCTCTTCATCTTTCGCAGTCTCACCCGTTTTAGTCCACTCACGCTCAATCTCCCATGCTTCTCGTGCCCTAATTTTGATCATATGACCCTTGTATTTCGTCGATTCGCTGGTATTCATTTGCGCTCCTTTGGTGGATTCTAACGTCCGTCGAAATGCTCAACCTCGCTTCCCGCCGAGCGCGCGCAATCGTTCATACAGTTCTCGCTCTTCGCTGGAAAGTTTCTCCGGCACACGCACCGCAATGCGCAAATACAGTTCGCCATGCCGCCTGTTGCCGAATTCCGGCAGACCTTTGTCCTTGAGGCGCAATAACGAACCGGGCTGGGTACCGGGCGGAATAGCCACGCTGACGGAGCCGTCCAAGGTCGGCACATCCCGCGCCGTACCGAGCACCGCATCGGTCAGCGAGATGGTTTCCTGGCGCACCAGATCGGCGCCGGCGCGCTCGAAGCGCGGGTCCGGCCGCGAGCGCACGACAACGAGCAAGTCGCCGGTCGCACCGCCCGCTTCGGAGCTTGGCATGCCCTTACCCGGAATACGCAGCGCCATGCCCTCTTCGATCCCGCGCGGAATTTTTACGGTCAGCGTTTCGTCCTGCCCTACTTCACCGCTGCCCTGACAGACATGGCAGGGATGGTCGATGATAGTGCCGCGGCCATCGCAGGCCGGACAGGTACTGATCTGCTGAATCAGCACATGTTCCTTCTCCTCGCGCCGGCTATGTGCGATGCGCCCGGTGCCCTTGCACGTGTCGCAGGTCTTGGGCGCCACACCGCCCTCGGTACCACGGCCGCGGCAGGCCGAACAGGTCACAGGGCGCTGCACGCGGACTTGCTCCTCACCACCCTGCGCCACCCGCTCCAATGGCACGGACACTTCCACTTCGATATTGGAACCCCGTTCCGGCCCACGACGACGGCGGTGAAAGAAACTGTCGAACAAGCCACCGCCGCCAAAATCGAAGTTAAGGCCGCTGAAAATATCGTCGAAATCGACCCCGCGAAACAGGTCCTCTTCGCTGAATCCCTCTACGCCCGCAAAGCCGCGGGCATCGTATTCGGCTCGTTTTTTCGGATCGGACAGAACTGCATAGGCCTCGGCAATTTCCTTGAAGCGCTCCTCGGCGTCGGGTTCCTTGTTGCGGTCGGGATGATATTTCAGCGCAAGGTTGCGGAACGCATCCTTGATCGCCTTTTGATCGGCATCTCTGGCTACGCCGAGCACCTCATAATAGTCGCGTTGGGCGGCAATGATGGATCACCTTTAATTCGTGTTATCCATGAAACGGCTACTTCGGCTTGTCCTTGGGATCGTCGCCATTGTCCTCGATCGGCTCTTCCCTGGGCACCTCTTTGGCTTCCGCCTTTTTGGTGAACTGTTGCGCGATTGCTTCGCGGATCGACATCAATTCGGCGACCCGCGCCGCAACCCGGGCATTGATGCTGCCTTCCGGATACTTGCCGTCGGCATCTGCCTCACCCGCCGGCACACCGGTCAACAAGGAAATAGCCTGATCGACGCTCTCCACGGCGTAGATCCGGAATTTACCGGCTGCGGCGGCCTCCACCACGTCATGGCGCAGCATGAGATGCTTGACGTTCGCAGCGGGAATTAATACCCCCTGTTCGCCATTCAATCCGCGCGCAGCACAGATGTCGAAAAATCCCTCGATCTTTTCGTTGACGCCACCGATTGCCTGCGACTGGCCAAACTGGTTCACCGAACCAGTGATCGCCAGGGACTGTTTGATCGGCGCATTCGCAAGGTCTGACAGCAATGCACACAACTCAGCCATCGAAGCACTGTCACCTTCGACCAGGCCATAGGATTGCTCGAACACCAGGCTCGCGGAAAGCGGCAGCGGCTGGTTCTTCGCATAGCGCGCGGCAAGGAGGGACGACAGGATTAAAACCCCCTTGGAATGGATGGCGCCCGACAACTTCACCTCACGCTCGATATTGACCAGTTCCCCGTCGCCCAGCCGGGTGGTGGCAGTAATCCGGGTTGGCTGGCCGAACATGAAATTGCCGAGTTCCATCACGGACAGTCCGTTCACTTGTCCGGTGACCATTCCCTGCGTATCGATCATCAGGATATCGCGCAGGATCGCTTCATGGAGCCGATCCCGCATCCGGTCGAGCCGCCGGATGCGGCTGTCGATCGAGCGCTGTACATCAGCCACCTCCACCACACTGCGTCCGCCATCGCGAGCCCAGAAGTCGGACTCATGCAGCAAGTCCACCACGCTGCGCATGTGGACGGACAACCGTTCGGCGTCGCCAATCTGGCGTGCGCTGTGCTCGATCACGCGAGCCACCGCGCCGCGGTCGAATGGCAATAGATTATCCTTGCGTGTCAGCGTGGCAATCAGGCGGGCGTAGAGCTGGTGGGTTTCTGCATTGCGCTCGATATAATCCTCGAAATCCGCCGCCACCTTGAACAGCTCACCGAATTCCGGATCGTATTCCTGCAACAGGTAATAGAACATCCGGTCGCCAAACAGCACGATCTTGACGTCCAGCGGAATCGGTTCGGGCTCGAGCGAAACGGTACTGACCAGACTGTACAGTTGCCCGAGCGATTCAATGTGAATCTCGCGCGACTGTAACGCCCGCTTCAATCCTTCCCACGCAAACGGCTGCATCAGCACCTTGCGCACGTCCAGCAGCAGATAACCGCCATTCGCCAGATGCAGCGCACCGGGCTTGATCAGGGTGAAGTCCGTGACCAGCGCACCTAGCTGTGCGATGTGCTCAACACGGCCGACCAGATTGCTGTAGGTCGGGTTGTCTTCGCTGACGATTGGAGCACCCGGCTTCTTGCCATTGGTGACCAGCACATTCACCTGGTAGCGATGAAAGGACTCGGACGCGACCATCGTAATGCCGGACAGCGTAGCCGATTCCCGCTGCTGCTTGCGAAAATCGTCCCCGTGCTCGACCATGTCCTGCTGCACGACATCGAAATACTTCAGCACTTCCGGGAAGGTCGCGAAACTGGCCCGCAGTTCATCCATCATGTGCTGGACGACAACCAGCGTCGTTTCGCGGTTGAGCTGTTTGAGGCGTTCGCTGCGTTCCTTCTGCAGCTGCGGGATGTGGCTCAGGATCGATTCCAGGCGCTTCTGCAAATCCGCAATCGCGCTTTCCACCTTCTGCCTCTCGTCTTCCGGTAGCTTCTCGTATTCATCCGGAGGGATCACTTCATGATCGCGCGTCGGTGCGAACGCAAATCCGTCCGGGGTGCGCAGCAGTACGATTTCACGCTTCTCCGCCTCCTCGCCAAGCTCCTTGAACATCTGATCCTGTCGCTTGCTGAATTCCTCCTGGATCGCGCTGGTCTTGGCGCGGTAGTCATCGCTCTCGAACAGTGCGGGAATGGCGGTCCGCAGGTAATCCACCAGCCGTTCCATCTGCATGCGCAGTTCCGCGCCCTTGCCAGACGGCAGCCGCAAGGACTTCGGTTTATGCGGCATGGCAAAATTGTTGAGGTAGCACCAGTCGGCCGGCTCGGCTTCCGCGACTGCCTTTTTCTCGAGAAACTGCCGGACCATGGCGCGCTTGCCGATGCCAGAGGGGCCTAGCACAAACAGGTTGTAGCCATCGTGCCGGATGCCCGCGCCAAAGCGCACGGCATCCACCGCACGCATCTGGCCGATGATTTCAGTCATATCTTCCAGATCGGCCGTGGTCTGAAAGCCGAACTGGGCCGGATCACAGAGATGATGGAGCTGCTGTGGTTCCAATGGCGAATGGTTGGTCATTTTTTTCGAGTCTTTCGTTGCGTTTAATTGATCCGCTACTGTCGCGGGGCTGAGCCAGTTAAACCTCCGGCAGTCAGCAAAAAAGAAATCTCTCTGATCCAATCGCGGGTATACCGCGGTTACTGGTTTTCCTTGTATTCGGCATCCACTACCCTGGCGCGCTGACTGGTTTCGTCCGAGCCTCTTGCCTCCGCATGATGGTCAGTATCGGCGCCCTGCCAGCGGGTCTCGGCATACGGACCGCCTTTGCTGGCCTGCCCGGATTGCGAGTAAAGCACCGCCCCGGCCTCCTGCAATACTTTCCGCAACGCTTCTGCCCGCCCGGAGGCCAGTGCGACATCCTTCTTGAGCAGCGCGTCCTTGGCCTCGCGCAGGGCGGACTCGATCCGCTTTCTCAGATCATCGGTAAGCTTGTCGGCATAGTTGGCCAGCAGTTTTTCGGCCTCGTAGCAGGTGGCATCAACCGCGTTCAGTTTTTCCGCCTCTTCGCGCCGCTTCTTGTCCGCGTCAGCATTGCGTTCGGCCTCTTCGACCATGCGCTTCTTGTCCTCTTCCGACAGCCGCGACGAACCGGTAATACTGATTGATTGCGACTTGCCACTGGCGGTATCGCGCGCAGAAACGCTGAGAATTCCGTTTGAATCGATGTCGAACGTCACCTCTATCTTGGGCACGCCGCGTGGCGCCGGCGGCAGGCCGTCGAGATTGAATTCACCGAGGCTGGTGTTATCTCTGGACATTGGCCGTTCGCCCTGGAATACATGAATAGTGACGCTGGTCTGCATATCGGCGGCCGTGGTAAAAGTTTCGGTGCGCTTGACGGGCACCGGCGTGTTGCGCGCAATCAGCGACGTCGCGATCCCGCCCAGCGTTTCGACACCCAACGTCAGCGGTGTCACGTCCACCAGCACGATGCCGCCCACTTCACCCGCGAGCACCCCGGCCTGAATCGCGGCACCTGCCGCGACGCATTCCATCGGGTCGACTCCCATCTCGGCCTTGCGTTCGAAGAGCTCTTCGAAAAAACCGCGCACGACCGGCATGCGCGTCGGCCCACCGACAAACACCACGCGGCTCACATCCTTCGGTCCAATGCCGGCATCATGCAAGGCCTGCTCCACGGGCCCCCGGCAGCGCTCAATCACCGGACGCACCAGCCGTTCCAGTTCGGTGCGGTTGAGATCCAGTTCGAGATGGCGTGGCTCACCGTTGACTGAAGCCAGATAGGGCAGGCTGATATGGGTGGTCAGGCTGGTGGTAAGTTCGATCTTGGCCGTTTCGGCCGCCTCGATCAGGCGTGCCGCCGCCTTCTGGTCGCTGCGCACATCGACGCCGGTGGCCATCTGGAACCGCTCCGCGAGATGTTCGAACACGCGCTGGTTCATGTCGGTGCCGCCGAGCTGCGTGTCACCGCTGGTGGCCTTGACTTCAAAGACGCCCTTGCCGAATTCCATGATCGTCACATCGAGCGTGCCGCCCCCCAGATCGATCACGACAATCCG
Source organism: Gallionella sp. (assembly GCA_035702405.1). Classification (GTDB taxonomy): domain Bacteria; phylum Pseudomonadota; class Gammaproteobacteria; order Burkholderiales; family Gallionellaceae; genus Gallionella. The sequence continues at coordinate 37,253 of DASSQR010000076.1, read as the reverse complement.
CAGTTCCTGCCCCAGCCGGTCGAGGCCGTAAGCAAGCGATGCGGCGGTCGGCTCGTTGACCAGGCGCACCACTTCCAGCCCGGCAATGCGGCAGGCATCCTTGGTTGCTGCGCGCTGATTGTCGTCAAAATACGCAGGAACCGTCACCACGGCCTTTTCGACCGGTTCACCGAGAAAGGCCTCGGCATCGCGCTTGATCTTTTGCAGCAGGAAGGCCGACAGCTGCTCCGGGGAATAATCGCGGTCCCGCAGCCGGATATTTTCGCGCCGCCCCATTTTGCGCTTGAAGGCGGTGACCGTTCCCTCCGGATTAGCCGCCGCCTGCCGGCGGGCCGGCTCGCCCACCAGAACTTGTCCATCCGCCGTGACCGCGACATAACTGGGGAACGCCTTGCCGCCGAGACTGACGCCTTCCGCGCTGGGAATGATGACCGGACGTCCGCCGCGCAACACAGCAGCGGCCGAATTGGAGGTTCCAAGATCGATACCGATGATTGCCATAATTCTCCCAGCCCTTTTTCCAAAAGAAGCAACCAATCCCGCTGCAATCCGTCAGGCGAACTTAGTCGTCCTGAAAATATTTCCGCAAAAGCTCAAAATCGAGTCCCAGCATACGATCAGCGGTGTCGCTGGTACAACCCGATCAGTTCCGACTGTGCAAGCACGTGCCCCTGCATGGATTTTCCCAACGTCGCCTTGGACGGGTGCTTCAGGTCGGGCAGCACGGTGTCCAGCGCGTACAACTTGAAAAAGTAGCGATGCCTGCCGATCGGTGGACACGGTCCGCCATAGCCAATGCGATGCCAGTCGTTAATCCCCTGAAGGGTTCCGGCCGGCAAATCTGCTGCCGTTGTCCCCTCCTTCAAGCCGACCACAGTGCCGGGAATATTGTAAAGAACCCAATGCACCCAGGTCGTCTGGGGCGCAGCGGGATCGGGCGCATCGGGATCGTCGACGATCAGCGCCAGGCTTTTGGCCTCGGCCGGGACGCCATTCCAGGCCAACGCCGGCGAGATGTTTGCGCCGTCGCAGGTATGGTGTGCAGGGATCTCATGGTTATGAATGAACGCAGGCGAAGTAATGATCAGCGACATGGCTGGCTACCTCCTGTACTCATCGCGGGCAAACATTTGAGGCCAGATTCAAGTCGAGCCTGCATGATGACATCCTCCAGATTATTCAACCGGCGCGGCATATTCTTCGCCAACTTGAGCACTTTGCATGGCCGCTTGATGCCGGTGCAGGAACCAGCGATCCAACACCACATGGCGCGTAAACCAGCGGTTGCCGAGCAACATTCTGGCCACCAGATTCCGCAGCGCTCCCGATCCGTTGCCGGTCGGTGGCGGCACCACCCCGAAACGTTCGGTCAGCCGGGCAATATAGGGTTGCAGCCGTTCACGCCGATAATCTCCGTTGGCCTCCAGAATGGTGGCCGCGGCCATGAAAGCAGATTCCACCGCCGGGCGGATCCCTTCACCGCTCTGCGGGTAAGCCAGCCCCGCCGCATCACCAATCAACAGTACACCGTCCTCAATCTGCCGGCGTACTGCATGGCCATGGAGCAGGTAGGCGTGGCCATGGAAACTGTCCGGAGTATCCGGTGGAATCCTGCCGCGCTCCTTGAGGAAATCACAAAAATGCTTTAGCTGTTCCGACAGCCGATGGCCGCCCTCACACCCCAGCCCGATGTTGAGATAATCACCTTTACGGAAGCACCAGCCATATCCCTTCAAGTCCTGGCAAAAATAAAGCTCGGGGGTGTCGCCCCGTACGCGGCATGCTGCACGCTGTGCCGGGTTCATCTCAAACTCGATTTCCTTTGCCGTGATGGCAGGCTCGTCGGCGCCCAGTCTTGCTCCCAAGGTGCGGGCCACCGGGCAAAAATGCCCGCCAGCCCCGATCACAAGCGGAGTCGAAATCGCATCGTTCACGATCCACCGGTCTCCATCCCTCACCATCGACTTCAGCGCCTGCCCCAGCTGCAACTGCGCGCCCGAACGCTGCAACAGATAGTTATCCAGCTCGCGACGCCGGATGCCATAACTGACCGTGGTCCCATAACGTGTTTCCACTTCCTCGTGCCCATCGATTAAACCGGTGCGAAACGCGGTAATCGGCTGCAGGACGTGCTGACCGGCATAGTCCCCCAGATCAAGCTGAAGTGTTTCCGCGACGGCAGGTGTAATCCAGCCGGCGCAGACCTTGTCGCGCGGGAACTGCGCCTTGTCCATCAGCACGACCTCAAACCCCTGCTCGCGCAGGCGCCGTGCACAGCTTGAACCGGCCGGCCCTCCCCCGACGATGACTGCGTCACAACTATCCATGGGAGGCTCCCGAAGCGCTGGAGTGCGCCCCATACAGGTATTGGCGCGTCCAGGGAATCTGGTTCTGGTCGGCGCGCGCAAACGTCACCTGAAACAATTGCATGCCACCGGTCCTGAAAGACATGACCGATCCCGCCAGGTACAGACGCCACGCGCGCACGAATTCCTGATCGAACATCTGCGCCACTCGCTCGACATTATCCTCGTAGCGCGCAAGCCAATGTTCCAGCGTCCTGGCGTAATGTAACCGCAAGTTTTCAACATCCAGTACCGAGAAATCGTACGGCTCGAAAATCTGCATCATTTGCGCCAGACTCGGCGGATTGGCGCCAGGAAAAATATGTCGCTCGGTCCAGGCATCCATCGGCCTGGCAAAATTCAGTCCGATGGTATGAATCAGACCGCGGCCACTTGCCTTGAGGTTACGATCAATTACCGCTCCCAGCCCTTGGTAATGCTCGGTACCCACATGCTCAAGCATACCGACCGAGACAAACGCATCGAACTCGCCGCGAACATTGCGGTAGTCATCCTCGATGAACTCGACTCGCCCGTCCAATCCTTCGGCACGAGCGCGTTGGCGCGCAAAGGCAATTTGTGCCTTGGAGATGTTATAGGCTTTGACCCTCACTCCGTAGTGCCTGGCCATGTGTAATGCCAGTGCTCCCCAGCCGCAGCCGGCTTCCACGACCGTCTCCCCGGGTTGCAGGCGCAGTTTGCGGCACACATGATCGAGCTTCGCGATCTGTGCCTCTTCCAAGTTGGTGTCCGGGGTCGGAAAATAGGCGCAGGTGTATACCATTTGCTCATCGAGCCAGAGCTTGTAGAAATCGTTGCCGATATCGTAGTGGTGATGAATGTTGCGGCGAGACCCGCTGAGCGTGTTGCGCCGTTCCTCAAAGAACGGGGCCAGCAATTTTTTTCCGATTCTGCCCTGACTCACGCCCTGCTGGGGCCAGACCCGATAGACAGCTTCCAGAAAATCCATCAGATTACCCTGCACCTCAACACGCTGGGCAGAATACAATTCGCCGAAATAGAGCTCGGGATCGACAGCCAGTTTCAGCAGTGCCCCGCGGTCATGAATATGCACGCCCGCGACCGCGTTCCCGTCGTGATCTGAAATTTCTTCGCCGTTCCACAGCACGATCCGCAATGGCGGATTACCGATGGTACGCATCATCTTCATCAACAGAAACTTTTCCATTGGAAACACCGTGTTGCCGGCAGTTCGCGCCGGTTTTTCTGTCGAAGCAGCGTAATTGGCGCTATCACTTATCGAATTGCTGGAAGGCTCGGTCTGTTCTTGTCTCATGGCTGGGTCCTCCAAATTGTGTCTGGTTGCTGCGATTAATCCCCTGTGTCATCCCCTTCAAGACAAAACGTTCACCACTAGGACGCGATGCAAACCGGTCCGGGTGAATCCACTCCGGACCGATATGGCTTGTTGTTTCTCGCTTCCACCATCGTGCAAAAATGAAAAATGTTCACCGGATACATATTGGTCGCCTTCAGTTTCGTTGCCGCCAGGAACTTGTCCAGCGAGAAATCGGGGCGAAAGCCAAGCTGCCTGGATAATGGCGCAATGGCACTTTCAAAAGCGCCGACCACGGGATTACGACTGTGGAAGTGATTGACAAAAATAATCCGCCCATGAGGCCTGCACACCCGGCGCATTTCATCGACCAACCGTTCCGGATTCGGCACCACGGACGCCACATACATCGCAATCACCTTGTCGAAGCTGTTGTCTTCGAACTCCATCGCTTCGGCATCCATCACGGCCAACCGCACGTTGTCCAGTTGTTCGCGTTCCTTCCTGGCCTGTGCCTGGGCAAGCATTTCACGCGAGATATCGATACCGGTCACCTGGACATCCTTGGGATACAGCGGCAGGGACAGACCGGTACCCACGCCGACTTCCAGGATTCGCTCACCTGGCGCGCAATTCATGTGCTCGATAATAGCTTTTCGGCCAGGCTGGAAGACTGCGCCGAAAACAAAATCATAAATTCGCGCGTAGCGCTTGTAGGCATTTTCCACCGCTCTGATGTCCAAGAATGGCCTCCTCGATTCATTACTGATCAATGTGGACCGGCATTCATTTCATCATGCCAACGTAGCCTATACCGGAAGCGTCCTGCAGAGGTTTACGCGGCCTGCTGCTTTTCCTTAATCTCGACGCAATACAGCCATTTTCGGTGTTCACCCATTTTGAAACTTCAACGGAACAAAGATCGTGTCACCTTCCCGTTGCACCAGCAGCGCCACGTGTTTGCCAGCCTGGGTCAAGGCGGCGCGTAACTGCTTGATACTGGAAACCCGCTGGCTGTTGACCGCGATGATGATGTCGCCGGGCTGGATTCCGGACTCGGCAGCCACTCCGGCAACTTCCTCGACCAGCAAAAAGCCATCGGTCTGCAATGCGCGTTGTTCATCGGGTGCAAGTTCATGCAGGGCGAGGCCAATCTGGTCAGGCGCAATGGCTTTGCCAGGCTGCATTTGCTTTTGCGGACGTTCACCATCAGACTCGCCGAGGCGGACGATGATTTCCTTGTTGGAGCCGTTACGCCACACCTGGAATTTCACACTTGAACCAGGCGCCGTTTCGGCAACCGCACGAGTCAGATCATCCGCGCTGCCCAGTTCCCTGCCATCAAATTTCAGGATGATGTCACCGATCTGGAGGCCCGCACGATCCGCGGGACTATCTTTTTCCACCGAAGCAATCAGGGCACCACCGGTTCGTTCCAACCTGAACGACTTCGCGGTTTCCGGTGTCACGCTTTGAATGGTCACGCCCAGCCAACCCCGGGTGACGGTTCCGTGTTTCAGCAATTCATCCTTCACCCGAATTGCCAGATTGATGGGAATCGCAAAAGACAATCCCATATACCCGCCGCTGCGGCTGTAGATCTGCGAATTGATCCCGACCACCTCGCCGTTCAGGTTGAACAGCGGACCACCGGAATTCCCGGGATTGACGGGAACATCGGTCTGAATGAAGGGTACGATATTTTCGCCCGGCAGGCTGCGCCCCTTGGCACTCACAATACCCTGTGAAATCGAGTTGGTAAACCCGAATGGAGACCCGATTGCGACCACCCATTCGCCTACTTCAAGTTTCGAGGAATCGCCGATGTTGACCATTGGCAATCCTTTGGCCGGTATTTTCAGCACGGCAATGTCGCTGCGGCGGTCGGCACCAACCACCTTGGCCTTGAACTCGCGTTGATCGGTCAGCCGCACCGTGACCTCGTCTGCATCTTCGATGACATGCGCGTTGGTCAACAGATAACCATCTTCGCTGATGATGAAACCGGAACCAAGCGATTGGCTGCGAAATTCGCGCGGAAACTGGTCGCGCGGCATAAATCGGTGGAAAAATTCGAAAAACGGATCGTCCGGCGACATCTCGGGGAGTCCCGGGAAAGGGGATCCGCCGCGCACTCTCTTGACGCTGCTGATATTGACGACCGCCGGCCCTTCCTTCTTTACCAGCGCAGTAAAGCTCGGCAAGGCAACCGCCACCGGAGGCGCACTGCCCGCAGCGACCCGTGGCGGCACCGCGGCGGTCGGCTTGTTGCAGCCGACGGACGTCAAAACACTTAGCGTCAGCAGAATTACCGAGACAATCCGTTTCATCGAATGCCTCACTTATGGGACTAGTGCGTCCAGTTTACCCGCAACAGATTCTGCTCGGGGTTATAGTGAAACTCCAGTTCGCCCTGATAAGCATGATGCAGCGCTTCGCCCATGCCACGCGCCAAGTGGATGTCGGTCGTGGTCACCAGGGTTGCATCATCTTTTTCTTCGACTGCCATAATTCGCTTGAGCGGATGTTCATCGCGCTGGTGTTTTTCGTGGTTACGAACGAGATGCATGATTTCATCGCGATGCGCTTTGAAGAACTCCCCTTTCAGCGTGAGATAGCCGGCAGGATATTCATCGTGAATGCGATGGCAGGCCGGGCAGATTTCCCGATGTGCGCCTGCCGGCGCCTCGAGCCATTGCCAGCGCCCTTCGTGAAAGACCGCGCCACATTGGGTACAGACGGTCGGTTCCAGCGGTTTGGCTTTTGACTTGTAGGCGTCATGGATATGTTCCTGAAAAATTTTATCGTGGCGCTGAACTTGGCGGAAACCGCCGGCATAGGTTGCATGAGTCATGATAAGTTGTCCTTTAGCTGATCACAGTTTGTCCAAACTTGCCCACTCAGTTGCTTCGATATTCCTGTTACACCTCTACTTCATCTGTAATTTCAGTTTCCTCACTCGGCGGCGGCAGCTCTGCAACCATGGCGTCCATGGTGAGAATGAGACTGGCAATTGAGGCTGCATTTTGCAGGGCACAACGCGTCACTTTGGTCGGATCGAGAATGCCCATTTCGATAAGGTCGCCATATACTTCAGTCGCTGCGTTGTAACCAAAGCTGCCGCTGCCTTCCAGTACCCGATTCAACACCACCGATGACTCGCCACCTGCATTGACGGCAATCTGCCGCAGAGGTTCTTCCAGCGCACGCAGCACAATCTGAATCCCCGCTTCCTGGTCGCTGTTGTCGCCCTGCAGCGTCCCCAGCGAAGCCCGAGCTCGCAACAGCGCAACACCGCCGCCGGGCAGAATTCCTTCTTCCACTGCAGCACGTGCGGCATGCATCGCATCTTCAATCCGCGTTTTCTTTTCCTTCATTCCCGTTTCGGTGGCAGCGCCAACCTTGATCACGGCTACACCGCCAGCCAGCTTGGCCATGCGTTCCTGCAACTTTTCCCGATCGTAATCGCTGCTCGCAATTTCAATCTCGCGCCGGATCTGTTTGATGCGATGCTCGATCAACGTCCGCTCTCCGGCCCCGCTGATCAGGGTAGTACTATCCTTACTTACTTCGATGCGCTTGGCCTGCCCAAGTTCATTCAGCGTGGCTTTGTCCAGCGCGAGACCAACGTCCTCCGCGATGACCTTGCCACTGGTCAGAACGGCGATGTCGTCCAGCATGGCGCGACGGCGGTCGCCAAAACCGGGCGTTTTGACCGCGACGGTTTTCAGGATCCCGCGCAGATTGTTAATGACCAGTGTCGCCAGGGCTTCGCCTTCGACATCCTCCGCAACAATCAGCAACGGCCGGCTGGATTTGGCGATTTGCTCCAGCAACGGCAGCAACTCGCGAATCTGGCTAATTTTTTTGTCGTACAGCAGGATATAGGCGTCTTCCAGCACAGCGATCTGCTTATCCGGAATATTGATAAAGTAAGGTGACAGATAACCGCGATCGAACTGCATGCCTTCAACCAGTTCGAGTTCGTTTTGCAGGCTTTTCCCGTCCTCGACGGTGATCACACCCTCCTTGCCGACTTTTTCCATGGCTTGCGCAATGACCTCACCCACCGCAAGATCGGCATTTGCCGACACGGCACCGACTTGCGAAATTTCCTTGCTGGTCGTGCATGGCCGTGAAATCTGGCGCAACTGCTCAATCGTTGCCGTGACCGCCTTGTCGATGCCGCGTTTCAGGTCCATCGGGTTCATCCCGGCCGCCACGAACTTCATGCCCTCTCGAACGATCGACTGGGCCAGCACGGTGGCCGTGGTTGTGCCATCCCCGGCAACGTCGGAAGTTTTGCTGGCTACCTCGCGGGCCATCTGGGCCCCCATGTTCTCGAATTTATCCTTGAGCTCGATTTCCTTCGCCACGATCACACCGGAATTGGCCAGCAGCGGCGGCCCATAGCTGCGGTTCAAGACGACATTGCGCCCCCTCGGGCCGAGCGTAACCTTGACCGCGTCGGCCAGCACATTCACTCCATTGACAATCTTCGCCCTGGCTGCATCACGGAACATCACCTGTTTGGCCGACATGAGGTTCTCCAGAACAAACGTTGTATGGATTGTCCATCGGCGCCAACCATGACGCCGCAAGCGTTACCCCAGCCGCAGATACTCACCGCAAGCCCGAGTCTGGACTCAGGCTTACACTGCAACCGCCGTATACAACCATAACTACGAAACCGGAATCTCCCGATGCGCCGCGCCATGTTTCTTTGGCAACATCAGTTCGAGGATACCATTGCTATATCTGGCCTGAACCTTGTCCTGATCCACCTCACTCGCAAGATTGAAACTTCGGGATGCGTTGCCATAAGGACGCTCGCTGCAAATCACACGCTCGCCTTCTTCCTTTTCAGCTTTGATCTCGGCACTGATGGAAACCCGTTTGCCTTCGATGGTGACATGGACATCTTCCTTGCTCGCGCCCGGAATCTCTGCCTCGACCAGATAGGCTCCGTCCACTTCCCTGACATCCATTCTGATTTGCGGTTCGTTGGCCATGGTCCCGCGCAACATTGGCCGCATCATGAACCGGTTGAACAGTTCATCCATTTCCTCGAATGGATTCCAGCGGTCAAGCCGGTTAAAAGGAGTAAACCGATCGGGTCGAGTGACGTTGCTCATGCATTTCTCCTTTACGAGGTGAAAGGACGTGATGCATTTCAGCAAAAAATGCATCACACATCATGCCAGTCAGGATGCTTGTATGTTGGAAGCCTGTTTACCCTTGGCGCCTTGCGTAACCTCAAAGGTTACCTTCTGGCCTTCCTTGAGCGTCTTGAAGCCGCTCATATTGATGGCAGAAAAGTGCGCAAACAGATCTTCACCGCCATCATCGGGAGTGATAAAGCCAAAACCCTTTGCGTCATTGAACCATTTAACAATACCTGTTGCCATGTAGCTGTCTCCTTGTTAACAACGAAAAAACCATACTATGTGTTTTATTGCACCTGCTTGCTGCCATCATTACCGTTGGGTAATTCCTTTTTTCATCCCGGCCGGGTAGCGACCTCCTCACGACACCGAAATATTTACCGATTTGGATTTTGCCTTGGCGGACTTGGTCAAAGTTACGTTGAGCAAGCCCTCCTTGAATTCGGCCTGCACTGCGGATTCATCAACGTTGTCTGGAAGGGTAAAGCTGCGTACGAAACTGCCGTAAGAACGTTCAATCCGGTGAAACTTCTTGTCTTTCTCTTCTTTTTCCATTTTTCGTTCACCCTGTATGGTCAACATCCCATCCTGAATGGTGACTTTGACATCTTCTTTATTCACCCCGGGAATTTCGGCCTTGATCAGATAAGCCGCATCGGTTTCGCTGATATCAACGGAAGGGGTCCAGTCAGTTGCCGTCAGCAACTCGCGATCCGATCTCGAACGAATGGGGGAACGCCAGAACAGGCGATTCAAGCGATTGGAAACATCTTCCAGTTCCCTGAATGGGTCCCATTTAACGAGATTCATATGATTCTCCCCTAGGAACAGTGTCGAACAAGTTTTCAACACGGACAATTCTTACACCGGAATCAGCCAGCTCGAGAGCACCGTTATGCGCTGGCAAAGGAAAGAAAGGCAACCAGTGCTTTTCTCATTGAATCGTTCTAATCAGCCTGATTTTTGAAAAATACTGTGGGATGGACACCCCGGAATATGGAACAGTATGAACAGTTTCCGGTCTCATGACGCTCTCCTTGTTAAAGCAGGACCATGAACAACAACCTAGCATTGGCATACCTTTGAAGTGGATACATTATGCTGCCAAAGAAATGTGTATTGCAAGTTTTTCTGTCAACTAAACAATGCCAATACACATTGCCGCATCAGGCTGGAAAAACAAGCTGCTCATACGCTCGAGATTTATAGCTCATCACTCGAGACATCGCCAATACATTAAAACCTGTATAAAACCAATTATTCTGCGCGTCGTCAGAACTCGTCCTGATAACGCACCGTGATGGGATAGCGCCAATCCTTGCCGTAACTGCGTTCGGTAATACGGATACCTACCGCCGACTGGCGGCGCTTATATTCGCTGATGCGGATCATATGCACGACCCGGCGTACGTCGGGTTCGGCATAACCGCGGGCAATGATTTCCGGAATCGACAGGTTTCTTTCCACGTAGCATTCCATGATGGCATCGAGCACCTCATAGGGTGGCAGGCTATCCTGATCAGTCTGACCGGAACGCAATTCGGCGCTGGGCGCCCGCGTGATGATGCGCTCGGGAATAACCTGACCCAGCTGGTTCCGGTAGCGCGCCAGGCGGTAGACCAGCATTTTGCTGACGTCCTTCAACACCGCAAAGCCTCCGGCCATATCGCCATACAAGGTAGCATAGCCCACGGTCATTTCCGACTTGTTACCGGTGGTCAACACCAGTGAGCCGAACTTGTTGGACAATGCCATCAGCAACATGCCGCGAATGCGCGCCTGCAAATTTTCTTCCGTGGTGTCCGGTGCACGCCCGACAAATGCCGGAGTCAAGGCCGCCAGGTAGCTCTCGAACACCGATTCGATGGAAAATTCGTCGTAGCGCACGCCTAGTTTATTCACCATCTCGCGTGAATCGTCCAGGCTGATTTGCGCGGTATATTGCGATGGCATCATCACCGCGTGAACCTTGTCCGCACCCAGTGCATCCACTGCGATGGCCAGCGTCAGGGCTGAATCGATTCCGCCCGACAAGCCCAGCAAAACACCGGGAAAGCGATTCTTGCCGATGTAATCGCGTACGCCCAGACACAACGCGCGATACACTTCGGCTTCCTCGCTGAGGGGGGCAACCATCTCGCCGGCCGGACTCAGATCATCCTGCAGGTCCAGCATCAGCAGAGCTTCTTCAAAACGCGGACCTTGCGCAGTCACCCTGCCTTGGCAGTCCATGGCCAGCGAGCCACCGTCAAAAATCAGCTCATCCTGGCCACCTACCAGATTGGCATACACGACCGCCAAACCCGTTTCGGCAATTCGTTCCCGGATCGCCTGATAACGTGCATCGTGCTTGCCGAGCGCATAAGGTGACGCATTCGGCACCAGCAATACCTGCGCGCCGGCATCCCGCGCCCGCTGCGCGGTTCCGGGTTCCCAGATGTCCTGGCAAATATTCAGGCCAAAGCGAATCCCTTCCAGTTCGAATACGCAAGGTTCGTTGCCATGGGAAAAGTAACGCTCTTCATCGAATACCGAATAGTTGGGCAACAGGTGTTTGTAATAGGTCTCGTCAATCACGCCATCGCGCAGCAGTGATGCGGCGTTATAGCGCCTGCCATTCTGTTCGTGCGGGTGGCCGACCACCACGGCGATACCCGTTATCTTTCTGGCCAGATCGACCAACGCCTGTTCGCAAGCACGGTTGAATCCGTCGCGCAACAGCAGATCCTCCGGTGGATAGCCGCACAGCCCGAGTTCCGGCGTCAACAACAATTGCGCACCCTGCTGCCGGGCCTGCTCGGCGTAATGCAGAATTTTCGCCGCATTCCCCGCCAGATCACCCACGATACAATTGATTTGCGCAATAGCCAGTTTCATCGTCAAGCTGAAAGATAATTAAGGACGCGCATCTTACCATCGCGAAACGCGCTTGTTATCGCCAACAAAAAAGCGGGCTGGAGTCAGCCCGCTTTCCGGTTTGCATGATTCAATTATTCGACCCGCACCTTCTTTTCCTCACGAATGGTGTAGCGTATCTCGGCACGGCGATTGGCTGCGCGACCTTCCCTGGTCTTGTTGTCCGCTACCGGCTTGGTCTTGCCGTAGCCTTTGGTGCTGATCCGGTTGGCGGCAACACCCTTCTTCACCAAGCTAGCCTTGACTACCGCCGCGCGCTTTTCGGACAGCTTCAGGTTGTATGCGTCATTGCCGACGTTGTCGGTATGGCCGCTTACCTCCATATTGGCTTCCGGATATTTGGTCGCAAAATCGATCACCTGCTGCAGCTTGGCATCAGCGGATGGCTTGAGCTTTGATGAGTCAAAATCGAAGTTGGCTCCCTCGATGACCACCGGCTTCTCTTCCATGATCACTTTCCAGGCCTCTTTGGGCGCGGGTGCCGGTGCAGGCGCCGGTTCCCCTACCGGCGCCGGCTTAGGCTCTTCCTTCACCGCCGCCGGTGCCGGAGCAATTGGCGCCGGTGCGGGCGCAGGGGTCCCAAAGTAGTAATTCAGGCCGATGGTGAAGTTATCGTTATTCAGTCTGGTCGATGCATTCTTGCCGCTGCTGTTGGTGACTTCGCCCGTCAGGCTCCAGTGCCGCGCAAACTTGTATTCAACCCCCAGGCCGAGATGCGCCGAACTGTCGCCGATCGCGCTCGCGAGCACATTACCGGTGCCGTTGGTGCGGCCGTATCCCACTTTAACGTAAGGCAGCCAGTTGCCGGTGTTCAGGCCGAGCTTGCCACCCAGCCCGTAGGCCCGACTCCCGTAATTGATGGCACCCGGATTATGCGTCGCCTTGTCGTTATAGTCGGCATAACCATAAACCCCCAGCAGAAAGCTGCTGAAATTCCAGTTATACCCGCCTTCCAGCCCATAAGTCGTGGCGTTCTTTCGTTCGAGGCCGGTCAGACTCGAACGATTGTTGCCAGCCTTTACCCCGACCCAGCCGCCGTCAAACTCATCGGCCTGTGCAGCGGCCATACTCAATAACGCTGCAGCCAATGCCATACCAATCATATTCTTCTTCATTCACATCTCCTTGATTGAACTTGAGGAACTGCTACGGCGAACATGATTTTAGTCCGGAGCACCGAAGACGGGCAAGGAATGCACCGAAGTTCGATTTGCACACTTATCTGTTCGGAAGTGCGGCGTAGACCTAACCGAACGGAACGAACTTGAGCGGAGGCTTAGAACGCATCATGGGTACACAAAGCCAAATCGGAACTCCACCAGACGGCCATTTTTGAACAAGTAGTTGCCATAGTAGACAGGCATTTTATAGTGTGCGAGAAAATTGGATGCGGCCTGATCGGCTTCTTCAAGCCGATATTCGAGTGTGACAATGCCACCTTCTTCACGTTGGCGCGACGGTGCGCCAAGGATCGAAGTAACACGCGACTTGGCGAAACCAAGTTCGATGCCTTTGCCCGAAACAAAGCGCTTAACCTTGATATGCTGTGCCAACCGCTTCTCTATTACGAAATATGAAACGCGGAATTCAGAAATTTCCCCGGCTCCACCGGGGTGTGTAAAAACGGTAAGGAATTCGCGGCCATCGGCTGATGGGTAAATGGCTTTGGGGATGTCCGCATCATGGTCGAAGGAGATATCTGCTCCAAGCACTCGTTCTTGAGAAGTGCGGTCATGCAGGAATACGCCGCTCACCGAGACATCTGCCGATGCGGGAATTGTCGCCGGAGCTGCAAGAGCAACGGAAGCTTGCAGCACGAACGCAAAAAATGCGGACAGAAAACGCATAAAGTCTAACGACGCTGTAGAAAAAGTATCATTCACTTGTCCGAATATGGGTCCTTAACAGCAAACAAGCTCATAACGGCTTCTCTCTCCTGAGCAGAAACCTTGAGACTCTGGAAGTAGCCACATCCTTGAGCTGTCAGGAAATTGCTTCCCACGCTAAGGTCCCCGAGAAACTTGCTGCCAACATAGAAATCGGCGCGAACCAGCGCAACCGGTGTGCCGCCCCAAGGCGTTTCCCAGCCGGAACGATAGGAAAGTGCAAAAGCCGTGATTTTTTCAATCGTGGCTTTGTCCTGAATGGTTCGCTTCTCTCTGCCAAGGCTGTCCGAAATGACGATGCGGTCCGTCTGCGCGAGACGCTCCCACTTCATGTCCAGGCACGAGCTGTTCGTTACGCAACCACTTAAAATGAGGCCGCATAGGACAAGGAAAATAGATCGATTCATCGGTGCCTCAAAAAGTATAACGACGCGGTAGAAAAAGTATAATCATTTGCGCATCGTGCCGTGAACCGGTGCGAATATCAAGGTTGCAACGATTCTGCTGAAAGCGGGATCGAGCGGTCCCGTCAGGTCTCTTCCGCCGCTTTCAGGAGATTATCGGCTGGCTCTGCTGCCGCATCGACCAATTTTTGCGGCAGCTGCTTGGTCGGTTTCACTCCCAGCCCCTTGAGCAATTCGGCTTGCCGGATGACATTGCCCCGGCCGCCGGTAAATTTGCTGTATGCGCCTTCGTAAGCCTTGTGCGCCTGTTGCAGCTTCGCCCCGAGGTTATCCAGGTCTTCCACGAAACCGACCAGCTTGTCGTACAGCTCTGCACCGCGGCTCGCAATCTCCTGCGCGTTGCGATTCTGTTGCTCCTGCCGCCACAGGTGGGCCACGGTGCGCACCACGAACAGCAGGGTGCTCGGGCTCACCAGCAATACATTCTTCTTCCACGCCTCCTGCCACAGCTCGCTGTCATGCGAGATAGCCAGCATGAACGCCGGCTCGACCGGCACGAACATCAGCACGAAATCCAGCGATTTCTGGCCGTAAAGCAGGTGGTAATTCTTCTCGGACAGTTCCCGGATATGCGCGCGCACCGAGTCGAGATGGCGCTTTGCCGCGGCCTCGCGTTGCTGGTCATTTTCAGCATTAGCGTGGTCTTCATACGCGTTGAGCGATACTTTGGCATCGATGATCAGGTGCTTGTCTTCCGGCAGATGCACGACGACATCGGGCTGGACACGTGAGCCATCCGCGCGGGTGTGGCTCTCCTGCACATCGTATTCAAATCCCTTGCGCAACCCGGAGGCCTCCAGCACGCGCTCCAGAATAAGTTCGCCCCAGTTCCCCTGCGTCTTGGCCTGCCCCTTGAGCGCACGGGTCAGGTTATGAGCATCGGCCGAAAGCTGGTTATTGAGCGCCATCAGCTGTTTGACCTGCTCGGCCAGCGCCGAACGGTCCTTGCCTTCCTGAACATAGACTTCCTGCACCTTGCCCTGAAACTCGGTGATCCTGACCCTGAGCGGTTCCAGCAACTGGCTGAGGTTGGTCTGGTTCTGTTCGGTGAACCGCTTCGATTTATCTTCCAAGATCTCGTTGGCCAGCACCTTGAACTGGTTGCTGAGTTCTTCCCGTGCACTATTCAGAATGGCGAGATTCTCCTTGGCCTGATTGCGTTCCGCATTCAGGCTGGTCGTCAGTTCCGTCACCTGGTTGCTCAGACGCTGCTGTTCCGCGGTGAGTTCGTCACGCAGTATCGCAAGCTTCTCGTTTTCATTCCGTACACCCACGAGTTGCGCAGCCTGTGCGGAGACGCGCTCGGCCAGTTGGGCGCATTCGTCGCGCGCCTGATCGAGTTGATCGCGCCACGACATGGCCTGACTGTGCAGCTCGTCATAGGCCGTCTTGATGCGCCGGACGTCTTCCTGTGCCGCGTTCAGGCGCTCGCCGAGGCGCGCTGTCTCGATCTGTGCTTCGCTTGTCATGCGCATCTCGGCAGATGACAAACGTTCGCGTAACACCAGCCAGATGGCCGTAGCCCCGAGCAGCAGGCCAACCAATAGTGAAACGAACATATAGACTTGTTGATCCATGAGCATGAGTTCCCGAAGCAACGAATTACAGTATAAACAATATTGCCAGCAGAAATAAAAAGGGGCGCCTGCGCACCCCTCTTCATTTCCGCTGGCTTCCGGCTTTCCGGTTACAGCCCGCGCGCCTGCCGTTTGCGTTCGATTTCGGTCAGGTAGCGTTTCCGGATGCGGATGGACTGTGGCGTGATTTCCACCAGTTCGTCATCGTCGATGAATTCGACGGCCGATTCCAGCGTAAGCTTGATCGGCGGCGTCAGGCGCACGGCTTCGTCGGTGCCGGACGCGCGCACGTTGGTCAGCTTCTTGCCCTTGATCGGGTTGACTATGAGGTCGTTGTCGCGGCTGTGGATGCCGATGACCATACCTTCATACAGCTTGTCACCGGGCGAAACGAACATGCGGCCGCGTTCTTCGAGGTTCCACAAGGCGTAAGCCACGGCCTCGCCATCCTCGGCTGAGATCAGCACACCGTTGCGCCGCCCCGGCATATCTGCCTTGACCGGCGCATAGTCATCAAACACGTGCGCCATGATGCCAGTGCCGCGCGTCAGCGTCATGAATTCGGACTGGAAGCCGATCAGCCCGCGCGCCGGAATGCGGTATTCGAGGCGCACGCGCCCGTGGCCGTCCGGCTGCATGTCCTGCAGGTCGCCGCGGCGGCGCCCCAATTCTTCCATCACCGCGCCCTGGTTAGTGTCTTCCACATCCACGGTCAGCATTTCGTACGGCTCGCACTTCTCGCCGTTGATTTCGCGGAACACCACGCGCGGCTTGCCGACCGCCATTTCAAACCCTTCGCGGCGCATGTTTTCCAGCAGGATGGTGAGGTGCAACTCGCCGCGCCCCGCCAGCAAGAACACGTCGGCCTCGCTGGTGTCTTCCACACGCAGCGCCACGTTTACCAGCAATTCCTTGTTCAGCCGGTCGCGAATCTGGCGGCTGGTGACGAACTTACCTTCCGTTCCGGCCAACGGCGAACTGTTCACCATCAGGTTCATCGTCAGCGTCGGCTCGTCGATCTTCGGCAACGGCAGCGCCTCGGGCTGGTTCACGTCGGCGATGGTCACGCCGATACCGACTTCCTCGATACCGTTGATCAGCACGATGTCGCCCGCCGACGCCTCATCGAGCAGCACGCGCTCGATGCCGCGGAAGCCGAGCACCTGATTGACGCGTCCCTTCTTGGCGGACTTGTCGCCGTTCATCACCATGACTTCCTGACCCGGCTTGATGCGGCCGCGGCGCACGCGCCCGACGCCGATGCGGCCGACGAAGCTGGAATAATCCAGCGCGGAAATCTGCAATTGCAGCGGGGCATCCACGTCGCTGTCCGGCGCCGGCACATGCTTCAGGACCGTGTCGAACAGCGGGCGCATGTCCGGGCTGGCCTTTTCCAGGTCCAGCGTCGCGTAGCCGTTCAAAGCCGATGCGTACACCACCGGGAAATCAAGCTGTTCTTCGGTCGCCCCGAGCTTGTCGAACAGATCGAAGGTCTGGTTGATCACCCAGTCCGGACGCGCGCCGGGGCGGTCCACCTTGTTGATCACCACGATCGGGCGCAGCCCCAAAGCCAGCGCCTTCTTGGTGACGAAGCGGGTCTGCGGCATCGGGCCTTCGACTGCATCAACCAGCAGCAACACGCCGTCCACCATGCCCAGCACGCGCTCAACTTCGCCACCGAAGTCGGCGTGGCCGGGCGTGTCCACGATGTTGATGTGCACGCCTTCGTAATCGACCGCGCAGTTCTTCGCGAGAATGGTAATGCCGCGCTCCTTTTCCAGATCGTTGCTGTCCATCACGCGCTCGGACACGGTCTGGTGCGCGGCAAAGGTACCGGCCTGGCTCAACAGCTTGTCCACCATAGTGGTCTTGCCGTGGTCAACGTGGGCGATGATGGCGATATTGCGAAGTTCGCGGGACATGGAAAACAGCCTTGCTAAATGAAAAGGGCGCGCATTCTAGCACAGTGGCGCAACCAATTCCGTGCAAATTGTGTGGATTCAAGATGATGGTTGAAAAAATCGGATCAGGTTGCGGCCATCCGCCTTGGCCTGGTACATCGCCAAGTCGGCCCGTTTGAGAAGCTCTTCCGGCTTGGCCTCGAGATCGTGGAATATCGCGACGCCAATGCTCGACGTGCAGCGATGTTCGATCGCAGCGCTTTCCGCCTTACCCTCCGGCGGCGGCTTCAGTACAAAGGTTTCGGCCACTGCAGCGCGAATTTTTTCGGCAATTTCAGCGGCGTGCGCTGCGGCCGCCGCCTGGTCTACATCCAGCTCATGAAGCATCACCACAAACTCGTCTCCGCCAAAGCGCGCTACCGTATCGATTTCACGTACGCAGCCGGAAATCCGGTGCGCCACTTCCATCAGCAGCAGATCGCCCACTTTGTGCCCATACCGATCATTGAGCGGCTTGAAATTATCCAGATCGATGAACATCAGCGCTCCATAATAACCGGTCCGCTTGCTCGCCAGCATGGTTTGCCACAAACGGTCAAGAAACAGGCGCCGGTTGGGCAACCGGGTGAGGTTGTCATAATCTGCCAGCTGGCGGAAGCGCCGTTCGCTGTCGCGCAAAGCCTCCTCCACTTTGCGCCGGTACGTCATTCCCGACACCAGCAGCCCGCTGACCAGCAGCCAGACCACGCCATGCACCACCAGGGTCCGGTCGCGGGTGGTCTGGATTGCATCCAGCACGGGCTCGGCCGACCAATACACACTGATGCCGCCGCGCACATCACCCAGTTTGTAGCCCTGCCGCTGATGGCAGGTCAAGCATGGCTGCTTGATGAACAGTGGCGCCATGTATCGAGCCAGCGCCGTTCCCTGAGAACGGTCGATTTCAAACTTCTCCGTTAGCAAACCTCGTTCGAAGTCCCTCAGCGCGCCCGTTTCCCACGCATCCGCTTTATTGCCGGGATTGACCAGTTTCAGACTGGTCAGATGGATACGCATTGCCGCCTGCCGGTCGATAACTTCGGCCAATTGCCGCGTCATGTAGGCGGGATTTATCAGCGTCAGCTTCTTGCCAGTGATGGTTGCCGTGGAGCGCTCAGGATTATCCAGATAGGGATTGGGCGGATTGGATTCGTTCTGCACCACGAAAACACCGCCGTGCTCGGCATTCCATACGCGGGTCGCCTCGACCAGCCGGAATACCTCGCGCCCCTGGGTGGCGATAATTTCTACGGAATCTATATCCAATTGGCGCAGCACATAAAGCAGGGACGCGACAACCAGCAAGGTCCAGATCAGGATCGGCAGCGAGAAATGGCGTGCCTGGGCAAAACCGCTATCTTTCGGCGCGAGACCGTACGATTCCCGTTCAGCCATCAGAGCCCCCTTGCCTGTCGTTGAAAATCATTTTCACCGCCCGGTCCTCATACGGATAGCTTAACTATAGCGGAATCAACGAAGCTATTGTGGACATGCTCAGGAGCATCCGTTCGCCGGCACCCCGAAAAAAATCGCTGGCTTTTATTATTTTCATCCGTATAATGCGCGCCTTGCCGCATCTGGCGGCATTAAGTTCATCGTTCCCTGACCTGTCTCTCGCGCGTATCCAAATCGCGCCTGTCTTAAAGAACTCACCAGAATTATCTGGGTTTGCGGTTAGCAACGATGTTTTATGCGTCGGTTAATTCGTCTGCCGTTCAACGTGTAGTTTTAACTACCTGCGCTTTACTTTAGGAACGCAATAGTTCGTCGTGCCCGGCTCGGCCTGGTTCTGCATTCAGCTGGTTTGTTGAATGCCGGTTTGCACTATTGGATTCCGTTTGATTCTTGGAAAAGGAAGCAACATGTCATTTGAAAAATTAAATCTGAATCCCGCCATTCTCAAGGCGGTTGCCGATACCGGCTACACGGAGCCCACGCCGATCCAGGCGCAGGCGATTCCCGAAATCATGGCCGGGCATGACCTGATGGCTTCCTCGCAAACCGGCAGCGGCAAGACCGCGGCATTCATATTGCCCGCGCTGAACCGTCTGGCCACACCTTCCGCCGTCCACAGCAAAGGCCCGCGCGTACTGGTATTGACCCCGACCCGCGAACTGGCACAACAAGTGTGCGATGCCGCGACCAAGTACGGCAAGAACATGCGCTTCAAGATCATCAGCATTCTGGGCGGCATGCCTTACCCGGTGCAGAATCGTTTGCTGTCCAGCCACGTGGATATCCTGGTCGCCACACCAGGTCGTCTGATCGACCATCTGGAACGCGGCCGGATCGATTTCTCGCGCCTGGAAATGCTGATCCTCGACGAAGCGGACCGCATGCTGGATATGGGTTTTGTCGATGACGTGGAACGCATCGCCGACGCCACCCCGAAAACCCGCCAGACCTTGCTGTTCTCGGCCACGCTGGAAGGTGTGGTCGGTAATCTGGCTTCGCGCCTGCTCAAGGAACCTAAGCGCATCACCGTCGCAGCAGCCAAAGACAAGCACGAAAACATCGAGCAGCGCATGATGTTTGCCGATGACGTGGCGCACAAGAACAAGTTGCTCAGCCATCTGCTGACCGACGCCGAGGTGAATCAGGCACTGGTATTCATCGCCACCAAACGCGATGCCGACGACTTGGCCGATCAATTATCCGCACAAGGCCATTCCGTGGCGGCACTGCATGGCGACATGAGCCAGCGCGAACGCAACCGCACGCTGCTCAAGTTGCGTAACGGCAATCTGCGCGTGCTGGTCGCTACCGACGTGGCGGCACGCGGCATCGACGTGCCCGGCATCTCGCACGTAATCAACTTCGACCTGCCCAAATTTGCCGAGGACTATGTCCACCGCATCGGCCGCACCGGTCGCGGCGGCGCCAGCGGGGTCGCGATCTCGTTCGCTTCGAACCGCGATGCGGTGTTGCTGAAGCGCATCGAACGGTACACTGAACAACGCATCCAGATGCATACCATCGAAGGCCTGGAGCCGAAATTTAAATTGCGCACCAGCCCCTCCTCGGATCGTCCGCGCAACGGCAACGGCCCGCGCCGCAGCGGCGGTTTCGGTGGCGGCAATAATAGTGGATTCGGCGGCAACCGCCAGGACCGCTTCGGCAACAACCGCTCCGGCAACTTCTCCGGCAACGGCAATACCGGCGGCGGCTTCCACCACAGCGCACCGGACAGCCGTCATAGCCATGCCGGACGCAAGGAAGGTCATGGTCAATGGCACGGCCAGGAAGCTCATGGCAACAGCGGTCAACGCGCCGAACACGGGTTTGGCAACCAAGGCCGCAGCCACGGCGCCGGCCAGGGTTTTGGCAACCGTGATTTCGGCAATCAGGGTTTTGGCGGACATGCCCAACCGCGCAGCCAGGAACGCAGCTTCGGCAACCAGAATCGCGGCGGCAATGGCAGCCCGCGCCGCAACACCGATCGCCCCAACTTTGCTTTGGGACGTGGCAACAACGGCAGCGGTCGCTAAACTGCCTCGTTAGCACAACAAAAAAGCACGCCAAGGCGTGCTTTTTTGTTGTCGTGTCTATCCCGTATATTTTTCGATCCCGGACTCTCCGTGGTGGTCAATCGGCGCGAATCTGTGTAACCTGCGCGTTCGACTGGGTGTTCAGGAAACTGGTGCGATCAGTCCGCCGGTTGAAATCGAAACAAGGAGGAACATCATGGATGCTCGCTCTACCCTGCTGACCGACCAGGAAGTCAAACAAATCCACGCCTGCTGGCGCGCCTGCAACTACCTTGCGGCGGGCATGATCTATCTGCGCGACAATCCGCTGCTGAAACAATCGCTCAAACCGGAACACATCAAGCAGCGACTGCTTGGCCACTGGGGCGCGAGCCCGGGCTTGGCGTTCACCTATCTTCATCTGAACCGGCTGATCAACAAATACGAGTTGAACGCGATCTTCATTGCGGGGCCGGGCCATGGTGCGCCCGGCGTGTTGGGCCCGGTGTACCTGGAAGGAACTTATAGCGAGGTCTATCCGAACAAGGCCGAATCGGAAGAAGGGCTGCGCGACTTCTTCAAGGAATTCTCGTTTCCGGGCGGCATCGGCAGTCACTGCACGCCCGAAACCCCGGGTTCAATCCATGAAGGCGGCGAACTGGGCTATAGCATCTCGCATGCGTTCGGTGCCGCCTTTGACAACCCGGACCTGCTGGTCGCGGTCATGGTCGGTGACGGCGAATCGGAAACCGCACCGCTGGCCACCTCGTGGCACTCCAACAAATTCCTCAATCCGGTCCGCGATGGAGCGGTGCTGCCGATCCTGCATCTGAACGGCTACAAGATCAACAACCCCACCATCCTGTCGCGCATCTCGCATGAAGAACTGGAAAGCCTGTTCATAGGCTATGGCTGGACGCCGTATTTTGTCGAAGGCAGCGACCCTGAAACCATGCACCAGGCAATGGCCGCCACCATGGAACAATGCGTGCTGGAAATCCGCCGCATCCAGGAGAATGCGCGCAGCACCGGCAAGGCTTCGCGGCCGCGCTGGCCGATGATCGTGCTGCGCTCACCCAAAGGCTGGACCGGGCCGCAGGAAGTCGATGGCAAGAAAGTGGAAGGATACTGGCGCGCACACCAGGTGCCAATCAGCGACGTGACCAAGCCAGAACATTTTAGCGCGTTGGAAAACTGGCTGAAGAGTTACCGGGTCAGCGAACTGTTCGATGCGAACGGCGCGCTGCTGCCCGAACTGAAGGCACTGGCTCCCAAGGGCACCCGCCGCATGAGCGCCAATCCGCACGCCAATGGCGGCCTGCTGCGCAAGCCGCTGCATATGCCGGAATGCAAGGATTATGCAACCCAGGTGGCCGAGCCGGGCGCGACGCTTGCCGAAAATACCCGGCCCTTGGGCAAGTTCCTGCGCGACATCATGCGCAACAACATGCACAATTTTCGCGTTTTCGGTCCGGACGAAAACAGCTCGAATAAACTGGACAACCTCTATGAAGCCAGCAAGAAAACCTGGCTCGCCGATTATCTGCCGGAAGATGCGGGCGGCGGCGAACTGTCGCCGGACGGCCGCGTGATGGAGATTCTCTCCGAACACACCGTCGAGGGCTGGCTGGAAGGTTATCTGCTGACCGGACGCCACGGCTTCTTCTCTACCTACGAGGCGTTCGTCCATGTCATCGACTCGATGTTCAACCAGCATGCGAAGTGGCTCGCAATGGCCAAGGAAGTACCGTGGCGTGCCCCGATCTCGTCGCTGAACCTGCTGATCACCTCCACGGTGTGGCGGCAGGATCACAACGGGTTCACGCATCAGGACCCCGGTTTCCTCGATGTCGTGGTAAACAAGAGCCCGGCGGTTACACGCATCTACCTGCCCCCCGACAGCAACTGCCTGTTGTCGGTTGCCGATCATTGCCTGCGGAGCACCAATTACGTCAATGTGATCGTCTGCGACAAACAGAAACACCTGCAATACCTCGATATTGAGTCGGCCATCAAGCATTGCACCAAAGGCATCGGCATCTGGGATTGGGCCAGCAACGACCACGGCTTCGAACCCGATGTGGTGATGGCCTGCGCAGGCGACGTGCCCACGAAGGAATCGCTGGCGGCTGTAGTGCTGCTGCGCGAGAATTTTCCGCAGCTGAAGATTCGCTTCATCAATGTGGTCGATCTGTACAAGCTCACCCCGGCCAGCGAACATCCGCACGGCCTGACCGATCGCGATTTCGATAGCCTGTTCACGCTGGACAAACCGGTGATGTTCAACTTCCACGGCTATCCGTGGCTGATCCACCGGCTGTGCTACCGGCGCAACAACCACAAGAATTTCCACGTGCGCGGTTACAAGGAGAAAGGCAGCATCAACACCCCGCTGGAACTGGCGATACTGAATCAGATCGACCGCTTCAGCCTGGTAATTGACGTGATTGATCGCCTTCCCGCCCTGCACGTGGCAGGCGCGCATATCAAGGAGCAGATGCTGAACCGGCAGATCGAGTGCCGCAGCCATGCACATGAGTATGGCATCGATGTGCCGGAGCTCGAGAACTGGACTTGGCCATTCTAGTGGAACTCCGAAATACCCCTCCTGAGCGGTCGGATTGCCGCGTTGAGCGCTGCTCAAAGTCTCCTCGTGTGCTGCAACAAGCAGATTACGGTTTCTGCGCACCGTGCGCCCTGCTCTCCAACCGCTCGCTACGGTTCTTCGAAGCTCTCTCGTAGCTGATCAAAATCTTGCCAACCCTCCTCACCATCAATAGCGGCTCTTCTTCGGTCAAGGCCAGCCTGTTCCATGCCGACGGCACACGCGAAAATTTTCGTTATGGTCATTTGCGTGATCCGCAGACGGGGTTCGTCGAGCTGTTTCGCGAACTGGCTGGCCGCGCACCGGACATCGTCGGACATCGCTTCGTGCATGGCGGGGAAATCACGGATGCTGCGCGCCTGGTGGATGATGCGGAGCGCGCACGGCTGGAAGAAATCATCCCTCTCGCACCGCTGCATCTGCCGGGCAACCTGATGGGGCTGGATCTTTGCCGGCAGCATTTTAGCGGCCTCCAGGTCGCCTGCTTCGACACTGCCTTCCATACCACGATGCCGGCACTCGCAACGCGCTTGCCGATTCCACGCGAACTGGGACTGCGCCGCTTTGGTTTTCACGGCCTCAATTACGCCTACATCGCGTCGCAGCTTCCGCTCCTTCTGGGCGATGGCGCGCATGGCAAGATCGTCGTAGCCCACCTCGGCAGCGGCGCCAGCCTGTGCCTGCTCGAAAACCTGACATCCGTGGATACCACGATGGGCTATACTCCGGCGGGTGGCATCACGATGGGCACCCGCAGCGGCGATCTCGATCCTGGTGTGATGCTCGAACTGTCCAAGCGTTATGATGCCGTGCAGCTGAGTGACCTGGTCTTTCACAAAATGGGCTTGCTGGCATTATCCAATGGCGAAAGCAGTGAAATGAGCAATCTGCTTGCGAGCACCAATGACACGGCCAAATTTGCTGTCAGCTACTTCTGCCGCCAGGTGCGCGCCGCAATCGGCAGCCTGGCAGCCAAGGCCGGCGGGATCGACGCCCTTGTCTTTACCGGTGGGATCGGCGAGCATGCTGCTGCAATCCGCGCCGAAATTTGTGCATCGCTGGACTTCCTGGGGTTCGCGCTGGACGGTGCCGCGAACCTGGCGAGCGCAACCAGAATCGAATGCGAGAAAAGCAAAGCTATCCTGGTGATTCCCGCTGACGAGGAAGCGATGATTCAGCAGTTGTGCAGTAAATTGGCGTAACCCGAGTCTTGCCCGGCTCGCCAGTTAACGGGCAGAACAGCTTATTGCAGATACAGAACCTCGGCAGGTAAACTGTATCCGTACTTTTCGCGACGGCCCTGCATCCGTCTGAATGGCTACTTCGCAGGTTACTGAAGGAGACTGACATGGACCCTTTGCAACCATTAGACGCGGTAATTTCCGGCCATGCGTATGAACACGCCACCGCTGCCATCGGCATCCTCGAACAAGGCAACGACGCAAAGGAACGGCTCACCACGGGGATGCTGTGCACGCTGGACAATTTCATTAAGGTGATACTGTTTCACGAGCGCATTTTTCTGACCGATTGCGCCGGCCTCATGGGCACTTATCTGGTGCCCAGAAAACCGCGTTACGGGGCAAATGAAACGGGACGCAACCTGTTCGACGAAGCAAAGATTTTTTTCCCCGAGCAGCAATTCGACGGCTATCTGGATGCCGTGGAGGAACGGGTTACCCGGACACTCGATCCGGTGGACCCGCAGGAATATCCGCTTTTTATCATCCAGTGTGAGCTCACGGAAAAAAACCGGACGCTATTACAGGAAATGCCCTATCTGGATGCGTACTTCATTGAGTATGCAATCGAGCAGTATGGAGCAGATCGTTTCAAGGCAGTATTTCCCGGCGAACACTTGTATCTTGGGCTAAGGCACGGGAAAGTGCCGGTCCTCAAGGCGACTTCCACGCTGGCAGATATTCCCGGGCGACGTTTCCGTGCAATCATTGGGCAGAAGGTCGAGCAGCTGGCGCCGTACTTTGCTCAACGAACCCACTTGCTGCCGGCACTGCCGCCGGTCTTTGTCTCGCGCGTCTTGCGCGCGTGCAGCACGAGCGCCGATTTTGTTCCGACCCTGCTCAAAATCCGGCATAGCGCCGCGCTGAAGGATTGCCGCAGCTGGCTCATCCGATGTCATGAACTGGCGCAAAGCGCAGATTCCGGCGAGCGTCAAAAAGCGGCCGCGGCATTCGAAAAACTCAATGAGTTCCTGCCGGTAGGAAACTGGGCGGCCACGAAAGGGGAAATGTCTCTGCTTGAGGACACCACAGACATTGCTGCCGCAGATCCGGCCGCCATCGTTCCGAAACTGATGACCCCGATCGCCCAATTTCTGGCCGACAACCTTATTTCAGAGGTACAGCAGCTCGTCGGCAAGCCGGCTGAGCCGGAAATACTCAAAAAGTTCTTCAAGGATCATTTTGGTGAACACTTCAGTCGTCATGAGATGAGCTTCGTCTCGACACTCCTCAAACTACCCGACAGCCTGACCGGCTGGAGGAACGAAGAAGCGCTGTTCCGTATATACGGAGTCACGTTGAATGAAGAAGCTCCGGCACTCGCGCGCCCCTGTTTCCAACGGGTGGAAGGCCCGGCCTATTCCAAAGAGGCCCTCATGGACTTTGACGAACTGTTCTCGCGATAGATTTCCGGTACCACCTCATATATCGCGAAGATATCGACGCGAAAATCAACCAGAACATCACTTGGATGCAAGACGCCAGTCCGGATTGCGCTTGTCCTTTTTGACGTATAAGTAGAAACGCTCGCGCAGGTCTCCCGGGCGGGTGCCCGACCACACTAAGCCCATATCCTTCGCCACATTGATCTTTACGGGACCAGTCGTTTCGACGAGAAGCACATCACATGCAACATCGCGGGTTACTTCCTCACGGTAGGTTTCGATGCCCAGGACATAGTCGAGCATTGACCGTTCGGATTCGTCCAGACTGCGACTGGACACGCAATTCATCTGTGCCGGCAGCGCCAGCTTCATGTTCTGGTACATTGCCCGGTAACTCTTCGCGGCGTCAAGCCATGGAAGCCACAACGTGGTCAGGAGCCCCCAGGTCACGATCAAGGCGGTACACCAGATCACCAAACCTCGTGCCTGGTGCCGCCATGCCGCCGTTACCAGGATCACTGCTCCGATTGACAATGCAGCAGCGGCCGCGACGGCTGAACCTGAGACCGGTAACGCAAAATCGAGCGGCAGCCAACGCCCCAGCCACGGCCACTCGGGCGCATGACCAGCCTCCACCAGGTGTTTCCATACCCCCCAGAAGAGGACCATGGCTCCGGCGCCGACGATGATTCCAATGTACCCAAACGCGCGTTCGATCCGGGCCGGAATACTCTCCATCGCACCCGCGCCAACCAGCGCCAGCATGGCCACCATGGGCATCGCATAAATCGCTCGTGCCGATGCCGAAGTAACCAGGACGAGCCCCAAGATCAGGGAGAGGGTGATTCCAATCTGCACCGCCGGTTGCTGCCATGCGGAGCGACGCAATTTCCAGAATACCAGTCCGACAAAGAGCCATATCGGGAACAGGAATGATGGGAATGTCCGCCACCAGAATCCCGGTTCAGTGGCAGCGCCGAGCGTTGGCACCGAAAAACCGAAAAAGCGGCCGATGTTGTTATCCCAGAACCAGACATGAAAGAGTTCGGGCGAACGCAGGTAAAGCGCGGTGGGCCAGATCGTCAACCATGGCAACGCGGCAACCGCGGCCCAACGAAGCTGAAAATAATAGGACTGGTCTCGCCATTCACGAAAAAGGACGGGCAGCAGCAAAGCAGTAATTACGATGACGCCGGGACCGATCAATCCCTTGGCGAGAAACGCCATCCCGATACCGGTGCCCAACAACAGGCCGCATCCGCGAATCCCGCGCCGGCAGGCAACAAAACCCGCCAACGCAACCCCAAATCCGGCCAGCAGTGCAATGTCGGTCAGCATCATGTGTGCATGGATCAGTAATCCCAGACTGGACACCATCAGCAGCACTGCTCCGCGCCCATAGCCTTCGCCCCAACTGCGGCGCGCGGCCCAACCCACCGATAGCAATGTCACCGCGACGAACAACCCGCTCGCCAGACGTGCACCGTCATGCAATGGCAGAATTGGAGAAGCCAGCCTGGCCAGCGCCGCGGCCACCAGATAATAAAGCGGCGGCTTTTCCATGAACGGCTCGCCTGCCAAGGTCGGCACCACCCAGTCGCCCGTTTCGACCATGTGGTAAATGCAGCCAAAGATATAGGCTTCATCCTGTTTCCATGGATCATGCCCAATCAGTCCCGGAAGGATATAAGCCACTACCAGCGTGACCACCAGCAGGAGAGGGAAATTTCGTACCGTGGTACCCGTCGCAGCCCATTGGCGCGCCAGCCCACGGGTGCCGGTCGTGGCACGGAACGGATTCATTGCTTCGGTAATCGCATACTTGGTTATTGGCATTTTGTGACGTATCGAACCAGCGTTAATCGGTAATAATGTTTGCGCCGATGCCGGATTCGGCTATAGCGCGTATCAGAACAAAACCTGCAAAGCTGCAATTGTAACAATTTGTAACGGTTGCATCAGTAATTTTGTCAAGATTTATCTATCCACACCCAAAACGGCTGGGAACAACGATTTTTTGTAGGTAAAAATCTGTTGCTGGGGCCGAATTGAATCCCGGAACGGTGTGAAGGAAGGCGATTTAACCAGGAATAGCCTGAAGTCAAAACGGTATTGAGAGTTCTTCAGCAGAACATGGCGAGCCGTGCAGCCCGCGCATGAATTGAGAAGCACTGAACCAGTCTGGATTCGCACCCCCACAAGGAGCGTGAGTCCGGTTAATTCAAGCTGGAGCCCGCCTGATGAAACAACTAGCCATTCGACTAAGCCCGCACGCGGGCAAGTCGCTGGTTATGCACGGGCATGGCAACTTATTCTGCGTTTTCCTGAAGGATTGCAGATGATCTTGAATGACCGTTTTTCAATGTGCCGCCATCGTCATAAACGACAACTTGCTCACGCCGGCATGTTGCGCGATTGCCATGATCTGCGCCACGCGGCCGTACTGCACCGCTTCATCGGCATGCACGTGCACCTCGCAGTTCTCCTGACCTGCCGCGGATTCCGCCAGCCGCTGGGCCAGGGTCTCGTCGTTCATGGCGACGTTGTCGAGGCTAACCCGCCCTTGCGCGGTAATTGTCACGACTTGCATCTTGGTATCCATGCGTCCGGCCACGGCAGCCGTCTTGGGCAGCTTCACCTGCAGCGACTGCGACAACAGCGGCGCAGTCACGATGAATACCACGAGCAGTACCAGCATCACGTCGACCAGCGGCGTGACATTAATCTCGCTCATCATTTCCTGGCTGGAATTGTTCTGGAACGCCATTTGATCCCCCTGTTCTCCGCCTACGCCTTGTAGTCGTGCTTGGCTGCCAGGCGCATGAAGTCATGCGCGAAATTTTCGAGATCGGCCACCGCCAGACGCATGCGCCGCAAATAGAAGTTGTACGCCAGCACCGCAGGCAAAGCCGTGGCAATGCCGATTGCGGTGGCAACCAGTGCCTCGCCAATGGGGCCAGCGACGACATCCAGGCTGGCCGAGCCGGTCTTGCTGATTTCCTGCAGCGCATTCATGATGCCCCAGACGGTGCCGAACAACCCGACAAACGGCGCCGTCGAACCGATGCTGGCCAGCATCGCCTGTCCGCTCTCGAGTTGCCGTTGCAGGTTTTGCACGGCCTGCCGCAAGTTACGTTCCAGGCCGTCCTGCGGTGAACCAAGGTGCTTCATGCCACTGCCGTGTTGTTGCGATTCACGCAGTTCGGTAAATCCGGCCTGCGCCAGATATGCCTGCTTCCCGGGCATTTCACCAGTGATGCGTGCCGCCTCATGCCACTCCCCCGCTGCCCAGAACGATTCATTGAATGCGCGATTTTCCTTCCCATCGCGCCAGTATTGCCACAGCTTGATCGCGATGATCGACCAGGTCACGATGGAAAACAGTATCAGCAGAGTGAGCGTGGCATTCACGATCGCCGATGAGGAGGTCAGGAAAATATTCATTCTGTTTCTTTCGGATTAACAAATCTAACTGGGACCGGAAACTCTTTTGTGATTGCCTGACCGCCATGACGCGCCGGCACGAACCGCCAAGTACGTACCGCCTGCAGTGCCGCCCTGTCGAGCACTTCGTGGCCACTGCTTTGGCGCACACTGATCTGGCCGGGCAATCCGCTTGCCAGCACCTCAACATTTAGCATCACCTTGCCCTCCCAGCCCATGCGCTGTGCCACCGTAGGATAAGGCGGTTTCGGGTTGTTAAGATACGACGCCCTGTAATCTGGCTCAGTGTCAGGCAAACCAGGCGCAGCAGCGGCCATTTGGGTGGGGGCAGTGGTTGCTGCCGGTGCCGGAGTGGAATTCGCGGCGGCCGGTGACGCCGGCGCGGGCGTTTCTGCCGGTGCAGCAGCTTGCTCAACCGGCGGCTGGGGCTGCACGCGCTGCGGTTCGACCGGCATCGGCCTTGCGGCCGGCTGCGGTTGCGGAAGAGCCGGTCGGGGCGGTTGCGGTTTCGCCATCGCCGGTTGAGGTGCACTGGACATGACCACGCTGACCGACATTTCGTGATGTGCCGGCTTCGACAGGCTGGGCAATGCCGCCCACGACCACAGCAGTGACACATGCACCAATACCACGACCGCCACGATCAACGAGCGGTCGCGCAGGGGCATGACACCGGAACCGGGAGCGAACATTGACATGTAATACAACGCAGTCATGACGTTAAGGGAGCGCGAGGATACGATAAATTTCCATGCTTGTCACAACACCAGCAACAAGTGCCGCAAGCCAGGAATAAATCAACATCGCCGTCGCTCCTCCAGCGGATTTGGCAATTGCTCCACACATGGACGCCGCACATGCCGCCTCGCTGACCGCGAGCGCAATCACGCTGAGCGCGACTATCCGCTTTCCCTTCATCCTCATCCCCCTGAGCACAACTTTTATTTTTTTGAAATCGATTGACGGCATTGTAGGTAGGGGAAATCAGCTTGGGAATGTGACATATTGCCGCGCGACAATATGCCGCAGGACAGCATACGCGCTAACCCTCAGGTTATGCTGTAGCACAAATTACCGCAGCCCACGCACGACTTCTTGCTGCGCAGCGGATGCAAAGTTAAGGCCCCAAAACTAATGCGCCGCGAGAGTTTACTGGCGGCGGAGACTCATTACCTTCTCCGCACTAAAAGTCGCATCGGAGCTGCTCTGCATCCCGTGCAAACAATTTCTTACAAATGAAGCATTGTTGAACAATTGTCAGACGTTATACTGACAGCGACAAAATATGGTTCCCTGCCTATGAACGTTCATTCAACAAGTCCGGATCCGGTCAAACAACTGGCGCAAGGAATAGCCAGGTTTCGCGGCAATCCATTGACGATGACCGAAGGCTTGGCGATCGGCGCCCTGCTTTTCCTCTGGGGCAATATCGCAGCGGCCACGGGAATGTCTGATCCATTCGGCACCGAAGCGCTGCAGCCGCGCAAACCTGAGTTGCGCATAGAAGGCGTGATCAATCCGTGCGCGGAAGGCATGCCGAAGCGCGCGCTCAATCTGCTGGACGTGGTCAACCTCACCCTTTGCAGCAACCCACAAACCCGTGAAGTATGGGCCAGCGCGCGGGCGCAGGCGGCGCAGGTTGGCGTAAGCCAGGCCGCCTACCTGCCCAGCGCCAGTCTGAACGCTGCCGCTAACCGCAATTCGCCCGGCAGCAATCAGACCAGCGTTGGACTGACGCTTTCCTACCTGCTCTACGATTTCGGCAACCGCGCAGCCAACCTGGAAAACGCGCGCCAGTTGCTGGCGGCCGCTAGTTCCACCCAGGACAGCACGGTACAAACGGTGTTCCTCGCGGCAGTACAGGCGTTTTACCAGGTCCACGCCACCCAGGCGGCACTGGATGCTGCGCGCCAATCCGAGCAGGCTGCCAAGGAAGGTTTTACGGCTGCGGCGACGCGCTACGAGATCGGCAGCGCCACACCGGCTGACAAGTTACAGGCGCAGACCGCCTATTCGCAAGCCACGCTTAACCGCATTACTGCCGAAGGCAACCTCAAGAACGCGCAGGGGACGCTGGCCAATACGCTCGGACTGGATGCCGGCACGGAAGTGCAACTGGTGACCGCGAGCGGTTATGCCGCGCAACCTGGTGCTGCCGCCGCTTCGCCCGCTCCCGCGAACGCCACCGCCGTTCCTCCCAGCGGTGAAAAAATCAAGGAATTCGAGCAGAGCATAAGCGCGCTGATCGACGAAGCGCGCCGACGCCGGCCCGACCTGCAGGCCTCGATCGCTCAAGTCAAGGCCGCCGAGGCCAATACCAAAGCCGTACGCGCGGCGGGCATGCCGACCATTTCCCTGGGCGCATCGGCCAATCAGATCAATGGCGGCGGCATCACCTCGCACGGCTCGTCGATCGGCGTCAACGTGAGTGTCCCGCTGTTCACCGGATTCGCGTCAACCTATCGCATCCGCACCGCCGAGGCGCAGACCGAAGTAAAACAGGCGCAACTGGATCGGCTGAATCTGCAAGTCGCACTCGATGTCTGGACCGCATACCAGACTCTCATCACCGCGACCCAATCCCTGCGCACCACAGCTGACCTGTTGAGCAGCGCGGAGCAGGCGGAACAGGTCGCGATCGGCCGCTACAAGTCCGGCGTCGGCACCATTCTCGATGTGCTGAACGCGCAGAGCGCGCTGGCCAGCGCGCGCCAGCAGCGCGTCCAATCGGTATTCAACTGGAACCTCGGGCGCGCGACGCTCGCGCAGGCCATGGGCAGCCTGGATGCAGACCTGCTGCAAGCGCTCCCGGACAGCGGCATCGGCAAACCTCAAGCGAAACCTCAGCCATGACAAAATTATTGCGCTCTCCGAAGGGCTTGTTCTTCCTTGCCGTCGTCGCCATCATTGGCAGCATTGCCGTTTACCGGCAGTTCTATCTTCCGGCGCCGGAACAGCAATACCGTTTGCTGGAAGTCAGAACCGGCGACGTCGCCCAGACCGTGTCGGCCAACGGCACCATCAATCCGGTCACGCTGGTCAACGTTGGCACGCAGGTGTCCGGAACGGTCAAAAAACTCTATGTTGACTACAACAGCAAGGTCACCAAGGGACAGATTCTGCTGGAACTGGATGACGCGCTACTCGCCGCGCAGCTGAAGCAGAGCCAGGCCAATGTGCAGAATGCGCTGGCCAGCCTGGAACTGGCCGACGCCAATGAAGCGCGCGCGCGCGCGCTGTTCGCGAAGGAATACATTTCTCGCCAGGAGCTCGACGCCGCCGTGCAAGCCAAGAAAAGTGCGGAAGCACAGTTGAAGCTCGCGCGCGCAGTCGTGGAAAAAGACAGCGCCAACATCACCAATTCGATTATCCGCTCGCCGGTGTCCGGCGTGGTAGTGGATCGCGCCGTGGATGTCGGGCAGACCGTTGCTGCCAGCCTGCAGACGCCGACGCTATTCAAGATCGCCCAGGACTTGTCCAAGATGCAGATCGATGCGAACTTCGCCGAGGCCGACATCGGCAATATCCGGGTCGGACAGCCGGTGCGCTTTACTGTGGATGCCTTTGGCGGCCGCAGTTTCGAGGGCGTCGTCAGGCAGCTCCGGCTCAACCCGACCACGGTGCAGAATGTGGTGACCTATGACGTGGTGATCAGTGTCGACAATCCCGAACAGATTCTGCTGCCCGGGCTGACGGCGTATGTCACCATTGCGGTGGCCGAACGCAAGGATGTGCTGCTGGTGCCCAACGCGGCACTGCGGTTCAAACCGGCCAGTCCGGAAACGCCAAAGCCTGCAGCCGGTGACCAACCCGGCGCAGCCAAACCGAAGCGTGACGCTTTCTCCGGCAAGGTCTATGTGCTGAAGGAAGGCAAACCGGCACCGGTCAACGTATCGCTCGGCATTACCGACGGCCGCAATACCGAGATCGTCTCGGGAGATCTCAAGGCCGGCGATCAGGTGATCGTTGGCACCGCCCTGCCGGCAGCAAACGGCGCGTCCAGCAGCACGGCCTCGCCGATGCGCATGAGAATGTTCTGATGACCGACCTCGTCATTCGCATCGAGGGCCTGCACAAGTCTTACGAGACGTCGGCCGGGCTGTTTCCGGTGCTGAAGGACGTCAATCTGAAAATAGCCGCGGGCGAATTCGTTGCAATCATGGGGCCGTCGGGTTCCGGCAAGTCCACGTTCATGAATATCCTCGGCTGTCTCGACAAGCCCAGCGCCGGACACTACGAACTCGACGGACGCAGCGTCGCCGAGCTGAGCAAGAACGAACTGGCCTGGCTGCGCAATCGCACCATCGGCTTCGTATTCCAGGGCTTCAATCTACTGCCGCGCATGTCGTTGCTCGACAATGTCGCATTGCCGCTGATTTATTCCGAAATCGAACACCGGGAGCGCAACGAACGCGCGCTCGAACTGCTCACCAAAGTCGGTCTGTCCAGTTACGCGGCCTCCATGCCCAACAAGATTTCCGGCGGCCAGCAGCAACGCGTGGCGATTGCACGCGCACTGGTTAACCACCCGCGCCTGCTGCTCGCCGACGAACCCACCGGCAACCTCGACAGCCACACCAGCGAGGAAATCATGGCGCTGTTCGAGTCGCTCAACCGCGAAGGTATCACCATCGTGCTGGTCACCCATGAAGCCGACATCGCGCAACATGCCAAACGTCAGGTGCGTTTCCATGACGGCCGCATCGTCAGCGACCACCCTACTCCGCAGAAAGAGGCGGCGGCATGACACTCGCGATGCTCGGCGAAGCTTGGCGCTCCATGGGCGCCAACCGGCTACGCACCCTGTTGACCATGCTCGGCATGGTGATCGGCGTCGGCGCGGTGGTCCTGATGATGTCGATCGGCCAGGGCGCCCAATATGCGATCAAGCAGACCATCGCTTCGATGGGCAGCAACCTCTTCGTGCTGCTGTCCGGACATACCATGGCAGGTGGTGTGCGTTCCGGCGGCGGTGAGGCACATACCCTCACCATCAGCGATGCTGACGCGATCGCTGAGCTGCCCGGCGTAACAGCCGTCGCGCCGATCCATCCCGGCAGCGCGCAGGTCGTATACGGCCCGAACAACTGGAATACCTCGGTCATCGGTACTACGCCGGGTTATCTGGAAGCACGTTCATGGCCGGTCGTAAGCGGCTCCGCGTTCACCGAATCCGACGTGCGTTCCGCGACTCGGGTCGCGTTGATTGGCAAAACCGCGGCCGAGAACATTTTCGGTGACGAAGATCCGGTTGGAAAAACCTTCCGCATCCGGCAAAGCCCGTTTGTCGTGCTCGGCACCCTCGCGGTCAAGGGCCAAGGCATGGATGGACGCGATCAGGACGACACCATCCTCATCCCAATCACCACCGCGCAGCGCCAGGTATTTGGCTCCCAGTTTCCAGGTTCGGTGCGCATGGTCATGGTGCAGGCCGCCAGCCCGGAAGTCATGCCGCAGGTGGAGAAATCCATGACCGAACTGTTGCGCCAGCGGCACCGCACTCGCGAAGGCATGGAAAGCGATTTTTCGCTGCGCAACCTCACCGCCGCGGCGGAATCCGCCGAGGAAAGCACGCGCATCATGTCGCTGCTGCTCGGTGCGATCGCGTCGGTATCGCTGGTGGTGGGCGGCATCGGCATCATGAACATCATGCTGGTATCGGTTACCGAGCGCACCCGCGAGATTGGCATCCGCATGGCGATCGGCGCACGCGAGAAAGACATTCTGCTGCAATTCCTGCTCGAGGCAATCATCATCTCGGTGATCGGCTGTTTCATCGGACTGCTGCTCGGCATTAGCGGCGCGTTGCTGACCGAGAAACTGACCGGCACCTTGGTCATCATTTCGGGCAGTTCGGTCCTGGTCGCCTTTGGCGTCGCCGCCGCGGTGGGCATCTTCTTCGGGTTTTATCCGGCACGCAAGGCCGCGCAACTGGATCCGATCGAGGCGCTGCGCTACCAGTAAGGCGATGCAAATGTTATCGACTAGCGGGCTGTTGAAAAATGTAGCGAGGACAGCCAGATGCAAGGCGCACGGAACGGAGCAACGAGACATATCTCTGAGATAGGCGAGGAAGCGAGTACCGCGCAACGCAGCAGATGGCTGCCGCAGTAGTTTTTCAAAAGCCCGCTAAGGCTGGCAGCGGATTCAAACAGGGTTATATCGATGGAAGAAGTATCTGGTAAAAAAATTTCTGCTTCGGGGCGGCGCATCTGGCTCGTTCTGGCTGTGATCGTAGTCGCGGCGGTAATCGTCTGGATCTGGCATGCAGCAACTCCCGCGAGCAAGCCCAAAGGACCGGGGGCAGTGCCGGTCGTGAGCGCGATGGTGACACCAAGCGATGTGCCCGTCCGGCTGACCGCCAATGGCATGGTCGCAGCATTGCAAGCAGTCGAAATCCGCCCGCAGCTCAGCGCCACCATCAGGGCGATACATATCAAGGAGGGACAATTCGTGCGCAAGGGCGACCGGCTGTTCTCGCTCGATGTCCGCACCGAAGATGCCAACCTGAGCAAGAATACCGCGCAGGTGGTCAAGGATCGCGCCGATCTCGCGAATGCCGAACGCAACCTGGAACGGCAGCGCGAATTGTTCAAGAAGGAGTACGTCTCTCGCATGGAATTCGAGGCGGCCGAAAACCAGGTCGCCCTGTTGCGCGGCCAGCTCGAAGTCGACAGCGGCGCGCTGGAGGCAACCCGCGTGGCGCGCAGTTTCGGCGAAATCACCGCACCGATCGACGGGCGTACCGGCGCCATTGCCGTTTATCCGGGCAGCCTGGTGCAACCGAACAATGCTGCCCTCGTGAGCATCGCGCAGATTGATCCGATCAACGTCAGTTTTACCGTGCCGGAACGAGAGCTGGTCGCGCTACATCAGGCATTCGGCCAAGGTGAAGTTCCGGTCTTTGCGAACCCTGACCAGGCCGGACAACCGCCGCTGAAGGGGCACCTGGTGTTCATCGACAATGCGGTGGACACCACCAGCGGCACGATCCGGCTGAAGGCGCAGTTTGCCAACCCCGACCATCGCCTCTGGCCGGGCATGTTTGTGACGGTGACACCGGCACCGCGCACGCTGACCGGCGCCCTCACGGTACCGGTGCATGCCGTGCAAACCGGACCGGAACAGAAATTCGTCTATGTAATCGAAAAAGATAATACCGTAACCTCGCGGCCAGTCACTGTGCGGTTGATACAAGACAACATCGCCGTCATCGAGGGTGTCGCCGCGGGCACCCGCGTGGTGGCCGAGGGAGCACAGAATCTCCGCGCAGGCAGCGTCGTGGCCGAGGCTGCCGCAAACCGGCCGCCAGGCAAACCGTCAGACCGAACTCCCGGTATGGGAGCCGCGGCCAAGTAATACGAGCAAGCCATGAATCTGTCCGAATTATGTATCCGCCGCCCGGTCATGACGGTGCTGTGATCCGCCGCCGTGATGCTGGCGGGGATCTTCGCCTACGGCAGCATTCCGATTGCCGCACTGCCGAGCTACGATACGCCCACCATTTCGGTCAGTGCGAAC
>DASSQR010000075.1:0-13576 GCA_035702405.1 Gallionella sp. | reverse complement strand
CTAATCCGCAATTCGAAGCGGTTTGCTGTAGTCTTTTTAAGTCATATCAGTCATACAGCAATCCCAAACAGTTAGCAAGGATGATCAAATGACAATTAAGAAACTTGAGCGAAATGCAACAACGATTTCCATCGCTAGTTTTCACGAACAGAATCAACTCAAAAAGTTCAACTATGAGCCGCCATACCAGCGGCGCTCCGTGTGGTCAGACGAGAAGCAGAGTTACTTCATTGATAGTATTCTTCGCAACTTCCCGATCCCCCCCATCTTTCTCCATAGAAAGATAGACACGGATACGGGAAAGACGAATTTTGATGTTATCGACGGCAAACAAAGGCTGACAGCGATTGCTCGTTTCATCAACAATGAGATACCCGCAGCAAACGAATACGGCCCGGCCGAGGAGCCCAATGCTCTAGACGGCGCCTACTTCAAAGATCTAAGCTCTAACGAGAAGCTCACCGAGTTCAGGAGTCTGTTCTGGAAATATGACCTCCCGATCGAGTACATCGATCCATCCGACGTGGGCCTGATTGAGGACGTGTTTGATAGATTGAACAGGAATGGTGAGCCTCTAAAGGGGCAGGAGCTAAGGAATGCGCAGTATCACTCAACGGCGATAGCAAAGTCAGTTGACGAGCTTATATCGCACCCGTACCTCAAAGAACGGCTCGCAGTTACTGATCTGGCCAGGATGGAAGACAAAGAGTTCTGCTCAGAGTGTCTGCTCTCCGCCTTAATGGAAGAGGTTATTGGCTCCAATCAAGAGATACTCGACAAACTTTACGAGAAGCACAAGGATGACGATTTCTCTAAAGCACTCACGCTCTCGAAGCAAATTTGTGATGATCTCACCGCTCTTAATCTTGATTACGCCGGCAGTCGAATTGGTGGTGTGTCCCACTTGTACGGGCTGTGGGGACTAGCATTGATATTGCGCGTGAACAACAAGACGGTAGTTGATTACCAAAAGGAGCTCGTTCAGTTCTTCACAAAACTTCGTGAGGCGGATGCGAATAACGATCAAACCCGCGAAGACTACAAGAAAAGTATGAATTCACGAACGAAGGAGCGATTCATGCGAGTCAAGCGTGTGAATTCCTTACTGTCCGTATGCGGGCAGAATAAACTTGTAATTCAATGAACGCGCTACGGGGGCGATTCACCATTGCGGAGCGCCCCTAATCTTTGAAGTTAAGCGTCCACTTCGGAGAAAATCGACCATCTCTTATGGATCGATAGTACGCAATCGCATTTCGAGAAAGCAGCCAGCCATTGCCCAATTCTGATCAGTGGCTGGTAAGCGCCGCATAGCAAACCAAGTTGGCATTGATACCCACCGGCAGCTATGGCCGAGAAGCGGAAGTTCAGAATCGCTCTGCCGGATGACCGTTCTGGGTCGAAAGCGGGCGGTCCAATAGTTTGGAACAGACCAGAAAA
Source organism: Gallionella sp. (assembly GCA_035702405.1). Classification (GTDB taxonomy): domain Bacteria; phylum Pseudomonadota; class Gammaproteobacteria; order Burkholderiales; family Gallionellaceae; genus Gallionella. The sequence continues at coordinate 12,136 of DASSQR010000075.1, read as the reverse complement.
AAAACGACCATCCGGTCGCCTTATTCCCGCCAAATTTGCCATTAACAGGCAATTGAAAAACGTAGCGAGGATGACCGTATGCAAGGCGCACGGAGCAGGAACCGGAATGTACTGGCAGTACATGAGGATTCTGAATACCGCGCAACGCCGCAGACGGTCAACCGCATAACCAGTGACTTGGCCGGCGTTTTTTGGACGGCCTAGTCAAATGGCTAGTTGTTTCATCGGTAGTTTTTCACCCCACCGACTCCGCGCATTCTGGAACGCGCGCGCGAAGTGCGGCATCATGACCAACGCGTCCCTCCGGCGCGGTAAACCGCCAGGTTAAGCGAATAGGCTGCGGTGGCGTTGCCGTAAGTGTCCACGTACCGCAGGAGAATACCGTGCTCCAACAATTCTCCCCCGCCGCGACAATAACCTTTTGGTTTTGCGCACAAAACCGTTACAATCTCGCCCTTGCGGGGTGCCGGGTCGGCATTCCGCAGGTGATTTTTGCAGCTTCCACGCTTGACGCCCCCGCCCTGCTGGTTGTTTTTTCCAATTTTTCTTGTTATCCGATGCGCCCAGACCACGATTTTGATGCAGCCCTTTTTGCTGGCCATGGCGCTGGTGGCAAAACCAAAACTGCCGGCGGGCACCGACAAACGTCCGGCACGGCGCAAATCCAACCAGGCTTTTGCGGCGCGCCGGCACAAGAAGTGATATGCACATGATTGAAACCAGCACCCCATCATCATCATCCTCCACGGCAACAACAGCCGGCGGTTCATTCAACGCACTGCCGCTGGCGCCCGCGCTGCTGACGATCCTGCAGCAGCTCGAATACCGGACGATGACGCCGATCCAGGCAGCCAGCCTGCCGATCACGCTCGCGGGGCACGACCTGATCGCGCAGGCCAAGACCGGCAGCGGCAAGACGGCGGCATTCGCATTGCCGCTGCTGACCAATCTCAACCCGCGCCGCTTTGCGGTGCAGGCCATGGTGCTGTGCCCGACGCGCGAACTGGCCGATCAGGTGACGCAGGAGATTCGGCGCCTGGCGCGCTTCGCCGACAACATCAAAATCCTGTCGCTGTGCGGCGGCAGCACCATGCGCCCGCAGCGGGAGAGTCTGGAGCACGGTGCGCATATCGTGGTCGGCACACCGGGCCGCATCATGGATCACCTCGAGCGCGGCAGCCTGAAGCTGGATGCGCTCAACACGCTGGTGCTGGATGAAGCCGATCGCATGCTGGACATGGGCTTTTATGACGACATCGCATTCGTGGTGAAGCAATGCCCGCCCCGACGCCAGACGCTGCTGTTCTCGGCGACCTACCCGGAAGGAATCGCGCGGCTGGCGCGCCAGTTCATGCACAAGCCGCAGGAAGTGAAACTGCTGGAACAGCACGACAGCAGCAAGATACGGCAGCGCTTCTACGAGATCAAACACGAAGAACGTTTGCAGGCCGTCGCCACGTTGCTCAAACACTACCGGCCGGTCAGCACGCTGGCCTTCTGCAACACCAAGCAGCAATGCCGCGATCTGCTCGACGTGCTGCAGCAACAGGGGATCACCGCGCTGACCCTGAATGGCGATCTGGAACAGCGCGAACGCGATCAGGTGCTGATCCAGTTTGCCAATCGCAGTTGCTCGGTGCTGGTGGCGACCGATGTGGCCGCACGGGGCCTGGACATCGCGCAGCTCGAGGCCGTCATCAACGTCGATGTAACGCCCGATCCCGAGATCCACATCCACCGTATCGGCCGCACCGGCCGCGCCGATGAAGAGGGCTGGGCGCTGAGCCTGGCCAGCCCCGCCGACATGCACCGCGTCTCCAATATCGCCAAAATGGCGGGCAGCGAACCGGAGTGGCACACGCTGGGAGCGCTGCAAAGCGGCAACAATGCGCCACTGGTGCCGCCGATGGTGACGCTGCAGATTCTCGGCGGGCGCAAGGAAAAGATCCGCCCCGGCGACGTGCTGGGCGCGCTCACCGGTGAAGCAGGATTCACGCGCGAGCAGATCGGCAAGATCACGGTGACCGACCAGTCCACCTATGTTGCCGTGACGCGCGACATCGCGCGCGAGGCGGTGCGCAGATTGTCGGCCGGCAAGGTGAAGGGCAAGACGGTGAAAGTGCGCGCGCTGTAGGCTTATTCTATTTTCACTTCAAACGAAAAATAACTGTAGGTCGGGCTTTGCCCGACCTACAAGATAGTTTGAAATGGAGCTGGAATTATTCCATGTAAACACCCGCCCCGACGATGTAGGTATCGGCACCTGATTGCACCTTCCGCACAAAAGTCTGCTTGCGCGCGGGTGTATTTTGTCCGGGTTTGAACCAGTAGAGGTCCTGCCAGGCACTGCCATCCTTCATCGCGGCAGCGATTTCCTCCCGGACTGCCGCCTTCCCGGTCAGGTCCTTCAGGTCGATGAGGTTCTTTCCTTCCAAACTGGGAAAGCCCGCATTCATCAACTCGGTGCCATCCGGACTGTCGACAAACAGGTAGGTGTCCATGAAAACAAAGGACCCTTTCTTGTCGCATAACTGGCCAAAGGCTTTGCGTCCCTGCTCCACAATGAGCATGGCCGCACGATTCACCACGTCTTCGATGAAGGCCTTGTCCATCTGCATGTTGTAGATCCCGCAGCCGATGACATGCTGCTTGCCGGAAGGGAAAGTCACCCGCTTCACAAACACGGACTTCCACATCGGGAAAATATCCCCGGGCTCGGGATACATGTAATGAACCCATCCCTCGCCTGAGGCGCTTCCGGCCGCATCGAGGATCATCCTGCCGTACGGCCTTCCGAGCACATCCGTCACGTTGCCGGCATTTTGCCCTTCGAGCGCGGGATCAGCGGCGTGTAAGGTCCTGATCCCGTTCGAGTCCCAGACAAAGAAATAGGTGTTGTCCCGGAACCATCTGGAACCCTTCTGGCGAAGCTCGTCATACGCTTTTTCGCCCTGTTTTCCCAGTACAGCTGCCGCTTCCCGCACCAGTGCCATCAGTTCGGAAGCGGACATCTTTCTGCCGAGTTGAGCAACCTGAGGAGCATCGGCCAGATACACGCCGCACCCCACCAGCATCCATTGATCTCCCACTTTTGCCTTGGCCACGTAAGCCGATTTCTGTGTGGAAACACTGTCTCCCGGCTTGGGCCACATATAGTCGACCCAGCCGGAACCGCTGTTTTGCACCACTCTGAACATCTCGCGGACCAGCTGCTTGCCCTGGGTATCTTTCAGGTCCATCAGGTTACGCCCCTCCAGGTTCGGAAAGCCCGGGTTGACGAGATCGATGCCATTCATGTCGAATACGAAGATGTAAGCATCCTTGACGATGAACGGGCCTGCCGGATCATGGAAGAGCGGGAAAGTGGCCCGGCCATGTTTCTCGATCTGCCCGACGGCAGCGGTCACCGCATCCACCACGAAGCTTCGCTCCATGTGGTCGTTGTAGATGCCGCTGCCGACCACGTAGCGCTGCCCCGACGAAGCAGTCACCGAGCGCACGTAGCTGCTTTTCCATCTGGGCAGAATGCCGCCCGGAACCGGCCACTGGTAGTGATACCAACCCTCCGGTTTGTCCGGAAGCGCGGTTGCCGCGCCGATGAGACCGCGAATGATGGGTTTCCCGTTGATGTCCTTGAGCTCCATCTCGTTCTGGCCTTCCATGGTCGAATCGGGATGGACCAGCATGTTTCCCTGAAGATCCAGCACAAAGATGTAGCTTTCGTCCCGACGCCAGCGGCTGCCGGACACGCCGAAATCACTGAATGCTGCTTCGCCTTTGGTGCGGATCAGCTCTGCGGCGTCTTTTACCAGAGCCACAAGGTCTTCGATCGTGCCGGTGAAATTCAGGTAGGGATTGAGGGTTGCCATTTCCATTTCCGAGCTCCTTTATCGAACTGTCAGTGGTAATGCGCAAAAAAGACCAATGAGATCAGGCTCATTGGTTGCAGGTGGTGATGATTATCATGTTTGATTTCAAGCAAGCAGGTCAAGCATTATTATTTGGGTCGGATTGACTCACAGGAAGAAAGGCCCCTCTGGTCGCCTTCAGACCGGTCATTCCCATAACCTGGAGAAACACTGAATATCGTCATGCCCGCGAAGGCGAGCATTTAGCTTGTTGAATTAACCGGACTCCCGCCTTCGCGGGAGCGACGAATTTAGACTTGGCCGGTATTTCCTTGGCTTCCAGGCAGTCACCACCTGTTGCCGTACATCTGCCCATCATCACCTCAACCGGAACACCACAAAAATGCTGCCACCCTTGCGCTTGATCAGCAACAAGGTTTGCTCCTTGTCCTTGGCCAGCGCGGCCTGCAACTCGGCGAGGCTGGATACCGGTTTGCGATCGGCTTCCACGATGACGTCGCCTGGCTGGAGACCAGATATTGCAGCGAGGCTGCCGTCCTCAACGTCTGTAATAAGCACGCCTCTCTTCTCCCCCACGCCATATTGACTGGCCAGATCCGGGGTTAGCGTCTGCACAGCCAGACCAAGCTGGGCCAGCCGGTTTCCGCCACCCGGCGCCGCCTTGCCCGCTGCCATGGTTTCTGCAGCCATTTTGCCGATGGTTACCGTGAAGGTTTCTTCCTTGCCATTGCGGATCGCCACGATCGTGGCCGTGGTGCCGGGCGCAGAGCTTGCGACGAAGTTACGCAACTGACCGGTATCATGAACGGCCTTGCCGTTGAAGCGCACAATGACGTCGCCCGACTTCAACCCCGCCTGATCCGCGGGCGAGCCTTTGTTGACCTGCGAAATGAGCGCACCCTTGGTGTCGGAGAGGTGAAACTGGTCAGCCAGTTCTCTGGTGACTGCCTGGATGGTTACGCCGATCATGCCACGCGTGATCTGTCCGCCCTTGATCAAGGTGGGCAGCATGCTTTTGATCATGTTAACCGGAATTGCAAAGCCCACGCCAGAAAACTCGCCAACCTTGGTCTCGATAGCGCTGTTCATCCCGATCACCTCGCCGCGCATGTTAATCAGCGGGCCACCGGAGTTGCCCGGATTGATCGGCGCATCAGTCTGCAAAAAATCTTCATAGTCGGCGATGCCGACGTCCGAGCGTCCTTTGGCGCTGATGACGCCCGTGGTCACGGTTTGTATCAGGCCGAACGGTGCGCCGATCGCCATCACCAGATTCCCGTCTTCCAGTGCATCAGAGTCGCCCAGCTCGACTGGCGGCAGATCGCCGGGATAGGAGCCCTGCAACTCCAAAATCGCAACATCTGTCTTCCGGTCACTGCCAACAATCTTCGCCTTGTACGTGCGCTTGTCCGACAGCTGCACCTTGATCTGGTCAACCTCCTGCACCACGTGGTAATTGGTCAGAACGTGACCCTGCCGGTCGAGCAGCATGCCGGTGCCCATGCCATGCTGCGGCACCTTGAATTCCTTCGGATGGCCTTGTTGCCCGTGAAAATGAAACTGTTCGCCGAATTGGTGACCAAAAAACTGATCGAAGAAGTCATTGCCGAATGGAAACTCGAAATCCGGCGATTGCATTTGCACCGTTTTCTCGGAATAAACGCTGACCACCGACGGCTTGGCGTGGGCAGCGACCGCAGCGAATGCCTTTCCCACTTGTTCTGCTGGGGCCGTGACGGATTCCGGAATCGCGCCGGCCGGCAGCGACCCGGTTGGTTCCGGCTTATTCGCCGCCACCGTGATAAACAGGCCTGCCGCAACAAAGATGGCAAGCCCGAGAACAATCCCGATGGCCTGTGCATTTTTGGCAATTTTCATGGTAGTGCTCCTAACGATGCTTGTAACAGCGTGGAGAGAACCAACATCTGAGGCATACCAAATTGGCACAACTATAATCAGACCGGCCCGGCAACGCACTACCAAGAATCCCTACCATTGCCCCCAAAAAACAAGTTTTGGAAAGTGCCGAATGCCGTCAGAGCAGACCGTAGTTGAGATGGCTAACAGTATTTGACATTCTCGGGCCAGAATCCATAATGTCTCACACTTGCATATCCATCCGCATGTATATCGAAGCGCATGCACGCTGCGAGACATCCGGCAGATCCCCAGAACAGGAGGCTGGCGCAAGAGAAGAATCCCGTACTGACGGGAGCTTTCCGACAGCATAGCGTTCAACAGATGGGGGGGCAATTTGAATACTCATTGCACTAGGTTCGCTTTTTGGAAGCGCGAGAAATCGACGTCTGCTCCCGATTATCTCTGGCTGAAAACTATCCCATTGTTGGTATTAATTTCATGCACCGGAGGACTGGCGGGCTGTTCCGCGATTCCGGCAAGCTCAAACATAGAAGGACGACCACCCTACTGGTCAGAATTCACCGGGAAGGTTGATGCGCATGGCGCGCTTCCGGTCATGCACGACGAATTCAACGAACTCCCCTTTATGGAAATGCTGATGGGAAAGAAGTACGACACAGAATGTCCTCCTACTGCAGAAGAAAAGAAAGAAAAAAAGTACCCATTCACCGCCAGGCGTTACCAGTGCGCTATCGACCATTTCTATGAGCGAACGAGTGCGCTACCAGACCTCGCTAAACGCCTGGAGCGCAACCGCATCCAGGAACATGTACTGGCAATTTCAGATGACAGATGCAACGCTTACAAGCGTTACTTGCGTTACGACCAATCCATGTCCCGCTTTTGGCTTGGTGTAGGTTCTACACTGGCAGGTGGGCTGGGCGCACTTGCCTCCACTCTGACCGCTGCCAAGACCTTTGCCGCGACGGGCGGGGTATTGTCTGGCATCAGTGCCGAATACAGCCAGGATTTCTACGGCAACCTCTTCTATTCGGTGGTTAGCAAGGCCATCGAAGAACAACGCCGCGATGCCTATCGCCAGATTCAGACCTATGGGCAAAGCAAGAACTTGGCGGACTATCCAGTGGAAGCCGCCCTTAAGGACGCCATAGCTTACGATGGCATGTGCAGTGCAGTATCCGCAATGCAATATGCAGAAAAAGCTGTGCAATTGGTTAATGACCCCGGCATGGATGGCATGATGCGCTTCCTGGTCAAGGCTAATCAATCACGCTACATCCTGCAAAATGAAGTCAAGAATATCGACGAATTGAAGAAGGCGGGGGTTACTGCCGACATCGAAAATGCGCGTTTTGGCAGCCGGCTCGATAGCGGCGGGTGGTCCACTAATCCGCTTGTCACCATTCAGATACAGTTGGAAAAAGCCAACCGACAAAATGCAGAAACAATCGTAGATGCAGTCAGCCCGAAAGATGCCGAAAATGATCCGAAGAAACTGGAGGATTGGAAAAAAAGCAACGACAGGACTACCCTTACAAAGGACGTTAAAACAGCACTTAATATTGTTATAGCTGACTTTAGTAGAAGTTTATCGCCTTGCTCTAAGCCCGCAGTTGATCTTTATGGTCAATATCTTTTAGCGGAAGAGGAGCTACTTCAACACAACACGCCGTTCAATCAAATTGCTCGCAACAACATACAAAGCAAAATAGAACAACTCAATGTTGAGATCCTTGGCATCTCTCAGCATTTCGATTTTTTGCTCAGTGACTTAGAAAAAGCGGTTGCAACATCCGTATCTAAGTTGCCCGCTGAAAAACCGGTATTAAATTGGAAGTACGACACGGACCTCAAATTCAAAGAGTCCTATTGTCAATCTTTTGTTCCGAGCAATCCGGGCAATCCGGGCAATCCGGGCAATCCGGGCAATCCGGGCAATCCGGGCAATCCGAGCAATCCGAGCAATCCGAGCAATCCGAGCAATCCGAGCAATCCGAGCAATCCGAGCAATCCGAGCAATCCGAGCAATCCGAGCAATCCGAGCAATCCGAGCAATCCGAGCAATCCGAGCAACAAGACAGACCCAAAGCAGAAATAGCTGGGGATGTATTGCCCGAGAGGCGACCATCCGGTCGCCTTTTTGTTTCCTACTTAAGCTGCGTCAGCCCACCCACTTCCGCGCATTCTGGAACATCCGCAGCCATGCGCCGTTCTCCTGCCACTCGCGCGGATACCAGGAATTCTGCACCGCACGGAAAATGCGTTCTGGGTGCGGCATCAGGATGCTGAAGCGACCGTCGGGTGTAGTAAGCCCGGTGATGCCCTGCGGCGAGCCATTCGGATTGAGCGGATAAGTCTCGGTCGGCTTGCCAGTGTTGTCCACATAGCGCAGCGTGACCAGCGACTGTGCAGCCTTGAGCCGTTTGGCGCTACCGAAATCAGCATAACCTTCACCGTGCGACACCACGATCGGCATGCGGCTGCCGGCCATGCCGTTGAAGAACAGTGACGGCGAGTCCTGCACTTCCACCATCGCGAAGCGCGCCTCGAATTGCTCGGACTGGTTGCGTGCAAAGTGCGCCCAGTTCTCGGCGCCAGGAATAATCTCGTGCAGGTTGCTCATCATCTGGCAGCCATTGCACACGCCCAGCGCGAAGGTGTCGCTGCGCTGGAAGAAGGCTTCGAACTCGTCGCGCGCGCGCGCATTGAACAGGATGGACTTGGCCCAGCCCTTGCCTGCGCCCAGCACGTCACCGTAAGAGAACCCGCCGCAGGCGGCAAAGCCCTTGAAGTCGGCAAGCTTGACGCGTCCGCTGATGATGTCGCTCATGTGCACGTCCACGGCGGTGAAGCCGGAACGATCGAAGGCGGCTGCCATTTCCAGCTGGCCATTCACGCCCTGCTCGCGCAGGATGGCGATTTTCGGGCGGTTGCGCAGCAGTGCCGGCGCGACGTTTTCGTTCAGATCATAGGTCAGGCTGACGTGCAGGCCGGGATCGGCGGCGTCGAGAATGCGGTCGAATTCCTGCTGCGCGCAGGCCGGATTGTCGCGCAGCTTCTGCATCTGGTAAGTCGTCTCCGACCAGATGCGTTGCAGCGTGACGCCGCTTTCGGCAAACAGCTGCTCGTCGCCCTGCCGGATTTCGATCATGCCGGTCTGGTTCAGCGTGGCGATCTTTTGCACGCTCTTCAGGCCGGCGTCGTGTGCCAGCTGCAGCACGTGGGCCACATCACGGTTGCGGATCTGCACCACCGCGCCGAGTTCCTCATTGAAGAGGGCGCGCGGGATGGTCTGGCTCATTCCGTCCGACTGGATGGTCAGGCCGATATGCGACGCGAACGCCATTTCGCACAGCGTTACGAACACGCCGCCATCGGAACGGTCGTGATAGCTCAGCAGTTTGCCTTCCGCATTCAGGCGCTGCATCAGTTCGAAGAACGACTTGAGCACCTGCGGATCATCCACGTCCGGCGCAACATCGCCGACCTGTTTGTAAACCTGGGCAAGCGCCGAACCGCCCATACGGTTTTTGCCCTGCCCGAGATCGATCAGCAGCAGCGTGGTGTCAAGATCGGCCACCAGTTGCGGCGTGAGCGTTTCGCGCACGTCCGGACACGGCGCGAAGGCCGATACGATCAGCGATAGCGGCGCAGTAACGGCCTTGTCCTCCCCGTCGTCCTTCCAGGTCGTTTTCATCGACATGGAATCCTTGCCGACCGGGATGCTGATGCCAAGTTGCGGGCACAGCTCCATGCCGACCGCGCGCACGGTGTCGAACAGTGCGGCATCTTCGCCGTGATGCCCGGCAGCCGCCATCCAGTTTGCCGACAGCTTGATGTCGCCAATTTTGTCGATGCGTGCCGCGGCGATATTGGTGATTGCTTCACCCACCGCCATGCGGCCCGAAGCCGGCGCATTGATCAGAGCGAGCGGAGTACGCTCGCCGATCGCAAACGCTTCGCCGCGGTTGGTATTGAAGCCCATCAGCGTGACGGCGACGTCGGCCACCGGCACCTGCCACGGGCCGACCATCTGGTCGCGCGCGGTCATGCCGCCGACGGTACGGTCGCCGATGCTGATCAGGAAGGTCTTGTTCGCGACGCTGGGCAGACGCAGCACGCGCTCGATCGCCTCGCGCAAGTCGGCGGCACTGCAATCGAACGACGACAGGCGCGGAATTTCGCGCTTCACGTCGCGCGTCATGTTGGGCGGTTTGCCGAGCAGCACCGACAGCGGCATGTCCACCGGATCGTTGTCGAATTTGATGTCGTGCACGACCAGACGGTCCTCCGCAGTCATTTCGCCGACCACCGCAAACGGGCAGCGTTCGCGTTCGCACAATGCGCGGAATTCGTCGAGCCGTTCCGGTGGGATCGCGAGCACGTAACGCTCCTGCGATTCGTTGCACCAGATTTGCTGGGGCGACATGCCCGGCTCATCCAGCGGAATCTTGCGCAGTTCGAAGCGCCCGCCGGGGCCGCCGCCGTGCACCAGTTCCGGCAGCGCGTTGGACATCCCGCCCGCGCCGACGTCGTGGATCGACAGGATCGGATTGTTCGCGCCCATCTGCCAGCAACGGTCGATCACTTCCTGGGCACGGCGCTGCATCTCGGGATTGCCGCGCTGTACCGAATCGAAATCCAGGTTCTCGGCATTGCTGCCGCTGTCCATGCTGGAAGCGGCACCGCCACCCAGACCGATCAGCATGCCCGGGCCGCCCAGATGCACCAGCAGCGAGCCAACCGGCAAATCGTGCTTGTGCGTATGGATCGCCGAAATGTTGCCAACCCCGCCCGCCAGCATGATCGGCTTGTGGTAGCCGCGCATCTCGCCGCTGACCTGCTCTTCAAAGGTGCGGAAATAGCCGGCCAGGTTGGGACGGCCAAATTCGTTATTGAATGCCGCGCCACCGATCGGGCCGTCGAGCATGATTTGCAGGGCGGATACGATGCGGTTGGGCTTGCCGTAGGTCGCGCCCTCTCCCCCGGCCCCCTCTCCCGCCTGCGGGCGAGGGGAGTATTGTTCCCACGGCTGGCCGAATCCGGGAATGTTCAGATTGGACACCGAGAAACCGGTCAGGCCCGCCTTCGGCTTGGAGCCGCTGCCGGTCGCGCCCTCGTCGCGTATTTCGCCGCCGGAGCCGGTGGCCGCGCCCGCAAACGGCGCAATCGCGGTGGGATGGTTGTGCGTTTCCACCTTCATCAGCGTGTGCGTCTGTTCGTCACTGAAGGCATAGCCGCCGTCGGCGCGCGGATAAAAGCGTTCGATGCGCGCGCCTTCGATCACCGAGGAATTGTCGGAATAGGCGATCACGGTGCCCTGCGGGCTGACCTTGTGCGTGTTGCGGATCATGTTGAACAGCGACAGGTCCTGCGGCTTGCCGTCGATCACCCAGTCGGCATTGAAAATCTTGTGGCGGCAGTGCTCGGAATTCGCCTGCGCAAACATCATCAGTTCGACGTCGGTCGGATTGCGTTCCAGCTTCTGGAAATTCTCGACGAGGTAGTCGATTTCATCCGGCGACAGCGCCAGCCCCATCGCGCGGTTGGCCTTGTCCAGTGCCTTGCGCCCGCCCTTCAGGATGTCCACGCTGGCCATCGGTTGCGGCGCGCCATGCTGGAAGATTTTTTCCGCGGCGCCGTCGATCTCGCCCAGCACCGATTCCGTCATGCGGTCGTGCAGCAGCGGCACCACGGCGGCCTGCTCGGCCTTTTTCAACGGCTTGCCGTTGGCGGTACCAAGGTAATACACCACGCCGCGCTCGATGCGCTCCACGCCGGAGATGCCGCAGTGTTGCGCAATGTCGGTCGCCTTGGTCGACCACGGCGAAATCGTACCGAGCCGCGGCACGACCAGCACACGCGTCAAGGCGTTCGCTTCAGCCGGCTCGCCCGCGCGCTTGTCGAGGCCAAGCACCTGATCCAGCAATTTGGCTTGGGCCTTGCTCAGCGACTTGCCGCTCAATGCGCAAAAATACCAGTGGCGCGTGTCCGCGATGGTGACATTGGGCGCCACCGCTTGCAGCGCGGTGCGCAATTTTTCAAGGCGGAAGGCGGACAGGGCGGAGGTGCCGACGGAAACTCTGAACATGGTGATGACCGTGATATAAAATTCGAAGCGCGATTATACTAAAGACCGGTACATAACTCCCGCGCCTGTTGGAACCCCCGCAGGATGGCGGCCAATTTACATTCACGTTGAAGTGAGTTTATCCATGGACAAACCCGTTCCCGCCATCGAACTTATCCCCATTACCCGGGAATACGTCGCCGGCCTGTTGCCGCCACGGCCGCGCGACAGCCACAAGGGGATGTTCGGCACGGTGGCAGTAATTGGCGGCAGCACCGGCATGGTCGGCGCACCGCTGATGGCGGCGCGCGCCGCG
>DASSQR010000074.1:0-6835 GCA_035702405.1 Gallionella sp. | reverse complement strand
GATCGCGCGCGTCTCCAGGGATGGGATTGTGCTCAGCGAGAAGAAAGGCTGAAGGGACAGCTCCGCAATATCCTACAAGGGGAAATCGCTATTGTTCCGGCACGTAAACAGTATTACTACAGTCATTCCGGGCTTGACCCGGATCCAGCGAACACAAAACACCGGCGCGCTTTGCGCGCCACTGGATACCCGCCTTCGCGGGTATGACGTGCTACTCTATGGATGCCGAATCAATAAGAACGCAGGATTGCACATGAATAGTCACATCTCCCCCGTTGAACTGGAAAAATCCTACCGTCTCCTCAACCATGGCCCCACGGTACTGGTGTCAGCCCGTCACGCCGGCGTGGACAACGTGATGGCGGCGGCATGGGCGTGCGCGCTGGATTTCGCGCCCCCCAAACTGACGGTGGTGCTGGACAAGAGCTCCAAGACGCGCGAGCTCATCGAGAAGAGCGGCGTCTTCGTTGTGCAGATTCCCACGGTGGCGCAGTTGCAGGTCACGCACGCGGTGGGCAATCTCAGCCTGAACGATGCGCCGGACAAGCTGAAACGATGTGGCGTGGAGTTGTTCAACATCACGGGCCATGACCTGCCGTTCGTAGCGGGCTGCTCGGCCTGGCTCGCCTGCAAGCTCACCCCCGAGCCGCACAACCAGCAGGCCTATGACTTGTTCATCGGCGAGGTCATTGCAGCATGGGCGGACGCACGGGTGTTCGAGAACGGGCGCTGGCATTTCGAGGACGCCGATCCGAAGCTGCGCAGCCTCCATTACGTTGCGGGCGGACAGTTTTATGCCATCGGCGAGGCGTTGTCGGTTCCAGATTAGCTTCAGATAACCAGACAGAGAAACCTCATTATGCCCAGCCAAAGTGAGAGTATCGCCGCAATCAAACAGCTTGCCGAAGACTGGCGTGCCGGCTGGCTGGCCGGCGACGTTGAGGCGCTGCTGGCGCTGTATGCGGATGATCCGGTGTTGCTGCCGTGTGGCCAGCCGGCGGTGTTCGGCAAGGAGGCGATTCGCGCGCAGCATCGGCCGATACTCCGAGACTATATCTTCCAGAGCGAACAGACGTTGATGGAAGTCGAGGCATCCGGCGACCTCGGCTACTTCTGGGTTACTTATCGGCTGACTGCGACACCGAATGCCGCGGGAGCGCCTGTGCAGGAAACGGGCAAGGCACTGTTCATCGTCAAGCGTGAGCGCAGTGCCTGGAAAATTGCCCGCCTGATCGACAACAGCGACCGGGTGCCAACAAACGACCATTGATTCGGGGTATATCGAGTTTCCACTCCGTCCCGCCGGATAAACGGGTTCACACGAATTCCCGGACAACGGGGTGGTTGGGCTCTGCGTGTGTTGTTGGGGCTTCAGCCCCTTACAACCACGGCGTACCCCTTGCGGGTGCTGTCCGACATGTCGGGTAGCACCCGCAAGGGACTTCAACTTGGAACGCGCAATGTTTGCATTCGCAAAGTTCGCCCATCTCTGTGCTACTATTCGCATTCCCGACTGAGTCGGTCTGCTTTCACGCACTTTTTGGAAGGTACGGCAACATGTACAAACGCGCTGCAGTCGCATTCATTTCATTCTGGTCTCTGGCGGCTGCCGCAGCGGACTGGCAGGTCGTGGCTGACACCGAGCTGGGCCAGTTGAAGATGGACAAGGCCAGCGTGGCAAAGGAAGGGAAATACACCACGGCGGTGCTGGTCTATGAATTCAAGGGCCTCCAGAAACTCACAACCCCGCCCAACTCCGTATTCAACAAGCGCCAGGACAACGTGCTGGTAGATTGTGCCACTCCTGCGCTCGGCCTGCAGACCAGCAAGTTTTTCGAGGATGGCAAGTTCGCCCACAGCCAAACACGGAATGCCGCCGATGTTAAACTGGTACCCACCGCGCCCGATTCCATGGCTGCGACCGTAGTGCAGGCAGTCTGTGCGGTTCCGTTACCGGCCAAGCTTTAATACGGGGCGGGCACGACGATCACAGGCATTGCAATCAGTATGAAATCGAGTTTTGTCCCTTTTAACGAATACAGGAAACAGGATGTCGGCAGCGACCGCGCCGGGCACGAACCCAAGCCAAATTTCCGTCGTGCGCTGTTTCTGCTGCTCGCTGCGCTGATCCTGCCGGTCCCTGCCCTGGCCAGTTCGGACACGATCGACGCGTGGTGCGACGAACTCGGCACCCGGCTGCGCAGCGTTTCGGCGGATACCTGCCGCCACCAGGACTTTGTGGCTGCCCCGGAAAGCACCGCCCGCGGCAACGCGCTGGTAATGCGCGATATTGCCGCCAAGGACAACAGCCCCACAACCAGCCCTAAGCGCGTGCTGGTCATCGGCGGCATTCATGGCGACGAACTCACGTCAGTCTCGACGGTGTTCCGCTGGATGGGCTGGCTCGGGCAACCCGATGCGGCGCTCTACCAGTGGCGCGTGATTCCGGTCGCCAACCCCGACGGACTGCTGGCAAAGCCATCGACCCGCGTCAACGCGAATGGCGTCGATCTCAACCGCAACTTCCAGACTCCCGATTGGGACAAGGACGCACAGAACTACTGGACGCAGCGCACCCACAGCGACCCGCGTCGCTATCCGGGCAAGAGCGGCGGCTCGGAAATCGAGACCCGCTGGCTGCAGAAGCAAATCGAGGAATTCCACCCCGACCTGATCATCAGTGTACATGCGCCGTATAACCTGCTGGATTATGACGGCCCGGTGCCCGAACCAATGCGGTTCGGCCGGCTGCTGCTCAACCGCCTGGGCGTCTATCCGGGATCGATGGGCAATTACAGCGGCCTGTTCAAACAAATCCCGGTCATCACCATCGAACTGCCCCACGCCACCGCCATGCCCCCCGCCCGCGACCAGCAGGCGCTCTGGGAAGACATGCTCAAGTGGATGAAAAACAACCTCAAGGCGACGGCAAACTACGCGGTTGCTGGCGGTCAGTAATACCGTTAACCTGAGTACGGAACAGGATCGAACATAAATGTAGACTGGGGTGAGCCTGCGAAAACCCCAGCATTTCGAAGTTGCCTGATGCTGGGGTTCGTGCCTCACCCCAGCCTACATTAGTTCGGTTGCACATTCCGATTGGAGGAGCGATGAGAACCTATATCCGTGCTTTTACTCCCGGCGGTACGTTCTTCTTCACCGTCAATCTGGCCGATCGTTCCGCCCGACTGCTCACCGACCACATCAGCGAACTCCGTGACAGCGTACGACAGGTACGCGAAAGGCACCCGTTCCACATTGCCGCGATGGTCGTACTGCCCGAGCATCTTCATACGATCTGGACCCTGCCCGCAGATGACGCCGATTACCCGACACGCTGGACGTTGATCAAGGCTGGTTTCTCACACAAGCTGGCCGCGATTGAACACATCAGCGCAAGTCGGCGCAGAAAGGGCGAGCGCGGCATCTGGCAACGGCGCTACTGGGAACATCAGGTACGCGACGAAGACGACTTTGCGCGCCATGTCGATTACATCCATTACAACCCGGTCAAACATGGCTATGTAAAATCGCCGTGCGACTGGCCACACTCGTCTTTTCACCGTTTTGTCCGGGCGGGCATCCTCTCGGCAGATTGGGGTGCAGAATACGCTGCTTCGCCCGATTTGCAGTGCGGAGAACCTGCGTAGAGTAACGGGTAGGCTGGGGTGAGGAACGAACCCCAGCATCAGGCGGTTTCGGAAACGCTGGGGTTCGCAAGCTCACCCCAGCCTACGGCCGCGTACCTCACTCGACCTTGCCGAAGCAGCCCGTTTGCCCTGCGAGTGTCCAGTGCGAACGGGCTGTCTCTGTCATTTACCCGGAACAGTATTATTTCTTGCGACCATCACTGTGCCCGTCACCATCGTCGTGCTGTGGTGCCGGTTGGGCCATCAACATGAGCTGGCCGCCCTCCACCGTTTCGGGATTGCCGCTCGGCGCATGGTTCTGCGCAACGAACAGGTGGTACGTCTTCGCGTCATCCCGATCCAGAATATCGGTAATATCGATCACGCCCGAGGTCTCTTCATCCTTGGTGATGGAGCCGGTCAGGCCAATGTCGCCGAACAGAGCCGGGTCGAATCCGGCCAGTTTGACCATGGAGCCATCCGCGGGATTGAACTTCCACATCTTGCCGTTGTGTTGATTGTTGCCCGCATCTTCCAGCAGGATGAGGGTGCCGTCTTCGCTGACGGTGATGTTGTCAAACATCTGGTAATCGCCCTTGGCACTCGTGCCATCGAGCAGCATTTCGATCGTGCCGCCGAGTTCGGGCCGGGATGAGTCGGTGAAGTTGAGCGCCCAGAGCCGGGTCCGTCCGACCTGGCCGGCTTTGATATCGGAATTCAGATTGCCGTCCTTGGCCGCATCCATCTGGTCGGTGGTGACGAAGAAGAAACGGTTGTGATTCTTCTTGTCCCAAGCGCCGTCCTCGGGACGCAGGAATTTGGTGCTGACCGTGTTGAGCGGATCGGCACCGGCAACCAGGGCAAAGCTGCCTTCGTAATTGCCATTGGCATTGACGGCCAGACCGAGTCCGGCATCCGCCGTGCGCATTTCCGGCAGATTGCCAAAGACTGCGACACGATAGACCGCGCCGCCAATCAGGCCGGCTTTCTCAATGTCATTGCCGGTGTCGGTCTTCGTCCCCACGTAGACATACAGACCATTGCTGCCGCCGTCCGCGGTACCGACCACAACCGTCCGGTCGCCGGAATATGGATTGGCCAGCAGGTTCTCCCAAGCGCCGTTGGCGTTAGCTGCCCAAGGCAGCACATAGGAATGGCCTTTGTTCGGACCGGTCGCCACGTGGGCAAGGCCTCGCTGGTAGGTCGGCCCTGATTCTTCGCCATTCAGGAAAATGCGCTGCCGGGTGCCCTTGCGTGTGGCCTTGTTGTAGAAAGCACGGCGGTCGGCCAGATCGGCGGAGCAGAAACGCGCGAACGAACTGGTCTGACCCAATGCGCCGGTGGCCGGCACCGGCACCCATGCACCGGTCGCCACATCCAGCTGATGGACATGCTTCATCAGGTCGGCGCCGGATTTCACCGCCAGGGTATGCTTGTCGATCACCCATTCCGACACAAACGCACCCTTGCCACCATGGGCACGCACGATGCCAACCGGACCCGCGGCATCAGCGTAGATTTCATGGTTCATCAGGACCGTGAAAGTCCCGTCACCGTTGTCGTAGGCCCCCAGGCCATCGGGAATACCGGCCATGGTGTACCCGCCGGCGCTGTCGCCAGTGGTCAGGATCGAAGTAATCTCAATGCCGGAAGCAATGGCGTTCACATAGGGAGGCTGGGAACTGCTCGACCCCTGGCTGCCGGCCTGTGCGGACATGGCCATGAGGGCCAGCGCGCTGCCGACTAACGCTGCAATACGATTCTTTGAAAACATTGTAAATCTCCTATAGCGGCTTATTGAATCAACTGTCTTCAGGCGCGCCCGATCCCCTGTTTGTTTTGGCAGCCGTATCTCCCGATGTATGTCGAGTACGCCTCACGGTAAGTGCAGCCCGCCGGGCTGCATTGCGAACTTTAGGCGCGGAAAGTTACCAGCCGATGTCAAAAGACGAATGGGTATGTGGAGTGACGCTACTGCCAAGCTTGCAGGTCAAACGGACCGAATTGATATTCGGCATTAAAGGATATTGACGTTTTTGCGCTCGCGCCCGAAACCGCATCTGACTGACCTTGCCTGTGCGGCAATTCAGCACCTGCGCTATCTACTTGTTATTGCGCCTGATTATCCGCTTGCCCCCAAACTATCCACAGAGCCGTCCACGACAATTGTGAATAAGCACGGGGGAGCACGAGCCCCGCACTTTACCGTTCACTGAAGCAAACGTTATGGCGCGCCAACGACGCCAGTTGTAGCAGCAGGGGGGCCATAGAAGCGCCCCGTAGCATTTCCGGCCATTCCATTGGCGGTTGAAATTCCAGTGGACGACGTGGTGCTCCCCACCGGGGGCGGGGCTGCATATGTCAATGGTGGGAACGGAGCTGTGGGCGCGAATGGCGGGCTGACGGCATTGCTTGGCACGGTTACCGCCGATGTGCCATTGTTAACCGAACTAACCGTACCTTGTTTTGCGCCGAATGAGCCTGCTACAAATGCGGTCGGGGTCGACATCGTCCACACCCCGGTAACTTCGTTGGCGGCAGGGCCGTAGAAATGACCCGCGGTTGTTCCTGCGGTATCGGGAGCAATGGCAATCGGGGCGTTGCCTGCCGGCACCGTACCTGCAACTGCCGTTCCGCTGAAGCCATTGCCAGTAATGGTTCCCGACAATGCAATGTCATTAAATGAGCCAGCTGTAAACGTCTGCCCCGCAAATACGGTAGTGGCTGTTATGCCGGTGATACTGCCTGTTATTGCGCCACCTGAAGGAGTAAAGCTCGCAGTCAGCGCCAGATTGCCGGTCAGGTCGAAACCGATCCAGGTACCGGCGGTATCTACTATTGCGGCACCACGAGAAATACCGTTGTACGTTGCGGTACCGGTGGTGGGCATGGTTGTGGTGAATTGCGTTCCACCAGCCCACGCCGACGCGATATAGGGTTGCTGCCCTGTTGCAAGGGGGGTCATAAACCAGGCGCCAAAATTCGAATAGGTCAACCCGACTTCCTGGCCATATGCAGTTACCGCGACAGGCTGGCCATTCGAGGCGACTCCGGTGAATGAGCTGGCAAGCATGCCATTCGCCTGCGGGGTCAGCGCTGGCACGCTTGCGTTGACGCCGCCTGCAAAGGTTGCGCTGACCGGGTTTCCTGTGGCTGGATCAAGCGTCGCAAGGAATGCCGTTGTGCCGAGCTCTTTGGGGGCCCCG
>DASSQR010000073.1:0-6192 GCA_035702405.1 Gallionella sp. | reverse complement strand
AATGCAGCGCGCAAAACCAAGTGACCCCGGCGGTTTCGGCGCAGGCTAACTTGCGTCAGCAAGTTAAGCCCCAACGGGGCGGCCGTAGCCAAAACAGACCCGCCGAACGAGGGGGGGCGGTATGAGCAATCGTTCGATACTCATCATGGCTGGCGGTACCGGCGGGCACATATTCCCGGCCCTGGCCGTTGCCGACCAGCTGCGCGCCCAGGGCTGGCATGTCACCTGGCTCGGCGCACCCAACAGCATGGAAGCGGAACTGGTACCGAAGCACGGCTACCCGATGGCGTTTGTGCGCTTCTCCGGCGTGCGTGGCAAGGGACTGCTGCGCAAGCTGTCGCTGCCGTTCGATCTGATGATCGCCCTTTGGCAGAGCGCGGCGGCGATGTTCCGCCTGCGTCCCGACGTGGTGCTTGGCATGGGCGGGTACATCACGATGCCCGGCGGCCTGATGGCCGCATTGCTGAGCCGGCCGCTGGTAATCCATGAACAGAATTCCATTGCCGGGATGAGCAACAAGGTGCTCGCGCGCTTCGCGCAGCAGGTGATGAGCGGCTTTCCGGAAGTGTTGCCGAAAGCAACCTGGTGCGGCAATCCGGTGCGCAGCAGTATCGCCGACGTGCCGCCGCCGCAGGAGCGCTATGGCGCGCGCAGCGGCAAGTTGAACGTGCTGGTGGTCGGCGGCAGCTTGGGCGCAAAGGCACTCAACGAAGCGATGCCGCAGGCGCTGGCGCTGCTGCCGGAAGATGCACGCCCGAACGTATTGCACCAGACAGGCAAGCAGCATTTCGTGGCGGTACAACAGTTGTACCAGCAGGCCGGCGTGCAGGCCGGGATCACGCCGTTCCTCGACGATATGGCCAGCAGTTACGCCAACGCTGATGTGGTGATTTGCCGTGCGGGCGCACTGACGATTGCGGAACTGGCGGCCGCCGGTGTGGCGAGCATCCTGATTCCGTTCCCATTTGCGGTGGATGACCACCAGACCCATAACGCGCGCTTCCTGTCGGAGCGCGGTGCGGCGGTGTTGCTGCCGCAGACCGAATTAAGTGCGGAACGACTCGCGCAGCTGTTGCGCGAGCTGAGCCGCGAACAATTACTCGCAATGGCGCAACACGCGCGCAGCCTCGCAAAGACGGACGCGGCGCAGAGTGTGGCGACCGTGTGCGAAACCCTGGCGGAACTATGAAACATAAAGTCAAACACATCCATTTTGTCGGCATCGGCGGTTCGGGCATGAACGGCATCGCCGAAGTGCTGCTCAATCTCGGTTTTCAGGTGAGCGGCTCCGACTTGGGCGAGAACGCCGCGACCCAGCGCCTCAAGCAGCTGGGCGCGCAAGTGCATCTCGGCCATGACGGGCAATATCTGGGCAACGCGGACGCCGTGGTGGTTTCCACCGCCGTGGGCAAGGACAACCCGGAAGTGGTGGCGGCCCGCGCACGCCGCATCCCGGTGGTGCCACGGGCGATGATGCTCGCGGAGCTGATGCGCTTGCGCCAGGGCATCGCGGTGGCCGGAACGCACGGCAAGACCACTACCACTTCGCTCACGGCGAGCGTGCTGGCCAAGGGCGGGCTCGACCCGACCTTCGTGATTGGCGGCAAGCTGAACAGCAGCGGCACCAATGCGCGGCTTGGCACCGGCGAATTCATCGTGGTGGAAGCGGACGAGTCGGACGCGTCGTTCCTGTATCTGCAGCCGATCATGGCGGTGATCACCAACATCGATGCCGACCACATGGAAACCTACGGCCACGATTTCGAGCGCCTCAAACAAGCCTTCGTGGATTTCGTCGAGCACCTGCCGTTCTACGGCATGGCGATGCTGTGCGTGGATGACACCAACGTGCGCAGCATTCTGCCGCGCATCAGCAAGCCCGTGACCACGTATGGCATGAGCGAGGACGCACAGGTGCGCGCAGTGAACGTGCGCCATCTGGGCGGCCAGATGCACTTTACCGCGCAATGCCGCCAGAACGGCACGCATCGCGATCTCGACATCACGCTCAATCTGGCCGGCATGCACAACGTGCTAAATGCGCTGGCCGCAATTGCGATTGCGCAGGAAGCTGGCGTGGCGGATGACGCGATTGTCGCGGCGCTCGCTGAATTCCAGGGTGTGGGCCGGCGCTTCCAGCGCTACGGCGAAATTGCGCTGCCCACGGGTGGCAAGTTCACGCTGATCGACGATTACGGCCATCATCCCGTGGAGATGGCAGCCACGCTGGCGGCCGTGCGTGGCGCGTTTCCGGGCAAACGCCTGGTGCTCGCGTTTCAGCCGCATCGCTATACCCGCACCCGCGACCTGTTCGAGGATTTCGTGAAGGTGCTCTGCAGTGTGGACGCGCTGGCGCTGGCGGAAGTGTATGCGGCCGGCGAGCCGCCGATCGTCGCAGCAGACGGACGCGCGCTGATGCATGCGTTGCGTGTGGCGGGCCAGCACGAAGCGATTTTTGTCGAGCAAATTGCGGACATGCCGCAGGCGATCATGCAGATGGCGCACGACGGCGACGTCGTCGTCACGATGGGCGCGGGTTCGATCGGCGGCGTGCCGAACCTGTTGCTGCAAAAGGGGCAGGGCACTACATGAACACGGGCGGATCATGCAAATGAGCGAACCGCAACAATTCGGCAGCGCAGCGTTGCGTGGCATGCTGAGCCACCACGTGGACATGCGCCGGCATACCAGCTGGCGTGCGGGCGGCATGGCCGAACGCATGTATCAGCCGGCCGATCTGGAAGACCTGTGCACGTTCCTGCGCAGCCTGCCGCCGGATGAACCGCTGTATCCGGTGGGGCTGGGCAGCAACCTGCTGGTGCGCGACGGCGGTTTGCGCGGCACGGTGCTGCTGCTGCACGGCGCGCTGAGCGCGCTGCGGCTGGAAGGTGATCGCAGCATCTACGCCGAAGCCGGCGTGCCCGGCGCGAAACTGGCGCGCTTTGCGGCGGTGAACAATTTGGCTGGCGCCGAGTTCTGCGCCGGCATTCCCGGTACGCTCGGCGGCATGCTGGCGATGAATGCGGGCTGTTATGGCAGCGAGATATGGGAAAAGGTGCTGCGGGTGCAGGTGGTGACGCGCAGCGGCGAACTGCATGAGCGGTCGCCGGAGAATTATGAGATCGGGTATCGGTCTGTGAAGAGGATCGAGGAGCGTGGATCGAGGAGCGAGGATTTACCCTCTCCCCCAGCCCCTCTGATGGAACCTCTCGCCATTCGACTAGGCAGCGAAGCTGCCAAGTCGCTGGTTATCCCGCAAGCGGGCGAGGGGGGCGTGCCGTCCGCCACTCGATCCTCGATCCCCGCTCCTCGATCCTCACAAGAGTTCTTCGTCTCCGCGACGCTGAAATTTTCTGATGGCGACGGCGAAGCATCGCGCCAGGCGATCAAGGAGCTGCTGAGCAAACGCATCGCCAGCCAGCCGCTGCAGCTACCGAATGCCGGCTCGGTGTTCCGCAATCCGCCGGGTGACTTTGCGGCGCGGCTGATTCAGCAGTGCGGCCTGAAAGGCAGGCGCATCGGCGGGGCGCAGGTATCCGAAAAGCATGCGAATTTTATTGTGAATGTCGGTGCAGCCACGGCGGCCGACATCGAAAATCTGATCAACGAAGTGAGGGTGGCAGTGCGCCAACAGACCGGCATTGAACTGCATCCCGAAGTAAAAATTATTGGTGAACCGAAATGAATGCAACTCAATCAACCCCTGATCCGCAGTCCCTTGGTAAGGTCGCCGTGTTATTCGGCGGCCGTTCTGCCGAGCGCGAAGTTTCGCTGAAGAGCGGCGCGGCGGTGCTGGCGGCGCTGCAGCGCAGCGGCGTGAATGCGCACCCATTCGACCCCGCGGTACAGAACCTGCAGGCACTGGCCGACGAGGGGTTCGATCGCGCGTTCATTGCGCTGCATGGGCGCTTTGGTGAGGACGGCACCGTGCAGGGCGCGCTGGAATTACTGGGCATCCCCTATACGGGCAGTGGCGTGCTGGCTTCCGCGCTGGGCATGGACAAGTGGCGTACCAAGCTGGTGTGGCAAGCGGCTGGATTGCCGGTGCCCAAATACGAATTGCTGACTGCGCAGAACGACTGGAATGCAGTAGTGCAAAGCCTCGGTTTGCCGTTGTTCGTCAAGCCGGCGAATGAAGGTTCCAGCGTCGGCATCAGCAAGGTGAAAACGATCGAGGACTTGCCTCGCGCCTACGAGAAAGCCGCCCGGCACGACAGCCTGGTGCTCGCAGAAAGCTTCATTGGGGGCGGCGAATATACCGCTGCGATCCTGAACGATCAGGCGCTGCCGGTGATCAAGATCGAACCTGCCAACGAGTTCTATGACTATGAGGCGAAGTACCTGCGCGATGATACAAGCTACCAGTGCCCGAGTGGCTTGAGCGCGGAGCAGGAAGCGGAAATGCAGCGACTGGCCAGACAGGCCTTTGCGCTGATCGGCGGTCGTGGCTGGGGACGGGTGGATTTCCTGATGAGCACCAGCGGGCAGCCTTATGCGCTGGAGGTAAACACCGCGCCGGGCATGACCGACCACAGTCTGGTGCCGATGGCGGCACGTCAGGCCGGGATCAGCTTCGAGCAGTTGGTACTGCGAATACTGGAACGGGCTCATGTGGGATAACGCGCCACTGTTACGCGGAATCGCCAACGCGCTGCTGGCGTTCAGCATGGCAGCGGTAATGTACGGTGCCCTCTACTACCTGGTGAATCTGCCGGGCTGGTTTCCGCTTCATAGCGTGCAGCTCAGTGCGGCGCCAGAACGGGCGGATGCGGGCGAAGTATTGCAGGTGGTGCGCAACGAGGTGCGGGGGAATTTCTTTACCGTGGATCTCGAGCGGCTCCGGGCGGCGCTGGAGAAACTGCCGTGGGTGCGCACCGCCAGCATCCGCCGTACTTTCCCGGATCGCCTGACCGTCGAGCTGGAAGAACATCAGGCGCTCGCACGCTGGAATGGCAACGCACTGGTAAACCGGCAGGGTGAAGTGTTTTACGCGAGCAGCACGCAAGTATTGCCTGAATTCATCGGGCAGGATGGAACGGCGCCGGAACTTGTCGAGTCCTATGCGCAATTCAGCCGCCAGCTGGTGCCGCTGAATCTGCAGGTGACGCAGCTGGCGCTGACGCCACGCCACGCGTGGCAGTTGCGCCTGAGCAACGGCATCGTGCTGGAACTGGGACGGGAACAATTGCAGCAGCGCCTGGGCACGTTTGTAACCGTGTATCCCTACAGCCTGGCGGCATTGCCCGCCAGCGTGGTGCGTGCGAGCGGAGGCAAGGGCGCAGCACCTGCGGCAGCAAGACAGATGCAGGTGAAATATGTGGACTTGCGGTACCGCAACGGGTTTGCGGTGCGGTTGGGGCGGAATGATGCCTAGCCTTGGGCACCCGAATTGTCCGGCATGTGCCGCTGGAACGGCGCGGGCAGACGGGAAAACGGAATAAAAAGCGAGCAGTGGAGAGCGAGCGATGAGCAGAAACAGGGAATCCAAGAATCTGGTGGTCGGTCTGGACATCGGCACGTCCAAGATCGTGGCCATCGTCGGCGAGGTCAAGCCGGACGGCATGCTGGAAGTGGTCGGCATGGGGATGCACGTCTCCACCGGGATGAAGAAGGGCATGGTCGTCAACATCGAGGCTACCGTCAATGCGATTCAGCGCGCGCTGGAAGAGGCGGAGCTGATGGCTGACTGCAAGATCAGCGAGGTCTATACCGGCATTGCGGGCAGCCATATCCGCGGCATCAATTCGCGCGGCATGGTGAAGATCAAGGACAAGGAAGTGACGCAACCGGACATCGACCGCGTCATCGAGACCGCCAGTTCGATCAGTCTGCCCGGCGACCAGCAGATCCTGCACATCCTCGAACAGGAATTCAGCATCGACGGCCAGGAAGGCATCAAGAAGCCGCTGGGCATGAGCGGCATGCGTCTGGAAGTGGAGGTGCACATCGTCACCGGCGCGGTGTCGGCGGCGCAGAACATCGTCAAGTGCGTGCGCCGCTGCGGCCTGGAAGTGAACGACCTCATCCTGCAGCCGCTCGCCTCCTCCGACGCGGTGCTGCTGGACGACGAGCGCGACCTGGGCGTGTGCCTGGTCGACATCGGCGGCGGCACCACCGACATCGCGGTCTTCACCGACGGCGCGATCAAGCACACGTCGGTCATCCCCATCGCCGGCGACCAGATCACCAACG
>DASSQR010000072.1:0-10152 GCA_035702405.1 Gallionella sp. | reverse complement strand
GCGCGGGACAAGGCGCGGCCGTCGCGGTTTCATCCGGCAGCGACATCGTCAATGCGCTGCTGGCGCTGGGTTACAACGAGAAGGAAGCGGACTGGGCGGCGAAGCAATTGCCCAAGGAGGTTGGCGTGTCGGACGGCATCCGCCAGGCACTCAAGCTTCTATCTAAATCGTGAAGCCAATTAAGTTATTATCGAAAGCATGATTCACCACGACGATCTTTCTGCCCAGCCACGCCTGGTTTCAGCCGCGCCCGCCTCGCCACATGAGGAGGCATTGGAACGCGCCTTGCGGCCGAAGCAGCTTGACGAATATGTCGGCCAGGAGAAGATTCGCGGTCAGCTTGAAATTTTTATCCAGGCTGCGAAGAAGCGCGGGGAGCCGCTCGACCATGTGCTGCTGTTCGGCCCGCCGGGATTGGGCAAGACCACGCTGGCGCAGATCATCGCGCGCGAAATGGGCGTGAACCTGCGCCATACTTCCGGCCCGGTGCTGGAGCGCGCGGGCGACCTTGCTGCATTGCTGACCAATCTCGAACCGCACGACGTGCTGTTTATCGACGAGATTCACCGCCTGTCGCCGGTGGTCGAAGAAATCCTGTACCCCGCACTGGAGGATTACCAGATCGATATCATGATCGGCGAAGGTCCGGCCGCGCGCTCGGTGAAGCTCGACCTGCCGCCGTTCACGCTGGTCGGCGCGACGACCCGCGCGGGCATGCTGACCAATCCGCTGCGCGACCGCTTCGGCATCGTCGCGCGGCTGGAGTTTTACACGCCGCAGGAATTGCAGCGCATCGTGATGCGCTCGGCAAAACTGCTGGAGATGAACCTGTCGCAGGAGGGCGCACTGGAAATCGCGAACCGCTCGCGCGGTACGCCGCGCATTGCCAACCGCTTGCTTCGCCGTGTGCGCGACTTCGCCGACGTGAAGGCGGCGGGCGCCGCGTCGCGCGAGGTGGCTGATGCCGCGCTGACCATGCTGGACGTGGACTCGCAGGGACTGGACGTGATGGACCGGAAACTGTTGCAGACCGTGATCGAAAAATTCATGGGCGGACCGGTCGGAGTGGACAATCTCGCGGCGGCGATCGGTGAGGAACGCGACACCATCGAGGACGTGCTGGAGCCTTACCTGATCCAGCAGGGCTATCTGCAACGCACGCCGCGCGGACGTATTGCGACCGCGAATGCCTATCGTCATTTCGGACTGGCGGTGTCGCAGAATCAGAACAACAAGGATTTGCTGGACGGAGTTTATTGATGAGTAATGACAAGATTTTTTCCTGGCCGGTGCGGGTGTATTTTCAGGATACCGATGCCGGCGGGGTGGTATATCACGCGAGCTATCTGAATTTTATGGAGCGGGCGCGGACCGAGTGGTTGCGCACACACGGTTACAGCAACGCCGGCCTGATGAAGCACCTGGGGGTGCTCTTTGTCGTGCGCACGCTCAAGCTGGATTATCTCAAGCCGGCGCTGCTGGATGATTCCTTGAATGTCACGGTGCAGATCAAGGATGCCGGACGCAGCCGTGTTACGTTGCTGCAGAGCGTGTGGCGGGGCGACGAGGTGCTGAGCAACGGCGAGGTGCACCTGGTCTGCGTTTCGGCAGAAGGATTTAAACCGGTCAGTGTGCCGGAGGTGCTGCGCAAGCAGTGGGTATAGTATGTATGTTCGCGGAAGCGATACAAACGTATTGACCGACACGGTTGACCGGAGCCATACAATCGAGGCGGAACTGCACCGCCGTGGCAGTGTCACATCGCGCAGTTGCATCTCGCACAAGAATATGGATTTCACAGAGGGGCGGATATGGAAGTGACGCAGGATTTGTCGTTTGTACATCTCATCAGCAATGCCAGCGTGCTGGTGCAGCTGGTGATGGGATTGCTGCTGCTGGTGTCTTTGATGTCGTGGTGGTACATCTTCCTCAAGCTGTTCGCCATCCGCAACGAAGCCAAACTGACCGATGAGTTCGAGGACGCGTTCTGGCGCAACCCGAACCTGAACGAACTGCACCGGTATGCCGCGGGTGGTTCGCGGCATGAACACGGCGCGCTTGAGCGCATCTTCGCCGCCGGTTTTTCCGAGTTCGTGAAGCTGAAGAAACAGCACGGCGTTGAAAGCAGTGCGGTGATGGAGGGCACGCGCCGCGCGATGCGCGCGACCTATCAGCGCGAGATGGACCGGTTGGAATCACACCTCGCGTTTCTCGCGTCGGTCGGTTCGGTCAGCCCTTATGTCGGTTTGTTCGGTACGGTGTGGGGCATCATGAACGCGTTCCGCGGCCTCGCGAACGTCGGCCAGGCCACGCTGGCGCTGGTTGCGCCCGGCATTGCAGAAGCGCTGGTGACGACAGCGATGGGTTTGTTTGCGGCGATTCCGGCGGTGATTGCCTATAACCGCTATGCGCATGACATCGAGCGGCTGGCGACCCGATTCGACAGTTTTACCGAAGAGTTTTCCAATGTACTGCAGCGCCAGCCATGAGAACACTTCTGAAAACCTGCTGCGCGATCGGCTGGCATCGTTGCTCGCCGTTCGCTCCGTTACCTTCCAGAACGGTATGTCTCGGTCGCTGCGCGTCTCGCGCCTCGCCATCCATTTCGCTCGCTACAGTTTTTAGAGGTGTTTTGTGAGAACCGCTGAGCGCCCCAAACGCCGCCTGATGAACGAAATCAACGTCGTGCCCTATATCGACGTGATGCTGGTGCTGCTCGTAATTTTCATGGTGACTGCGCCGCTGATGAATCCCGGCCAGATCGATTTGCCGCAGGTCGGCACGGCATTAAAGCCGCCGGTTGCGCCGCTGGAAGTGATCATCAAAAAAGACAATTCACTCGCGTTGCGCGACCATGCGCTGGGCGGGAATGAAAGCAGCGTGTCACGCGATGAACTGATCGCGATTCTGAAATCCCGGCAGGCCGCACAGGCGGAGCAGGCAGTGGTGATTTCGGCCGACAAGAGTGTGCGCTACGAAGAAGTCATTAACGTGATGGATGTCCTGCAACAGCAGCATATCCGGAAAATCGGTTTGCTGACGCAGGCCAAGAAGGCACCCTGATCGGCTGCGCATGATGCGAACCGCGAGATTCGTTATGAATGTCTGGAATGGATTGCCTCGCCTGCATGCGGCAGCGCTTCAGCTTGCCGTGTTTGCCTGCGGCCCGGCTGGCAGTAACACAGGGGTTCTTGCCGCATGAGTAGAGCGGTTTATCAGGAACCGTACAAGGTGCGTGCGGCGATGCTGGCCGTGCTGGTGCATGGCGCATTCTTCGCGTTGCTGTATTTCGGCTTTGCCTGGCAGTCGCAACCTGGTGAAGTGATCAGCGTGGACCTGTGGCAGGGTATTCCCGGTGAAGTGTCCGGGGCACCTGCCGGACAAGGCGCGCAAAAAGTTGAAGAGGCGGCGCCACCGCCGCAGCAGGAAGCAACGGTCAAGCCGGAAATCGCGCTGCCGGAGGAAAAGAAAAAGCAGCAGCAGGCGGAACCCAAGCCGTTGCCGAGGATCAGGGATGTCATCCAGCCCAAAACGGAGGATGTGAAAATCCGCGGAAAGATCGGAAATATTTCGGGTATGCCTGTTTCCGGTGGTACTGCCAGCCGGCAGGCAGCCACGGGTACGGGTGGTCAGGGTGGGAAGGCTGCAGCTGTGGCTGGAAGTGTGGTCGACCAATACAAGGCCATGATTCATGACAAGATACATAGCAATGTGGTGCAGCCGTTGAGCGTGACGCCTGATTTGCGGGTTGTATTCAGGGTGACGGTGCTGCCGGGCGGAAGCGTCTTGCCCCCGCAGCTGACCAAATCGAGCGGCAATTCGGCCTACGACGACGCAGTGGAACGCGCGATCCTGAAATCGCAGCCCTTGCCGTTGCCGCCTGATCCAGCGCTGTTTGGCAGATTTCGTGAATTGGAGCTGGTCTTCCGGCCGGAGCCGAAAAATTAAGTGGGGTATTTATTGTGTGGCGTATTTTTCAGAGTGTAATTGGATTGCTGTTGTTGGCCCAGGTGTCCGTGGCCAATGCGGTAATGACGATTGAAATCATCGGTGCCGGGGCGCATCAAATTCCGGTGGCGATCGTGCCCTTCGGCGGCGATGAGAAACTGGCGCAATCCATCAACGATGTCGTGACAAGTGATTTGCAGCGCTGCGGGCTGTTCCGCCTCGTTGATCCGGCCGGCAAGACGCCGCATGACATCTCCGAGGTCAATTATGCTGATTGGCAGGTGCGCGGTGCAGTGGCACTGTCCATTGGTACGGTGGTGGCCACGCCCAACGGGCGCATCGAGGCGCGCTTCCGGTTGCTGGACGCGGTCAAGCAGACCGAGTTGATCGGCCAGGCGGTCTCCGCAAACGAAGGGCAGGTGCGCGCGATCGGTCACCGCATTGCGGATCTGATCTACGAAAAATTGACCGGCGATAAAGGGGTGTTCAGCACGCGCATCGCCTACGTGAACCGGCAGGGGCAGAAGTTCCGGCTGCTGGTGGCGGATAGCGACGGCTATAACGAGCAGTCCATGCTGTCGCAGAACGAGCCCATCATGTCGCCGTCGTGGTCCCCGGACGGCAGTCATCTCGCCTACGTGAGTTTCGAGACCGGACATGCGGCCGTGTATGTGCAATCGTTGTATACCAATCAGCGCATGGTGCTCGCGAATTTCCGCGGCAGTAACAGCGCGCCAGCATGGTCGCCCGACGGCAAACAGCTGGCCATCGTGCTGACGCGGGATGGCAGTGCGCAGATTTATCTGATTCGCCCGGATGGCAGCGGGTTGCGCCGCTTCACCAACAGCGACGCGATCGATACCGAACCGAACTTCTCGCCGGATGGCCAGTATCTGCTGTTTACCTCCGACCGCGGCGGTTCGCCGCAAATCTATCGCAAGCCGGTGTCCGGTGGTCAGGCCGAACGCCTTACCTTTGGCGAGGGTGCAAACTTCTCGCCGCGTTATAGTCCGGACGGCAAGAGCTTCGTTTTCACGCATCGTGAAAACGGTAAATTCTATATTTCCACACAGGACTTTCAGACTGGGCAAATGCAAATGCTTACTGAAGGTGGATGGGAGAAAAAACCGAGCTTTGCACCCAATGGAAAGTTGATCCTGTTCGCCAGTGAGGCCCGCGGACGTGGTATATTGGCGACTGTTTCCAGTGATGGCCGCGTCAAGCAGCATATGTTCACGCAGAGCGGTGATGCGCGTGAACCCGTGTGGGGGCCTCAGCAATAAATTGATCTAACAAGAAAGGGAGCGTCATGAAAAGTAAACTTGTTATCAGCCTTGTGTTAGCGAATCTGCTCGCTGCCTGTGCCAGTGAAAAACCGAAAGAAGTGGCTCCGCCGCCTGAGACCAAACCGGCACCGGCAGCCAAGCCAGCGGCACCTGCCGCGGCTGCTCCCAAGGCCATTGCACCGGCTGCACAGGTTGCAGTCGATCCATTGAATGATCCGGATAATATTTTGTACAAGCGCAGCGTCTACTATCCGTTCGACGTTGCGGCTATCCAGCCTGCTTACGTTCCGTTGGTGCAGGCACACGCCAAGTATCTGGCTGAGCATCCGGCACGCAAAGTACGCCTGGAAGGCAATTGCGACGAACGCGGCAGCAACGAGTACAACCTGGCGCTTGGTCAGCGTCGTGCCGATGGCGTGAAGCGGATGCTGGAGGCCGGCGGTGCCGATCCGACCCAGCTTGAAAGCATCAGCTATGGCGAAGAAAAGCCGAAGTCATTTGGTCATGACGAAGCGTCCTGGGCGCAAAACCGTCGTACCGATATTCACTACATGAATTGATTATGCTGAAACCGCGCGCCTTATTCCTGTCCCTCTCGATTTTGTGTTTTGCAGCTCCTGCGCAAGCAGGGCTGTTCTCGGACGATGAGGCGCGCGACCAGATCAAGCAACTTGATGCGCGGGTGAAGACGGAGCAGGATGCTATCAGGCAGCAGATTGATAGCACTGCGGAGCAGCAAACCCGAACCGTACTGGACATGCAGGGGCAGATCGATGCGTTGCGCAACGAGATCCGTGTCTTGCGCGGGCAGAATGAAGAATTGACGCACGGCTTGCAGGATGCCGAAAAACGCGAAAAGGATTTTTATGTAGATCTGGATACGCGTTTGCGCCAGCTTGAAACCGCAGCCAAGGAAAAGGCAGCCCAGGAGAAAGCGGCTCAGGAAAAAACCGCCCAGGCCGAGAATAATCAGCCGGTAGCTGCCGCGGCGGCATCGTTTGATCCGAATGATCCGGTGCAGCAGAATCGCGCCTATGAAGCGGCTTACGCGGTATTCAAGAGCGGCAATGCCGAGAACACCGTCAAGGCATTCCAGGAATTCCTCAAGAAATATCCCGATTCGGTATATGCCCCCAATGCCAATTATTGGCTGGGCGATGCGCAGTTCGCGCTGCAGGATTACCGCGGCGCACTCGAGACCTATCAGAACCTGCTCAAGGCTGATCCCAATTACCCGAGGGCGGCGGATGTGATGTTCAATATCGCCGGGTGTCAGCAAGAGTTGAAGCAGGATGCGGCCGCGCAAAAAACACTCAAGCAGTTGATCGCCAAACATCCTCGCAGCGAAGCGGCTGCCAAAGCCAGGAAGTTGCTCGGCATCAAGAAGTAGTCCGTGAAGCAAACAACACAACGGGATGCCTCGTTGCCTCCACAAGTGGACGGTGACGAGCGCAAACTGCGCATAACTGAAATATTCTTTTCCTTGCAGGGCGAGACCCGCCACAGCGGGTTGCCGACGGTCTTCGTTCGTCTGACCGGTTGCCCGTTGCGCTGCACCTACTGTGACACCACCTATGCGTTTACCGGTGGCCAAACCATGAGCATGATGGAAATCATGCAGCAGGTCGCCACCTATGCGCCGCATTATGTGACCGTTACCGGCGGCGAGCCGTTGGCGCAGAAAAATTGCCTCGAGCTGCTCACGGCGTTATGTGATGCAGGCTATGAAGTCTCACTTGAAACCGGTGGTGCGCTCGACATTGGCGCAGTGGATGCGCGTGTGATGCGTGTGCTCGACATCAAGACGCCAGGTTCCGGCGAAGTGGAGCAGAATCGCTGGGACAACCTGCCGTTGCTGACTATGCATGACGAGGTCAAGATCGTGCTGTGCGACGAAGACGATTACCTGTGGGCCAGACAAATTCTGCAGCAGCATCATCTGGCTGAAAGATGTCCGGTGGTGTTTTCGCCGGCGTTCGGCAGCCTGAATGCAACCCGGCTGGCCGAATGGATCTTGCGTGACCACCTGCCGGTCCGGATGCAGATGCAATTGCATAAACTGCTGTGGGGCGATGCACCCGGTCACTGAAGAAAGAAGCGGAATGAACAAGAACGCGGTCGTGCTGTTATCGGGCGGACTGGATTCGGCCACCGTGCTGGCGATTGCGCGCAGGCAGGGCTTCACTTGCTATGCGCTCAGCGTGGATTACGGGCAGCGCCACCATGCCGAGCTGGCGGCCGCGCAGCGCGTGGCCAGCGCGCTGGGGGCGCGGGAGCACCGGGTAGTGAACATCGACCTCACCGGTTTTGGGGGCTCGGCGCTGACGGACAGCAAGATTGCCGTGCCGGAACAACCCGGCGAGGGTATCCCGCTGACCTATGTGCCGGCGCGGAATACCATCATGCTGTCGCTGGCCCTGGCGTGGGCGGAAGTGCTGCAGGCACAGGACATTTTCATCGGCGTGAACGCGGTCGATTATTCCGGCTATCCCGATTGCCGTCCCGCATATATCGAAGCGTTTGAGCGTATGGCCAATCTCGCCACCAAAGCGGCGATTGAAGGTCATGCGCTGACCCTGCACGCGCCGCTGCTGCATTTGTCGAAAGCTGAGATCATTCGCGAGGGAGTGGCGCTCGGCGTGGATTATGCGATGACGGTGTCTTGTTACCAGGCTGATGAACAGGGACGTGCCTGCGGGGTGTGCGACTCGTGCCGCTTGCGCCGCGCGGGCTTCAAAGCCGCAGGTGTGGCCGATCCGACGCCTTATCGCGCCGGTTAATCAGACAGGCGCGGCAGGTTATTGCGTTGACAGGCCGGGACAAATCCGTATAATTCGCGCTCCTTTGTAAGGGGTCGTTAGCTCAGCCGGTAGAGCAGCGGACTTTTAATCCGTTGGTCGGCAGTTCGAATCTGCCACGACCCACCAGTGCAACGGCATGCCGCTTTAGCTCAGTTGGTAGAGCAACCGCCTTGTAAGCGGTAGGTCGACAGTTCGAGTCCGTCAAGCGGCACCAGCAGAAACAAAGGCTTGCAACTTTGCAAGCCTTTTTATTTTTCTGGAAAGTTGTACCTGAAACTGCGTTTTGTCGCAGATCAAGGATTTTCAGATATGGAGTGGTAGTTCAGTTGGTTAGAATACCGGCCTGTCACGCCGGGGGTCGCGGGTTCGAGTCCCGTCCACTCCGCCAACAATCGTGGATCAGTCCCCGTTCCCGACCTACAGTCTTTTGTCTGGTCACTCCTCCCGCCAATTAGCCCCCCAGCTGATCGAGTTGTGTTGCTTCGGCTGTTCAAATATCGCCCTCCTGCCTGCGGATCCTGTGTTACCAGCTACTTGCCAGATCAGCTTTGCCGATGCCAATGCCGTCTATGCACTTCAAAAGTTTGTCTGAGAAAAACGAATTACAGACTAATACATTCGTATTTACTAGTTTTACCAGATTGAGTCCGAGCGACTTCACGACTACGGTGCCAATTACATCGAGCTGCGTGTTGAAAAGTTGAAATGGGACGCCCTTGGGTCTAGGCATCAAACGGGTACTTGAAGCTGTAGTACCCCCGGCCATGTTAAAAAAAACCGCCGCTGTTTACAGAAGGGGATCATCATGAAAAACCTGTTGAATCTACTCGGAACATGGGTTGCCGCTGTGACAATTTTTGTTGTGACCGGAAGCGCCGCTGCAGCACCAGCAACACAGTTTTCCTCCGTCATTGCTTTTGGCGACAGCCTTTCCGACAATGGCAATTACTATCGTCTCGTCGATAAGCTGACGCCGTTGGTACCGCAGGACGGATTGCCGCAGCTGCCCTATTTCTTTGGCCGTTATTCGAATGGCCCGGTTGCGGTTGAACTCCTTGCCAGCAATCTGGAGTTGCCGCTGGTTGATCTCGCGGTTGGCGGAGCGTTGAGCGGTCGAACGAATGAAGATCCCCGGTTTCCCGGAACAGGCTTACTTGGCCAAGTCGAGAGTTTTGTCGCCAAGCACGAAGGTCTTGATGACGATGCGTTGTATGTCGTGTGGGGTGGTGCAAATGATTTTCTGAGCGCCACTGATCTCTCTGATGCCGGGGTCGTGCAAACAACAATCGCCAATGCAATTGGTAATCTGACCCAGTCGATTGAATTGCTATATTCGCACGGTGCCCGCCACTTCCTAGTGCCGAATTTGCCGGATATCGGTCTGACACCACTACTGCTTGAACGGGGCGCGCAAGCCGAGCAAGCTACGCAAATTGTAGAGGAGTTCAATGGAAATCTCGCACGAGCACTTGCAGGCATTGGTCGGCATATGAGGCACGGAAAAATTTATACCGTTGATGTCGCCACAGTGTTACGAAAAGTTGTTGCCAATCCGAATTCGTATGGATTCCTGAATACCGCTGATACCTGTGTTGCCTCACGCAATTGCATTCTGGCATCAGTAAGTGGCGGGGACACTGGCTTCCTGTTCTGGGATGGCATTCACCCGACTGCATCGGCGCACGCATTGTTGGCATTACAATTTGCCGCGGTGTTGCCATCCGACGGCCCGCAGGTTCTCACGAAAAAGGCCGGAAGCGTGGATTGGCTCACACGATTCAAGGAAAAACTCTGACGGAATGAGCGGGGCTGACGGGTCGTCAGCGCCGTTCAAGTTCCATAGCAAGCGATTTGTCCATCTCCAGCGGCGGGAGCCAACCCTTGGGTTACGAACCCACCAAGCCAGGCCGCGACCATCTGTCCAAACTGATAAGTTTCGCAGGCTGCCCAAATCTGGCCGAATCGAAACAACTCAATGCGCCGGCCGTAATCGGTCAATCTCTTCCTTCCCGAGTTTGACTGCCTGGTGATAGGCCTCATCCTTGGTCGTGGCGTAGAAGGCTTTTGGCTTTAACGTTTTTACGGGTTCGGTCAGCCCGGCGCGCCGGATTACGACG
>DASSQR010000071.1:0-41091 GCA_035702405.1 Gallionella sp. | reverse complement strand
CAGCCTGGTGCTGTGGGGCGCGAGCTTTGGCGGCTTGATCCTGGCGAGCAACCGCATCTTCACCGCCGACCGGTTTCCGATCGTGGAGCAGCGCGCGTTGGCGTGGTTGATCCTGCTCGTGCTTACCGTTTCTGGCATTGGCCTGCTCGACTGGTATCTCACTCGCCGCATCAAACTGGCGCGTGACGAGGCCTGGTCGTTCATCCATCGCCAGGTACTCAAGGTCTGGTGGCTGTTGATGGCGGTCGGCGTGTTGCTGACCTTCGCCACTTTTTTCTTCGGCGGCGGTTATATGATTTTTGCCGCGTGGGTGGTGCTGACCGGCCTTGGCCTGTATGTGCACGGCCTGTTTTCGGAACAGCTGCTTGAGTGGATTGGCGCACTCGTCATCGCGGTCGGCATCGCGATGCTGGCACGCCGCCTGAATTTCGCCGACTCACAATTGGTCGCCGCCTCGACGCTGGGCCTGGGCCTGCCGTTGCTGGCGGCGCTGCTGGACCGCGGGCGACAACGCCCCGGTTGGGTGCGGTTGCTGCAATCCGCCGGCTGGCTGCTGTGTGTGCTGGTGCCACCGCTGCTTGCGCAACGGCTGGCTGGAGCGGAAGTGCCACCGGATATGCCGCTGGTATCGCTGGAACAATTCCGCCACCAGCCTGCGGCGCAGCAGGTGGTCATCCTGCCTGCGGGCAGCACCATCCCCGTCAAGGTTGAAGTTTCCGGCGACCTGTTTCGTGCAAGCGACACATCGGTATTACCGTTGGTGCTGGACCGGCCGGTCGAGGTCATGATGAACCATGGCCAGCCCACCGGCGATTGGCGCTACTCCGGCGAAAGCTGGTCGGGGGCGCGCGAACCGCACTGGATCAGCATTGGCTGGATCAAGGCCGAGCTGGCCCCTCAAAGTGGACCGGAGAT
This sequence comes from Gallionella sp., assembly GCA_035702405.1. Taxonomy (GTDB): domain Bacteria; phylum Pseudomonadota; class Gammaproteobacteria; order Burkholderiales; family Gallionellaceae; genus Gallionella. The sequence goes on along the minus strand of DASSQR010000071.1, from coordinate 40,176 downwards.
TCGCGCCGGCATGGTAGTCGAAACCCGGCGTCAATCCATTCGTTAACTTGCCAAGGAGATTCAGATGAGACCTGCCCGTATTCCGATCCTTGCCGCCGTTAGTATGGTGCTCACGGCCTGTGCCTGGTTGCCGCCCAGTCCGGACGAAATCGCCAAGGTGCCCAAAATTCGCTTCGGGCAACAGTTGCCCAAGGACGGCAACTATGTCCTGTTTTTGCCCGCTGGCACGCCGCTGCCGGTGTCTACTCTGGTGGATGGCAATCTTTTCGAGCACCCGAGCCAGGCAACCATGCATGTTTTTCTGAAACGCAATGTGTATGTGTACCGTCAGTTTGCGAGCTTTGACGGCAAGACCTGGCAGTCTGCGCGGAACCTGATCGAAACGCACCTGGAACTCCAGGTTCCGAAGAGCGACGGCAGCAAGGCGGGACAGCTGCATATCAAAATGGATCAGAAGTAGGGCGCGTCATGGAAATGCTGGACCCGTTGCTGCACCAGCCGTTGCGCACCCAGCTTGCTGCGTTTCTCGCGGGTGCGGGTGAAGCAACCTTCACCGAGCTCAAGCGGAAACTGGAGGTGTCCGACGGCAACTTGGACTCGCACCTGAAAAAACTGATTGCCGCCGGTTATGTCGCGATGAGAAAGGACGAAAGCGGTGGTCGCATCCAGACTTGTTATGCGTTGACGAGTGCGGGGCACGCCGCGTTGCACGGGTATATCCGGGCGCTCCAGCAATTGCTGCCGCTGGGCGGAGCCGAGACGCCGGTCGTGACCAAACGGCACAAAACCAGGTTGCAGCCGGCCTGACCTGCATGCCTGGAAAGCACCGCGCGCCACTGCTTGTGCCGCTGCCGCGATTGGCTGCACCAGTGCGGCATCTCGCTCCCTTCGTGCTGCTGTCGCTGCTGATGCACGCTGCGCTGCTGTGGCTAGTCCGTCTGCCGGTGGCGCAGCGCTCCATTGCGCGGCCGCATCCGTTATCGGTATATTTCGTTTCTCCGGCGGCGCCGGCGTCAATTCCGGTTTCCACCCGCGTACGCCCGGCAACCAAAGTTCCTTCCAGATCGGCCGCCGCCACTGCAAAGCTGGTGCCTTTGCCCGACACACCCGATATTCCGCCACCGGTGCAGCCTCAAGCGGCTTCCCCGTCCGGTTCGCCGCCGAGTTTCGACACGCAGGAGTTCCGCGAGTCGGTGCGGGACATTGCGCGCGACGAGGCCAGAAAAATCGAGCGGCAGATTGCGGCTCAGGAAAAGCAGCGAGCCAATTCGCCAGCTGGCATGCTGGCGCAACAATTGCGGCTGACCGGCAAGGAAATCCGTCTGGCCAATGGCATGCTGAAGCTTGAGACGGCGGCTGGGGTGGTTTGCTTTCAACCGGTTCCATCCTATGCGCGCGACACTCCTGGTTTGTACGGCATTCCGATGACCTGTCCGTGATCGAAGTATACGTACCGAATCGCGCAGACTTGATCAGCCGCGCATCAGACTTGCGCCTGCGTTTGCATGCCAATGACCAGTAAGAGCTGGACAGCGCCAGCGGGCCTAAGAAAGTGGATTACCTACTCATCGGCCTTGGCCGACTTTCACTTTTTAGCATGCATCCGTCAGTTCTGTATCTGATTGCCGACGATGGCGACTTCGTTGAGCCTTGCTGGAGTGTCGCTCTATTTACCTTTTACCGCCGGTAAAAAGTCTCTCCAGCCAACGCGATAGTCTTTGCAGTCGACTGCTCGGCTTTACTGGAATAACTGCCGCTGGTTGTGCGGGCAAGGGGGATGCAGACAGAGGAACTACTGGTGCTATGGTAGCAGGCTGTGTGGATCCAGTTCCTATTTGCGCTGCCTTTGGACGAGCTTTGGCGGCGTTGGCCTTTTCCTTGGCTATCTTTGCCACGGTGTCGTTCATCCATTTCTGAAACGCAGCGTAACTATCGATCATACTGATAGATGATGGGCTTACCGACGTCACCGCGAAGAGGTTGTAATACTCAGCAAACCTTGACTCATCTTGAGTGTAATCCCTTGCCCATTCTTCCTTGTACTGGCGCTCAGCCTCATCTGTAGTAATTGCCTTGCTTTTAGTGAAGCTCCGCTCAAGCACGTCTCGATAGATGTATGAGTTGAGCGACAAGACAAATTTCTCAAGAATAGTACTAATGTCTTCAAGCGCATCTAACGTCAATGCCAAAGGCTTCTCAATCAAGCTCCTGTCCACTCTTAACTTATGGGCGTTTCCTGCGCCAAGTAATCCAAAACGATGGACACAACAGTGACGAAGCTGGCATATATCGCTGAACTTATCGAAAGCTGGCTTAAGCTCCTTTGGATAATTACCGCCCCCCATCTTTGATATTCCGCAGAACTCTTTAAGGGTGTTTGATACGTTCCAAGCACCGCTAAATGAGACCGAATCAAAGAGGGCTTCTGGCAGGAGCTTGGGGTCGTGGTTAGACGCAGCGAAGTAAGAAAGCTGCTTTGGTGCAGCCAGATTTCCTGTGTGTTCGTCGATATGTACCAAACCTCGGATAATTCCCCGCATGTAACTCTCAACCGCTGAGACATATCCCAGCAGGAGAACAGCACCGAGCTCTGGCGTCATTGCCTCTCTAAAGGGACTATTCGAATAAATCTTTGAGAGCTTGTTGGAATTCTCCAGATACCGGTCAATCGGAGAATTTCCTGGGTGCGATGCCGTCGCTTGAAACAGCACGGCCGCATTAAGCACTTCCGTAAGTGCTGACGATGGAGTTATATCGAACGAGAATGGATCAATCTTCACATCGAGCCTTAAGATAGGAATTCGTCGACGAAGGCTTCAATGCTCTGGTTTATTCGTGTGGCACGTGCCTTACCTACTTGGTGAATACGTCGAAGCTCAGTGCCCGGGTCTCGAAGCGCCATAAAATCGCCAACGGTCTTTATATCAGTAAATTCCGTGCTCAACTTCATTTGCTGCCATGCAGTCAAATTGGGTATCGAGGCCAATTCAATGTTCATACAGCTCGCGAACGCGGAGGGGTCAGTGAGTTTTGCACCGCAGTTATGGCAATGTTTAGCCGAATCAGATATGCGAGGAGTCTGGCAATTCTGGCAAGGTGGCAAATCGAGTTTGAGATTACCAATGGCATCCTGACCAAGCAGCGTTGAGACAGACCTTCGCAAAGGATGTTTGGCATTTGGAAGGCGGATGTTTTCAACCACTTTGGCAGGTGAAAAACCTCGTCCCTCTGAGAACGCACGGTCTTTAATCAAAGCCCCAAGATGCGGAATGAATCGTTCATAGACCCGCTCTTTGCCATGAGAAACTGAGGACGCAAACCCATAAAGAAGCCCGGCCTCAATAAGCAAAGAGAACATTCGCTCGACATACAAGTTTCGGGAAGAATGTTCCTGTACACCGACGTACAACTGCTTCTCTCCCGCTGGATTCGACGTCATGTTCTCGTCAACCAGTGCGGCGCACATCTTATTAAATAGATCAAGTCCGGTCTTAATAAGAGTAGTGAACTTAGGAACTTTCTGGATTAGCGAGAGGTACTCAGCTTCCTTATTCTTAACGAACTTTTCAATAATCGTGTTGAATCGACTTTGTGGAGTCCCTTGCTCGGCTGCCTTAACATACTCGTGAAGAAGTAATAAGTAGGCTCTCGGAATACCAAAGGCCACGTACTTAAATACCTCCCGAATATCAGATGGAACTGATGCATAATTGGCCATGCGCTTGGTGCCAATTGATTCCATCAATTCTGAGTAGGCTGCGTGCTCCACAGATATCCAAGCTTGCACCTCCTCTGCCTCATGTGCCACATGGAATCTAGGACCGTACTCAGTAGTACCAGGATAGACTGATGCTTTAGGTGAAATGGTCGGAGCCTTCAGCGCACGGAATAAGTCAAAGAAATCTGGCAAGTACTCCGGCGCAAGGGTTAACGCCGCATCGTCCATTAGAACAACGCTGCGGTTTCTGTTCAGAGCTCTGGCGATACGCTCAATAGCCTGCTTCAGCATGACGAGCGACATTGAGTCGAATATTTCCTGGTGTTCGTGCAGCAGAGCTCCCCCACGCTCAAGTCGCGCAACGATAACCTGCAAATCTTCCTGGGGGTATTCGAGCCAAAGGTCTTCTTCAGCTATTTCTGTATCTCTCTTTAGGTGTGCCTCAATGGCCTCATGAAGCCCCAAATAGCATAGGCAGAGTATCCAGCCATGGAACAAATCCAATGCATTACTTTTGGAGCGTAACAGAGGCTCCAAACGCAAATATTTATTGAAAGATAGGTAAATGGCGAATGGCTGAGCTACGTCATTAACGCTTTGGACCCACGCAAACCGCATCAAGTGAGTTTTACCGCACCCTCTCGGCCCTACAAGCAACTTAGCACCATGTGTTAACAGATTGCTGACGATGGTTCTAGCTGGTCCATCTATTGAGGTATTTGCCTCGATTACATCTAGTGGTAGCTGATCAGCACGAACCTCGAGGGCAAGAGCTTCCTCAGTATCGTCAATGGAATTTTGCGTAGTCATTTGGCCGTAAATAAAATATTCTGAAGAGCATCGCTTGTTAAGAATCTAGCTCCAACACCATGACCTGAGCAACTCAAAGCCTTGCGCCCGAGGTCGCTCTTCAGATATGTGAAAACCGGCTCCCTATATTCTGGGGCTACCGTAAGTATTAAGATGCAATCCGAAACTGCGATAGTCCCTGACTTGACCATGCATATTTTCTCTTCAAAGTTCCGCCCTACTCGGCCAATTAGAATATCGCCGCGTTTTGCAAGGTTTAACCGAGAATGTTTCACAATAGTTTCAGGCAATCCGAACGCTCTTCCTACAAAACTAATTGATGGACTTAGATCAGTTGTGTGAAGCACGGGAAAATTGCAGTCAACTCGTTGCGACGAAGAAATGCTTCCGCGCACCAACGAAGTCGTCACGTCACCAATTCGAATCTGCCGAGCCTTTCTATTACCTAGACCACTAACGAGAAAAGTGTAATCAAGCCTCCTTGCCGCACGCTCCCTTTGAACCTGAAGCTCTGGGGACAAGGTGCCTGTCTCATCTAGTCGTTGAACCTGTATTTCATCAGGTCCTTTTGTCGACTTGTGCATCACCAAAATATGAGCCTTTGCCTCTGTCTTTTTAAAGATACCTCTCGGAAGCTCAATTACTCGTTCAATACAGTGCTCAGTCGCCAGGACATTTCGCAACTCTGCGAATTTTTCTCCAGCGATCACACCGTCTGGAACTATCAGGCCTAGTCGTCCGTCGCTTCTGAGAAACCGTAGATTCTGTGCAATGAAAAGAATTTCTGCAGGAACGTCCGCTAATTTCGGCAGCACATGGCTAAGGCCCGCATCTTCTAGGATGTTTGCGAACCCTTTGCGCCACCGGGGGCGAATGTACGGCGGATTACAAATTGCCAGGTCGGTACTGCCAAGCTTTAGCCCAAGCCTTTTCTCAACTGTTGAGGCTAGCGCATCGCCAACGTGATGTCTGAAGGAGCTCCCAAACATTTGGGGGAGTGCAGAGCTCTTGGCATTCTTGTCAATGTCGACCGTGTAGTAGGTTGCATCCAACCACTTTTTGGCTGCAGCCGCGGTTAGAGCCCCGTCCCCGGCCCCTAAATCAAGCACAGACTCTGGGGGCGGGCCTCCCATTGAGTTCACCAGAATTGTTCCAACGTAGCTACTGGTGTAATAGCGCCCCAAGGTATCTGACGTTATCGAGGTGTTCTGTACTTGCATTTCTTTGTTTACTTATTGTGATGAGTACCAATTGGAATTATGCATTGCCATTGTCGCTTAACAGCATATGCGTGTGCAAATCATCCGCCTCAGGAAATGGCTTCTTTGATATACCCCTTGTGACCAGGGCGGAGTTTTCGCGCTATACGGAGACAGATCAATGTCGGAGAAAACCTGGCCACCGTCACATGGACGACTCCCATATCCGCACACAATTCCTTCCGGCAGATTTTGCTGCATACATGGCTTTGTCGGCGCGGTCGATGGATGCCTCGACCGGAATGTCAGGATCGAGAAGTGTCACACCAAAGGATGCGGAAACATGAATGGGTTCTGTTTCCCCAATATTAATCTCCAATGCGGCGAGCCCCTGCCGGAGCTTATTTACGACTTCGTAGGCGGTCGTTAATTCGATGTGGGGTATGCACAACAGGAATTCCTCGCCGCCATAGCGGAACAACTTATCGTAGGGTCGAAGATGCCTGATCAGATATTGGGCTGCGGCAGTCAGCACGCGGTCGCCCGCGGCATGACCATGCAGATCGTTGACGTCCTTGAATTTGTCCAGATCCATCATGGCGATACAACAGGATTGGATGTTTCTCCTGACCAGTCCCTGCTGTTCGCGCAATGCGGTAAATATGCTCAGGCGGCTGATAGCGCCGGTGAGCGGGTCGCGGTTGAACATCAGTTCTTCCAGTTCTTTTTCTAGAGCGGATATTTCAAGCCGCAGTCGTTCCAGTGAATTGGAAAAATTATCGTAGTCGATGGTGGAAATGGGATTGCCGTTATCCGCAGCGATCAGCAGCATGCTGGCCAGTTGATGCATGCGCTGATGCTCTTCGCCCATCGCGATAAAGCCGGGATGGTTGCGAATTTTTTCGGTTGATTTTCCGTAATACCATTGACCGAAACGGCACTCCTTGTGTGCGTCGGGATTGATGTCGCGCTGGTCGCAGGGCAGCTTGCTAACCAGCGTGCGAATCAATGCGGCATGCCATTGCTGGTGATTGTAGAGCGCCTCCTTCAGCTGGGTTATAACGGCCAGCAATTCATCGTGACTTAATTCGTTGAACGTCATGGCATGCCCCGAATTGGTTTGAATCGGCTCTCATAGCTGCTGTATTTCCGCAAGGCGGTCGCATGTGTTTGCATGCAGCTCAGCCGGGCGATGCTGCGGCGTGAACTTATTTCGACTTGTCTATGAAAGTCGAGATCAGGTCCATTGGCAGCGGGAAGACAATGGTCGTGTTCTTGTCCGCGCCGATCACCGTGAGCGTTTCCAGATAGCGCAGCTGGATTGCCTTAGGCTCCTGGGCAAGCACTTTGGCGGCCTGGAACAGTTTTTCCGACGCCTGCAATTCGCCTTCGGCGTGAATCACCTTCGCGCGCCGTTCGCGTTCCGCTTCGGCCTGCCTTGCGATCGCGCGCACCATGGACTCGGTCAGGTCGACTTGCTTCATTTCGACGTTGGAGACCTTGATGCCCCATGCGTCGGTCTGCGTGTCCAGCGCTTCACGAATGTCGTTGTTCAGTTTCTCGCGCTCGGCCAGCATGTCATCGAGCTGGTGCTTGCCCAGCACCGAGCGCAACATGGTTTGCGCGAGCTGGCTGGTCGCGTTGAGGTAGTTTTCCACCTGGATGATTGCCTTCTGGGCATCGATCACGCGCAGGTAGACGACGGCACTGACCTTCACCGAAACGTTGTCGCGCGAAATGACATCCTGCGTCGGCACCTCGAGCACCACGGTGCGCAAGTCCACGCGCACCACCTGCTGGACGCCGGGAACGATGATGACCAGCCCCGGCCCTTTCACGCGCCAGAAGCGCCCCAGCGTGAAGACGACGCCGCGCTCGTATTCGCGGAAAATCCGCAGGCTGGAGAACACCAGCAGCACCAGCAACAACCAGAAGAAACCGAAACTCAGATCGAAAGTCATGTTGTTCTCCCTTGTTACGGTAAGTTACGAGATGCCGCAACACTGAACAAGTTGTCATGCCCGCGAAGGCGGGCATCCAGCTTATTGAATGAACTGGACTCCCGCCTTCGCGGGAGTGACAAATTGGGACTTATTCAGTGTTTCCTTTATGCATGCGTCTGTTCCGGTTCCACGTCGAGGACCAGTCCGTCGAGACGCACGATCCTGACGTGTTCGCCCTTGCGCAGTGACTGCCGGCACCTGACACGCCAGATTTCGCCATGCACGCGCGCCCATCCTTCGTGGCCCACGGAATCTTCCAGCACTTCGGCGCTGGTCCCGATCAACTCTTCGCTGCCGCTTACAACTGGCCGGTGACGCGCTTTCAGCGCCATGCCGCCGACGAGGAAGATGAACAGCGCGCTCGCGAGTGCCACCGGCACGATGACCGACCAGGGAATGCCGTAACCCGGCACGCCGGTATCGATCAGCATCACCGAGCCGATCACGAACGACACGAGGCCGCCGATGCCAAGTATCCCGAAGCCGGCCATGAAGACCTCGCCGATCATGAAGGCGATGCCGAGCAGGATCAGACCCAGGCCGGCATAGTTGATCGGCAACACCTGGAATGCGAACAAGGCGAGCAACAGCGAGATTGCGCCAATCACGCCGGGCAGGACGAAGCCCGGATTGGAAAACTCGAAGAAAATTCCGAAGATGCCGGCAAGCATCAGCAGGTAGGCAATGCTCGGGTCGGCAATGACCGAGAGCAGTTGACTGCGCCAACCGGGCGCAAGTTCGACGATGCGCGCGCCGGCCAGGTGCAGCGTGCGTTCCACGCCCAGCACGTTGACCTTGCGCCCGTCCAGTTGCTGCACCAGGCTGGTGACGTCCGGGGCGATCACGTCGATCACCTTGAGCTTGAGCGCCTCCTCCGCAGTCAGGCTAACGGCCTGCCGCACGGCCTGTTCGGCCCATTCGACATTGCGCCCGCGCATCTGGGCGAGGCTGCGGATATATGCGGAGGCATCGTTGACCTCCTTCCGTTCCATCGCGGTTCCCAGCGCCGCGACGCCGCTGGCGGCCGCGCCTGCTTCGGGATTTTTTTTCGCATCTGGTTCTGGTTTGTTTTTCGGGGGCTGGCCTTCCGGTTCCGGCAGCGCGCCAATGCCGATCGCAATTGGTGTCGCGGCGCCGAGATTGGTTGCCGGAGCCATCGCGGCGATATGGCTGGCGTAAAGGATATAAGTTCCCGCGCTTGCCGCGCGGGCGCCGTTGGGGGCGACGAAGGTCGCGACCGGCACCGGCGACGCAATGATCTGCTTGATGATCTGGCGCATGGAGGTATCCAGCCCGCCCGGCGTATCCATCTTCAGCACCGCGAGTTGTGCCTGCTGTTCGGCAGCGGTTTGCAGGCCTCGGACGACATAGTCCGCAGTGCCCGGGCTGATTGCGCCGTCAACCTGAAGGACGACCACCAGCGGTGCCGGCGCAGCCATGCTGCTCGCACAGACAATCAGAAACAGGATGCTCCAGAGCGCACGCATGATGATGTGCCGAGCCTTGCCAGCGAAATCGCCACCGTCCGGCGAGACATGCGACTGCATGTTGTCCGGTTACTTTCGTCCGACGGTGCCGTGATTTCGCTGAATCAGGCTACTTCTTGCCCTCGCCGGCGTCTTCGCAGGTGTTGATGCGAAACATTGCATTGGCCGGGCAAAAGCGCACGGTCGCGGTGATCAGCGCAACGGCCGCCACGATCAGCACCACGACCCGCCAGGTCAGATCGAGCGGAGCCAGCAACCCGATTACCAGCAACACGATCCCGAGTACGATCCGCGCGGTGCGATCAATTCCGCCTACATTGCATTTCATGATGACCTCCTCAGAGGGATGATTTGGAAACTCGGTGCATGCATCCACACCGGCGCGAGGCCGGACGGAGCATACACTGACGCTATCGTCGCCAAAGTAGCAGAAGCGGTGCGATAGCTTAATACATGATTTCAGGTATTTTGGTGGCGCTTCTCCAATCCCGGAAAAGAGTCGCCGATGGACAACGGGCATGACTTCTGTTCGGACGGCATGAGTAGCGCACCGGAACCACGTATAATTACGCAAATTTTCTTTTGCGGTGATAACCAGGAGCGAGACATGTCGGTGAACAAAGTAATCTTGATTGGCCGGTTGGGCAAAGACCCCGAAACCCGCTATATGACCAGCGGCGAAGCGGTGACCAACGTTACGCTGGCGACGTCCGAAAACTGGAAGGACAAGAACGGCGAGAAGCAGGAAAAAACCGAATGGCACAACCTGGTGTTCTATCGTCGCCTGGCCGAGATTGCCGGCGAATACCTGAAGAAGGGCTCGCAGGTCTACGTCGAAGGCAAGCTGGCCACGCGCAAATGGCAGGACAAGGAAGGCAAGGACCGCTACACCACCGAGATCATCGTCAATGAAATGCAGATGCTCGGCAGCAAACAGGGCGGCGCCGGCAGCTTCGAGTCGGCCGAAAACCAGTATGCTCCGGCGCGTGCAGCAGCGCCTGCTGCCGCCAGACCCGCACCGGCGGCGAAGAATAGCTTCGATAATTTCGATGACGATATTCCGTTCTAAGGAATATCCGGGCTGAAGCAAACAAAAATCCCCTGTGTCGAACCCGCAGGGGATTTTTACTTTAAGGTAGTATCGTTTTTCGTTGTGGTCCGGACGGCATTTCGAGAGGGCCACGCAGATACGCACAGAAGCTGCAACGAATGTATTACCAGTGTAAGGAAGTAACCGGAATCTAGTTCAACCAATCCTGATAGTGAGGTAGATGATGGCAATTGATAAGGTAATCGTAACCAATGCTGCGGCGCTCAGCGCAAAGTATGGCAAGACCGGATTCGGGAAAGTTGGCGCCGCGCTCAAGAAGCTGATTGCTGCAGACGCCAAACGCGGACTGACCAGCAAGCTGATTGCACTCGATTCGAAAACGGACATGGCGCCATATGGCGTGCCGGTGGCTTCGGCTGCCGATGCCAAAGCGGTGAAGGCCGCGATCGATGCCATTTACGCCAGGGAAAAACCCGATTACATCCTGATCCTCGGCGCGAGCGATGTGGTGCCGCTGGTGCCGTTGAAGAATCCGGTATATTCGGCCGGCAACGACGATGACCGCTTTGTCCCGAGTGACCTTCCTTATGCCTGCAACACCGGCTATGGTACCGACATCAACCGCTTTGTCGGGCCGACCAGAGTCGTGGGGCGGCTGCCCGATCTGGTGGGGGCCAAGAGTCCGGACTACTTGCTCAAACTGATCAGCCTGGCCGCCAATTACAAGACACTGGCGCCTGCGGATTATCAGCAATATTTCGGCCTGTCGGCGCAAGTATGGCAGAACTCGACCAGCCTGAGCCTGACCAAGATATTCGGCAATTCGACTGGACTGAACCTCGCGCCGTCCTCAGGTCCAAAATGGACCGTCAAACAACTCTCGCCGCGGGCGCATTTCATCAACTGCCACGGCGCGCATCGCGATGTCTCGTACTATGGGCAAAAAGGAGACAGCTATCCGATTGCCCACACGGCCAAAAATCTGGTCAAGAAAATCGTTCCGGGTACCGTACTCGCCGCGGAGTGCTGTTATGGCGCGGAACTGTATGATCCAGTATTGACAGGCGGTCAGGCCGGGATTGCCTGTACCTATCTCGGCGAAGGCGCTTACGGAGTGTTCGGCAGCACCACGATCGCATACGGGCCAAGCTCGGGCAATGGTTCCGCCGATTTGATCTGCCAGTTCTTCCTGCATGCGGTCATCGATGGTGCGTCGCTCGGCCGCGCAGCGCTCGAGGCGAGGCACCAGTTCGCCGGGCTGTACTCGCATATGGGGCCGACTGATCTCAAGACGCTTGCGCAATTTTACCTGCTCGGTGACCCCTCCATTCAGGCGGCGGCCATCGTGCCACATGGTCTGAACAAGACCAAGGCGTTCCAGTCGGCGTTCGCCAAGATCGGGGATGCCGGCGTTCGCACCTTGCGCCGTGAACGCCTGCACCGTGTCGGCACGAGCCTCAAGAAAGATCTGCCCGCCACGCGTGCGACGAAGCCCGGCGCGGGGCCCGAACCGTCCCGGGAAATCACCAGGGTTCTTGCGGACGCTGCGGCCGAGTCCGGCCTGACCGGGCATGCGAGTCTCCATTTCCATGTTGCGCACAAGGCTAGCCTCAACAAGGGAGATGGCGTCAAACGTACCGTTCACGTGCTCATCAGCGCGCCCGACCAGGGGCCCAAGCAGCAACATGCTGCGTTCAGGAAAGTTGTGGCGATCGTCGCTACCGCCGAGAACGGCAAACTTGTGCATCTGAAACGCTTGCACAGCCGGTGATTTGGGGCCGCCATGGAATGGCATGGGACAGTTCAGCGCAAGGTGATCCGGCGCGGTACGAAAAGTGAGCACGAGGCGCTGGTGCTGGTCACGAGCCAGGGTGAATTCAAGCTGCGGCGTGTCGGCGGCAACCCGTTTCATGATGAAACCCTGGATCAACTCGAGGGGCACTCGATTCGCTGCGCTGGTGAACTGGATGGAAACGAGATATTTATGAGTGAGTGGGAAGTCATGGATTAGCGGTGCGAGGCAGACTGCCCTCAGACGGAGGTTGGGCAGTCGGGCCACGTGTCAGGATTCATAAGATGCAGGCAGCGGGAGACCGCTGAACGCGGCTCCCTGACTCAGTCGTGGTATACCAATACAGGAAACTGCAGGCAACAGGGCGTGATCACAGGACACCGGGCAGATTGTCCTTCATCGCTTCGATCGGTGACAGGATTTTTATTTCATCGCCGACGGCCGGAACGTACTTGGTCATGCCGAAGTCCGAGCGTTTGATGGTCGCAGAGATAGCGGCGCCGCAGGTCGGTTTCTTGGTCATCGGGTTCAGGCCGCAGTGAAAATCGGTCACGGTGAGCCGGAGCGGTTTAGTGACGCCGAGGAGGGTGAACTGGCCTTCGGCTGCGACGACCTTGTCGCCATCGAAGATCAGGCGATCAGACTTGAAGGTCATGGTCGGGAACTGGTCGACATTGAAAAATTCATCGGACTTCATGTGGGCGTTCCATTTATCGAAGCCCATGTCGATCGAGGAAGTGTAGACCGTGATTTCCACGCTGCCCTGTTTGGCGGGCACGTCCAGCGTGATCTTGCCGCTGGTCTTGTTGAAGCGACCGCGCTGGGTCGAAAAGCCCAGGTGGTTGACCTCGAAGATCGGCCAGGTGTGGTTCGGGTCCACGTTGTAGTAGTCAGCCGCTACTGCCGGCATGGCGAGCAGGGCGGCCAGGAAAAAGGCGAAGGTCTTGTTCATGTTATTTCCTTTCGGTGGTTGAATGCATTACTTGCTGGCGACGCTGAAGTGGAACCGGATCTGAACTTCGTCTTCCACCACGCTGGTATCTGACCAGATGCCGGAGCCAATACCGTAATCGAGACGCTTGAGCGGAAAAGTGCCGTCGATGGCCAGCGCGTCCCCTTGTTGCTTGAGCGTGAAGGGCGCTTTGACGTCCTGCGTTTTCCCCTTGATAGTCATCTTGCCGCTGACTTCATAACGGCCTTGGCCAAGGCTCCTGATCTTGCCGGAAACGAAGCGGGCCACGGGATAGCTCTTGATGTCGAACCACTTCTTGCCGGTTACTTCGTTATTTGCATCGGAATTGCCGGTATCAATGCTGCCGAGATCAACCTCGATGTTCGCACTTCCGGTCTCGGGCTTGGCCGGGTCCACGGTAAAGCGTCCGGTAAATTTGGTGAAGATTCCGTCCACCGGTACGCCCATTTGTTTCGAGACAAAGACGATGCTGCTTTGCTGCGGGCGCAGCACGGTGAAGTCGGCGCCAGATACTGACGCAGCAGCTAGCAACAGCGGAATCAGCAGAAAACGTTTCATACGGTTTTCCTGAGAAACGGCAGCATGCGCGTCAGGGTGTCGTCACGCTCGATGAAATGATGCTTGAGCGCGCCGGCGACATGGAGCACAACCAGCCCGGCCATGAAGAAATTGAGGCTCTCGTGTACCTCGGTCAGTGCTTCTGCCAGCTCCTTGTTCTTGGGCAGCAGATCGGGCAGCGGCAACACTCCGAAATATACGGTCTGCACACCTTTGGCCGAGCTCATCAGCCAACCGCTGAGCGGAATGATGAAGATCAGCAGGTACAACAGGTAGTGTACGGCTTCGGCCGCCAGTTTTTCCCAGCGCGGCATCGAGTCGATCAGCGGAGGAGGGCGATGTGTGGCGCGCCACGCGACGCGCATCACAGCCAGCAGGAAGATGCTGACGCCGATCCACTTGTGGTAGCTGAACAACCGGAGTTTGAGGGGTGATAGTGGCAGGTCGGCCATGTACAACCCGAGCGGAAAGGTAGCGAAAATCAGCAGCGCGACCGCCCAGTGCAGGGTAATGGCAGTGCGGGTGTAGTGAGCCGGCATGGTCTTCCCAGAGCGATTTCGTCGGGTAATGCTAGTGCGGTTAAGCGCGCTTGGCAATAGGCGAACTAACAGGGTGATGCAAAACTACTGCGGTGGCCATCTGCGGCGTTGCGCGGTGCTCGCTTCCTCGCCTATCTACAGATATGTCTCGTCGCTCCGCTCCATGCGCCTTGCATCTGGCCATCCTCGCTACGTTTTTCAACACCCTCCAACTTTTGCTGCGGCTTTCCAGTTTGCCGCTTGAAAAAAGTGGCGCAAGCCCCCATATGGCAAGGCGGACAACGAGTAATGCTAAACTGCTCACGTAACTTTTGGATGATGGAGACAACAGTATGAAACGAATTTTCTTGTTCATTTTGACCAACCTGGCGGTGCTGTTTGTGATCAATATCACGCTGCGTCTGCTCGGCGTGGACCGCTGGGTGACTTCGAGCGGGATCAATTTCAACGCTCTGCTGGTGATGTCGCTGGTAATCGGTTTTTCCGGTTCGCTGATTTCACTGGCGATGTCCAAGTGGTCGGCCAAGCGCATGGTTGGGGCACAAGTGATCGAGAATCCGGCAGATCCGACCGAGCGCTGGCTGGTGGAAACGGTTCGCCGGCAGGCGCAGCAAGCCGGCATCGGCATGCCGGAAGTGGCTATTTATGACGCGCCGGACGTGAATGCGTTTGCGACGGGCTGGAATCGTAATGACGCGCTGGTCGCGGTGAGCACCGGCCTGTTGTACAACATGAGCAAGGACGAAACCGAGGCGGTGCTCGCGCATGAAATCAGCCACGTGGCCAATGGCGACATGGTGACGCTGGCGCTGATTCAGGGCGTGGTGAACACTTTCGTGATCTTCTTCTCCAAGCTGTTCGGATATTTCATCGACCGCGTCGTGCTCAAGAATGAAGAGCGCGGCCCCGGCATCGGCGCGTTCGTCGCAGAAATCGTCGCGCAACTGGTTCTGGGTGTGCTCGCGAGCATCATTGTGATGTGGTTCTCGCGCCAGCGCGAATTCCGTGCCGATGCGGGCGGCGCGAGCCTGGCCGGCCGCGAACGCATGATCGCCGCGCTGGAACGCCTGAAGATCAATCATGAGCAGGCGACTCTGCCGGAACAGATGGCCGCATTCGGCATTTCCGGCGGCAAGAGTTTTGCGAGCCTGTTCACGACGCACCCGCCGCTGGACGAGCGCATCGAAGCTCTGCGTGCGGGACGCTAATGCCGTAACGGCAACAGCGAAAAAAGGCCTGCATCTGCAGGCCTTTTTTGTTGGGCATGGAGGCCCAGTTAATAGATACTGTTACTCTGCGATGCCCACACCTTGCGAACGCCCGGCTGGTCACCGGCGGGTTGGGAGATGTCCGCCGTTTGCACGGTGGAGTTCTCGGGCGGCGCGGCTGCCGCCGTCGGCTGAGGCGCATTGCCGGCGGACGGCGCGGCATCGCTGACGGACGGTGCAGGTTTGTCGGCGGGCGGAATTACCGGTGCCACATCCTGCTGGGACGAGGGAATATTGTGGATCGGAGCCTTGTCGTAATTTTCCTCGATCTCCTCGTCGTATTCTTCGCGGGGCGGGTTGCCGTCATACACCAGGCTCCGGCGGCGCATCAGGTAGGCATCGCGGATGAACTCGTAGGGATCGATGATCGCTTCTTCCAGCACCTTCTCGCTTTCCAGGATCTGGCTGCGCCGGCTGACCGCCTTGAGCGCATAAAGCTCGTTGCGGGTGCGCATATGCGTAATGCGGCGGAGTTTGCTCGGACGGCCATCCACATAGAGTCCGATGCTGTCGCGCAGCGTGCTGGGTCCCAGAACCGGCAGGACCAGGTAGGGGCCGTTGCCGACGCCCCATTTACCCAGGGTCTGCCCGAAATCCTCGTTGTGTTTTTCCAGACCGATCATGGAGCCTACATCAACCAGTCCATAGATACCGACCGTGGAATTCACCACGAAGCGCGCACCGTCAGCCAAGCCTTGCTTCAGCTTGAGTTGCAAAACATCGTTGGCCGTAACGATCACGTCATCCAGATTGGAGAAGAAATTGCTCGCCATCATCTTGACGGGAGGCGGTACCACGGTGTTGTATGCTTTTGCCACCGGCTTGACGACGGCCCGGTCCATTCCTTCGTTGAAGCGGTAGATGCCGCGATTCAAGGGTTCCAGCGGATCAACGGGATTTTTTGTGGGGCCTGACGCGCAGCCGGTCAGGACGATTGCGGCAGCCACGGGAATGGCGCGTAAGGCATTCATATGAGGCTCCGATGCAATGGATTGTGCATGATTATATATTGTTATTAATATTGATTAAACCGCCCAGCGGCGATGTTACGGGTTACGCTCAGTGGCGGTGCCCGGGCGCAGCGATTTCGCCCATGTGGAATTCATATTGCCCTTTGCGGCGATCTGCAAAGTAATGCTCCAGGCTTGCTTTGATTGGCCGAAATGCAATTTCGTTCCATGGAATCTCATGTTCCCTGAACAGTCGAACCTCCAGGCTTTCCGGGCCGGGGCTGAAATCCAGATCGAGCAACCGGGCGCGGAACAACAAATGTACCTGGTTGATGAATGGCAAGCTGTACATCGAATACAGACTGTCAATCTCGATGCGGGCGTTGGCTTCTTCCAGGGTCTCGCGGATTGCCGCATCAGCCGTGGTTTCGCCGTTTTCCATAAAGCCGCCGGGCAGGGTCCACAATCCCTTGCGCGGTTCGATCGCGCGGCGACACAACAAAATCTTGTCTTCCCATTCGGGGATCGAGCCGATCACCATGTTGGGGTTCTGGTAGTGAATCGTGCCGCAGGCAACGCAGACGTGGCGCAGCCGGTTGTCATCCGCCGGCTGGCGCAGCTGGACCGCCGCGCCACACGACATGCAGAACTTTATTTCCAGATTTGCCACCAGCGTTTTTCTGCCTTGGGTTCGGCAACCGGGAGCGGAGCGCCGCCCGGAAGGGTGGCGGTCGTTCCGCTGTTCTTCGCGAGCACGCGCTTGGCGTCGTCGCGCAACTGCGGCATACCCAATGCGTCATACGACTGCACCATCACTTCCAGCGCATCCCGGGTCGACGGGCTGTTCGGGTAGAGCGACAGCACCCCTTGTGCACGGTTGACTGCAGCGATGTATGCGCCACGGCGCAGGTAATAGCGGGCGACGTGCAATTCGTACCTGGCCAGTGCATTCACCAGGTATTGCATGCGCACGATGGCATCGGGCGCATATTTGCTCTTCGGGAAGCGCGCTACCAGATCCTTGAATGCGTCAAACGAGTCCTGGGCGGCCTTCGGGTCGCGTTCGGTGGCATCCTGTCCACCGATAGCGCCCAGCACGCTGATTTCGCCCTTGAAGTTGGCCAGGCCTTTGAGGTAATAGGCATAGTCGACGTTCGGGCTATTGGGATATTGTTTGATGAAGCGATCCGCCGAGGATACCGCCGCTTCCGCTTCACCTTGACGATAATAGGCATACGCAGTTTCGAGCATCGCCTGTTGCGCATAGCGACCATAGGGATAACGCGACTGCAGGTTTTCGTACTGCTTTACGGCTGCTTCGTAATTGCCTTCATTGAGCTTTCCTTTGGCATCTGCGTACATTTCTTCAGCAGATTGCTTGGCGGCAACATCGCTTTCTGGCGCGGGAGTGAACAGACTGCAAGCGGTTAACGTAAGTAACAGGAATACGGCTAAACTATGGCGCATGACTGAATCCGAAAAAAATTTACGCGATTATAACAAAGTTAGGCGCGGCAACTTCCCCACTTCGCAACAACCTGAAGAATTGTCCGCTTCCGGCGGCCAGGAAAATTCCGGTGTGCAGCATTTCGTGGTGCCGGATGATGGCGCGGGAATGCGCTTCGACCAAGTACTCGCGAAACTGCTGCCGGAATATTCGCGCAGCCGACTGCAGGAGTGGATTGCCGCGGGGCAGGCGACCCTGAATGGTGCAACCGTTGCCGCCAAACAGAAAGTGTGGGGCGGCGAGGAAATTACCGTATCGCCGCAGGCGCATCCCTCCGAAGTGCCGCATCAGGCCGAAGATATCGCGCTCGAGATTGTGTATGAAGACGACGCGCTGCTGGTCATCAACAAGCCGGCCGGGTTGGTGGTACACCCGGGCAGCGGCAACTGGGAGGGCACGCTACTGAACGCGCTGCTGCACCATGCGCCGCAACTTTCCGCCATTCCGCGCGCGGGCATTGTGCACCGCCTCGACAAGGACACCAGCGGCCTGCTGGTCGTGGCCAAGACCCTGACTGCGCAAACCGCGCTGGTGCGCCAGTTGCAGGCACGCAGCGTGAAACGGGAGTATCTCGCCCTGGCCTATGGTGATCTGCGCCACGGCGGCACGGTCAACGAGCCGGTCGGGCGTCATCCGACCCAGCGCGTCAAAATGGCCGTTGTCGAGAGCGGCAAGGAAGCCGTCACGCACTACCAGGTGGAAGAAAAATTCTCAGGTTGCACTCTGGTTCGCTGCCGCCTGGAAACCGGGCGTACGCACCAGATTCGCGTGCACCTGGCGCATATCGGCCATCCGCTGGTGGGCGACAGTGTGTATCTGAAGGGCGTGCACAAATGCCCGGCGCAAGTCCGCACGCTGTTGCACGGTTTTCCGCGCCAGGCTCTGCATGCGACGCGCCTCGCACTTGTCCATCCGGATACTGGGGTATTAATGGAATGGCACGCGCCGCTGCCACAGGATATGATGCAGCTGTTGCGACAACTACGCGAGGTGAATCATGATTCAGCCTGAAAATCTGATTGTTCCGAGTTGGCCAGCACCATCCAACATCCGCGCCTTTCAGACTACCCGCCACGGTGGCGTGAGCGCCGCCCCCTATGACACCCTGAATCTCGGCGAGCACGTCGGCGACGAACCGCTGACCGTCGCGCGCAACCGCACCCTGCTCAATCATCTGGTGCCCGCCGAGCCGGTCTGGCTGGTGCAGCAGCATGGCACAACAGTAGTGAACGCCGACCAAGCGAGTTGCCTGCCGCAGGGCGATGCCTGCGTTGCGCGGCATCGCGAGGCAGTATGCGTGGTGATGACGGCTGACTGTTTGCCGGTGTTGTTATGCGATACCCAGGGCAGCGTGGTCGGCGCTGTGCACGCCGGCTGGAAGAGCATGCTGGCGGGAGTGATCGAGGCAACTGTGCAGGCGATGGCGGCCGCGCCGCAGAGCCTGATGGCGTGGTTCGGGCCGGCCATCAGCCAGGAGGCGTTTGAAGTCGGGCCCGAGCTGCGGGACTTTTTTGTCGCGGCTCATCCCCAGACCGAAGCGGCCTTTGTTCCCGGGCAACATGGCAAATGGTTTGCCGACCTTTATGCGCTGGCGCGAGTGCGCCTCAACGCCCTTGGGGTCACGCAAATCTACGGCGGCGAGCACTGCACCCACCGCGAACGCGACAAGTTCTTTTCGCACCGGCGCGATGGGGTGACGGGGCGGATGGGGACATTTATCTGGCGGGAGTGACCAAGGCGTTGTAAAACTACTGATGAAACAGCTAGCCATTTGACTAGGCCGTCAAAAAAAGCCGGCCAAGTCACTGGTTATGCCGCTGCGCTTAACTTCGGCCGGCCGAAGTTAGCCTGCGCCGAAACTGCGTTTTCGTTTCCTCGCCTATCTAACAGATATGTGGCTTCAACATAACCTGAAGGTTAGTTTTCGCCGAAACTCGCTGCGCTCGTTTTCTCGTCGCTCCGCTGACCAGTGACTTTGCTGGCGTTGTTTACCAGCTTAATCGATTGGCCATGCAAAGCTCCGTGCGCCTTGCATCTGGCCATCCTCGCTACGTATTCCAACGCCCTGCAGCAAACCCTTGTAGGTCGGGCTCGAACCGGCATGCAATGCTGTTATATCCGTGGCATAAGCCTTGGACTACATACCCAGTTCGGACTGAATTTTCTCCACGAGCTCGCGTAGCGCCGCCACTTCATCGGTGAGCCGGGCTACATTGGCTTTCAGCGCGGCGACTTCGCCCAGGTCGACGCTGTGCGGCGCGCTGTCTGCGGCAATCTTGAATGCGGCTTCGTCCACCGGGCCGCAGAGCAGGTGTGCCCAGCGATGTTCGCGCGAACCCGGCAGCTTGGGCAGTTTGACCACCCATGGTGTCTCGGCCTCGGCGAGTTCGTCCAGAAACGCTTCCACGGAGGAAATGTCGGCAAACTTGTGCAGCCGGTCGCAGTTGATACGCAGCTCTCCTGCTGTCTGTGGCCCGCGCAGCATCAGCACCGCGAGCAGGGCGACCGATTGCTCCGGCAGCTTGAAGACGCGGCGTGCGTTGTGGGCATAACGCATCACGCGGCCGCCGCTCGATTCGACCACCAGTGCATAACCCTTGAGCGTGTCGATCGCGAGTTGGACTTCGTTTTCGGTGGCGGACATCAGCGGATCGCGAGCCGTTTTCTGGTTGCAGCCCAGGGTCAGGGTGTTCACCGACAACGGATAGGAGTCCGGTACGGTTTTTTCCTTTTCGATCAGGACAGCGAGGACGCGCGCTTCGAGTGGCGAGAAAATCGGCAGGGCAGTCATAAATCTTTCATTGGAACCAGGAACGGCAAACATGCTATCACGCAGGCTGACCCCTAGGTAAGAAGGGATAAGGTATAATTTCCGGTTCCCGATTTACCAAACGAAGTTTATGTCAATTTTGCTGTGGATTATCGCGGCCAGTTTCGCCGGCGGTGTGCTGAGCGTCTCGTGTGCCGCGCTGTTTGCGCTGAACGCGCGTCCGCATTGGGTGAACGCGCTGATCAGTTACGCCATCGGTGCATTGCTGGGGGCGGCATTTCTCGAAATCATTCCCGAAGCGATCAAGCTGAGCGCCAGTCCGGCAGTATTCAGCGGTGTGCTGCTGGTCGGCATCCTGTCGTTTTTTACGCTGGAAAAGCTGCTGCTCTGGCGGCACTGCCATCACGGTGATTGCGAAGTGCATGACGGTCACAGCCACACGACGCCGGGCCGCAGCGGCCTGATGATCATGGTGGGAGATACATTCCACAATTTCGTCGACGGTGTCATCATCGCTGCCGCGTTCCTGGCCGACATGCATCTCGGGGTCATTACCGCGCTCGCAATCATCGCGCACGAAATCCCGCAGGAAGTTGGGGACTTCATGATCCTGCTGCATTCCGGCTACAGCAAGGCGCGCGCGCTGACGCTCAATCTCGTGTGCAGCGTAGCGACGCTGGTGGGCGGGGTGCTGGCCTATTTTGCATTGCAATCGGTGCAGAATATCGTGCCATACTTCCTCGCACTGGCCGCAGCGAGCATGATTTACGTCGCAGTGGCCGATCTGATTCCGGGCTTGCACCGGCGTGCCCGGTTACGCGATACCGTCGAGCAGGTCACGATGATCGTGCTCGGAATCTGCTCGATTATCCTGACCAACCTGATTGCCGAAGTGTAGGCGGGAGGACTTGCAGTTGAGTAAAGCCAAACCTCTGCCCAAAGTCGGCTTCGTGTCCCTCGGCTGTCCGAAGGCGACCTCCGATTCCGAACAGATTCTCACGCGCCTGCGTGCCGAAGGCTATGTGATTTCCGGCAGCTACCAGGATTCCGATCTGGTGGTGGTCAATACCTGCGGCTTCATCGACAGCGCGGTGGCCGAATCGCTGGATGCGATTGGCGAAGCCCTGGCTGAGAACGGCAAGGTGATCGTCACCGGCTGCCTTGGCGCCAAAGGCGATGTGGTGCGCGAGGCGCACCCGAAAGTGCTCGCAGTCACCGGCCCGCATGCGGCGGACGAAGTGATGGAGGCGGTGCATGTGCACCTGCCGAAACCGCATGACCCGTATACCGATCTGGTGCCGCCGCACGGCATTCGCCTCACGCCGAAACATTACGCCTACGTGAAAATTTCCGAAGGCTGCAACCACCGTTGCACCTTCTGCATCATTCCCAGCCTGCGCGGCGATCTGGTCAGCCGGCCGGTGGGCGACGTGATGCAGGAAGCCGAAAAACTGGTGAGCGCCGGCGTGCGCGAGCTGCTGGTGATATCGCAGGACACCAGCGCCTACGGCGTGGACCTGAAATACCGTACCGGCTTCTGGGGCGGGCGTCCGCTGCGCACGCGCATGACCGAACTCGCGTCCGCGCTGGGTGATCTCGGTGCCTGGGTGCGGCTGCACTATGTTTATCCCTATCCGCATGTGGACGAAGTGATCCCGCTGATGGCCGAGGGAAAAATCCTGCCTTATCTAGACATCCCGTTCCAGCATGCCAACTCGCGCATCCTCAAGCTGATGAAGCGTCCCGGCAGCAGTGATGATGTATTGGCGCGCATCCGGCAATGGCGGAACACCTGCCCTGATCTTGCACTGCGCAGCACCTTCATCGTGGGTTTTCCCGGCGAGACCGAAGCGGAATTCGAGGAGTTGCTTGACTTCATCGAAGAAGCGCAGATCGACCGCCTCGGCGCGTTCGCCTATTCACCGGTGGAAGGCGCCGCGGCCAATGCCTTGCCCGACCCCGTGCCGCCCGAAGTGCAGCAGGAGCGTCTCGAACGCCTGATGCTGTTGCAGGAAGAAATCAGCGCCGAGAAGCTCGCGCGCAA
The DNA here is from genome assembly GCA_035702405.1 of Gallionella sp. Taxonomy (GTDB): domain Bacteria; phylum Pseudomonadota; class Gammaproteobacteria; order Burkholderiales; family Gallionellaceae; genus Gallionella. Next base: position 17,507 of record DASSQR010000071.1, on the reverse strand, counting down.
GGTCGGTCAAACGATCACCGTGCTGGTCGATGAAGTGGATGACGATGGCGCGGTGGCACGCAGTGCTGCCGATGCGCCGGAAATCGACGGGCTGGTATATATCGAAAACGGCCAGCAGTTAAAGCCGGGCGATTTTGCCGAAGTGACGGTCGTCGATTCGGATACCCACGACTTGTGGGCTGAATTGCAGCAGGAGGAATAGGTCCCCGACCTGATCCTGGAACTCAGCAGAAGCAGAACCAGGCGGGGAAGCTCTCAGGAGAGCAGAGAGACGGTTAACGGCTTATTTCGCCGCCGGAGTCTTGCCGGTGTCCGGTTTTGCGGGATCGGTCAGCAGGTTTTGCATGTCTTCATGCTGTTCCATATCCTGCTTGAATTGTTTGCGTTCTTCCGCAGACATCTTTTCGAAGCGTTCGCGCAACTCCTTGCGGTGCTCCGCGCGTTCTTCAGGCGTCATCCGGTCATAGTGTTCGCGCATTTCCTTGCGGCGTGCGTCGCGCTGTTCCGGCGTCAGACTGGACCATTCCTTGCGCATTTCCTCGCGGAGTTTGGCCCGTTCTTCCGGGGTCATGCTCTTCATGTTGTCGCACATGTGGTGATGCAGGCCATGACGTTCTTCCGCGGGCATCCGGTCAAAACGTTCGCGCATTTCCTTGCGGCGCGCTTCGCGCTGTTCCGGCGTCAGGCTCTTCCATGCGTTGCAGCGTTCCTCGCGGATTTTGGCACGTTCTTCCGGTGACAGCTTTTCATAGAATTCGCGGATTTCCTTGCGGCGGGCAACACGTTGCTCGGGGGTCAGGCTTTCCCACTCCTTGCGCCGTTCCTCGTGCATTTTCGCGCGTTCATCCGGCGACATCCGGCTGAAGAATTCCTGCTTTTCCTTGCGGCGGGCAGCGCGTTGCTCCGGTGTCATCGCCATCATTTCCCTGCGCATTGCGTCGCGTTCCTTGATGCGCTGCTCGGGTGTCATGGTCTTCATGCGCTCGTAGTGTTCCTGCACGCTGAGCGGTTGTGCGGCCGGTGCCGTGTCGGCAGCCAGCGCGGCCATGTTCAATGATGCGCCGAGGCCGGCCATGAGCAAGGTTTTAAAGATAATATTCATGTCTGTTCTCCTGCGGAGGGATTAATCGCACGTCTTATCTGGCGTGGATTGCATGGTAGGATTGAACTGTAAGTAAAGTAATTTAGCTAGGGCTGATTTTGTAAAAGTTTGTTTCAGCTGACGGTATGACTCACAATTGATTACAGTTTTAGCTCGAGCCGGTTTTGCACATGCAGGCACCCTGGCAGCAAAATACTGCAGCAAAATCGCTCATTAGATTTATGATGCCATCATGACCAATCTGCAACGCATCCTGATTATCGACGACGACGCGCGCTTGCGCGAGTTGCTGCTGCGCTATCTCACTGAACAAGGCTTTACGGCCAAGGCGGTGCCGGATGGCAGCGCAATGGACAAGGCGCTGGCGCTGAATCGCTATCACCTGCTGGTGCTGGACCTCATGCTGCCGAATGAGGATGGGTTGTCCATCTTGCGCCGGCTGCGTGCGGCCGGCGAGAACGTGCCCGTGATTCTGCTCACCGCCAAGGGCGACGAGATCGATCGCATCGTTGGCCTGGAGATGGGCGCGGACGACTATCTGCCCAAACCGTTCAATCCGCGCGAACTGGTCGCGCGCATCAACGCGGTCCTGCGGCGCAAGGGCGGGCAGCCTGCCGGCGCGCCCGATGTCGAGGAAAAGAATGTCATTTTCGGCGATTGCGAACTCAATCTCGCGACGCGCGAACTGCTCCGCGCGGGCTCCCCCGTCCCGCTGACCACCGGCGAATTCGCATTGCTCAAGGTGCTGGTCACGCATCCGCGCCAGCCGCTGTCGCGCGACAAGCTCATGGAACTCGCGCGCGGACGGGATCACGATCCGTTCGATCGCGCGATCGATGTGCAGGTATCGCGCCTGCGCAAGCTGGTCGAGCCCGACCCCGCGGCACCGCGCTTCATCCAGACGGTATGGGGGCACGGCTATGTGTTCGTGCCGGATGGGCAGGGAAGGCGCTGACTTTCTGGCGCCCGTTATGAGCTTGAGCGATATCCTACCGCTGCAGGAGATGGCCGGAGCATGATGCGACTCGCGCCGAAAACGCTGCTGGTGCGTGCGTTTATGCTCATCGTGGTGCTGATTGTGCTGTCGCTGGTCGCCACCTTGATGATCGTGCGCCATGTGCAGGAAGAGCCGCGCGCGCAGCAGACGGCGCAGCTGGTCATATCGGTGGTCAACCTTACGCGTGCCGCGATCCTCTCGGCTGCACCGGAATGGCGCAGCGGGCTACTGGCAGAGCTGGCCGAGTCCGAAGGGCTGCGGTTGCAGATGGCAGATGCCACCGATGTCATTGTTCCCCTGACGGAGCAGCCGGACGAAATGCGGCTGATGGAAAAGAAAGTGCGCGCCAGTCTTGGCGCCAACACCCGCTTTGCCGTCCAGCGTAATGGCGTGGATGCGCTGTGGGTGAGCTTCTTCATCGGTACGGACGAATTCTGGCTGGCCTTGCCGCGCGAACGCCTTGAACATCCCGTGTCACAGGTGCTGCTGGCGTGGAGTGGCGTCGTCTTGCTGCTGGCGCTGGTGGGTGCCTATTTCATTGCGCGCCAGGTGGCGCGGCCACTGAAACGATTTGCGCAGGCCGCGCAGCAGGTTGGCCGGGGTGCGACCCCGCGGCCGTTGCCGGAACATGGTGCGCAGGAAGTTGTTGCCGTCGCCCACGCGTTCAACCAGATGTCCGCCGACCTGGCCGCGCATGAGCGCGAACGCGCCATCGTCCTGGCCGGCATTTCCCATGACTTGCGCACACCGCTCGCGCGAGTGCGGCTGGCCGCCGAGCTGAGCACTGATGAATCGCTGTGCGAGGGGCTGAGCGCCGACGTGGAGCAGATGGATGCCGTGATCAGGCAATTCCTCGACTACGCGCGCCTCGACGAGAACGAAGCGGTGCAGGCGATGGATGTAGCCGTGCTGGTGCAGGAAGTCGCGCAGCGCTTCAAGGCCCAGGCGAAGGTGCTGACGCTTGATTTGCCGCAGCTGGCACCGGTCCCGGTGCGACCGCTGTTGTTGACACGCGCTGTTTCCAACTTGCTGGACAACGCGATCAAATACGGCGGCGGCGACATTACGGTGCAGCTGAGCCAGCGTGATCGCCACATTGAACTGAGCGTCGCGGATCGCGGTCCGGGCATTCCTGCCGCACAGCGCGCCACGGTGATGCGCCCATTCATCCGCCTCGAAGCCGCGCGCAGTGACGTCGCGGGTTCGGGTCTCGGGCTGGCGATTGTAGAACGGGCGGCGCGCCTGCATGGCGGCAGCTTCCATCTGGAGGAACGTGACGGCGGCGGGTTGGTCGCCAAGCTCGTGCTGCCGGCGGGCTGAACTACCTAAACCCCGCTATTGGTCCGGCCACGTGAAGGTTGAAGTCCGTTCGCCTTGAGCTTGTCGAAAGATGAATGGGCTTCGACAGGCTCAGCCCGAACGGTGTTAAGGAAATGCTGAATAAAGTTCAAAACTGTGGTTCGATACATTCCCCGTTCGCCCTGAGTGCCGTGCGTAGCACGGTGTATCGAAGGGTGCGAACGGGGAACACTCACCACGAACGGACTTATTCAGCGTTTCCTTAATACTTCAACGTGCCGGATCAATAAAGCAGGCTCTGCTGATACCGTTCTTCCCCGTTGACCAGTATTCCGAGAATGCCCGCCGTGCCGGAGCGGTCGACTGCAACCCGGACTGCGATCTTCGCGTTGCCGGCCGGACGTTCCAGCGCGCGCCCGGTTCCTTCCGGAACGTAATAATTCTCGATGCCGTAGCGCACCAGGACATTTCTTACGTCTTTCTCAATATTTTGGGTTCGAGGGTTCCAGAACTCACTGCCCATATGTTCCACCTCGCCCCTGATCACCACCTGACCCGCGCGGGCAGCGGGCATCTGGTGATAAATCGCAACGGGCATGGCATAGGGCGTGCCCGTCTGGAGAGCCACGTAAATGCGGTCGTGACGCTTGAATTCCCGGTCGCCACCGAGCTGATCGAGCCGCAAGTTGCTGATGGTGTAACCAAGGCGCACATAATCGCCGCTGAACAGCGAGCGCGGATCGACGGGCGCGGTTTCGAGCACGACCGGCGTGCCGGTATCGAGGGTCCATTGTTTCATCCCGATCATGCCGAGCAGGACGGCGATCTGGACCAGAATCAGCAGGACGGTTCGCCAGGCAATGCTCATGCTAATTTTCCTCCCTCCCGGGCGGCCATCATCTGTCCGAGCTTGCGCCGTTGCCGTTCCAGCACATACCCGCCCGCGAGCAGCAGCACGCCACCGGCCATGAAGAAGAACGACCGGTTGAGCAGCGTCCAGAAGGTATCGAAATAGCGGGTCAGCAGCCAGACCGCGAACATCAGGAACGTCAGGTTAAGCATGGTCTTGTCGGCATGGTGCAGTGAGTGGAACAGCAACCACACCAGCGCGCCGAAAAATGCCACGTTGAACAATAGCGCCAGCAGCCCACCATATTCGCCCTGCAAGATCAGGTTGGCCACGAACAACACGGCGATGACGGCGAGCAGCATGCGGCCCCATTTCAGGTATGGTGATGCTTCCGCTGAAGGGTTGAGTCGCCGGTACCAGAGTACCAGCGCGACCAGCAAGACCGCAGCACTCAATGTGAGTGCTGCCCATGATGCGTCCGGCATCGGCGTCGCCGCGATGCCGCGCCAGGGTACGGATCGCCGGTGCAATTCGGGGAAGGTCAGCGCAAAAAAGGCCAGCGTGGCCGCCACCGCTGCATAATGTTTGACGATCGAAGCCAATTCCCGCGTGCGCTCGCTGATGGTTAGCACCATGCCACCGACGAACAGCATCAGGTAGACAAGGAAATAGAGCTGTACCAGATAGGCTGAGTGACCGTAGATCCGGCCGAGGTTGGTGAAGAAGAACAGGCTCCAGAGCAGCAGCCCGGCCATCGCGAGCTGCGCTGCGGTATGCCAGGATTTGCGGTAAACGGCAGGCAGGCACGCGAGCCAGAACACCAGAAAGCCCCAGTGCAGCTGGTCAAACTCCAGGCTTTCCATGCCGCTCCATAGCACCGCGAGGGCAATCGCCGCGGCCATGGCCGCCTGCGCCGGCGCGGCATACGCAACGAGCAGTCCGCCCAGCGCCCAGGTCAGCACACCGTCCGGGTAATGTGAATCGATATTGTAGGTTTGCGCGATCAGCATGATGTTCGCGCCAAACAGCAGAACGCCAAGCAGCCACAGGCTCTCGCCGACGCGCGGCAGTTTGGCGCGGCTGACCGTGATCGCAGCTGCGATGTAGGCGGCGCTCATGCTGCCGAACAGCACGAGCAGCTTGGACAGCTTGCTCATGCCGGACCAGTTCGCCGCGAAGAAGGTGATCACGCCCGCCCCGAGCAGGAGCACGCCCATGATCGCGAGCGCGATGATATGCCGCTCGCCGCCGCCCTGTTGCGCGGCGACATGACTGAGAAGGTCCTGTTCTGCGCCGGGCTGTACCCAGCCTTTTTCTACCCAGACGGGCAGATCGCGTTCGAGGCGCTTGAGGTACGTGCTGTTACGCATGCAGGGCTCCGCGGTGGAAGTGCGGATTACTATACCGGAAATTAACCGGGAGCCGAATGGCGTTCACCGTTCTTGTAGGTCAGGCTTTGCCTGACAACCAATGAAAGGCGGGCAGAGCCCGCCTTTAAATAAGTTATGGAAATACCGAATAAGTCGTCATGCCCGCGCATAACCAGCGACTTGCCCGCTAGCGGGCTTAGCCGAATGGCTAGTTGTTTCATCAGGCGGGCATCCAGCTTATTGAATTAACTGGACTCCCGCCTTCGCGGGAGTGACGAATTTGAACTTATTCAGTGTTTGCCTGGTTGTCTCGGTCGCCAGCCTGATCGGGTGTGGCCGAGAAAAACCGCACCGCCTCGCTCTGGTCGCGCGTGCGCTTGAACGGCGGCAAACTTTGCCAGATGCGCCGGCCGTAGTGCTTGCCGATCAGGCGCGGGTCGCAGATCATCAGCACGCCGCGATCCTGCTCGTCGCGGATCAGTCGGCCTGCACCCTGCTTCAACGTGATGATGGTGCGCGGCAACTGGTATTCCATGAACGCATTGCGTCCCTGTTTGTTGAGCTCCGCGATGCGCGCGGCCAGCACCGGATCGTCCGGCGGGGCGAACGGCAGCTTGTCGATGATCACCAGCGACAAGGCTTCGCCGCGCACGTCCACGCCTTCCCAGAACGACTGGCTGCCGAGCAGCACCGCGTTGCCGAGCGTGCGGAAGCGCTCCAGCAGCTCGTTGCGCGAGCCTTCGCCTTGCAGTAGCAACGGATAGTTCCAGCCGCGCTTTTCGAATTCTGCCTGCAACAGCTCATAGGCGCGCTGCATTGCGCGCAGGCTGGTGAACAGCAAAAACGCACGCCCCTTGCTGGCTTCAAGCATTGGCAGTGCGGCCTGTACCACTGCCTCGGTATAGCCCTCGCTATTCGGTTCCGGCAAGTTGGTCGGCACATACAGCAACGCCTGCTCGCCATAGTTGAATGGGCTGTCCCAGCAGGCAGTACGCGCCTTGAGCAGACCCATCTCGTTCTGATAGTGCGAGAAATCCTGCTTCACCGCGAGCGTGGCGGAGGTGAATATCCAAGCGCGTGCGCTGCCACCAATCTGCTTCTCGAAAATTTCCGCGATCGACAGCGGCGTGGCATTGAGCTGCAGCGAGTGGTGGAATACTTCGAGCCAGCGTACAAAACCGTCCCTCTCCCCTGGCCCCTGTGACGATTCCGCATCCGGCTTGCCGGATAGCGGATCGCCTGCCTTTGGTGCTCCCGCCTGTGGGAGAGGGGAACCTTTGCTCCCTCCCCCGTTTACGGGGGAGGGTTGGGGAGAGGGCGAATCTCCCGCCCACTGCTTCAACTGCCGCGCCAACGCCTGCCCCCGCTGCCAGCAGTTCTCCAGACCCTCGCTGCGCTCCGCCTGTTTCTCCAGCAACGCATTCAAATCTTTCAGCTTTTCATTAAGCGTCTTCAGCGCAGGCGCCCATTCCCTGAAGCCCTCCAACGCAATCGCGGGCAAGCGACCTTCCTTCTTGAACACCAGCCGTAAATCGCGCGCGGCTTTTTCCAGTGCATCGGCCGCCTTCGGCAGCGGTGCGAAATCCTTGGCCGCGGCCGCCGCTTCGGTGCGCGCATCGCGCGCGAGATCGAGCAACTGGGAGGTTGAAATATTCTCGCCAAAGAACAGGCTGGCGGTTTCCGGCAACTGGTGCGCCTCGTCGAAGATCACCGTATTGCACGCAGGCAGGAGTTCCGCGACGCCTTCGTCGCGCAGCATCACGTCGGCGAAAAACAGGTGGTGGTTCACCACCACGACATCCGCCTTCATCGCGTCGGTGCGCGCCTTGAGCACGAAGCATTCCTTGTGTTGCGGGCATTCCTGGCCGAGGCAGTTGTCGCGCGTGGACGTTACCAGCGGCCAGATCGGCGCGTTCTCCGGCACATCGGCCAGCCCGCTCTTGTCGCCCGAATCGCTGACCTTGGCGTAATTCTTGATCTTGCCCAGGTGGCGCACATCCTCGCGCGTGGCAAAGCGGCCGTCAGAGAGCGCGCGTTCCAGGTGATAGTGACACACGTAATTGGCGCGCCCCTTGAGCAACGCGACCGTGACGGGCGCCTTCAGGGCGTCGCGCACCATCGGCAGGTCCTTCTGGAACAGCTGGTCCTGCAGGTTCTTGGTGCCGGTGGAAATGATCACCTTGCCGCCATTGAGCAATGCGGGCACCAGATAGGCGAAGGTCTTGCCGGTACCGGTGCCAGCCTCTACCAGCAGAATCGCGTTATCGCGAATCGCCTCGGCCACTGCGAGCGCCATCTCCCGCTGCTGCGCGCGCGGCCGGAACGACGCGACCTCGGCGGCAAGGGGACTCTGTTCGGAGAAAAAACGTTCGACTTCGGCGGACACGGTGGGATGGATAAATGGGCAGAGCTGGGTATGGTTATGCGGTTTAGGTAGCGTTATAGTCCGGTGGGAATTTTACGCGAGAGCGGGGCAAGGGTGGGGATTTCCGGTTGGTAGGCAGATGAAGCGAAATAGATCGAATTCCGCACAAAATTGAATGACGACCTTACGTTAGGCAACCACAAAGAGAAAATATGAAGAAATGGCGCGAAAATCTGTATGCGTACACCGGCCTATTCATCACATTTGGTATTTGGACGCCGTTGGGGTGGTTTATTGTTTCTTCGAGGCATTCATACAATATGGAATCGTTCGAAGTTCTTTCGATGAATTGGTTTGGTATTCTGGAGTATGTGGTTCTTCTCGCAGCTACATTGGTCGCGCAGTTTGGTTTTATATTGATTGCAGAAGACCTGTCTGAGTTAGAACGAATGAAGAGAAATAGATCCTAGTTTTACAGGCCACGCTTCGGGCAATCGACTGCGAGGCTGCATATGAATCGAAGATTATTATCGGTAGTATTTAGGCAAGGCTGAGCCTCAAACCGGTGCGCGACTTTACATAAGCGGCTTGTCTCGAATGGTAAAGTTATCGAAGTGGCCAACAAAATATCAAACCCTCGGTCCAAAGACTGGATGCTGCAATGTCTGTGGCTTGCATGGGCAGTTGACGGAGGATCATATTCCTCCGAAGGGAGCGATTCGACTTACACAGATGGAGATGTTGCACTTGATTCAGGTGCTTTCGGCTTCTGCTTCTACATCCAGGGGGCGCTTGGCACAGGACGGGGTCAAGTTCCGAACCTTGTGCGGACGCTGTAACAATGAGCTACTCGGTATTCGTTACGATCCTGAACTGATTAGATTCGTGAACTCGGTCGGCACGATTCTGAAGTCTTCGCTCATACTGCCCACGCGCGTAAACGTACCTGTTGTGCCTCAAAAGGTCATGAGGGCTGTAGTAGGGCATATCCTGGCGTTCGGGCTTGATCGTCGTGCGGAGAACCGTTTCGATAGCGCAATGGCTGAGTACTTTCTGGATGATGCCAAATCTCTCCCGAGCAGTATTAATTTTTATTATTGGGTCTATCCTTATCAACACCAAATCATCGTGCGTGATGCAGAATTAGCTAGCTTTGGGGGTAAGGAGCCAGTCGTATTCAAACTCTTGAAGTTCTTTCCGCTTGCGTTCTTTGTGACGTGGGAGGAACCACCGGGATATGGCTTCAATTTTGAGGGGTTGACCAAATTTGGCAGTTGCGCACTCGATGATGAATTCTCCGCCGCCATCGACATGAAGGTTGTGCCCGACATGCAATGGCCCGAGGCGCCGAGTAGGGATACTTTCCTACTCTATGGTGCGGACGCCATGGCTGCAAAACCGTATGTACGTCACTAACTTTTGTTTTGTGGGGGTAAAGACGAGCACCGCCGTATTCACCAGTTGCTCAATTATGCACGTATCCGGCACTTCTTCTAACTAGCGCGATTGATGTTCATTTTGATTCATAGCGCAAGTGCGAATGAAGAAACTTTCTTGGTTGCCGCACCTTGGATAGGCGAAGATGGTAGCGACTTGAAGACTAGCTAACGACATTCATTGGGAGCCAGAGCATGTCAATAAAAATGTTACTACTGGTAATAACCATTCTCACCTCTCCACTAACCTACGCCAGGCAAGCGAACATTGGTTGTACAGAAGGTGATTGCCAAAATGGTTACGGAGTATTCATTTCTCAAGGTGGGAGAAAATATGTGGGCGACTGGAAGAATGGTTTGCCTAATGGCAAAGGATTGCTTTTAGTAAAAAGGTCATCAGGAACAGCAAGATACATCGGTAGCTTCAAAGATGATAAGAGGGATGGAACAGGAACCATATTGAACCCGGACGGAAGCATCTATATCGGTGAATTTAGGGACGACAAAATGTATGGACACGGAACAATGTATTATCAAGATGGCACGAGATACGAAGGCGAGTTCAAGGCTGACAAGTTAAATGGGGAAGGTGTACTGGTTTCTCCCGGAAAATTACGATATGAGGGTTCCTTCAAAAATAACTTGCCAGATGGTAGGGGAGTGTTGCTTAACTACATTAACGGAAGTAGGAAAGCTGGATTGTTTAAGGAAGGCAAATTTTTGGGTAAATAACCCTGTTAAGGCGCAATAACCAACGGGCATTTTCGTAATCGTTTCACCAGGACAAATGTAATGCAGATTTGGGTGGATGCCGATGCGTGTCCGAAGGTCATCAAGGAAATTCTGTTCCGTGCGGCGGAACGGCGGCAGATGCAACTGACGCTGGTGGCGAACAAGATGTTGTATCACCCGCCTTCGCGGTTTATTCGCGCGATGCAGGTGCCGGCCGGTTTCGATGTTGCTGACAATAAAATCGCCCAACTGGTCGAGCCGGGCGATCTGGTGATTACCGCCGATATTCCGCTGGCCGCCGAGGTGATTGCGCGGGGCGGCCATGCGCTGAATCCGCGCGGGGAGTTTTATACCAAGGACACGATCCAGGAACGGCTGACCATGCGCAATTTCATGGATGGCCTGCGCGCCAGCGGCGTGGACACTGGCGGGCCGCCGACGTTAAGCCAGCGCGATCGCCAGGAGTTTGCGAATCAGCTGGATCGGTTTCTGGCGAAGCGCGCATAGCAATCGCAGCTACGTTTACGGCCAGCGCCATCGAGCGCGAGGTTGGTGGCGGCTATAAGCCAACATCGTATGGATTCCGCCCCCGAGCGGGTTTATAGTATTGCGGGTCGGGCAACCCGACGAGTCAGGCAGCACGACTGCAAATCAATTTAGTCATTGAGAACAATGAGCGCACGAATACGGTTCTATCGCCATCGGGAAATTCAGAGGGTTCGAAGCGATCTTGAGTATGGTGGGTTTCCTCGTCTCCAGATGTTACTGCTCGTTGCACTCACCGGTGCAGCCGGCTTCGTGACCTCATACGGCTTTCTCCGGGCCGGTCTTACCGAAATGTGGATCAGATACCTCGTTTCCTTTGGCTTTGCCTATCTGGTATTTTTGTTTTTGCTATGGCTCTGGCTTAGAACACGCGCCGAGGACTACGCGGACTTCCCGGATGTCTCGGGTGGCGTACCATCTTCTTCGGGCTCAGGAAGTTCGGATATCTTCAGTGGTCAAGGTGGCAACTTTGGCGGTGGGGGCGCAAGTGGTTCTTTCGCTGGGCCGATAGACCACGCTCCTCTGGTCGGCGATACGGGTTCCATTGGCGAGGCTCTTGGTAATGCGGCCGAAGCGGAGGAGTTTGCCATTCCCCTGGTCGTCCTGATTCTCATTGCTGCGCTGCTGCTCTCGTCCTTCTTTGTAATTTACTCCGTAATCTACTCCGCTCCAGCATTTTTTGCGGAACTGGTTGTGGACGGAGTGCTGTCTGCCAGTCTATATCGCAGGCTTCGTGGCCTCGATACCCCTCATTGGCTGGAGACCGCGCTCCGGCGAACTGCCTGGCCGTTTGCGCTTACGGCTGCAATCGTGTCTTTTACCGGTTGGGCCATGGCTCAGTATGCACCGGAGGCCCATTCGGTCGGCGATGTCATTTTTTATTCCAAACAGGTGAAATCCGGCGCAAACGGCTAGCACGGCAGTCATCTGGACGTGCGGTGCGAAGTTTCGTGGTGCGGTCATGGGTGCAACAGCGTATGGATTCAGGCCAAGGGTGGGGCTATAGTGCAGTTCTCCTTTCTTCAGTTCTCTTCCAAGGGAGAGGCAGGAGAGCCTGACCAAAACGGGAGTGTCCATGACCGATGCACCCTTGCTGGAATTGCGTCACATCGCCCTTCGGCTGGGTAGCCGGCAGGTGTTGTGTGACGTGGATCTGACCCTTGTTTCCGGGGAAATCCACACTTTGTTGGGCGCCAATGGTTCGGGCAAAACCAGCCTTGCCAGTCTGGTGATGGGCTGCAGCGGCTATCGGCCGGTGCAGGGCGAGTTGCTGTTCGCCGGCCAATCCATTGTCGATCTTCCGATCCACGAGCGCGCACAGCGGGGCATCAGCCTGGCCTGGCAGGAACCTGCGCGGTTCGAGGGGGTGACGGTCACGGAGTACCTGTCGCTTGGTCATCCCGGCCGCGGCGCAGATGACTGTCTCGAACGCGTCGGACTTGCGCCGGACGACTATCGCGCGCGCATGGTGGATCGCACCTTGTCCGGCGGCGAACGCAAGCGGGTGGAGCTGGCTGCGCTGCTTGCACTTGGGCCGAAGCTCGCGATTCTCGACGAACCCACCGCGGGGGTGGACATGCTGTCGCTCGACGAGATCATCCGTGTGGTCGAATCCTTCCGCGAGATGGGCTCGACCGTCCTGCTGATTACCCACCAGGAAGAACTGGCGACCCATGCCGACCGCGCGTCGCAGCTGTGCGGCGGCCGCATCGTGTTCAGTGGCGTGCCGGCCGAAGTGGTGGCGCATTACAAGGCACGGGTGTGCGTGAACTGTGACGGGGAGACCTGCTATGCCTAAACTGAAACAGTTCTATGAGGCACTGAAAGTGGTCGGTCAGGATCCGGAGCGCATCCTTTCCCGCGATACCGCCCATGTTGTCGCGCACGGCCACGAACTCATCAGCGAGCAATCTATCCCGGGAGTGCTGATCAGCCCACGCGCAACCGAGCAGGGCATCGGCGCCAAAATCGTCATCGCGGAAAACGTGCGCGTCGACTTGCCAATCCATTTGTGTTTCGGATTGTTCGATCGTGTCGGTATCCAGAATGTCACGCTGGAACTGGATATGGGCGCGAATGCGAAGGCCACGCTGTGGTCGCACTGTTTGTTCTCGGTGCCGGAACAGGCGCGCCACGCGATGCAGGCGACCATTCGGGTTGGCGCCGGCGCGGAGATGCGTTACCAGGAGTCGCATTTTCACGGGACCTCGGGCGGCATCGAAGTGATTCCGCGCGCGAAGATCGAGCTGGGGCGCGGCGCGCACTTGTACTCCGATTTTTCGCTGCTGACCGGGCTGGTCGGCGAACTGGACGTGGATTTCGACGTCACGGTCGGCGAGGATGCTGTGGCGGAATTCACCAGCAAAGTATTCGGCCACGGGAAGGACCGGATCCGGATCAAGGAACGGCTGGTACTTGCCGGGCGTAATGCGCGCGGCCTGATCAAGTCTCGGGTGGCGGTGGAAAACGAGGCGATGGCGGAAGTGATCGGCATCACCGAAGGCAACGCGCCGGGTGCACGCGGGCACGTGGACTGCACCGAAATCGTCAAGGATCAAGGGGTGGTGAGTGCGAGCCCGCTGGTCAAGGTGACCCATCCCGAAGCCAAGGTGACGCACGAGGCGGCGATCGGCAGCGTCGACCGGCAACAGATGGAAACGCTGATGGCGCGTGGTTTGTCGCCGGAAGAAGCGGTACATCGGATTGTGGCGGGGATGCTGCGGTGATTTGGTAGATAACCCGGCAGAGCGACGTGATCCGACAGTCCCTCTCCCTAACCCTGATAGAACTACTAGCCATTCGACTAAGCCCGCAAGCGGGCAAGTCGCTGGTTATCTCCCGCTTGCGGGAGAGGGGATATGGTTTTTGATGGATTGTCCTGTTCCAGATCGGGAGGCCGTTATGGCGAAGAAAAATTACCCGTTGTCTGAAGTTTACCGCCTGCTAGAACCGGGCCCAGTGGTGATGGTGACCACGGCGCGCAAGGGCAGGCAGAACATCATGACCATGGCGTGGTACACCATGATGGAGTTCGTGCCGCCGCTGGTGGGCTGCGTGATCAGCGGGCGCAACTACAGCTTCGAGGCGCTGACCAAGACGAAGGAGTGCGTGCTCAACATTCCCACCGCATCACTGGCCAAGAAGGTGGTCGGGGTCGGTAGCAAATCCGGCAAGAAGGTGGACAAGTTCACGAAATTCGGCCTCACGCCGGTGCCTGCTGCGAAGGTTGATCCGCCGCTCATCGACGAGTGCTATGCCAGCCTCGAGTGCCGCATCTTTGATACCCGGCTGGTGAACAAGTACAACTTTTTCGTGCTGGAAGTGGTCAAGGCCTGGGTCGATCCGGCGAAGAAGAATCCGCGCACCCTGCATCACACCGGCAAGGGCGTGTTCCGGGTGGCGGGCAAGACCATCAGGCTCCGGTTCAAGCCGATGTAGTTTGTGATGCGCGTTCTGCTGGCCTGGCTGGTAATGCTGGTGGTTGCTTTCCTCAACGGAGCGCTGCGAGACTTCACCTATGGCAAGCTTCTGCCGGAGCCGCGCGCAAACCAGATTTCGTGCATAAGCGGCATCGTGCTGCTGGGCGTGGTGATGTTCTTCTATGTTCGCCACTGGCCACCCGATTCCGCGGCGCAGGCGCTGTTCATCGGCCTCTTCTGGATGGCGTTGACCATCGCTTTTGAATTCCTGTTTTTTCACTATGTTGGCAAGCGCAGCTGGGCCGAGCTGTGGGCGAATTATGATTTAACCCGCGGGCGGCTCTGGCCTCTGATTCTGCTCTGGGTGCTGCTTGCGCCGTATTTGTTCTACTGGATGCTTTACTGACTAGTGGTTGAGGTTGGTATGCCAATACTATATGTTCACTTATCCGGATTCAGTCCGCGTCAGTATCGTTTGGCGAAGAATTGTTACCCTTTGTAAACAAAACGAACCGGATTGGAGCCTGCTGGTCGGATGCAAGCCCGGCTGGAAATCGAGCAAAAGAACCGGCCGGACTCATTTGCCAACAAGCCAATTTGCTAACAAGCCAATTGACCAACAAGCCAATTGACCAACAAGAAAGAGGAGTACTTTAATATGAAGATCAAACTGACTGGATATGCCGCGCTGGCTGGCGCAGCCCTGTTCGGATTGTCCCTTGCAACCGCTGCAACTGCCGCCGATGCGCCCAAGGCGGCTGAAACCTGCGTCGGCTGCCATGGTGAAGCCGGCGCCAACACCGAGCTGGATGTGCCCAACATCGGCGGCTATTCGGCCGATTACATGAGCAGCGCGCTGCTGAACTTCAAGAACAAGGCGCGGCCTTGCACCGACACCGAAGTGCGCAGCGGCAGCCAGAAGGGCACGAAAACCAACATGTGTCAGATCGCCGGCAAGTTGAGCGACAGCGACATGAACCAGTTGGCGGAGTATTACGCCGAGCAGCCGTTCGCGCGCAAGCCTCAGCAGTTCGACGCGGCCTTGGCCGAGAAGGGTAAGGGGCTGTTCGCCGGCCGGTGCCAGGATTGCCACGGCGACCGCGGCACTTTGCAGGCTGACAACGCCGGCATCATCGGCGGCCAGAAGATGGCCTACCTGAGCAAGCAGCTCAAGGATTTCAAGGAAGGCAAGCGTCCGTACAACGAGAAGCAGAAGCGCATGAAGCAGAAGCTGGACGCCGCAACGGACGACGAAATCAAGGCAATCGTGAATTACCTGGGCAGCATCCAGGAATAACGCACCATTCCTTCGACCCAACAGCCTCCTCGGGAGCAATCGGCTCCCAGGGCTGTTTTGTTATTTGCAGGGCGCGCAGTATAGCGGCGGGAAACCGCGTCTATCCCCATAAGCTGTCAACCCTCCCCCGTTGTGGCATAATCATCCGTTCTGAAAAACAAGTTGCAGGCAAGCTGAAATAAATGAGTGCGCAAACCCTTTACGACAAACTCTGGAATTCCCATGTGGTGCGGCAGGAAGCCGATGGCACCGCATTGATCTACATCGACCGCCATCTGGTGCACGAAGTGACCAGCCCGCAAGCCTTCGAAGGGCTGAAGCTGGCCGGGCGCCCGCTGTGGCGCGCGGGTTCGATCCTCGCCGTGGCCGATCACAATGTGCCGACCAAGGGCCGGGAACAGGGAATTGCCGACCCGATTGCACGTCTGCAGGTGGAAACGCTGGACGCCAATTGTGCCGAATTTGGCGTGAATGAATTCACCATGTCCGATGTGCGTCAGGGCATCGTGCACGTGGTCGGGCCGGAGCAGGGCGCGACCCTGCCGGGCATGACCGTGGTGTGCGGCGACTCGCATACCAGCACGCACGGTGCATTTGCCGCGCTGGCGCACGGCATCGGCACCAGCGAAGTCGAGCACGTCATGGCGACGCAATGCCTGGTGGCAAAAAAATCCAAAGCAATGCTGGTCAAGGTGGACGGTGTGCTGGGCCAGGGCGTCACGGCGAAGGACATCGCGCTGGCGGTGATTGGTAAGATCGGCACCGCGGGCGGCACCGGTTACGCGATCGAATTTGCGGGCAGCGCGATCAGCGCGCTGAGCATGGAAGGGCGCATGACCCTCTGCAACATGGCCATTGAAGCCGGTGCGCGTGCGGGCATGGTCGCGGTGGACGATACCACCATCAATTACATCAAGGGCCGGCCGTTCGCACCGCAAGGGGCGCAATGGGACCAGGCGGTGGTGTACTGGCGCACCCTGCATTCCGATGCGGGTGCGGTATTCGACGCAGTAGTGGAACTGGATGCCGCCGGCATTCGTCCACAGGTGACCTGGGGCACCTCGCCCGAAATGGTAGTGTCGATCGATGGGCGCGTCCCGGATCCGGCCTCCGCTCCCAGTGAAGTGAAACGGCACGACTGGCAGCGTGCGCTGGAATACATGGGCTTGCAGCCGAACATGCCGATGACCGACATCAGCATCGACAAGGTGTTCATCGGTTCGTGCACCAACGGGCGGATCGAGGATATCCGTGCGGCGGCAGCTGTGGCCAAGGGCAAGCATGTCGCGCCGAACGTGAAGCTCGCGATGGTGGTGCCCGGCTCCGGTTTGGTCAAGCAGCAGGCCGAGCAGGAAGGGATGGACCAGAGTTTGCTCGCGGCGGGTTTCGAGTGGCGCGATCCGGGTTGCTCGATGTGCCTCGCAATGAATGACGACCGGCTGAATCCGGGCGAACGCTGCGCGTCGACTTCGAATCGCAATTTCGAAGGCCGGCAGGGGCAGGGCGGACGTACCCATCTGGTGAGTCCGGCGATGGCGGCCGCGGCGGCAATCGCCGGGCATTTTGTAGATGTAAGTAAAATATAAATATTATTTAGGAGGCGGGCATGAAAGCTTTGGCTTTGTTGCTGGTAGGGTTGCTGGTTGCAGGCTGCAACACGATGGAAGGTTTCGGCAAGGACTTGCAGAAACTGGGCGGAAATATCGAGAAAAAAGCGGACGAGAAGAAACACTGATGGAAAAATTTACACGGCTGGATGGACTGGTGGTGCCATTGGATCGCGCCAACGTCGATACCGATGCGATCATTCCGAAACAATTTCTGAAGTCGATCCGGCGCTCCGGGTTTGGCCCGAATGCGTTCGACGAATGGCGTTATCTGGATCACGGCGAACCGGGTATGGACAACTCCAAACGGCCGCTGAATCCGGATTTCGTGCTGAACCAGCCGCGTTATCAGGGCGCACAGATTCTGCTGGCGCGCGAAAATTTCGGCTGCGGCAGTTCGCGCGAACACGCGCCATGGGCGCTGGAAGACTATGGCTTCCGCGTGATCATCGCGCCGAGTTTCGCCGACATCTTTTTCAACAACTGC
>DASSQR010000070.1:0-12749 GCA_035702405.1 Gallionella sp. | reverse complement strand
ACAGCAGGTCGGTACCGACTGCAGTCGCCGGAGAAATCCCGAAGACCAGCACCAGCAGCGGTGTCATCAATGAGCCGCCACCGACACCGGTCACGCCGACAATCAGCCCCACCAGAAAGCCCGACACTGTGTAAATCCAGTCCATGCACCACCATCCCGTCAATTCAATGGGCGCATTCTAGGGGTGCGCGTTATATTCTTTTAATACTTTGTTGTTATACTTATATAACCATTGAACATAAGGAGAACGTTCATGAATTTGCAGCAACTGCGCTATTTGCGCGAGATTGCCCGGCAGGGGCTCAAGATTTCCGAGGCCGCCGACACGCTCTATACGTCGCAACCCGGGATCAGCAAACAGATCAGGCAACTGGAAGAGGAACTGGGCATCGAGATTTTCGTGCGCAACGGAAAGCGTCTGGTCGCGATCACCGAACCGGGAAAAGCCGTGCTTGAAATCGCCCAGCGCATGCTGCATGACGCGGAGAATCTCAAGCAGGTGGGACAGGAATTCAATGCACAGGATCGCGGACATCTGACAGTTGCCACGACGCACACCCAGGCGCGCTATGCGCTGCCGCCCGTGGTCAAGCAGTTCATCACGCGCTACCCGAAAGTGAAGCTCGGCCTGCACCAGGGCAGTCCGACACAGATCGCGGAGCAGGTTCTGAATGGCGATGCCGACATCGCCATTGCCACCGAAAGCCTGGCGCTCTATGACGATCTCGTCACCCTGCCCTGCTACGAATGGACTCATTGCGTGATCACGCCGCCACGCCATCCGCTGCTGAAAGAAAAGAAACTGACGCTGGAAAAGATCGCGCAGTATCCGATCATCACCTACGATTTCGCCTTTACCGGCCGCAGCAAAATCAACGATGCGTTCGAACAGGCACAGCTCCAGCCGAATATCGCGCTGACCGCGATCGATGCCGACGTAATCAAGACCTATGTGGAGCTGGGCCTGGGCATCGGCATTCTGGCCAAACTGGCCTTTCTGCCTGAGCGCGACAAGCACCTGCGCATGCTGGATGCCGGCCATCTGTTCAAGCCGAACGTCACTCGCATTGCGATCCGCAAGAATGAATACCTGCGCGGCTATACTTACGATTTCATCGAATTGTTCGCGCCCCACCTGACCCATGCGGTGGTGGCCAAGGCAATGCACATCACAGGGGGTTGAAAAACATAGCGAGGACGGCCAGATGCAAGGCGTACGGAACGGAGCGACGAGACATATCGATGAGATAGGCGAGGAAGCGAGTACCGCGCAACGCAGCAGATGGCTGCCGCAGTAGTTTTTCACCCCCTGTTATAGGAATAACGATATGAACGAAACCATTACCACCATGCAATCCCATCGCAGCGATCGCAGCTTCACCGACGAACCGGTCAGCGAGGCCATGCTGACGGAAATCATCAAGGCCGCCCACTGCAGCCCGAGTTCGATCAATGGTCAGCAGGTATCGCTAGTCGTGGTGCGCGATCCGGTGCGCCGCGCGCGCATCGCGGAGATTGCGGGCGGGCAGCCCTGGGTCGCGCAGGCGCCGGTGTTCATTGCGGTGGTGATCGATTTCTACAAGGCCAATGTGGCCGCCGAGATGGCGGGACGGAAACAGGTCATTCACGAAAGTGTGGAAGGCTTCGGCGTCGGCGCGGTGGATGCCGGCATCATCCTCGGCAATCTCATGACCGCCGCGCGCTCGCTGGGGCTGGGCATCGTCCCGATCGGCGGGATCCGCCGCGATCCGCAGGCGATGGTCGACCTGCTCGAATTGCCGCCATACACCTTCCCGATTGACGGCCTGTGCATTGGCCACATCGCGCAGCACGCGGTTCAGAAACCGCGCCTGCCGTTGAACAGTTTCTGGCACAACGAAACCTATCACCGTGAAGCGATCGCGCCAGCGATCAAGGAATATGACGCCGTGCTAACCGAATACTGGAAACAGACCGGCCGACCGGAAGGAACCGCATGGTCAACCAATACTGCCGGCTTCTACCGGCACGTCTATTTCCCCAACGTCAAGCCGGTGGCCGAAAAACAAGGTTTTCTCAACAACAAGTAAGCGCCATCACGAAATCGCCCGCCGGGAAAAATCCCGCGGGCGGAAGCCCAGTGCGGCCAGGACGGCAAAATACACCACCACGCCGCCGGTAACCAGTGCCGCCAGGCGCCCAACGCGCGCCCAGCCGCCACTCGTGAGCCAGCTTTGCTCCGTGCCCATGCCGAACCACAGGACGATTCCCAGCGCCAGTACGGCGAGTCCCACTTTGACCGAGAATTTGATCCAGCCCGGCTCGGGTTGGTAAATCTCGTGCTTGCGCAAATAGTAGAACAGGATGGCGGAATTCAGGCAGGCGCCCAAGCCGATGGACAACGCCAGACCGGCGTGATGCAGCCAGCCGATGAACAGCGCATTCATGGCTTGGGTCGCGATGAGCGTGATAATGCCGATCTTCACCGGTGTCCTGATGTTCTGGCGCGCATAGAAGCCCGGCGCGAGGATCTTCACCAGAATGATTCCGATCAGGCCGACGCTGTAGCCGATCAAGGCCTGGCTCGTCATCAGCACATCATGGGCTGAAAACTCGCCGCGCTGAAAGAAAGTCGACAGCAGCGGCACCGAAATCATGCCCAGTGCCAGCGCGGCGGGCAGCGTCAACATGATGGTCAAACGCAGGCCCCAGTCTAGCAATCGGGAATATTCCGCCGCGTTGCCGCTGGCATGGCACTTGGACAATGATGGCAGCAAGATCGTCCCCAAGGCCGCGCCCAGCATGCCGGAAGGAAACTCCATCAGTCGATCCGCATAATAAAGCCATGACACGCTCCCACCCACCAGGAACGACGCAAAGATGGTATTGATGATCAGGCTGATCTGCGAAATGGAGACGCCAAATACCGCCGGCCCCATTTGTTTGATGACGCGCCACATGCCTTCATCGCTCCGACTGAAGCGGAGGCGCGGCAACATGCCAATCTGTTTCAGGAACGGCAACTGGAAGGCCAGTTGCACCATGCCGGCCACGAACACCGCCCAGGCCAGCGCCATGATCGGCGGATTGCAGTATGGCGCCAGCCATAGTGCGCCGCCGATCAGGCAGATATTGAGCAGGACCGGCGCAAACGCAGGCACCCAGAATTTGTTATAGGTATTGAGGATGCCGGCCGCCACCGCCACCAGTGAAATGAAGAAGATATAAGGCGAGGTCACCCGCAGCAATTGCACCGTCAGGTCAAATTTTGCGCCATCCTTGATGAAGCCCGGCGCGCTGATATAGACCAGGATGGGCGCCGCGATGATGCCGATGAGAGTGACGACGAACAGGATCAGTGCCAGCATGGTGGTGACGTGATCCACCAGCAATTGCGTTTCTTCATGGCTGCGCTTATGCCGGTATTCGCCGAAAATCGGTACAAATGCCTGCGAAAACGCGCCCTCGGCAAACAGGCGACGCAACAGGTTGGGCAACTTGAACGCGACAAAAAAAGCATCGGTCGCCATCCCGGCGCCGAACACCTTGGCGATCAATACGTCGCGCCCGAAGGCCAGGATTCTGGACACCAGCGTCAGGCCGCTGATCGTCGCCAGAGATTTAAGCAGGTTCATATCAAGCCAGAAGAATTCCAAACGTCGCGCATCATACCTTGTGGTCGTGCGAACGTGCGCCCTGTTCAGTCCTTCGGAGCCTCTGCGATAATCCAGCAGACGTGCAGGAAGCTCAAATCCGGGCATTTATTGACCAATTAGTATCCGACCGCCAAGTGCTACCGAAAAGTAATACCATACTACCGAAAGGTTATACGGTAATATGCATTCAGACCAAAACGTATTAACCGGTCAGGCATCGTACTAACCTGACCAAACCCCGCGTCGCGCAAGACTTTCAGAGGACAGCGTGCCTCACTATCAGGATTTTCGGACTGCAGAACAGTAACAGCGCAAACCATCAGGTTACCAAGTCGCGACATACCTGCAGTACCAATCCCATTCGCGCTGCAAGGACCTGGTTAGCATTCTTTAACATTTCATAATATTTTCATTCGAATAGAAGCTACCGCCGGCGGCTGGCATACAAATTGCGGAATTTGTATTGAATCCGCGCTCCACACAACCGAGAAATTAGGAAATTGCGAGCCGGAAGATTGATTACGTCCGCCGCACCGCCAGTTCATGAGCAACAGATATCTTCGTGAACCATGCTGAAAAAGGGAAGCAATTGAAAATCGTTGGATTCATCCGTAATCTCGTTGGCACAGGCTTCGCCACCCGGACACGCGGGCTTCACCGGGGCTTGCTGGCAGTAGTGGCAATGCTGGCGGTGGCCGCCCCGGTGCAGGCCGCCGAGCCAAACAGCACCGATACCGAGGTGGCGAAAGCGATTGCCAACTCGGTCTGTGCGGCTTGCCATGGCGAGGACGGCAATAGCACGGCACCCCAATTTCCCAGACTGGCAGGACTCGCACGCGAATATCTCGCCAAGCAGATGACAGAATTCATATCCGGCAAACGCAAGAACGACATGATGGCCACCGCGATTGCAGATTTAAGGCCGGAAGATATTACATCGTTATCGCATTACTACAACAAACTGAGATTCAAGCCCGACCCTTCGGAGGACGGAAAACTGAATGAAGAGGGTGAATTACTGTTCGTGCTGGGGAATGAAACGACCGGCGTGCCGGCATGCACCGGCTGTCACGGGCAAAATGGTGAGGGAATTGCCACGGTTCCGCGTCTGACGGGGCAGAATAGCGAGTATTTGCTGCTGCAGTTAAAGAACTTTAATATCGGCATCCGGACCAACGACCCGAACCGGTTCATGCAATCCATTGCGCAGCGCATGACCGAACAGGAGATGAAAGCCGTTGCCCGGTATGTGTCCGGCCTCGAGTTTAAACCCAAGTTTTAAGGTCGAAATAATCGAATTCGCAAAAAAATTTGCAAAAACAGGCGTAAGTCACTAGAATGCGCGCCTTTCGTTGTAGTCGAATTTTCGAGGAACAGACATGGCAAATAGCGCACAAGCCCGGAAACGTGCTCGTCAGGCAGTAAAACAAAATGCTCACAACAGCAGCTTGCGCTCTGAATTGCGCACTGCGATCAAGAAAGTTGTAAAAGCGATTGAAGCCGGCGACAAGGCTGCCGCTCAGGCCGTCTATCAGGCTTCCGTCAGCACCGTGGACAGCATCGCTGACAAGAAAATCATCCACAAGAACAAGGCAGCTCGACACAAGAGCCGTCTGTCTGCGGCTATCAAGGCAATGGCGTAATCGCCCAAGTAAGATAACAGCATCACAGCCTTGATTCACCGCACAAGCCGACAGGAATGTCGGCTTGTTTGCTTTGCACGTTAGTGTTGCCTGATCCAGCTGGTTTGGCTCAATATACGAGTCTTGATTAACAGGTGAAACGGCGGCTTGTCCGCCGTCTTGTATTTAGGGGTTCCCGTATGTCGCATGTGATGAATACTTATGCCCGTATCCCGGTCGCTTTTGCACGTGGCGAAGGCGCGTGGCTTTGGGATACTGCAGGCAAGCGCTATCTGGACGGCTTGTCCGGCATTGCCGTGAACACTTTGGGACATGCGCATCCGCGTTTCACTGCCGCCCTGAACGAACAGATCGGCAAACTGATTCACTGCTCCAACATTTATCAGGTGAATGAACAGGAAGCACTGGCTGACAAGCTGTGCAACCTGTCGGGCATGCAGGAAGTGTTTTTTTGCAATTCCGGCTGTGAAGCCAATGAAGCCGCGATCAAGCTCGCGCGCATGTATGGCCACAAACAGGGCATCGAATCTCCGGCCATCATCGTGATGGAAAAATCCTTCCATGGCCGGACTCTGGCAACCCTTTCCGCCACCGGCAACCGCAAGGTCCAAGCCGGCTTCGAGCCGCTGGTCAGCGGCTTTGTGCGCGTGCCTTACAACGATCTCGATGCAATCCGCCAGGTCGCCCAGCACAACAGCAACGTCGTCGCCGTACTGGTTGAACCGATTCAGGGTGAAGGCGGCATCCGCACGCTGGATATTGAATATTTGCAACGCCTGCGCGAGATCTGCGATGAACAGGACTGGCTGCTGATGCTGGACGAAGTCCAGTGCGGCATGGGCCGCACCGGCAAGTGGTTCGCCTTCCAGCACACCGGCATCATGCCGGACGTGATGACGCTCGCCAAAGGCTTGGGCTCCGGCGTTCCAATCGGCGCGTGCCTTACTGCGGGCATTGCCGCGGGCATGTTCCAGCCGGGCAATCATGGCTCCACCTTTGGCGGGAACCCGCTGGCCTGTACCGCTGCACTGACCACACTGGACATCATGGAGCAGGACAACCTGCTGGCGCACGCCGACAGCCTGGGCCGCTTCATCCACGAGGGCATCGCTAATGCGTTGCAGGGCACCAAAGGCGTCAGGGAAATCCGCGGTCAGGGCCTGATGATCGGGATTGAACTCGACCAGCCCTGCGGCGTCCTGGTTCCGCAAGCACTCGAAAAAGGGCTGCTGATCAACGTCACCGCGGACAACGTCGTCCGGCTGCTGCCGCCGCTGGTCATGTCGCAGGACGAAGCGCAGCAGCTGCTGGATATTTTGTGTCCGCTGATTAAAGAATTCCTGCAATCCTGATCGGCCACGTCAAGGGAAAATCATTATGGCAGTCAAACACTTTCTGCAGTTCAAGGACTTTACCCGCGACGAATTCGAGTACCTGTTCGAGCGCAGCCGCATCATCAAGCAGCGCTTCAAGTCCTACCAGCAATACTGGCCGCTGGTCGACCGCACGCTGGTGATGATTTTCGAAAAGGCCAGCACGCGCACGCGCCTGTCATTCGAAGCCGGCATGCAACAACTGGGCGGCTCGGCCATCTACCTGAACACCCGCGATTCGCAACTGGGGCGCGGCGAACCGGTGGAAGACGCGGGCCAGGTGATCTCGCGCATGAGCGACATCGTGATGATCCGCACTTTCGAGCAATCCATCATCGAACGCTTTGCCGCGAACTCACGCGTGCCGGTGATCAACGGCCTGACCAACGAATATCATCCGTGCCAGGTGCTGGCCGACATCTTCACCTATGTCGAGCACCGTGGCAGCATCCAGGGCAAGACGGTTGCGTGGATCGGCGACTCCAACAACATGTGCAACACCTGGCTGCAAGCCGCAGAGATCCTCGATTTCAACGTGCATGTCTCGACCCCGCCCGGCTACGAAGTCGAACCGGAGCGCGCCGGCCTGTTCGGTGAAGACCACTATGAAGAATTCGCCGACCCGATGGCGGCCGCGCGCGGCGCCGACCTCGTGACCACCGACGTGTGGACCAGCATGGGCTTCGAGGCCGAAAACGAAGAGCGCATGAAGGACTTCGCCGACTGGCAGGTGGATGAAGACATGATGGCCGTCGCCGCGAAAGACGCCCTGTTCATGCACTGCCTGCCCGCGCACCGCGGCGAAGAAGTCTCCGCTGGTGTGATGGACGGCCCACAAAGCGTGGTGTGGGACGAAGCGGAGAACAGATTGCACGTGCAAAAGGCACTGATGGAGTACCTGCTGCTCGGCGAAGTAAACAAGTAGGGCGGGCTAGCCCGCCATAGCGGGAAAAAACCCGCCCTGCCCCGAATGTGAGCATCGCGAATGTACCAGCGCGGCCGCAACCAGAATCGACCGCGAACGAATCAAATCTAATCAAGTGAGCAAACTACCATGAGTGGAATCAAGAAAGCAGTCCTCGCCTACTCCGGCGGCCTCGACACCTCGGTCATCCTGAAATGGCTGCAGGACACCTATCAATGCGAAGTCGTCACCTTTACCGCCGACCTCGGCCAGGGTGAAGAACTGGAACCGGCACGCCAGAAGGCGCTGAAATTCGGCATCAAGCCGGAACAGATTTTTATCGATGACCTGCGTGAAGAATTCGTGCGCGATTTCGTGTTCCCGATGTTCCGCGCCAATACCGTCTACGAGGGCGAGTACCTGCTCGGCACCTCGATTGCGCGACCGCTGATCGCCAAGCGCCTGATCGAGATCGCCGACATGACCGGCGCCGAAGCCATCTCGCATGGCGCGACCGGCAAGGGCAACGATCAGGTGCGCTTCGAACTCGGCGCCTACGCCCTGAACCCGAACATCAAGATCATCGCGCCGTGGCGCGAATGGGATCTGCTCTCGCGCGAAAAGCTGCTGGCCTATGCCGAGCAGCACGGCATTCCCATTGAGATGAAGCACAAGCAAGGCGGCTCGCCCTACTCAATGGATGCGAACCTGCTGCACATTTCCTATGAAGGCCGCCATCTGGAAGATCCTGCTGCCGAAGCTGAGGAAAGCATGTGGCGCTGGACGGTGTCGCCGGAGAAGGCACCCGACCAGGCTGAATATCTCGACATCGAATTCGAAAAAGGCGACATCGTGGCGCTCAACGGCACCAGGATGACACCCGCGCAGGTACTGGCCAAGCTCAACGAGTTGGGTGGCAATCACGGCATCGGCCGCCTCGATCTGGTGGAGAACCGTTACGTCGGCATGAAGTCGCGTGGCTGTTACGAAACCCCGGGCGGCACCATCTTGCTCAAGGCCCACCGCGCGATCGAGTCGATCACGCTGGATCGCGAAGTCGCACACCTGAAGGATGACCTGATGCCGCGCTACGCTTCGATGATTTACAACGGTTACTGGTGGAGCCCGGAACGCAAGGCATTGCAAACCCTGATCGACCACACCCAGCAAAGCGTCAATGGCTGGGTACGCATCAAGCTGTACAAGGGCAACGTGATCGTGACCGGACGCGACTCCAAGACCGATTCGCTGTTCGATCCGACCATTGCCACGTTCGAGGACGACAAGGGCGCCTACGACCAGAAGGATGCTGGCGGCTTCATCAAGCTTAACGCGCTGCGCATGCGTATCGCAGCGAATCTGCAACGACGCAAGTAACGGAGGCGAAAGGAGAGCGGCGTGATCCACGAACTGAGCGGTGACATTCTGTTGAGCGGCGCCAAAGGCATTGTGCAGGGCGTCGCGCCGAACGATGATTTTCACCAGGGTCTCGCGCTGCAGCTGCGCGAGCGGATGCCCGCGATGTACAAGGATTTCCGCCATTACTGCCAGACCCAGCACCCGAAATCCGGCGAGCTGTGGACCTGGATGAGCGCGGATGGCCGCTTCCTGATCAACCTGTTCACCCGCGACGCCGCATATGCGCATGGCAGCAAGCCCGGCCACGCGACGCTGAGCCATGTAAACCACACGCTCCACGCGCTGCGCACGCTGGTACTGAAGGAAC
Source organism: Gallionella sp. (assembly GCA_035702405.1). GTDB lineage: Bacteria > Pseudomonadota > Gammaproteobacteria > Burkholderiales > Gallionellaceae > Gallionella. The sequence goes on along the minus strand of DASSQR010000070.1, from coordinate 3,468 downwards.
ACATCACCAGCCTCGCGTTGCCGCGCCTCGCCTGTGGCCTGAATGGATTGGACTGGGAGGAAGTGAAACCGCTGATCGAAAAACAGCTCGGTGACCTCGGCATTCCCGTCTATGTCTATGCCAACTACCAAAAGGGCGTCAAGGCCAACGAACCCAATAAATAATCATACTATTCCAAAGGAACTCAGCATGTCAGACAGAATTGATAACATCAGCGTCGGCAAAAAAGCCAATGTCTTCTTCGACGGCAAGTGCGTCTCGCACTCGGTGTATTTCCCCGACGGCTCGCGCAAGACCGTCGGCGTGATCATGCCCGGCAGCCAGCTCACCTTCAACGTCGGCGCGCCGGAGCTGATGGAAATCACGGCCGGCACTTGCGACGTGAAGATCAAGGGCGAGTCCGCGTTCAAAACCTACACCGCCGGCACCAGCTTCAAGGTCGCGGAAAACGGCAGCTTCGAAATTCACGCGAAAGATGAAGTGAACTACGTTTGCAGCTTCGGCTAACAGACAGGTCATAAGCTCGCGCAACCCAACACCCCTCTCTCTCCCGCGCTAACTCACTCTCTCCCGCAAGCGGGAGAGGGCTGGGGAGAGGGAATGCAATGCGTTAAACGGAGAAACACCATGCCAAGTTTCGACATCGTTTCGGAAGTAGACAAGACCGAAGTCAGGAATGCGGTCGACCAGACCAACAAGGAAGTCAGCACGCGCTTCGACTTCAAGGGCTCGGACGCGCGCGTGGAACAGGCGGAGCTGGTACTCACCGTGTTCGCCGACAACGAGTTCCAGCTCGATCAGGTACAGGATATCCTGAACGGCAAGCTGACCAAGCGCGGCGTGGACATCAAGTGTCTGGAGATCAGCGACAAGGTCGAAAAAATCAGCGGCAACAAGGTGAAGCGCAATTGCACCGTGAAGGTCGGCGTGGAAACCGAACTGGCGAAGAAGATCGTCAAGCACATCAAGGACAGCAAGGCGAAGGTGCAGGCCAGCATCCAGGGCGACACCGTGCGTGTCACGGGCAAGAGCCGTGATGACCTGCAGGGCGCGATCCAGCTGATCAAGAAAAGTATTACCGATTTCCCATTGCAGTACCAGAATTTCCGCGACTGATTCGATGGTGGATTCGCTCAGCACGCTTAACCCACCTGCATCCTGTTAAAGCCCGTGTTCGGCGCAACCGGTTTATTAGAATATTGGCAAATCCTATTGACTTGCTGCGGTATTACCCAAAATCACTTATAATCGCGCGTTTTTAATTCTCGACTTTTAAGGAAGCCGCATGAGCCTATTGAATGTTCGCCCCGGCAACAAACTGCCCCACGAATGCAACGTCATCGTTGAAATCCCCAAACACGCCGATCCCGTCAAATACGAAGTGGACAAAGGCGCCGGCGTCCTGGTGGTGGATCGTTTCATTTCCTCGCTGATGCGCTATCCATGCAACTACGGTTTCATCCCCGAGACCATCGCCGATGACGGTGATCCGGTAGACGTGCTGGTAGTGACGCCCTTCCCCGTGGTGCACGGCGCGGTCATTCCCTGCCGTCCGGTGGGCATGCTGAGCATGTCCGACGAAGGCGGTGAAGATGCGAAGATCATCGCGGTGCCGACCGACAAGCTGACCCCGCTGTATCACAACGTGCAGAGCTACCGCGACCTGCCGGAAATCACGCTGGAGCAGGTCAAGCACTTCTTCGAACTTTACAAAGCGTTGGAACCCGGCAAGTGGGTCAAGATCAACGGCTGGCAGGACGTGGATGCCGCCCACGAAGAAATCCGCAAAGGAATCGAGGCATACAATAAAATGAATGCCGAAAAAATCGCGGTAAACCAGTAACGCAGCAACACGACAACAGACCCAAGGAATCAGCGGAGTAAATCATGACGGCTCAAATCATCGACGGAAAAACCATCTCCCAGCAGGTACGCGCCGAGTGGAAAGTGCGCGCCGATGCGCTCAAGGCACGCGGCGTCACGCCGGGCATGGCCGTCATCATCGTGGGTGAGGATCCCGCTTCCAAGGTGTATGTTGCCAACAAGGTAAAGGCCTGTGCCGAACTGGGGCTGTATTCGAAACACGTCGAACTGGCGGCCGACATCACCGAAGCCACGCTGCTCGGCGAAATCGACAAGTTGAACAAGGATCCGCTGATTCACGGCATCCTCGTGCAACTGCCGCTGCCCAAGCATCTGTCCTCGCACAAAGTGATCGAAGCGATCAATCCGGACAAGGATGTAGATGGCTTCCACGAAAAGAACGTCGGCGCGCTGGTCACCGGCGAAACGCCCTTCCCTTCCTGCACGCCTTATGGCGTGATGGTGATGCTGGAAAAGACCGGCATCGACATCGAAGGCAAGCATGCGGTCGTGGTGGGCCGCAGCAACATCGTCGGCAAGCCGATGGCGCTCCTGCTGCTGCACAAGAATGCGACCGTCACGATCTGCACCTCCAAGACCCGCGATCTGGCCAAGCACACCCGTGAAGCCGACATCCTGGTTGCTGCCGTCGGCCGCGCCAACTTCATCACCGGCGACATGGTCAAGCCCGGTGCCGTGGTAATCGACGTCGGCATCAACCGTAACGCCGAAGGCAAACTGGTTGGCGACGTGGACTTCGCCAGCGCGAAGGAAGTTGCCGGCTACATCACCCCGGTTCCTGGCGGCGTCGGCCCGATGACCATCACCATGCTGGTCGCGAATACCGTACGCGCGGCAGAGCGGTTGTCGGGGCTCGGCAAGTAAATCGTCAGCGGATTCTTGTGATGGTTTAAGTTCAGAGTACTCCCGTTCAAGAACAGGGCACTTTGACGCAGCTCTCTCAGTACAATAGTCGGCACCTTCTCGAAGGTGCCGATTGTGTTTTCGACAGCACATTCGAACTTGAAGTAGTAGCCCGGATGCAGCGCAGCGGAATCCGGGAAGCAGTGCGCACCCTGAAAAAGCAACGCTCCGGATTCCAGTGCATTCCATCCGGGCGACACTCGCTGCGAACAGTGGGTCTTATTACCTTCCGCTTACGTTTCTAGTGTGTTGCATCCACCGATTGAATCCAAGACACATAGTGGTCAGTCGCGATTCCAGAAAGCGGACGTCAGCGTTCGAATTGAGCGGCCTGAGCGGCTTTTCGGGCAGGTCCTCTCGAATAATGGGTTGGGCCTCGACGATTAGGCGAAAGCACCGAACGCTTTGTAGATAATCTGGCGAAGTTCATCGTCACAGGCTTCATACTCGTCTACGAGTTCGATGATTCGATCTATCTGCCTCCCACTTCCATATGGCAGGGCATTCACCTCGTTCAGTTCCTCCTCCGTAAGATACCGATCTAGGTACGTGTAGGGATTTCGTCTACCTGCGATAACGACTTGCTGGAAAATGAGGTTCCAGAAAGAACGAGAACTGACTGCCTTGATCCGCTTCCTACAACGGAGGTAGTCGTCCATCATGTGTCCAATTACGTTTTCG
>DASSQR010000069.1:0-15491 GCA_035702405.1 Gallionella sp. | reverse complement strand
AAGCTGACCAGCGCTGCTCCAGCCAGCAATAGATATTCGGTGTATTTCTTCGTCATGTTGTTACTATCCCCGTTGTGAATGTTTTCTGTAGCCATCACCGGATTTCCGCTGCACCAGACCAAGGTCTGAAAATTCGGCCATTCTCGCCACCGAAACATTACAGCCGGATTATCAAGCCGCTGATTTAATATTTAAAAACTGGCACTTAATTGAGTCGCCAGTTCATCCCGTGATCGAATCTCGGGACTGTTTGGCGGCGTGCCCCGCGGATTGCATTTAAGGATAGTCTGCGCAGGAGCGTCTATACCCACAACGGGTAAAACGCATAACCCATAGGGGTTATTGGGAAATAACACCCGAATAACCGAGGAATTGACTCAGGAAGTCAACGTATAGAATAGACTGGGAAGACGGCGTGGCGGCCAAACATGGCCGAACTGAAGGTTGCAGAAGCGATGAGAACGGAAATTCATGCGTTCCCGGCTGCCGCGGTAAGCGGCTTGTGGTGCTGGAGAGAGGAATCGAACCTCCGACCTACGCGTTACGAGTGCGTTGCTCTACCGACTGAGCTACTCCAGCACAAACGAGGGCGGGATTATAGAGGACATGCGCCGTTCAGGCCAGTCCTTTGATGCGCCGCGTTTGAAAAGACGATGTGCCGTTTACTTATCACACGCGCCAGCGGTATTCATTCACCGGAATCGGCTGCAGCTTGCCTTCAATTTCATTGAGCAGCAGTTCGGCACTCGCAAGCGACATGGTCACGCCATAGCGGAAATGGCCGCAGTTGGCATAGAGGTTGGTCAGTTGCGGATGACGGCCGATGGTCGGAATGTTGTTCGGCGAACCGGGACGGAACCCCGCCCAGTGTTGCACCAACCGGCTTTCATCCCAGTCCGGGAAAATTTCGCGCACGCGCCGCAGCAGACTGTCTCGCGCCTCGGCAGTGGTGGACTTGTCGAAACCGACATCTTCCAGCGTGCTGCCGACCAGCACATGCCCATCGCGGCGCGGAATAAGATAGAGGTGCTCCTTGAGCAGAACTGGCTGAAAAGGCGGCGCATCGAACTTGAAGAGCAGAATCTGGCCCCGAATCGGGCGAATTTCAATCCGGAGCGCATATTCGCCCAGTAGTTCCTTGCTCCACGCACCGGCCGCGACGATGTAGGCGCCCGCGCTCAGCTTGCCCCGCGTGGTCACCAATGCGGCAATCCGGTCGCCCGCCAGTTCAAAGCTTTTCACCTCGTGCTGCTCGAGAATCACCCCGCCGAGCATTTCCACGCGCTTGCGCAATGCTTCCAGCAGGCGCGGGTTGCGTACCTGCGCGACTTCCGGCAGCAGCAATCCGGTGCCTTCCTGACCGGGCAGATAGTCGTTCAATGGCACGTGCTGCAACGAAAATTGATGCTGCCCGCACCATTGCGTCGCCGCCTCATCACGGTAAGGCGGCAACAACAGCATGCCGCAACGCCGGTATTCGGTGTCGACACCCGTGGTGGCGCGCAACATCTCAGCCGCTTCGCCGAACATGCCCATGCCCCGATGCGCGAGCCGCGTCGCGGACTCCTGATAATCCCACGAACACAGTGGCGACAGGATGCCGCCACCCGCCCAGGAAGCTTCCTTCCCGACCACACCGCGCTCAACCAGCGTGACGCGGTAACCCGCTTGCAACAAAGCCTGCGCGGTGGTGAGCCCGATCGCGCCTGCCCCGATGATCAAGAAATCCGTTTGCATTGTTTTGTATAAATCAGGTTTGTAACGCCTTGGGTAACGGGAACACGACGTGTTCCAGGATCCCCTGCAACTCGGTGACATGAGCCGCGCCCAGCTCCACCAGACGTGCCACCACCCCTTGCACCAAAAGTTCGGGCGCAGACGCACCGGCGGTAATGCCGACGCGCTCCTTGCCCGTGAACCACTCCGGCCGCAGGCCGGCGGCATCGTCGACCAGATAGGCCGGCACCCCGACATTCGCCGCAACTTCCCGCAGGCGGTTGGAATTCGAACTGTTTGGCGACCCGACCACAATCACGACATCACATTGGCTGACCAACTGCTTGACCGCATCCTGGCGGTTCTGGGTGGCGTAGCAAATGTCGTCTTTCTTCGGCCCGGTGATCAAAGGAAAGCGCGCCTTGAGCGCGGCGACGATCACGCTGGCATCGTCCACCGACAGCGTGGTCTGCGTCACATAGGCGAGATTGTTTTCATCGTTCACCTTGAGGCTCTGCACCTGCTCCGGCGACTCGACCAAAAACATGCCGCTGTCGGACTGCCCCATCGTGCCTTCCACTTCCGGGTGGCCGGCATGGCCGATCATGATGATTTCCTTGCCCTGCTCGCGCAGTCGCGCCACTTCGACATGCACCTTGGTCACGAGTGGACAAGTTGCATCGAACACCGTCAGGCCGCGCGCTTCGGCCTCGCGTCGCACCGACCGCGGCACGCCGTGCGCGCTGAAAATCAGGATGCTGCCGCTTGGCACATCGGCCAGGTCCTCGATAAATACCGCGCCTTTGCGGCGCAGGTCATCCACCACGAACTTGTTGTGCACCACTTCATGGCGCACATAAACCGGCGCACCGTGCAATGCCAGTGCGCGCTCGACGATCATGATCGCGCGATCAACGCCGGCGCAGAAACCGCGCGGATTAGCCAGCAACAGTTCCATGTTCTTTTCTCTTGAAGCTGTCCAGGATCAGCAGGAACGCACCGCAGGTGATCGCAGAATCGGCCAGATTGAAGGCCGGGAAATAATGTTCATCCCAGTGGAACAGCAAGAAGTCCACCACATAACCGTACGCGAGGCGATCGATCAGATTGCCCAGCGCCCCACCCAGAATCAGGCTCAGCCCCAGCGCAAACAGCAACCGCATCGAATGCTTGCGCAACAGCAATACGATCCAGCCCGACGCGACGATGGCGATCGCGCTGAACAGCCAGCGCTGGATGCCGCCCGCGTCATGGAGGAAGCTGAAAGCGGCGCCGGTATTGTGTGCCAGCACCAGATTGAACACCCCGACGATACTCAGGCTCTCGCCATAGACAAAATGACTGGTAATCCACGCTTTGCTCAGCTGGTCAAGAATGATGACCAGCGCACTCAACCACAACCAACGATTAAGCATACTGCCGCGCCTCACCACTCCCGAACAGGTTGCTCACGCAACGGCCACACAGCGGCTGATGCTGCGCATCAGCGCCGGTATCTTCCCGGTAATGCCAGCAACGGTCGCACTTGGCATGCGCACTCGGCGTCACCTCGATGACCAGATCGCCGCCCTTGCAGTGATGCAGGGTCGCACGCGACGTGATGAACACGAATTTCAGGTCATCGCCCAGCCGTTTGAGCGCGTCATAGGTTTCGCCGGATACCCGAATGTCCAGCTCTGCCTGCAGCGATGAACCCAGCAGGTTCTGCGCGCGCTTCTCTTCGATTGCCTTGTTGGCCAGCTCCCGGACGCCGCGCACCTCGTTCCACGCCGCAACGATCGCATTCTCCAGGCCGTCGTCCGGCACCTCATGCCACTCCTGTTCGAACACGCTGACATCATCCTTGCCGCTCAGCACCGCCCACACTTCTTCGCCGGTGAAACTCAGGATCGGCGCGATCAAGCGCGCGAGAGCATGCGTGATGTGATACAGCGCATTCTGCGCGGACCGCCGCGCCTTGGACGTCGCCCCGGCGGTGTATAGCCGGTCCTTCAGGATATCCAGGTAGAACCCGCCCAGCTCTTCCGAGCAAAAGGATTGCAGTTTCTGCGCGACCAGATGGAATTCATAGCGCGCGTAATCCTGTTTCACCTCATCCTGCAACCGTGCCAGCATCACCAGCGCATAGCGGTCGATCTCCAGCCACTGGTCGACCGGCAACGCGTGCTGCGCGGGATCGAAGTCGCTCACGTTGGCAAGCAGGAAACGCAGGGTGTTGCGGATGCGGCGGTAGCTCTCGACCACACGTTTGAGAATCTCGTCGGAGATGGTCAGCTCGCCCGAGTAATCGGTCAGGGCTGCCCACAGGCGCAAGATGTCAGCCCCGAGCGTGTCGAACACCTTCTGCGGCGCAACCACATTCCCGCGGGACTTGCTCATCTTGTGACCGTTGCCGTCCACCACGAAACCGTGCGTCAGAAGCGCCTTGAACGGCGCGCGGCCATTGACCGCGCAGCCGGTCAACAGGGACGACTGGAACCAGCCACGATGCTGGTCCGAACCTTCCAGATAAAGGTCAGCCGGCGATTGCAATTCGGGGCGCCGCTCCAGCACGGAGGCGTGGGTAACGCCGGAATCAAACCAGACGTCCAGCGTATCGGTCAGCTTGCGGTAATGCGCCGCGTCCTCGCCCAGCAGCTCCGCGCTGTTCAGCGAGAACCATGCTTCGATGCCGGATTGTTCGACCAGTTTGGCGACCTGTTCCAGCAATTCCGGCGTGTGCGGGTGCAGCTGCCCCGTTTCGCGGTGCACGAAGAACGGCATTGGCACACCCCAGTTGCGCTGGCGCGACACGCACCAGTCGGGACGATTCTTGATCATCGCTTCGATCCGCGCGCGCCCCCAGCTCGGGAAAAATTCTGTTTGTTCGACCGCTTTGTTGGCCAGTTCGCGCAGCGTCGCGGCCTCATGCTTTTCGGGCGCACCATGAGTGCGCTTCTCCTGCACCAGACGCTCCACACTTACACCGCGGGCCGGAATGTTTTCCATGCCGATAAACCACTGCGGCGTGGAGCGGAAGATAATCGGCGTCTTGTGCCGCCAGCAATGCGGATAACTATGCTGCACTTTTTCCAGGTGCAGCAAATGGCCGCTGGCTTCCAGCCCCTTGATCACGATGTCATTGGCGTTCCAGACGAACACGCCCGCGAGCGGAGTGTCCCCCACGGCCGGCGTCGTTGAAATAAATTTGCCGTCATCACCCACCGGATTGTCGGTCGGGAGGTCGTATTTCTGGCCGACAAAATAGTCGTCCAGACCATGTGCCGGCGCGGTGTGCACCAGGCCGGTACCCGCTTCCAGCGTGACGTGCTCGCCGCAAATGATCGGCACGATGCGGTCGTAGAATGGATGCTGCAACGGCAGCAGCTCCAGCGCCGCGCCCTTGCATTCGCCGACCACGTCACCACTTAGCTGATAACGCTGCAGGCAGCTTTCCAGCAATTCGGCCACCAGCAACAGGTAGCCCTTCTCGGTCTTAACCAGGCGGTAGGCGTGTTCCGGATGCACACTCACCGCCTGGTTGGCCGGCAGCGTCCACGGGGTGGTCGTCCAGATCACCGCATAGACTCTTGCATCGCCCGGCAACGAGACGCCCAGCGCCTTTTCCAGCGCAACCTTGTCTTTTACCTCGAAGCCGACGTCGATCGCCGGCGAGGTCTTGTCCTCGTACTCCACCTCTGCTTCGGCCAGCGCAGACTGGCAATCCAGGCACCAGTTCACCGGCTTGCGCCCCTGGTACAGATAGCCCCGCTCGTGGATGCGACCCAAGGTGCGCATGATGTCGGCTTCGGTATGGTAGTTCATCGTCAGGTAGGGATGATCCCAGTCACCCAGCACGCCAAGACGGATGAAATCCTTCTTCTGCCGTTCGATCTGCTCTTTCGCATATTCGCGGCACAGTTCCCGGAACTGCGCGGGCGGAATCGATTTACCGTGCTTCTTCTCCACCTGCAGTTCAATCGGCAGACCATGGCAGTCCCAGCCCGGCACGTAAGGCGCATCAAAGCCCGAGAGCGTTTTGCTCTTGATGATGATGTCCTTGAGTATCTTGTTCACCGCATGGCCGATGTGAATGTCGCCGTTCGCATATGGCGGGCCGTCGTGCAGAATGAATTTCGGCTTGCCCTGCTTCGCCGCACGAACTTTCTGGTAACGCTGCTGCGCCTGCCACTTGGCCACCATCTGCGGCTCGCGCTTGGCGAGGTCGCCGCGCATCGGGAACGGGGTATCGGGCAGGTTTAACGTATTCTTGTAATCAGTCATGTTGTTTGAACCATTGCTTGGCATGCTCCACATCCAACGCAATCTGTCGCGTCAGTGCTGCCACATCGGGATATTTTTCTTCATCGCGCAGTTTCTGCAGAAATTCCACGCGCAGGTGTTTGTTGTAAATCTGCTGATTGAATTCGAACAGGTGCACTTCCAGCACCGGCTTGGCATCATGCTTCAGGGTCGGGCGCACGCCGAGGCTGGCCACACCCTGCAATATACCCAAGCCCTCGGCATGCACCTGCACCACAAAGATGCCCGTCAGCGGCGGGCGATTGTGCTTGAGCTGCAAATTCGCAGTCGGGAACCCCAGCTTGCGCCCGGTGCCGTCGCCATGCACCACGCGCCCGCTGATGCTGTATGGCCGACCCAGATATTGGTGCGCCGCGCGCATCTGCCCAGCCGCCAGAGCGGCTCGCACCGCGGTACTGGAAACCCGGACACCGTCATGCAGCACGCTGTGCATGGACTGCACCGCAAAGCCATGCTGCGAACCGATTTTTTCCATCAGAGCGAAATCGCCAATCCGTCCGCTGCCAAAACGGAAGTCATCGCCGATCAGCACGAATTTGGCGAACAGCTTTTCGTGCAAGGCATGAATAAATTCCGCCGCACTCATTTGTGAAAAGCGGGCATTGAAGCGACAGACATGCACGCGATCGATACCCAGCGCCTCGAACAATTCCAGTTTCTCGCGCAGATTGGTCAGGCGCGCGGGCGCCTGTCGCGTCGAAAAAATATCGCCTTGCTGCGGGGTAAAAAACTCGCGCGGATGCGGCTCGAAGATCACCACGGCCGTCTGCAGGCCACGCGCTTGCGCGATGGCACGCAAATCGCTCAGCAACGCCTGATGACCGAGATGCACCCCATCGAAATTTCCGATGGTGAGCGCAACCGGCTGTGAATTGGGGGAATAAAGTCCGCGTAGAATCTGCATAGGGGTGGAATTATACCGTGAGATGGCATGTCCACGCATGCCGGGCGTTTTGCATGCACACCGGCGTCACGTCAGACGCCGGGCAGGATTCTGCTCTGGCCAACGGCAAACAACCCGGAGGAAGTCCCATCCTCCACGCCCGGTAACCCGCATTATTTGCGGCATGGAGCCGGACGCGGAAGCTGGTGTTATGTTGAAATGCTCATGAAATTGCAGCGCGACAGCCTCACGGTCAGGGCGCAGCGTGTCCCGTACGCATCATTAGTGCAAGTGATCGCCTTCTTCGTGCACATGCCCGTGCGTCAACTCCTCCGCGGTTGCGGGACGCACGCCAGTAACTGTACAGACGAAAGTCAGGGTCTTGCCGGCCAACGGGTGGTTGCCATCGACGGTGACTTCATCGTCGGTCACATCCACCACGGTATAAAGCACGAAGTCCTCTTCGCCGGAACCTTCTGGCGCTCCTTCGAACTGCATACCCACCGCCACGTTCGCGGGGAAAGAACTGCGTGCTTCGACTTCCACCAGACTGTGGTCATATTCGCCGAACGCATCGTCGGGCTGCATGGTGACCATGCATTCCTCTCCGACCTGCCGGCCGTGCAATGCCTCTTCGACCAAGGGGAATATTCCATCGTAGCCGCCATGCAGGTACTTGACGGGCTCTTCGACTTTTTCCAGCAATTCGCCATCAGAGTCAAACAATTCGTAACGCAGGGATACCACGGTGTCTTTGGCGATTTTCATTTCATTTCCTTTACTAAATTAAACACTTCCTGTGCATGTCCATGGGCATGGACCCCGTACATGACATGACACAGCTTGCCCTGTTTGTCGATGATGAAAGTGGAGCGCTGGATGACGTGCCTTTTTGCACCGTTCACATCCTTTTCCTGGAGCACGCCATAACGCTTGCAGACGCGCGCATCCGGGTCGGATAACAACAAGACGGACAAGCCGTATTTGTCGCGGAATGCGGCGTGGCTGATGCAGTCGTCGCGACTGACGCCAACCACGATGGCATCCAGCCGCGCAAAATCGTCATCCAGCTCGCTGAATTCATTGGCTTCCATGGAGCAACTCGGGCTGTCATCCCTGGGAAAAAAATACAGGACGACATTTTTTTTACCCTGCTGCGAGGCAAGTGCAAAAACACTCATGTCAGCATCCGGCAACTCAAAGTGCGGCGCTTCCATTCCGGTGATGAGCTGGACTGTTTGCATTGAGGCACCCCTCCTGCGCACCATTTTAAACACTTTTTTTGTACGGGATAAATTTTTTTGCACCGCCCCCAACAAATCCGCGGAAGGCTATAATTCCCGCATGAAAAACCGACTTGCCATGCTGGGCGGGCTGACCGTCAACGAATTTTTGCGCGATTACTGGCAGAAGAAACCACTGCTGGTACGCAAGGCATTCCCCACCTTCGAGGGATTGCTGGGGCCCCAAGAGCTGATCGATCTCGCTTGCGGAGAAAGCGTGCAGGCGCGTCTGGTCACGCAAAAACGCGGCAAGTTCACGCTGCAGCATGCGCCATTCGAGCCGAAGGATTTTGCGAATTTTGGCAACAGCAAATGGTCGGTGTTGGTACAAGGCGTGAATCATTTTCTGCCCAGCGCGGCCGAACTGGTCAAGCATTTTTCCTTCATTCCCCATACTCGGCTCGACGACTTGATGGTGAGCTACGCGCCGAAGGGCGGCGGAGTTGGACCTCATTTTGACTGTTATGACGTGTTTCTGGTGCAGGGCCTGGGACATCGCCGCTGGCAGATTTCAACCCAGGAAGACCGCACCCTGATCGAAGGCGCGCCGCTGCGCGTCCTGAAGGACTTCAAGGTCGAGCAGGAATGGGTGGTGGAAGCCGGCGATCTGCTCTACCTGCCGCCGCAGTGTGCGCACAATGGCATTGCCGAAGACGACTGCATGACCTATTCCATCGGTTTCCGCGCCCCCTATTATCAGGAGCTGGCCGAGCAATTCCTCGTGTACCTGCAGGATCGCATCGAAATCGGCGGCATGTATGAGGATCCGGATCTGAAAACACAGCCGCATCCATCCGAAATCAGCGCCGCCATGCTGCGCCAGGTGGAACAGGCAATCAAACAGGTGCGCTGGGATCGGGAGGACATTGCAAATTTCCTCGGCAGCTACCTGAGCGAGCCCAAGCCGCACATCTATTTCGAGGCTCCCGAGCGCCCCCTGAGCCCGGCAAAATTTCGGCAGGCCGTCGCAAAACGCGGATTGATGCTGGATTTGAAAAGCCAGATGCTTTGCCATGCGGGGCGGATATTTATGAACGGTGACTCGCTCAATGCAAACGAACGCGATTATCCGTTACTTCGCAATCTGGCTGACCGTCGCGAGTTGCCTGCCCTGACTGACTGCCCGCCGGAGCTGGTCGAGCAGCTTTATCAGTGGTATCTGGACGGCTATATTTTGCCCGCCTGAGCACAGCAACATCAATCATCCCGGCATCGGGGGGTAGCAGCTTCACTGTCGCAAGGAGCAGCCATGACTGACAATGTGATGCAACACACCCAGCTGTACGGCACTGCGGATTACACCGCTGCACTCGATACGCTGTGCAAGCTGGCGCAACGCAACCTGTATTTATTCGACAAGGATTTTGAAGGACAGGGATTCAATTCCGCAGCTCGTTACGAAGCGTTGCGCCATTTTCTGCTCGCCAGCCCCTCCAACCGCCTGTTTGTGCTGGCACATGATTCGCATTACCTGGCCACCCAATGTCCGCGCGTGATGATGCTGTTGCGCCAGTTCGACAGCGTCATGTTTATTCATCAGACCGCGAAACATTTGCATCACATCACCGAGTCGTTCGGCATCGCTGACGACCTTCATTATGTGCGACGTTTCCATATCGACGATCCACGCGGCATCCTGGCCCAGGACGATCCGGCAAATGCGCGCACTTTGAAGTCGCGCTTCGAGGAAATGTGGGCGTCTTCGCATCCATCGGTATCCGTCACCACACTCGGATTGTAGAAAAATCGACACCTCCAGTATTAAAAAAATTACAAATCTACTGGATTTCCTCCCCCCAAGTGCTAAAATGCGCCGCCTTTGATTTTCGCATCACATGAAATCAGGTAGGATTTTATATTAATTAATTAATCAAACTCCCGAGGAAATTGAAAATGAAAAGTTCCGCTCTTGTTGCTGCTCTGTTGGCTCTGGCTTTGACCGCTTGTGGTCAAAAGGCTCCTGAAGCTCCTGCTGCTGCACCCGCACCTGTTGTTGAAGCTCCTGCTGCCGCTGCTTCCGCTCCTGCTGCTGCTCCTGCTGAAGCTTCCGCTCCTGCAGCTGCTGCTCCGGCCGCTCCTGCTGCTGAACCAGCCAAGAAGTAAGCTTAGCTTTTCAGAGCTGTACAAAAAAGCCGGCGTAGCCGGCTTTTTTATTGTCATCAGCCTCAGCGGAAAACAACCCGCTTTTAAGAAAGAACCTAGGTAATATCTCGCCAGGAGAAACCCTCGTCCTGCGTTGCCACACCAATCCAGTTTGCGTCACAGCCAAGCGCCGAGCTTAAGGCCTGGACGGCGAGTTCCTCGGTGTTGTTCTTGCGGCTCAGATGTGCCGAAACCAGATGCTGCAGCCGGCTCACATCGAGCCGGCCGAGGATGGCCCCGGCTTCGTCGTTGCTCAGGTGGCCGTAGCGCCCTGCCACGCGTTGCTTGAGCGAGTAATGATAATCACCGTTCCACAGCATGTCGTGATCATGATTGCACTCCAGCACCAGCGCGTGACAACCATTCAGCATCTGCTCGATATGCGGGGTGCCGCAACCCGCATCGGTCAACACACCCAAACGGCGAACGCCGTCGCTGAATACGAATTGCACCGGTTCGGCCGCATCATGTGGTACCGGGTAGGGAAAGATTTCGAGGTCACCGATGGCGAACGCCCGGTGCGGATCGATCTCGCGCAAATCGGAAATTCCGGCGAATGCCGCCACACGGCTGCGCAGCGTACCGTGGGTCAGCCACACTGGCAGATTGAAATTGCGGGCCAGCCGCGCGACCCCGCCAACATGATCGCCATGCTCGTGCGTGACGATGATGCCGTGCAACTGTTCCGGGGATACGCCCAGCCGCGCCAGGCGCTGGATGGTGTCATTGAGGCCGAAGCCGCAGTCCATCAGCACCTGGGTCTGACCGACTGCGACTAACAGCGCATTGCCTTCACTACCGCTACCCAGTGATGCGAAACGCATGCTACGCAATACGCATGCGCCTCATTGACTGATGTTCTTGTAGATCTCCTCGACGATCTGTTTGCTCATGTCATTGCCTTGACCGTTTTCATCGGTGACAGACACTTCGCAGGCGCTGCCGGCATCCTTGATATTCACGCGATAACGCTTGTTGGTGTCGGCGCTATCTTTCCAGAACTTCAGCTTCTCCAGCAGGCCGCCTTCCGCCTTGACTGGACGCAGGAAGAAGATGCCGCGAGCGCGATCCTTGTCTTCGACCGCCAGCCTTGCCCGGTCAATCGCCAAGCCGACTCTACGCCAGCTCTTGTCGAACGGCTCGTTCAGCACAATGATGCTGCCGCCGGAAACCTGTTCCAGGCGGGCGGCACCGGCGCCCGCTGCCGCACCCTTCACCTCTGCGGCGGCTTGTGCCTCGGTGCTGCCGAAACGCACCATCAGGCGCTGCAGCATTTCCGCTTCCAGTTCAGGATCGGCGGGACGCGGCTGCCACTTGGAGCTGCTGCCATCGGCGGACAGCATTTCTTCGGTCCCGCGATGGGTCAGATACACTTCGGTGCTACGACCATCCTTGCTGCGCTCCAGACGAACCCGGAACTGGTCGCGCGTGTTGGTCGAATAAAGGTTGTCAAACACCTTGCCGATAATGCTGCGCAAACCACCTTCCGGAATCTTGGCGCGATTTTCCGCCCATTCGGTTTCCATCACGCCCGCGGCCTGATCTTCACTCTTGATGGTCAACCCGAGGTCGGTAAAGAATGCCTTAACGACTGGCCAAACATTTTCCGGCGTGTTTTCTACCACCAGCCAGCGCTGTGCGCCGCTGCGCTCCAGGTGAACACCTTTCACCGTCGGTAATACGCCGCCGCCCACCGCGCCGCCCTTGCCACTACCCTTGGTGTAATCGGAATAGGTTGCAACCGATTCACCTTCACCTTCCGGCACCCGGTAACGATCCGAACCGGCCGGCATAGTCAGGTCCGGCGGCACTTCCAGCGGCGGGACACTGGCCGCTTCGGAACGGTAATCGATACGCTTGTCGCCAGTCCCCATCGCGCTGCAGCCCACCAAAGCAGCCAGCGCGATACCGCAAATTCCGACCTGCAAACCCTTCATTCTTTCTCTCCAGCTCTGTACAGAGTAATAGTTAATTAAGCACACCCGCCTGGCGCATCGCGGCTTCGACGACGGCCTGAGCTCCCTGCGACAGGGGCGTGAGCGGCAAACGCAAGGTATTCTTGATCCTGCCCATCCGCGCCACCGCCCATTTCACGGGAATCGGATTGGCTTCCACAAACAGGTTGCGATGCAATCCGAGCAGGCGGAAATTGATTTCGCGCGCCTTGGCGACCTCGCCGTTCAGGGCCGCGGCACACATTTCATGCATCAGCTTCGGTGCGACATTGGCCGTCACGGAAATCGTGCCCTGTGCACCAAGCAGCAACAGCGCCAAGGTACTCGCATCGTCGCCGCTGTATACCGCAAAATCCTTCGGGGCGCGCTGCAGCAGGTCGCTGCCGCGTTCGATATTGCCGGTAGCGTCCTTGATACCAACGATATTGGGGATTTGCGCGAGGCGCAGCACGGTGTCGTTGCTCATATCGGCGACGGTGCGCCCTGGCACGTTATACAGAATGTGTGGCATATCCACCGCTTCGGCGATTGCCTTGAAATGCTGGTACAAGCCTTCCTGGGTCGGCTTGTTGTAGTACGGCACCACGGTCAGCGAAGCATTTGCCCCGGCCTGTTTTGCAAACCTGGCCAGTTCAATCGCCTCGCGAGTCGAATTCCCGCCGGTGCCGGCGATGACGGGGATGCGCCCGGCCACATGCTGCACTGCCGTGGCGATCAACGAATGATGTTCTTCCACATCCACCGTCGGCGATTCACCAGTGGTGCCGACCACCACGATCGCATCGGTGCCTTCTGCAATATGAAAATCGATCAATGCACGGAATGCGGCCAAATCCAGACTGCCATCCTCATGCATCGGCGTGACGATTGCAACAATACTGCCCTTGATCATTTATCTCTTTGCCAACGAAAATATCAGAGCGGGCATTCTACCGTAATCCCGCGCCTCGCCAAAGGGCTGCGCGACAAAAACGGGGCAGCTGTGAAATAATGGCGCCAATCCTGAATTTGCTTATTGTCATGCCCCCGCTTACCCTGGCTTCACTGCACCCCGGCGATACCGCCACCATTGTCGCGATCCACGCCGAAGAAGCGCTTCACCAACGCCTGCAGGCGCTCGGTTTCCGCAATGGGAAACAGATCGAACTGGTACGCAAAGCCGCGTTCTCCGGACCACTGCAGGTCCGCCTCGGCACCACGGACGTCCTGCTGCGGCGCACCGAAGCCGCCAAGATTACGGTGTGCAAAGCTTGATGTGCGTACGCCCAAGGAATAACACCGCAACTATGCGATTGGCTCGAAAATGAAGCGCATCGCACTACTGGGGATGCCCAACACCGGCAAATCCACCCTGTTCAACCGCCTGACCGGCGGCGCGGCGCGGGTCGGCAACTGGCCGGGGATTACCGTTGAATTGCTCACCGGCAAGATCCTGCTTGGCGGCGACATGGTGGAGATCATCGACCTGCCTGGCATTTACGACCTGCACGGGTTTTCCGACGACGAGCAGGTGGTGCGCCATTTTCTTCACGACAACGTGCCCGACCTCGCGCTGGTAGTGCTTAATGCCACCCAGATCGAACGCCAGCTGAGCCTGCTGCTGCAGCTCAGGCAACTCAACCTGAATGCGGTGGTGCTGCTCAACATGGCGGATGAAGCCCGGAAATATGGCATCAGCATCGATACCCGGAAGATGGCGGAACGACTGGACATGCCGGTCTTCCTGCTCAGCGGCAAGTATGGCTCCGGCTATCACGAAGCCCTGGAAGCTGTCACCAAGGCACTGCGTTATCCCACTCCCGGTATGGCCGAACAGCTGCGCAGCCAGCTGGAACTGGATGGCCACATCGAAACGGAAATGGCTGCGGTACTGAAACACGCCGTACAAGTTCCAACGCGGTTGCCGGAAAATCTGACCAACAGGCTCGATCGAGTGATGCTGCACCCGTGGCTCGGCATCCCGATTTTCTTCGTCATCATGTATCTCGTATTCCAGGGGATATTCCACTTCGGCGAACCACTGCAACTCGGCGTGGCGGCACTGTTCGGCTGGCTGCGCGATGCCGCGCTCGCGCCTCTGTTGAGCGGCCTGCCGCCGGTCGTGCAAGGCCTGCTGCTGGATGGCGTTTACAACGGTGTCGCCACCGTCGCCGCATTCGTCCCCATCGTCGTGCTGTTCTTTCTATTCCTGGCCTTGGTGGAAGACAGCGGCTACCTGTCGCGCGCAGCGTTCCTGATGGATGCGTTGATGGCGCGGCTCGGCCTCGACGGCCGAGGTTTCGTGATGCTGCTGATGGGGTTCGGCTGCAACGTGCCGGCGCTGATGGGCACCCGAGTGATGCGTTCGCGCCCGCTGCGCCTGCTCACCATGCTGATCGTCCCGTTCTCGCTGTGCTCGGCCCGCCTGCAAGTGTTCGTCTTTATCAGCGCCGCGCTGTTCTCGCCGCAGGCCGCACCGCTCGTGCTGTTCAGCCTCTATCTGTTCAGCTTCGCCGCGGCAATCCTGACCGCGCTAATCTTTCAGGGCAGATTCAGAAGCGACGAGCCGTTCGTGCTGGAACTGCCGCCCTACCGCCTGCCGACCGCACGCCAGATGGCGCAGCGCAGCTGGCTGGAAGTGCAGCATTTCCTGCGCCGCGCGACCAAGTTCATCGTCGCAGGCGTAGTGCTGGTCTGGCTGCTCACCCACCTGCCGCCGTCCGCCACACCCGCCGGCAGCGACACCCTGGCCGGCATGCTCGGCAGCCTGTTGCATCCGATTCTGGCGCCCGTGGGCATCAACGAGCAACTCACCATTGCGCTGATTTTCGGCTTCGTCGCCAAGGAAGTCGTGATCGGCGCACTAGCGGTAATCTACGGCGTTAGCGGCGCTGCGCTCGGCGGCGCGCTGGCACACCAGCTGGACTGGGTGCAAGCCTACAGCTTCATGCTGTTCACCCTGATCTACACCCCCTGCCTGTCCACTATCGCCACCCTGCGCAGCGAATCGAAAAGTCTCGGCTTCACCGTTTCCACCATCGCATGGTCGCTGCTGCTGGCCTGGGTGGTGACGTTTGGGTTTTATCAGGAGGCGAGGGCGTTGGGGTATTAGGCATTTCCGGTGGCAACCGCAAAAATCCTGGCACAACAAAGAAACATCAAGAGCTAAAAGCAAAACCGCCGGGGGTAGCCCGGCAGCTAGTCACTTTCTTTTGTTTCGCCAAAAGAAAG
>DASSQR010000068.1:0-14416 GCA_035702405.1 Gallionella sp. | reverse complement strand
ACGAGGACGTCGGAATGTGACCCGACGGTGCGCCTTTCGTGCCGGTATGGCACGTGGTGCAGCTGCCTGCTTTCACGCCATTGTGATTAAACGTCGCCGGTTTCCATGCCGTCGTCTGGTGGCAAGCATCGCAGTTGTCCGTCGTCTGCACGTGACCGAGCGGCTTGCCCTTCGCCTTCGTAAACGTTCCGGTATGGCAGGTGCTGCATTTGCCCGCATCTGTGGCACCATGCTTAAACGTGCTTGGTTTCCAAACGTTAGTCGTGTGGCAGGTTTCACAGCTTGCCGTGGTCGGAACGTGGGTGCTCGGTTTGCCCTTCGCTTTCGGATTGCTGCCGTTATGGCAACTGCCACAACTGCCCGCGCCGGCGCCGCTATGCTTAAAGTTCGCCGGCTTCCACGCGGCCGTCGAGTGACAGACATCGCAGCTTGCCGTAGTCAAAATGTGGTCGCTGTTTTTGCCCTTCACGTTCGTAAACGTGCCGGTGTGGCAGCTGTTACAGTTACCCGCGTCAGCACTGCCGTGCTTGAATGTGCTTGGCTTCCAGGCGTTAATCGTGTGGCAGGTTTCGCAGCTTGCTGATGTCGGGATATGGCCGCTGTTCTTGCCGTTTACGTTCGTGAACGAGCCGTTGTGGCAGCTGGCGCAATTGCCTGCAACGCCGTTGTGGTTGAAGCTGGTCACCGGTTT
Source organism: Gallionella sp. (assembly GCA_035702405.1). Classification (GTDB taxonomy): domain Bacteria; phylum Pseudomonadota; class Gammaproteobacteria; order Burkholderiales; family Gallionellaceae; genus Gallionella. The sequence continues at coordinate 13,725 of DASSQR010000068.1, read as the reverse complement.
CCACACGGTCATGTTGTGGCAGGCATCGCATTTGGCCGACGTCGGTACGTGGCCCGTCGGCTTGCCCTTCGCATTCCCGAACGCACCGGTGTGGCAGGTGTCGCACGTTCCAGCCTTCACGCTGCTGTGGTTCATCTTCGCCGGCTTCCAGCCGCTCGTACCGTGGCACGTATCGCAACTCGCCGATGTCGGCATGTGGCCTGCCGGTGCGCCTTTCGACCCGGTGTGGCAAGTGGTACAGGTCCCGGCCTGGACGCCCTTGTGATTATAGGTCGCCGGTTTCCACGCGTTCGTCTTGTGGCAGGCATCGCAGCTGTCTGCACTAGACACATGGTTAGAACTCTTACCGGTTGCCTTCGTGCCATTATGGCAAGTCGTGCAGGCGCCGGCCTGCACACCCTTATGATTGTAGCTCGCCGGTTTCCATGCGTTGGTCTTGTGGCAGGCGTCGCAGCTATCCTGGGTCGCCACGTGACTTGCGGTCTTACCTTGCGCGGTCTTGCCGTTATGACAGGTGACGCAAGATCCCGGCGCCACGCCTGCATGGTCAAAAGCTGCCGGCTTCCATGCGGTCGTCCGGTGGCAAACATCACAACTTGCCTCTGTCGTTACGTGATTAACGGACTTGCCGGTCGCAGCAGTACCATTGTGACAGGTCTTGCAGGTGCCCGCCGCAACGTTGCTATGACTGAATCTCGCCTGAGTCCAGATTGTCGTGGTGTGGCAGGTGTCGCAGTTAGCCCTCGTGGGAATATGATTGGAGGGTATAGCCATCGCCCCCATCCGGTTGCCGGTTACATGGCAGGAAGAACACTCGCGTGGCGTTCCCTTGAAAACCCCGTAGGCATGGCAGGTTTCGCATTTTGCCTGGCTATGCGCACCACTGAGCGGAAAACCGGTAGTCAGATGATTAAAGTGAAGGTTCTGAGATTTACCCTTGAGTGGGGCCGCTTCTGCCGCCACACATCCGGCCACGAGAATCAAGCTTACCAGCCAGCCAAAAGCAATTGCAGCAATACGTTGCACACGACCCAAGCTTTGACGATTATCTGGCATATTTATTCTCACATTCACTTTATTAATTCTGTTCATTTCGTCTTTCCGCTGCTGCACCGTGCCACGAGCATCCCGGAGCGGACGACATGCAACGAGTTAACGAGGGCAACCTGCGGCGCGCCCCCGACTTCGCTTATGTTTTTTTTAAATTCTCACCTGCTTGCTACTTGAATCTGCCATAGCAGCTCCATTTCTGATTTTCAGGCTAGCAACTTCGCCTTACGATCCCCTGCACCATCCAAAGCGAACTCGCCTGCTCGCGATACTATCCGACGAGTGGGGGATACTGGTCACAGCGCGACCATCCCTGGCGCATGCGCCAGAGCAACATCATTTCCATCTTGCTACGAGACAATGCCACGATGTAGGCCGATCGAGTGCCACCTCCCAAAAACATTCATAGACTTTTTGGTCTGGCCGGTCTTTTGCCGGTCAATTTTTTTGATGGGACACATCCAATCTGAGAGATGGGCATCTATGCTTCAGGTAACCACTGACTCCCGACAGCCTGCACCTGGCGCATTTTTATTCCATCCTCTCCGACACTCTTTTGCATCGGATATAACCTGACTCTTTTCCCATCTTGGTCTGCCTGTTGACCACTGAGATCATGTCAAGTTCAATTTTGAATCCAAAACTATTGCCGGAAGCCCCTGCCGCCATGAATCCGTCTCTCCGCGACACCAACCGGGTCATACTGTTGCCATGGTTTTTTCGGATCGTTACCGGCAGAAACCATGCATATAGTTTCGTCGACCCTCGTATTCATAATTGAATGCTGATCCACAAAATCTCAGTCCGGCGCAATTTGCGCGCACTATGCCGACCAATCAACTAGGTGTCTATTGCACTGAAGGGCAATACTCAGATTTGAGCATTGGCGCCATAAGAATAAACAGAATATGCTAATTTTATAATTAGCCATCCCGGCACAATCAGCGCGCAAAAACGAATACCCTCACCACAACAAACTCGTGGTGAGGGTATTCTTTCTGCAGTTCAGCCAAGACACCAATCGAAATCAGCGCGTGAACCCGGTGACACCTTCCTTCAGCTTGCTGAATTCAGTCGTCAGGTGACAACGTTCGCACACCTGACCGAACGCGCCGTCATGCACATCATCTTCAGCATGACAGGAAGAACACGCGCGCGAAATGGCAAACGTGTTTTCTACCGGCTTGGTATGGCAGTCCAGGCAGCCAAGTTTTGCATGCGCTCCGTCAATCTTGAATTTGGCGCGCTTCTCGTGGTTATAGTCCCAAGACTTCCAGCTGCGACTGTTGTGGCAGTCCTCGCACTTCGGCCCCAGCTGTTTCTTGTGCGCATCATCTTTCTGGTGGCACTTCACGCAGGCTGACGGCGCGTCGTGGTAGGCCGCTGTCTGGTGACACTTCTTGCACTCGACCTTGGTGTGGACGCCGGAAAGCACGAACCGCGCCTTGGAGTGGTCAAAGGGTGCATCCTTCCACTTGGTTTCCTGGTGGCAGTTTTCGCACTTCGCCCCCAGCTGCCCCTTGTGGGCATCGTCCTTGCGGTGGCACGCAAGACAGGCAGTATCCAGCTTCTGGCCGTAGAGCGGTTTCTCGGGTACGTGGCACTTCTTGCACGGAACTTCCTTGTGCTTGAATCGCAACGGATACCGGGTATCCCACTTGTGGTCGAAGATCAGCGACTTCCATCCGTCTTCGCTATGGCAGGACTCGCATTTTTCCCCGTACTTGCCCTTGTGCCCCTTTTCCTGGTCGTTCTTGCGATGGCACGCCACACAAGCCTTCTCCACCTTGAGTTTGGCCTTGGGACCAGCGACCCCACCCTTGTGACAGGTATCACACTTGGCTTCGCGGTGCTTGCCCTTCAGCGGATACTTGGTGTCCTTGTCATGGTTGAAGACGGTCTCCTTCCAGCCCTTCTCGTTGTGGCAGCTGTCGCATTTCTCGCCGAGTCCGCCCGCGTGGCCTTTTTCCTTGTCGTCCTTGCGGTGACAGGCTACGCAATTGGTTGGCAGCTTCTGTTTGCTGTATAGCGCACCCTTGGATGGCAGGTGGCAGGCATCACATTTCGCCTTCTCGTGCTTGCCACGCAAAGGATACTTGGTCTCCTTGTCGTGGTCGAACCGCAACACCTTCCAGCCGCGATCGGTATGGCAAGTTTCACACTTGGTACCGAAGCGCCCCTTGTGTCCCTTGACCTTGTCATCCTTGCGGTGGCAGGCAACGCATTCCATCGACGCCCCCTTGAAGGTCTTGTCAACGTGACACTTGTTACACGCCACGTCCGCGTGCTTGCCGCCGACCAGGGAGAACTTGGTCTTCTCGTGATCGAACTTGTATTCCTTCCAGCTCTTCGAATTATGGCAGTCGCCGCATTCGGCACCTGCCTTGCCCTTGTGCACGTCATCCTTGCGATGACAACCGTCGCACTTGGTCGGAGCCTCCCGATATTTCTGGTTCGGCTTGTGACACTTCTCGCACTTCGCCGAGCCATGCTTATCCTTCAGGATGAAGCCGGTGTCTTCGTGCTTGAATTTCGTCTTGTCGAATTCCGAAACCTTCGCATTCCTGCCCTTGTGGTCGGTATGGCAAGTGCGACATTCATGATCCTTGAGGGAGCCATGAAATTTCTTGTGATCGCGAATATCCGCGGCCGTTTCCTTGTGACAATCCAGGCACAGCCTGGTCTGCGCTGCCTTGTCAAAACGCTTGTGGCATTTCTCGCATTCCTGCTCATATTTGGCATGACCTTCGATCACCTTGCCCGGCATCATCGCCGTTTCAACGGTGTCCGCAGCAGCCCACTGCGAAAACAGGACGAGAATGGCCAGCAGCAGCCAGCTCGACGACTTAATACATATGGACTGCGACGACATGAAGCACTCCGCTAAAGACTAACAAGAAAATGAAAGGCACATGGATGACGTGCCAGAGTGAAAACAGACGCTCCCAGGTGGCGAACATGGCGGCGCCGCAAATGGCTTCGATGTACTCGTCGATCTGCGCCTTTACCTGTTGACGCTGCTGCAGGAATTTATCCTCCGGCCAATTCTGCTCCTTGGCCGTCTGTTTGATAGCCTGCATGGCTTCGCGCTGCACTTCGAGCGCGACACCCCGAGCGCGCTGGTGCAGCGTCATAAACCGCCAGATGCGCGCCCCACCGGTGAGTTTGGCAAACGCATAGGCGTGAAAGGCCGCCAATTTTTCGCCCATCGCAGGAACGAGGCTGAACACCGAGCTCAGATTGTCGGCGCTCTGCTTCATCTGCTGTTCTGCTTCCGCCAATGTTGCGCGGCTGCCGTAAAGACCATGGTGAATATGCCGGTAGACGAAGCGCCCGACCAGGCCGCTGATCACCACCAACACCATGACGTAATACGCGATGCGCGAATTGGCCGCCCCGATTTTGAAGGTAGAGTGAAACAGCACCAGTACCGGCCCAACGATGCCCAGCACCATGTGCACACTGAACCAGCCGCTCAATTTGCCGGCACGGTTCATAAACTTGACGCGCTTGCGCAGGGGATATAGCAGCAGGGACAACATCATCAGTCCCCCGACCAGCCCCATGTAATACCCAAGATCCGACCCGGATTTGTAAGGCCTTGAGGTTGCCACAAACCAGGCAAGCGCAACCAGAGTGACGATGGAAGCCACGAGAGCAATGCGCGACAGGCTGCGCGTGATACTGTTAGTTTGCAATCTCTTCTCCTCGATGATTCAATTTCTTCATTCTTATAATATACTTATATTCTTTATACGGAGCACAAACCGGTTCATTGTAGCATCGAACCCGGTTTTGCATTACCATTTGTCCCCGATTTTTTGCATTACCCATGACGGCCTATGTTCGACGGATTGCATACTGAATTATTTTATGGGTTACTAATCTGCGCGACGGTCACCATCCTTGCAGTCTATATTTCACGGCATCGCAAACGTTCCGCCTCCGCTTTGGCTCAATGGCAGGAAGTCATTGCAGCCGGCCTGACCGAACCTCCGTCACTGCATCCCGTAATCGATCCCGCCGTCTGCATTGGCGCCGGATCATGTGCCACGGCCTGCCCGGAATCGGCCATCGGTCTCATCAACAACAAAGCGGTGCTGATCAACCCATCCCACTGCATCGGCCATGGCGCCTGTGCCGCCCAATGCCCGTCCGGCGCCATCCGTCTCGTCTTCGGCACGGAAAAGCGGGGGATTGACATTCCCCACGTCAACCCCAATTTCGAAACCAACGTCGAAGGCCTGTTCATTGCCGGTGAGCTCGGCGGCATGGGATTGATCCGGAAAGCTGCGGAACAAGGCAAGCAGGCGATAGGACACATCAGCAAGCGGCGAGTTCCCGGCGCCGACTACGATGTGATCATCGTTGGCGCCGGACCGGCCGGCATCACCTCCACCCTGGCTGCCCAGGAAAAAGGCCTGCGCTACCTTACCATCGAACAGGAAGAAACTTTCGGCGGCACGACGCTGCATTATCCGCGGCGCAAACTTGTCATGACTGCTCCGATGCAACTGCCGCTTTACGGCCAAGTCAATGCGCGCGAGATCAGCAAGGAAGCGCTGATGGAGCTATGGACCGATGTGGTCAACAAGACGGACATCAAGATCAGGTTCAACGAACGCATGACGTCGTTGCGGCGCGACAACGGCATGTTCACGGTGGTCACGCAGCATGGACAGCACACCGCCGGCTGCGTGCTGCTTGCCATCGGCCGCCGCGGGACCCCCCGCAAACTGGGCGTTCCCGGCGAAGAGCAGACCAAGGTGATCTACCGGCTGACCGACGCCAGCCAGTATCGCGGCAGCCACGCGCTGGTGGTCGGCGGCGGCGACTCGGCGCTCGAGGCCGCGCTCTCGCTGTCGGAAGAGCCTGACACACACGTCACGCTGTCCTACCGCAGCGACGCGTTCAGCAAAGTCAAACCGAAAAACCGCGAGCGCATGAAGGAAGCGGAACAGGCCGGCCGGATTACGGTATTAATGAAATCCAACGTGACCCAGATCGAACCCGACTGCGTGATGCTGGACTACGATGGTCAGCCGATGGAACTCCGCAATGATGTCATTATCGTCTGCGCCGGCGGCACCCTGCCCATCCCGATGCTGAAGGATGCCGGCGTGAACGTGGACACCCGTTACGGCACCTGACCTACCCCTGGTTGAGCGGGAAATAAACCGAAGGGATTGAAAACCAGGCGGCAAATTCAGGCGCTGCGACTTGCCCGAAAGACGACTTCGACCTTAAGGCCCCGGTCATTCCCCGCCGCGTCGACCTGCAATGTTGCGGCGTGAATCTCGGCCACCCGTTTGACGATGGAAAGGCCGAGGCCGCTGCCGCTAGCCTGGGTACCGACCGGGCGATAAAACCGCTCGAATATCCGCGAGCGTTCCTGCTCCGGAATACCGGGACCATTATCGCTGACTGACAGCCTGACTGCCTCATGTGTCTCGGCAACACCAACCTGGACCGCCGTGCCTGACGGCGTATGTCGCACCGCATTATCAATCAGATTACGCAAAAGGATGCGCAACAACCCCGGATTACCATTCACGACAGCTTCATTCCCCTCCAGCAATTCGAGTTGCACGCCTTTTCCCAGTGCCGCAGGTGCCAACGCCGCAATCTCTTCGGCGGCGATCGCCCGCAGCTGGCACGGCTCCACCGCCCCCTCACCCAGGGCGTCAAGGCGGGCAAGGGTCAGCAACTGCTCGATCAGGTGCGTCGCTCGATCACAACCGGCAATGGCATTGTCAAGCGCGCGAGCTCGGTCGGCATCACCGGTGGCTGCGCGCGCAACCTGCGCCTGAGCCTTGATCGCGGCAACGGGTGTGCGCAATTCGTGCGCAGCATCTGCGGTGAACCGCCGCTCCTTCTGCACGAAGGCATCAATACGGCCGAACAACCGGTTGAGCCGTTCGATCAGCGGCTGCACTTCGCGGGGTACCGTTTTCGCATCCAGCGGCGCCAGATTGTCCGGCGCGCGCCGCTCCACCTCGCGCCCCAACTTGACCAGCGGCCGCAGGCCGCGCGCCACCGCCACCCACAACAGGACAGCCAGCAAGGGCAACGAAAACCAGAGCGGCTTCAGCATGTTGCCGGAAATATCACGGGCCAGCTCATCACGCACGTCGGTGCGCTCCGCAACATGGATATGGTATTTCCCGTAGTCATCCCAAGTACTGAATACGCGCCAGCGGTGGCCGTCGACGGTGCTGTCGCTGAAACCGTGGTCCTGGGCGGTCAAAGGTTGGGCAGGAGCATTCGCCGAGTGCAAGCGAAGCTGACGGCCGCCTTCCCATACCTGGAACGCAACGTTGCGGGAATACTTGTGCAATTGCGGTGCATGTTCGGTTTCAATCTCATCCAGGTCATGCGATGCCTGAACCACCAGCAGCATGGCCGCCTGCTCGAGGTAGACGTCCAGCACTTCGTCCAGTTCTTCGCGGGTATCGTAGTATGTAAAGGCGGTCGCCGCGAGCCACACGAGAAACACCGTCGACAGTGCCAGCACCAGCAGCCTTTCCCTGAGAGAGACCTGACTCTTCAGGGAGATGTGCCGCTTTAATGTGACCTGCAGATTCATCATCCGTTACCTTTGTCACTCGGCATCAGATAACCCACGCCACGGATGGTTTCGATCACTCCCGAAAACAGCTTGCGACGTAAATGGTGAACGTAGACTTCCACCGCATTGCTTTCGACTTCTTCACCCCATGCATAGAGCTGTTCCTCCAGCTGCGCGCGCGACAGCACTCGGCCGGCATTGAGCATCAGTGCGTGCAGCACGGCAAATTCCTTGGCCGAGAGCTCGACCAGCTTGTCCTGATAATAGACCCGATGTGCGGCGGGGTCGACCCGGACGCCATTGACCTGAAGCGCGGCCGCGGCTTTCCCGCTGGCACGGCGAATCAGCGCACGCAACCGCGCAGCGAGTTCGCCCATGTCGAATGGCTTGACGAGATAATCATCGGCACCTGCGTCCAACCCCTTGATACGGTCATCAACAGTATCCATTGCGGTCAGGATCAGCACCGGCAGCGCGGCTTCACGGCTGCGCAAGCGGCGCAGGACTTCCAGCCCGGACAGACGCGGCAGCCCGAGATCCAGCACCACCGCCGCATACGGCTCGGTCGCCAGTGCCTGGTCGGCTGATATCCCATCCTTCATCCAGTCCACGGCGTAACCGGCCTGCTTCAGGCCGGCCTGGATTGCGTCACCCAGCAATGCATCGTCTTCAACTACCAGTACGCGCATGATTTATCCGCCAAGAGAACCAGTATCCATCGCCACTGCATCAACCCGCGCCGTGCCGCGGGTTGATGCAGTGGCGATGGGCGATTTAGCGCAGGAACAGGAACCAGAAAGTGGCCACCGCCGCGGCCATTATGGCACCAAGCCAGGCAAACGAGCGGCTGACTCCCTCGCCCGTCTCTCCAAACTTGATGCCGGTCACCATGGCACGCACCAGGTTCTCGCGGTGCAGCACGCTGCTCACGAGAACGCCGGCCAGATGGATCGCCACCACCACCAGCATGATGTTGGTCGCCAGCGCATGAATATTCACCACGTTATCGTTCACATCGTCCTGCATCAGCATCACGCCGGTCACCCCCAGGGAAATGCCCAACGTCAGCAGCAACCAGATGGAGATGCTGCCGGCCGGATTATGGCCGATATAGTGCATGGCCTTGCCCTTTAGCAGCGAGAGCGCATACGTCGCCACTTGACCAGGCGCGAACAGGAAGGACCTGAACTGCGCATAGCGGGTGCCGATAAACCCCCACAGCACCCGGAACGCCAGCAGGCCAAACAAGGTATAACCGAGCATCACATGAATATCGCGATAACGTTCCGACTCGGCCGTCAGATAGGCACCCACAAACGACGTCACCAGCAGCCAGTGAAACACTCGCGTCGGCACATCCCAAACCATTATCCGTTGAATCATGTGACCCTCCTTTTATATCCTGATATTTTACTTCGGTATTCTGATGTCACGCTCGTTAAAATCGCCGCGGTCCGCCTGCGGATGGCATGCCCCGCAATTGGCCGGGCTCTTCACCGAGGCCCTCTTCCACACCGCCGGATCGACTTCGCGGCTGTCATGCTTGCGCTTGAACCAGCCACCCTCGGTAATGCGCAACGGCGCCGTCTGTGCCTTCCAGCGGTTGGATGCGTTGTTCACCAGAAACGCGGTGATTTCCTTGTTGTCCTGCTCGGACAACGAGGCATCCGAGCCGAAATGCTTGTCCAGCCCGGCCATGACCTTGCGCCACGATTCTGCCGGCAACAGGCCCGGCGCATAGGCAACGTGGCAGCCGGAGCATTCCTGCTGGAATCTGGCATTGACCTGCGACGGCTGCACCGGCTTGCCGCGGTTTTCACCATTGTAACGGTCGCCAAACCATCCGCCTTCTTCGGCTTGTACCTGGGACATCCCTCCCAGCATTACCAGCCCGGCCACGGCCAGCATGCGGACTAACTGATTGCGATTGTTCGACATGATTCGTACCTCCTTACTTACGCACGGTCAACAGATAAGTCAGCACATCACCCTTTTCCTGGGCAGTGCAGGCACGACTCAGCACATCGTTGCAGTTGCGCTTGAACCATTTTTCGACCTTGGCCATATCGGTAAAGCGTTCCGGATTGGCGGCCGGAGCCAGGGGCTGAATCGTCTTGCTGGTCTTGGCATGCTTGCCGGGCGCAGCAGGATTATCAGTATGGCATGACGCACAGCTCCATTCGCCGCCATGCTTTTCCTTGAAGAAGCTTTCCCCGCGTGCGGCTGAGAAACCCTGAAAACCAGGCGTTGCAGCGGCCTCCTTCTTGATCGTAGCCAGCACTTCATCGGGCGTCGCAGCGAACGCCGGTTGCGCTACCAATCCGGCGGCGGCGGTCAAACCGATAATGGTGCAAATGACCAGAGCGGATTTGGCAAAAAAGCGATACATTTTTGACTCCTTAAGTGAACGATGAGGCTTGCAGGTTAATCAGGCAAGCTTAAGGCAGGCTTAAGCGCAATAAGTTTCATTCGAGATGCAGCCAACCCATGAATAGGAGCGCTCTAGCGCTGGTGCGGCCAATGGCACCGCGCTGGCATAAATCCGGAAAAAATGTTTTACTATCCGCGCAAAAGCCATTCAACCGCGTGAGTGGTTTTCCCGTCGCCTGTGACTTGGCATTACTCTTTTCGGAAGGATGCCGCGACCGATCCTTTCTGAGCTCGAGCAACTAACTCACCGTTTGGGGGTCGAGAATGACGTTCAGTGTAATCCGGGTAATCTGTTGCATCACGGCGCTGACCATACTGACACCGCCAGTGATCGCGCAAACACCTTCGGCCCCGCCGCAATCCGCACCCGCCGGCACCCGTTATACAGTACAGGAACTCGACCAGATGCTCGCGCCGATCGCGCTCTATCCGGATCAGCTGCTCGCGCAAATCCTGATGGCCGCGACTTATCCGCTGGAGATTGTGGAAGCGGATCGCTGGCTGCAGCTCCCCGACCATGCTGCCCTCAAGGGTGACCCACTGGCTGCGGCATTGTCACAGCAAACCTGGGATCCCAGCGTCAAGGCGCTGATTCCGTTCCCCCAGATTCTGCACATGATGGACGACAATTTGAGCTGGACCGAGCAACTCGGCGACGCCTTTCTGTCAAATCAGACCGCGGTAATGGATTCGGTACAGCGCCTGCGCCGAAAAGCCAAGGTCGCCGGCAATTTGCGTTCAACGCCCCAGGAAATCATCTCCAGTCGGGATTCCACCATCATCATCGAACAAGCCAGCCCGGACATTGTCTATGTGCCGGTCTATGACCCGGGCATCGTTTATGGCATGTGGCCATATCTCGACTTCCCCCCATATTATTTCCCCGGCTTTTTCACCGGCGTGACGATCGGCAGTTTCGGCTTTGGCTGGTTCGCCTATGACATTTACCCGCCGTTCTGGGGATGGTGCAACTGGGACTGGGGGCATCATCTGATCAACATCAACGTCACCCGGTTCGTTTTCATCAATGCGCACCATCATGGCTTCATCTCTCCGGTCTGGCATCATGACCCTGCCCACCGCCGCGGTGTCCCGTATCGCGATGCCGCAACGCGCGCCTTGTTTCTGGGCGGCGCCGTGACGCCGCAGGCACAGCGGAGTATTCGCGGTTATCCTGCAGCGGCTGCACCACCCGCGTTACCGCAGACGCGACCGGGCCCCGAGGTGCCAGCAGGAGGAGTTCTACCGGTTCGTCCTGAGGCCGCCCGTCCCGAGACCCAAGTCCGGCCCGAAACACAAATTCACCGTGAGGTACAAGTTCGTCCCGAGACACAGATTCGTCCCGAGACAGTTCGTCCTGAGGTAGTTCGTCCTGAGGTAGTTCGTCCCGAGGTAGTTCGTCCCGAGGTAATTCGTCCCGAGGTGATTCGTCCCGAGGTGATTCGTCCAGAGGTGCAGGTTCGCCCTCAAGCCGAAATTCGTCCCGCACCCCAAATGCGGCCTGAGCCCCAATTCCGCCCCGAGCCGCAGCTTCGCGCCGCGCCACCCGCTCGACCGGCAGTCAGAACTGAGGCACCACCGGTATTCATTCCGGCTCAACCTTATCGCGCGCCGACTCCACCGGCATTCGAATCCTTTGGGCGCGGCGCCGACATCCGTATGGAATCCGGACGCGGACAAGCCAGCCGGCAATCGATGGAGGGCAGCGGCGGCAGGCAGCAGTCCGCGCCGGCGCCCGGCAGGAGGGACCACTAATGAACGCGCCGAGATTCTTTGTAGATGCTTTCGGAGGAACGATGAGCAAGACCTATCACGACACCTCACGCCTGTTTCAAGCAGTGCGCATTGCCACGCTGACACTCGCTCTCATAACGGGCATTGCCTCCGGCGCACAAGCCGCCGATGACCAGGAGGAGTTCGACACACCAGAACAGGCCGCCGACGCGCTCGCCGCGGCTTGGCGGGCTGGCAGCAAGACTGAATTGCTGAATATCTTCGGCCCGGACGCGGCCAGACTGGTCAGTTCCGGAGATGACGTGGCAGACCAGACCGCCAAGGCAAAATTAGCCGCCGAATATGACGCGCAGCACAAGATTGAAAGCAAGGGGGAGCGGATGGCCGAGCTGGTCATTGGCAAGGGCGAATTTCCGTTTCCGATTCCGCTAGTGAAAGAGGCTGGCAGCTGGAGGTTCGACACTGCGGCCGGCGAAGACGAAATCCTTAACCGGCGCGTCGGACGAAATGAGCTGAACGTGATCAAGGTCTGCCGCGCCTATGTCGAAGCCCAGCGCGAATATGCCGCCCGGGAGCACCCGGGGAAAGGTCGCCGGGAATACGCGATGAAGCTGGTCAGTTCCGCAGGCAAACACGACGGTCTCTACTGGCCCGCCAAAACCGGCGATAAAGAAAGCCCGCTCGGCCCGCTAGTTGCCCGCGCTGCGGCCGAAGGCTACCGTGCCACGAGCACCGAGTTGCTCGCGCCGTACCACGGCTACTATTACCGGATTCTCACCCGGCAGGGCGGCGCCGCGCCCGGCGGCGCGTCCGACTATGCAGTAAAAGGCAAGATGACAAAGGGCTTCGCACTGGTTGCTTTTCCCGCGCAATACGGTAACTCAGGGGTCATGACCTTTTTGGTCAACCATGACGGAATTGTGTTCGAGAAAAACCTCGGCCCGAATACGACGGAAGTCGCGCAGCAGATTACCGAATACAATCCAGACCGGACCTGGAAAACGGCTGGTCAATGATTTCGAATCGTGGCAAGGTGACACCACCTGAATCACCGTCACGTCAACCATGAAGCTACATATCCTGAGCGATTTGCATCTCGAATTCGCGGCTTTCGAGCCCCCCGAAACGGGCGCCGATGTCGTTGTCCTCGCCGGCGACATCGGTCTGATTACTGACGGCATCTACTGGGCGCGGCGTGCGTTCCCGCATCAGGAAATTGTTTATGTACCGGGAAATCATGAGTTCTATGGCACGGAGCGGCTCGCAACGCTGGCGGCAATGAAAGTTGCGGCTGAAGAGTGTGGCGTGCATTTGCTCGATGACAGTGAGGCAGTGATTCGCTCGCCAGACAGACAGGAGAGCGTGCGTTTCCTGGGCTGCACTCTGTGGACAGATTTTCGGTTGTTTGGCGACGCGATGCAGCAGGAATCCATGATGGCAGGGCAAAACGGTCTGAACGATTTTCGCCTGATCCGCGAAGAGGATGAGTTATTCACGCCGGCACGCTCCATCGCGGCGCACGAAAAATCGGTGACGTGGTTGAAGCGAATGCTGGAGATACCTTTCGCCCACAAGACTGTGGTCGTGACGCATCACCTGCCGTCCGCACGCTCCGCCGCAGGAAGATTCCAGGACAGCATTCTCGCGCCCTGCTTCGCCTCCGCGCTGGATGACTTGTTTGGAAGGATGGCTCTATGGATCCATGGACACACCCACGACAGCTTTGACTATGAGGCATATGGCACACGGGTGGTCTGCAACCCGCGTGGATACGTGACCAGCCGCGGCGAGGAGAATCTTGATTTCAAGCCGGGCCTGGTGGTCGAAATCTAGAGCACGGCGAGCGATGATGCCGTCAGGCCGAACCTGCCGGGAAGCACTGAACAATTCCTCAACCTATTTGTGGAAGGAAGGTAATGGTATCCAACCATCGTTCCGAGACC
>DASSQR010000067.1:0-12060 GCA_035702405.1 Gallionella sp. | reverse complement strand
CAGCTTTGGCCGCAGCAGGCTTCTTGGCAGCAGTGGTCTTCTTCGCCGCAGCGGGTTTCTTGGCGGCTACTGCTTTCTTGGCTGCCGGCTTTTTCGCAGCAGCGGCTTTGGTCGCGGCCGGTTTCTTGGCAGCAGTGGTCTTCTTCGCCGCAGCCGGTTTCTTGGCGGCTACCGTCTTCTTGGCGGCCGGCTTTGCCGCCGCGGTTTTCTTGGCGGCCGGTTTTTTCGCAGCTACGGTTTTCTTGGCGGCCGGTTTTTTGGCTGCCGCAGTTTTCTTTGCTGCCGGTTTGGTCTTCGCTTCTGCGTTCATTTCAACCTCCTTAACGGTAATGAAAGTTAACGGAAAACAACACCACGACTACTACACCCCGGCTCACGCTGCAATGCAGCGCAACCCAAGCCTGCTAGCCGACGGCCGGCCTGACTGATTTCGTCAACACCTCCGACGGCGCTATGCGACATCCCGCGATACAGCCGGCAACCAGCCCCGGAGGGTTGACCTGCCTTCGAGACATGACCAGTAATCGAGTAATACTTTTCTGACTTGGACGAAAAATCGCCCCGTTGCCGCGCGAGCACGATGCGCAGTCTCGGACCTTGGGGAGAGGGAATCTGGCGAAAGGGATTTTCAGGGCGAAAGATTTGAACAGGGGCGCCGACACCTTCTGATATTTCAGATCATGGTCATGCAACGGTACCGTCAGGTTGTGCAATTTCTGGAAATCCCCCATTCACACTGCAGCAAGTCAAAAGGGAAAAAAATGCAACTACATTTTGCGATTGAAATTATCAACAATTTGTGCATACAGTCAAACACTTTTTGCAAATTTCGCAAAAAAATCCGAGCAGTAATTCAGATTGACCGTGATCAGCCAGTGAGATTAATGGGCCAGAATGTTCTGCATCCGGAGCGGAGCCGCCCCAGCCCGGATCGCCGCCTCGTCAAGCCTGGGTGAGCACAGCTCGATAAAGCGGTAGGCAAAACTGCGCAGATAATGGCCGCGCCGCAGCGCGATATAGGTGGTGTTCGCGCCGAACAGGTGATGGCATTCCAGCAGTCGCAGGTCGGCATCCTTGTCCGGATTGAATGCCATCGAGGCGATGATGCCGATGCCCATGCCAAGCTCGACATAGGTTTTGATCACATCCGCATCGAGCGCCGACATCACGATGTTCGGCGTAATGCCCGCCGATGCAAATGACTGATCGATCCGGGCACGCCCGGTCAGGCCTTCGTGATAAGTGACGATGGGATATTCTGCGATGTCCTTAAGCGTCAGAGTTTCCGCCATCGTCAGCGGGTGCCCCTTGGGTACGATGACGGCGTGATGCCAGGTGTAGTAGGGAAATGAGTCAAGCTTGTCCACGTCGGACAAAGCTTCGGTCGCCACCCCGATGTCCGCCTCGCCGTTCAATAACATGGAGACAATCTCGTTGGGTCCGCCCTGATGCAGCTTCAGGTGTACCTTTGGGAACTCCCTCTTGAACGCGGTAATCACCTGTGGCAGCGAATAACGCGCCTGGGTATGGGTCGCCGCAACCGTGAGCTGCCCCTCATCGCGCCTGCTGTATTGCTCGACCAGATTCTTGATATTGTTTGCGTCGAGCAGGATGCGTTCGACGATCCCGAGCAATTCGCGTCCGGGGTCGGTCAACCCGAGCAGGCGCTTGCCCTTGCGCACGAACAGCTCCACCCCGAGTTCGTCCTCGAGATCCTTGATGTGCTTGGACACGCCGGACTGAGAGGTGAAAAGCGCGTTACCCACCTCGGTGAGGTTGAAATTGCAGCGCGCCGCTTCGCGGATGATTCTAAGCTGCTGAAAGTTCATGTTGCTCTCCCGTTTCGAACACGCGCAGCTGGCGCGGACGAATGAACACCTTGTCGCCGACCGCCAGCGGTGTTGCCGCGAAGCGCTCACGGCTTAGCTCGATTTCGATCAACTCGCTGCTGCCGTCCGCCGCCACTTCTACACGCACCACCGAGCCGATGGCACGCACCAGTTTCACCTGTACCGGCAACGCGGTGGTGTCCTGTGCACGGGTTGCGATATCAATGTCGTGTGGACGCACATACGCCACTGCGTCGCCGTGCTGCTGTGTCCACGGCGCATGGTCGCGGCTGTGGAACAGGTTTACGCTGCCGATGAACTGATACACGAAGGGGGTAGCAGGCCTTGCATACACCTCATCGGGCGTGCCGGTCTGTTCTATCCTGCCATGGTTCATTACCACAACACGGTCGGCGACTTCCAGCGCCTCTTCCTGGTCGTGCGTAACGAAAATGCTGGTGACATGCAATTCGTCGTGCAAACGGCGCAGCCACCGGCGCAGCTCCTTGCGAACCTGCGCATCGAGCGCGCCAAACGGCTCGTCCAGCAGCAGGATTTCGGGCTCGACGGCAAGCGCCCGGGCCAGCGCGATGCGCTGGCGCTGTCCGCCCGACAATTGCGCCGGATAACGGTCGGCCAGCCAGTCGAGCTGTACCAGGCTCAGCAATTCGTGCACGCGGCGCCTGATTTCCGGTTCGGCCGGTCGTTGCTTGCGCGGTTTGACGCGCAAGCCGAACGCAACGTTCTCGAACACGGTCAT
Organism: Gallionella sp.; assembly: GCA_035702405.1. Classification (GTDB taxonomy): domain Bacteria; phylum Pseudomonadota; class Gammaproteobacteria; order Burkholderiales; family Gallionellaceae; genus Gallionella. Next base: position 9,471 of record DASSQR010000067.1, on the reverse strand, counting down.
GTGACGGAACAGCGCGTAGTGCTGGAACACGAAGCCAACGTTGCGCTCGCGTGCATCGCGCCGCTCGACATCCGCGCCGTGAAACAGCAGCTTGCCGGAATCGGCAATTTCGAGCCCGCCGATGATGCGCAGCAGCGTGGTCTTGCCGCAGCCGGATGGTCCTAGCAGCGCGACCAATTCGCCGCTGTTTACCTCGAGATTGATGTCGTCCAGCGCCCGGTAGGCGCCGAATTGCTTGTTCAAATTCTGTATCGTGATGCTCATCGTATGCTCCGTTGTTTCACTCACCTCTCCCGCTTACGGAAGAGGGGCTGGGGGAGAAGGAATTGTGTTAACCGCTGCGTCGTGCCCGCCACTCAACCAGCGACTTCACCAGCAGCGTGACCAGCGCCAGCAACGCGAGCAACGAGGCCACGCTGAACGCGGCGACGAAGTTGTATTCGTTATATAAGATCTCGACGTGCAGCGGCATGGTGTTGGTCAGCCCGCGAATGTGGCCGGACACCACCGACACCGCGCCGAACTCACCCATTGCGCGCGCATTGCACAGGATCACGCCGTACAGGAGCCCCCACTTGATGTTGGGTAAGGTCACGCGCAGAAACGTCTGCCATCCGGAGGCACCGAGCGACACCGCTGCTTCCTCCTCCTCCCTGCCCTGCGCCTGCATCAGCGGGATCAGCTCGCGCGCGATGAACGGGAAGGTGACGAACACGGTCGCCAGCACGATGCCGGGCACCGCAAACAGCAGCTTGATATCGTGCGCCTGCAACCAGGGGCCGAACCAGCCCTGGGCGCCGAACAGCAGCACGTAGATCAGACCCGACACCACCGGGCTGACCGCAAACGGCAGGTCGATCAGCGTGATCAGCAGGCTCTTGCCCTTGAACTCGAACTTGGCGATGGCCCATGCCGCGGCCACGCCGAACACCAGGTTGGCCGGCACCGCGATCGCCGCGGTCAGCAGCGTGAGCCTGATCGCCGCGAGCGCATCCGGTTCGTGCAGTGCGTTCCAGTACAAGTCCCAGCCCTTGCGCAACGCCTCGACGAATACCGCAACCAGCGGCAGGCCCAGAAAAAGCAGCAGATAGGTCAAAGCGATGCCACTCAGCAGCAGTGTGACGACAAGCGACTCCTGAGTAGCGATTCTCTTCTGGATGGAGCGGCCAGCCATTATCGTGCCCCCCGGCGGCTCGACCACCATTGCAGCATGTTAATAATCAAAAGAAGGACGAACGAGATCAGCAGCATCGTCACCGCAATGGTGGTCGCGCCGGCATAGTCGTATTGCTCCAGCTTGGATACGATCAAGAGCGGCGCGATTTCGGAAATGAATGGCATGTTACCGGCGATGAAGATCACCGAGCCGTATTCGCCGATGGCGCGCGCAAAAGCCAACGCGAAGCCGGTCAGCAGCGCGGGCAGCACCGCCGGAAAAATCACGCGCCGGAACACCGCCCAGCGCCCGGCCCCCAGACTTGCCGCCGCCTCTTCGACCTCGGCCTCGACGTCGGCCAGCACCGGTTGCACCGTACGCACCACGAACGGCAGGCTGATGAACGCAAGGGCAACCACAATGCCCGCCGGCGTATACGCCACCTTGATGTCATGCGCGGCAAAATACTGGCCGAGCCAGCCGTTCGGCGCATACAGCGTTGCCAGCGTGATGCCCGCGACTGCAGTGGGCAGCGCAAACGGCAGGTCCACCAGCGCATCGACCACGCGCTTGCCGAGAAAGGAATAGCGCACCAGTACCCAGGCCACGATAAGACCAAACACTGCATTGACCAGCGCTGCCGCAAACGACGCCAGAAAGGTCACGCGCAACGAGGCCAGCACGCGGTCTCCGGTCGCAATCTCGAAGAAGCTATCCCAGCCCAGTGTGGCCGTCTTGAAGAACAGCGCGGACAACGGAATCAGCACGACCAGCGAAAGGTAGAGCAGCGCATACCCCAGTGCCAGATTGAAACCCGGCAGCACGCTATGCGCCTTGAACTGCGCCATCGAATTCTCCATATAACCAAAACATCTATGCAGTTTATCCTTGAGCACTTATTTGGATAAACAACAAATTCGTCTTTAAATATGAAGAAAACGAATAAGCAAAGAACTCAGCCAGTTATCACGCCAGCAGGCGCCAGGCCATCCCCATTGCACCGCTGGCAAAAATGACGGGAATCATGCCGGCCCGAAAGCGAAAAAGTGCCAGCAACCCGGCCGCTGCCAGCACCACGGCAGGCCATTCCACCGGGCCGGCGATACCACGCGGCCAAAACACATGCCAGGCAAAAAAAGCGGCCAAACTGGCGATGACGCCAACCACGGCAGCGGTAATCGCGGTGAGTGGCGCGGTAAATTTCAGGTTGCCGTGGGTGGTCTCGATGAACGGTCCGCCCAGGAAAATGAAAATGAAGCTGGGCAGAAAGGTAAAGAATGTCACCACGGTGGCGGCCAGCACCGCCGCCGCAAATGGCGCTTCGGCGCCGGATACGTGTTGCACCCAGCCGCCGACAAAGCCGACGAACGTGACGACCATGATGAGCGGGCCGGGCGTGGTTTCGCCGAGTGCGAGGCCGTCGATCATCTGCGCCGCCGTCAGCCAGTGGTAATGTTCCACCGCCCCCTGGTAGACATAGGGCAAAACGGCATAAGCGCCCCCAAAGGTGAGCAGCGCCGCCTTGGTAAAGAACCAGCCCATCTGCGTAAAAGTGTTGTCCCAGCCATAACCTGCGACCAGCGCCGCCATCGTGCCCAGCCAGATCGCCACGCCGGCGCTCGCCACCCGCACCAGTCGTGCCCAGCTGAACCGCGCGTGTGGCGGTGTGGGCGTATCGTCATCGAATAGCGCCGGGCCGGAGGCTGGTAATGCAGCGGAGGCCTGATTGCCTCTCGTCCGGAACTGTGCCGGCGAAAATTTGCCGCCGACAAAGCCGGTCAGCCCGGCCGTCAGCACAACGAACGGGAACGGCAGTTCGATCACAAAAATAGCGATGAACGCAAACAGCGCGATGCCCCAGAGCAATCTGTTCACCAGCGTGCGCGCACCGATACGGTAGCAGGCGAACAGCACGATAGCGACGACGGCCGGCTTCATGCCGTACAGCATGCCGGCCACCGCAGGCACGTTGCCGTAGGCCATATAGACCCACGCCAGCGCCACCAGAATGAAGAATGATGGCAGCACAAATAATCCGCCCGCAAGGATGCCGCCCCAGGTGCGATGCATCAACCAGCCGAGGTAGGTGGCCAGCTGCTGGGCTTCGGGGCCAGGCAACACCATGCAATAGTTGAGCGCGTGCAGAAAACGGTTTTCTGAAATCCAGCGTTTCTGTTCGACCAGTTCGTGGTGCATGATGGCAATCTGCCCGGCAGGCCCGCCGAAACTGATCAAGCCGAGTCTGAGCCAATAGCGAAAAGCCTGCGCCAAAGTAACGGGCGCAGGCGCAGCGACTGGGTGTGATGATTCAATATTGCGATTGTGGTCCACGGACTTGCTCCTTCTGGGCATAAGTATCCATTATTTGTGCAGTCCGTGAACACGCCGGCATTGCAGCCGGCCCCGGGTCGCCGAATCCGATTGAGTCAAACGTGCCTCGAACAGGACGGCGCCCAGGGAACGTTCAGCCGATTTTTGCCAAGTCGGTATCAGGAAGATGGGCATGAACCTCTTCAACAGTTTTATGGCGAGTCAAAAGACCAATAATCTCGGCCCGCGGATCAGACCAGATTCCCGGCAAATCTGCCTCTCCAGCCGACGCCGCCGGGTAAGCCAGCCTTTCTATCGGCGGAGTGAGCTCCGCCGACACACCGGGCTTATTCCCCCGGGCATCGACCCGGTACCAGCCATGTCTGCCCAGATACACCGCATTCAATCCATGCAAACAATACGGCGGTCCCTCTGTACCACAAGAAAGGCGCTGGTAACACAGGCCGGCCGGGATGCCATTCGCTCTCAACAATGCAGCCAGCAAATGGCTCTTCGCGTAGCAGTAGCCCGTGCCATGAAGCAGCACCTCGGAGGCCTTGCAGGTGACCGGATTCATCCGGTAGTCCCAGCTATGTTTGATGGAGTCACGGACAAACTCAAAGCAACGCCTCGCGACTTCCTCCTCGCTGGTCGCGCCAGCGGCAAGGAAGCTAGCCTGCTGCAGGACTTGGGGATGCTTCCAGTCGATATGCTCACTCGACTTCAAATAAGACTGGATATACTGATTCGCCGCTGCCTCGATCATCATTGCAGCTCCTTCAGCACTTGCCGCAGCAGATCCAGCCCTTCTTCCACCTCAGCCAGGGTGCTGTTAAGTGCGGGCATGAAGCGCAGGCAATGAGGCCGGGGCGCATTAAGCAGCAGGCCCCGCTCTCTCGCTGCGTTAACGATCCCCGCCCCCTCAAATCCGTTCAGCTCCAAAGCCAACAAAGCACCGCTGCCTCTTACCTCGCCCAGGCCAAACTCATTTGAAATATCCTTCAGCCCTCGGCCCAGGAATGAGGCGACCTGCCTGGCGTTTGCCAGGAAGCCATCGGACAACAAGGTCCTGATCACAGCCACGCCGGCGGCGGTCGCGAGCGGAGCGCCGCAGAAGGTACCGCCCTGATCGCCATAGTCGAAACACGCACACGACCGCTTGGCGAGAAGCGCCGAGACTGGAACCCCGCCTCCCAGCCCCTTGCCGAGCGTCATGATGTCCGGCTCGATACCGTGTTGCTCATAGGCGAACAGCGTACCGGTACGACCGCAACCGGTCTGGACCTCATCCGCGATAAGCAGCAGATGATGATCATCGCAAAGCTGCCGCAATTCCCGCATGAACTCGTTCGTGGCTGGGATCACGCCCGCCTCGCCCTGAATTGGCTCCAGCATCACTGCCACCGTCCGCTCGTTAATCAGTCGCTGAACGGAGCCGATGTCGTTCAAGGCGGCCTTGGGGAAGCCGTCTACCTGAGGCGCGAAATGCGTATCCCACCCGGCTTTCCCGCTCGCCGACATCGTTGCCAGGGTCCGGCCGTGAAAACCATTCGTGAAGGTGATGATCTCGAATGCGCCGTTCCTGTATTTCTGCCCCCACTTCCGCGCCAACTTGATCGCGCCTTCATTGGCCTCGGCCCCGGAACTGCCGAAGAACACCTGATCAAAACAGCTATGGGAGGTAAGCAGGCTGGCAAGCTCTGTCGCAGGCTCGTTATAGAACGCGGGCCCCGGATTGATGAGTTGCGCAGCCTGAGCGTACAGTGCCTGCACCACGGCATCGGGTGAATGCCCAAGACAATTCACCGCCCATCCCTGCACCCAGTCCAGATAGCGACGTCCCTGCTGATCGAACAAGTAAGCCCCCTTGCCGCGCACGAACGCAAGGTTCGGCCGGGGTGTTGTTTTCATCAGACAGTTTCTCGTTTGCTCGGGTGTAGTCATCATTGCTCTCTTTCATGGAGTACAAAAACAAAAAGGCCACGGGGTTTAGCCGTGGCCTCGTCGGGAAAAATTCTATTCGGTCAGGTTACATCACCTGTTCTTGCTCGAAAATATCGCGGACGCAGCACGGCATACCCGAGTCGTGTCGGGTACTGGCGATTCGTCGCATGTTTCGAGAAAAGGAATTCATGGGACTGGATAATCCTGGCTTGGGAACGATTTGTCAATCGCAACCCGGTAAACGCATCCAATATCTCCTGCCAGAATCAGGGCTCAGACTCAAACCGGCAGACCGTTTGCGTCAAACAGCCCTTCGAACAGGACGGAACTCAGGTAGCGTTCGCCGGAATCCGGCACCATCACGACGATGGTCTTGCCCGCATTTTCGGGACGCTGCGCGTAACGCACTGCGAGCGCGGCTGCGGGCCGCTGGAAATACTGGAAATGCTGGAGATAGATTGAGCATTATCGTTAAGCCATGGTCATTTATTCCTCCTTGCTGAATTATTCTTTTGCCGTGGCGCGGCATTCCCTGCTGTTCGAGCCGAATCAACAGCGGCGGGCCTCTGTCCTGATGACACTCCGGCAGGCAGCATCGGCCGACGCTCCAGTGCCACCTTCGCACTGGATGTATCAATCTCGCGAATCTCTATTGCCATGCTGTTTGCTCCTTGCGAATGGCCATCACATTGTCGATGGCAGCAGTGTATGCAGGAGGACAGCGATCTCGAACCAATTAATCTTCATATTCATTGCCAAGTTTCAGCTAAGCAGGCGTGCCCCGCTTTACGGCAGAAGCCTCGATCAATCCGGTCGTGCAACTTCGCGGACAAATTGCTCCGGACGATCGAAGCCGTGGCACGAGACGATATGCGCAAACCAGCTATGGATAGCAGATTTAATTGGTTCGGAACGCGGCGGCAAGTGCCTATCATGCGCACCATGAAAGGTCGTGGCTTTCATGTCTCTCTGTGTTTGGGGCGCCCTATCCCTCCCGGGGCGCCCCTTTTTTTTGTGGGCTATGGCATTGGATTGGCAGGCAGAACATTCCGCATGGGTCAGCATCATTCTGAGACACGGCCCGCGGCCCGGCAACAAACAACGACTGCAAACATCAGGGCACGATCCACTCCGACTCGGTGACGAGCTTATCGCCCCCGGCATCAGCAAAGCGCAAGATGTAGCCGCCCTTGGAGGCAAAGCGTTGGCCCGGGCCGAGGCTCAGGCGAGGATAAACAGTGGTGCTTTCGTGCTTGCCGGAGAGGATGCCGGCCGGTGCTTTGTCGACCACACCGGCCTGATGCAGACTGACAGTACGCAGTGCGGGTTGGCGCAGCATGTCACGGGCACGCGCTTCTTCTTCAGCTTTGCCGCTTTCGCGTTTGCTGATCATGTCCTCCGCGCGTTCCATGAGGTAATCGCGATGCAGGTTGTCCAGCATGTCTGCAAGCGTGTCGTAGAGGAAATTCACCGAGAAATAGATTTCGGACTGCAGTTGCTCATCCACCAGCGGCAGGTTGCGCAACTTCAGCCATTCATAGAAATATGCCAGATTAACTGCTCTCTTTTCCGGTACTTCGTAGGGATAGATCAGCCGGGCATTTGCTTTCCAGGCTTCGGGAAGCGGCGCGTGCTCGCCTCCGGCAAGCCGTGAGGAAAAGTACGCCGTCATCCCAGACCTGGGGGTGATTCCGGAGAGCATGGCCAGCTCGGCCGGTCGCAGCCACAACATGACCGCGTCTCCGGCCTTCGTTCCTGCCAATGCCTGACGCAAGGTTTCGGGGTCTGATCCTGTTAGTGTACGGTCCTCAACGGTGAAGCCCGAGCCTGCCAGCGCACGTGACAACGCCTGCGCCGCACCGCGCCCGACATACTCATCGCGGTAAACTTGTACCAGTCGTTGCGGACGCTGCATACTCCGGGCAGACAAGTGCTTCGCCAGCACCTCTGCTTCCAGCGCTACTCCCTGGGAAAAATAGACCGGATAGAATGCCTGCCCCGCAGCGGGTGGCAGGTCGACGCTGGGAAACCAGCATGGCACCCGCTCGCGATCACAAAAACTGTGGACCGGCTCCCAAGTGCTGCCCGTCAGCCCGGAGACCAGTGCGAAGACCGGTCGCTGGCGATAGAACTCATCCAGTTGGGTCGCCCAAGTCTGCGGTTCGCCCCTGAGCTCCCATACATCCAGCTCCCAGTTGCGTTCGGTACCCAATACCATCTCTGCCGCCGACACCATGTGACGCCGCCCGCCCCGTTGCCTGGTCACCGTGCTGCCGTTCTTCTGGGCAAACGCGGAGTGCAGCATATCGAGTAATATCTTTTTGCGCTCCGGCACCACATCCGGCGTGACGACGGTCGCAAAGCGTATGGTCTCGGCACCGACGCCGGGTGACCACTGGTTCGACAACTGCTTGAGGTAGGACGAAAGTGCCGCAATTTCGCGATCACTCAAAGTATAGCGTGGCATGGCAACATTCATTGTCTCACCGCTGACGCTGGTGCCGTGGCGCAGAGCCTCTGCGAGCGTGACCTCGTTATAGGGATCGTGTTTCCGGTTCCACGCTCTGCCCATGCGTGGATCCATGGTCGCGATAACCTGGCTGCCATTGCCGAACAATGCCTTGCCGGTAATGGGCGGCACCTGAATATCCCCCTCGACCGACCCCATGCCGCTGCGCCGATGGCAGTTTATGCAGGCTGCACTACGCCCCGAAACCATCGCTCCGACCCAGCGCACCCCTTGTAGCGGCACTCCAGAGGGCAATATTCCCTCCTGATAGATGCGTCGACCCGCCTCTACCTCGTCACCCAGAGGATCTGTTGGCGTAGCCCAGGCAGGGAAGATCAGCACGGCGCCGAGCAGACCTAAAATCCGGCAGCACGTCGTTGTTAGCCGATGATTCAACATTTGCGCCCCCTTCATTTGCCGGTTCCTCTCGCTACATGCAGCCATCGAGCCCGAGAGAAAATGAATTTTCGCTGCGCGGAACAGGAATTGCCCCACAAGCATGCTGCCTGGATGGCAGCCGTAGCCCAAAACAGTGTTAATTGTTGCGCACAAAAACAGCTCAATGCTCTAAAGCAAAACCCTACCGACAGCAAAGTGGATACTGTATTTCTCCGCCACGCATCAGAAATGATCCGATAAACTCGAGCCGGGACTGCACGTGTGATCCGCAAGTTACCTGACCGCTTTGCCTTCCTGATGCTGCTGCACATCCCTATTTCTGTCGGCCACATCCTTTTCCGCATCCGCAATCCTTTGTTCGGTGCGGATCGATTTCTCCTCCAGACGTTTTTCCACCTTCGCCTCATCAACATCTTCAGGTTGGGCGACGATAGGTATTTTCTGATCTGACGACACGAATCCGTTATCGTCTCCGGTCAGGACGGATGCATCAGCACCCCCGGGGGATTGCGCAAGCCTTGCTGCGCGTGCGGCATCGGGGGTTGAATCCGTAATTTCGCCAGCTACGCTGCCATTCTGTAATAACGTGAGTACCACGCCACAACAGATGATTTTCATAACAGGTTCCATTTCCGGCCTCCCAAAAAATTAAGTCATCTCAACCAGGTTCGCCATCCTGACTTTCCTTGGAATATTTCAGAGTTGCTGCACTGCCCGCTGCAAATTCTGCGGGCAGTGCAGCGCTTGATCGCTATTGGCCGGTTCCACTCAATGTGACTGTCATGGTTCCTGCCATCAGAGTTCCACTCCTGGCGCCAGCTGCGGATGGCTTAAACTGCACGTCAATCAGGCAACTCGCACCGCCGGGCAGGCTGGTACCGCAGTTGTTCGTTTGGACAAAGTCTGCGGCATTCATGCCTCCGATCATGATGGCCGGAATCTGAAGAACTGTCCGCCCGTCGTTACTCAACTGAACCTGCATCGCCCCCGCCGGGCTAACAGTACCAACAGGTTGAGGTGCCTCAAACAAAATCGCCGCCGGTTGCACGGACATTCCCAAGGTCGGAGCCGGAGCTGGTGCCGGAGCCGGAGCCGGGGCTGGGGCTGGAGCCGGGGCTGGGGCTGGGGCTGGGGCTGGGGCTGGGGCTGGAGC
>DASSQR010000066.1:0-9736 GCA_035702405.1 Gallionella sp. | reverse complement strand
GCGCTGTAAACGCGGATGGCACCCAGTTCCGTCACGCCCTGTTCGCGCAATGCCCACAAATTGGCGCGATAGTTCACCAGATGCGGCGGAATGGTGTAACCATACCCGTGCCGCGCCAGAAAAATCACTTCATGCTGATTCAGTGTGCCGAACAGAAAGGCACCGGACGGTTCGCCATAGGGTGTGCGCATCACCTGACGATGGGTGATTTCCAGATTCGCCAGTTTCGTGAGGCCGCGACCACCGATAATTGCCAACATACTCGCCCCCTTTTACTAGTCTCCATGCCACAGCCAAAGACGGCGCCAGTCTTCGATTGCGCTGCGTGCCTTACTCCAACTCTTCATTCGTGTCCTTTACCGCATAGATGGCAGGCAGGTTGCGCCATACCCCCGCGATATCCATACCATAACCGAACGCAAACCGGTCCGGCAATTCCAGCCCAATGAAATCCGCATGGATGGCCTTACCCCGGCCGTGCCGTTTGTCGGCCAGCACCGCGCTGTAAACGCGGATGGCACCCAGTTCCGTCACGCGCCGATGGATTGCTGCCAGGGTATGTCCTTCGTCCAGAATATCGTCCAGCACCAGCACCACGCGTCCACGCACCTGCTCGGGCGGTTCCACCCTCCACTGCACGGCGCCGCCAGACTGAGCATTGCCATAACGCGACACATCGACATAGCCGAATTCCAGTGCGCAATTCAGCAACGGGAGCAATTGTCCGCTGAACACCGCAGCGCCGCTCATCACCGCCAGTACCAGCGGCTGCTGGTCCGCCAGCACGGCATTGATCTGCTGCGCAATGCGCTGCAACGCTGCCTGCACCTGCTGTTCCGAATACAACAGGTCGGCCTGTTGCAGAATCTCGCGGGCGCGCTGGATGGAAACGCTCATCGTCTAATGCCGGCAGCTTACTTCAGGCTGCGAAGATATGCAGCGAACTCATCACGCAATTCTTGATGGCGCAAACCGAAGGCCACCTGCGCCTGCAGATATCCCAGCTTGGAGCCGCAATCATAGCGGATCCCCTTGAAGCGATAGGCCAGCAGCTGTTCTTCCCGGATCAGCGCAGCGATGCCGTCAGTTAACTGAATCTCACCGCCCGCCCCGGCCTGCACTTTTTCCAGGTGATGGAAAATGCGCGGCGTGAGAACGTAACGTCCTACCACCGCGAGGGTCGAGGGGGCATCTTCCGGCTTCGGCTTTTCGACAATTCCATGCACTTGCTCCAAGTCCGCCTCCAGAGGAGTCGCATCGACAATGCCATACTGGCGTGTCTGATCACGCGGCACATTTTGCACCCCCAGAATCGAACACTGATGTGTCCCAAAAACATCCACCATTTGCTTGACGATCGGGGTATCACCGTCGATCAGATCGTCCGCAAGAATTACGGCGAACGGCTCATCCTGTATCACCGGCTTGGCACACAGCACTGCATGCCCCAGCCCCAGCGCTGCGGCCTGGCGGATGTAGATGCAGTTGATATGGGCGGGAATCACTTCGCGCACGATGCGCAGCAATTCCTCCTTGCCGCGCATCTCCAGTTCGGCTTCAAGCTCATAGGCCTTGTCGAAATGATCTTCGATCGCGCGCTTGTTGCGCCCGGTGATGAACACCATATCGGTAATACCCGCCGCCACTGCTTCTTCCACCGCATACTGGATCAGCGGCTTGTCCACGATCGGCATCATCTCCTTCGGACTGGCCTTGGTCGCGGGCAGAAAGCGGCTACCCATGCCGGCTACGGGGAACACAGCCTTAGTAATCTTCTTCATCATTTTTCCAATAATGCCAAAAATTCCTGCTCATCCAATACCGTCACGCCCAACTCACGCGCTTTGTCCAGCTTGCTGCCAGACTCAGTACCGGCCACCACATAATCGGTCTTTTTCGACACGCTGCCGCTGACCTTGGCGCCGAGCGCTTCGAGTCGGTCCGTGGCCTGATCGCGCGTCATTGCCACAAGCGTGCCGGTCAGCACAAAGGTCTTGCCACTGAACAATAAACTTTCCTGCCGTTTCGCCTCGTGCTCCGGCCACGACACCCCGCTCGCGCGCAGCTTCCGGATGACCTCGCGGTTATGCGCTTCCGCAAAAAAGTCGGCAATGCTCTGTGCCACTACCGGCCCGACATCGCGCACCTGTTGCAGGCCAGCCACATCCGCCGCCTGCAGCTCGTCCAGCGAGCCAAAGTGCTGCGCCAGATCCTTCGCCGTCGCTTCGCCGACGTTGCGGATGCCGAGCGCATAAATAAAGCGGGCCAAGGTAGTGTGCTTGCTGCCTTCAATCGCATCCAGCAAATTCTGCGCGGATTTTTCGGCCATGCGTTCCAGATTTGCCAGCACCGGCAGGTTCAGTTTATTTGCGTCATAAATATCGGCGGGCGTATCGACAAGTTGTGCATCCACCAGCTGTTCGACCAGCTTCTCGCCAAAGCCTTCAATATCCATCGCGCGGCGGCTGGCAAAATGCTGCAATGCACGCCGACGCTGCGCCGGGCAAAAGAGGCCGCCGGTGCAACGGGATGCCGCCTCGTCTTCTTCGCGAACGACATGGGAGCCGCACACCGGGCACCGTTGCGGCATCACGAATTCGCGCGCATTCGCGGGCCGTTTTTCCAGCACGACGCGCGCCACTTCCGGAATCACATCGCCGGCACGGCGCACCACCACGGTGTCATTGATGCGCACATCCTTGCGGCGAATTTCGTCCTCATTGTGCAAAGTGGCATTGGTCACGGTCACCCCGCCGACGAATACCGGCGCGAGCCGCGCCACCGGCGTCAAGGCACCGGTGCGGCCGACCTGCACCTCGATATCCAGCAATTGGGTCATCATCTCTTCCGCCGGAAACTTGTGCGCGACGGCAAAGCGCGGCGCGCGCGAGACAAAGCCAAGCTGCTGCTGCAGCGCAATGTCGTTGACCTTGTATACCACGCCATCGATATCGAACGGCAAGCCAGCACGTTGCGCACCGATCTCGCGGTAGTAATTTAGCAATCCGGCCACACCCAGCACGACCCGGCGCTGCTGCGCAACCGGCATCCCCCACTGCTGCAGCAACGCCATCTGCTGATCGTGCTGCCCGGGCAGTTTCAGGCCCTCGCACACGCCGGTGCCATACGCAAAAAAGCTCAGGCGGCGGCTGGCAGTAATGCGCGAATCGAGCTGGCGCAGCGAACCCGCAGCAGCATTGCGCGGATTGGCAAATTCCTTTTCGCCCCGCGCGCGCTGTTCTTCGTTCAGCCGCGCAAAATCGCGCTTGAACATCATCACTTCGCCGCGCACCTCCACGTCCTTGACCGGTTTGGCGAGTCGTAACGGAATCGCGCGCACGGTACGCAAATTTTCCGTGACGTCCTCGCCCACATAGCCGTCACCGCGCGTCGCGCCCTGCACGAATATTCCGTCGCGGTAGGTCAGCGTAATCGCCAGTCCGTCGAATTTGGGTTCGACTGCATATTCCACCTGCTTCACGCCGAGCGCCTCGCAAATGCGTGCATCGAAGGCACGCACTTCGTCCTCATCGAAGGCATTGTTCAGCGACAGCATCGGCGTCCGATGCTGCACTTCCGCAAAGGTTTTCAGCGGTGCAGCCCCGACCCGCTGGGTCGGCGAATCGGGCGTTACGAGTTCGGGATGTTGGGCTTCGAGTTTTTGCAGCTCGCGAAACAGCTGGTCAAATTCCGCATCGGAGATGGACGGATTGTCCAGCACATAATAACGATAATTGTGCTGTTCGATTTCGGTGCGCAATTGCGCCATGCGATCGGCGATACTCATCAGGAAAACAGGCGTCGCGTCTGGGCACTGCCGGGTGGGAGATGGTTCTCGCACATCTTGTCATCGACCGTCGCGATCTGCGCCCGGATGCGCGACAAGCCGGCATCACTCAACACCACCCGGTTGTCATCCACCATATTGGTCTGTAACTCCCTGGACATCTCGTGTGCGACGCGAATCATCTGGTCGAACTGAACCGCCGGATGCTCCACACGCGGCACGTCCAGCAGCAGGGTGATGCCCGGCGTGCCGAACATATCCAGCGAGTGATGCTGAAACGGTTTGCTATCCTGATTGATCAGGCTGAACAGGCTGTGGCCCTGCGCATTCAGCAAATGAAATGCACCGTCCGCTTCCAGCTTCATGCCATGTAACGCGGCGACTTGAGCCACCTTGGTTCCGGAAAGCAAACGCTCACCCGGGGGTACGAGGTTGATCCCGACCATCTGGTCTACCTCGGCACACAATGCATCGAGTTCGGTCGCGCAACGGTGGGTCTCGTGAACGTCAGGCACCGTCGCATCGGCCTTGATGGATTTGGCAATCCCTTGCACCAGATCGCGAAAGTCCGCCAGTTTCGCCGCGCTGATGACACCGCCGCGATCCACCAGCTGCAGCGCAATCCGGAAGCGCCGGTACAAAGTCTGACTCTCCGCAATGGCACGCTCCCATTGTGCTGCCGCCAGCATCAGGCCGCACACCTGTACCGGTTTACCGAAATCGAATTTGCGCTGCCACAATCCATCAAGAATCACCGCCGGCGAGGGTTCCGCGAGCTGCAATTCGATGATGAAGTCACGGCGCGCATCGAGCAGGGCGCAGGTTTCGTCAAGCACGGTCACGGTTGGCGGTTCCGCGGCAACCTCTGCCGGCGGCTCCTCCGCCCTCACAACAATCGGGTCTGCCGCCTCATCCGGCTCATCGCCCGGTACCACTGTCTGGACGGGGACTGCAACATTGGTCACCGGCTCCTGATAGAGTGCATCGGCGTGGGCCGCCTGAAATTGTGCACCGAACTTGCGTCGGTATTGTCGTTGTTGCCACCAGCCAAAGGCATACACCGCTATGATCACGCCGAAACCAATTGCCACCAAGGCTGCTTGTAGTTCGCTCATAGAAAAAATCATAACCAAATATTCGGTAGATATTGCGGATTATCTCATGCAACCGGTCGGTGACACACGCCGAAGCGTTCGCATGACGTGGAAATAAGCATCAGGCGCCGATAACAACAGAAGACGAGAAAATAGTGTGCCTGCGATCAAATCACCGGAGGGACGGATAAACGCTCCCATACGAATTGAAGTCAGGCCAAAGGCAATTCCGCGTTGCCAACACCAATGGTCGCCACTTCTTCCTGCGCCTTGAGAAAATGATGCTGTTCATGCAACCGGTCGAGCGACTCTGGATGTGCCGTGCCCCGCATCTGGGCCAGCCGCGCCTTGCTGGTGGCAGGCATCTCCCAGTGCAAACCCTTTAATAACTCATCTGCCGCGGCCGGCTTGTTGCATACCAGCACCATGTCACAACCTGCCTGCAGCGCCGCTTCGGCACGCCGTACGATGTTTCCAGCAACCGTCGCGCCTTCCATGCTGAGGTCGTCACTGAAAATGCAGCCGCCGAATCCCAACTGGCCGCGCAAAATATCCTTCAGCCAGACGGGAGAAAATCCGGCCGGGCGGCTATCCACTTTGGGATAGATCACATGCGCCGGCATCACCGCGTTGAGGCCGTAGTCCACCATCTGCTGAAATGGCACCAGGTCAGACATTTCGATATCGACGAACTCGCGCTCGTCCACCGGAATGTCCAGATGCGAATCGGCCTGTACGTACCCGTGCCCGGGAAAATGCTTGCCGACCGTGTGCATGCCGCCCTGCCTCAACCCCAGCATCAGATTGTGCGCAAGCTCGGCGATTGCTTGCGGATCGTGGTGAAATGCGCGGTCGCCGATCACGCTGCTCTGCCCGTAATCGACATCCAGCACCGGCGTAAAACTGAAGTCCACACCGCACGCGCGCAATTCCGCCGCCAGCACGTAACCCACCTGCTGCGCCAGATGCCGGGCACGCTGCGGATGTTTATCCCAGATCTTGCCGAGTTCGCGCATCGCAGGAATCCGGGTAAAGCCTTCGCGGAACCGCTGCACCCGGCCGCCTTCGTGATCCACGGCGATCAGCAGCGGCGGCGTGCGCACTGCGCGGATGGCCGCAGTCAGCTCGACGAGCTGGCCGGGCGACTGATAGTTGCGCGCAAACAATATTACTCCGCCTACCAGCGGGTGCCGCAACCGCGCCTCGTCTTCTGCGGTCAGTTGCGTACCCAGCACATCCAGCATCACCGGCCCCAAGCCCATAGATATTTCCCTGATTGGTTAAAGCGGCCGATTATCGCACCTCCCAAACACAGCGTTTCCGTTTCACGAAAAAAAAGTGGGCGACCATTGCGGTCGCCCAAACTAGGAGGAGAGTATGAAAAGGCGAGTTTTGCAACTCAGAACCTCAACACTCGGAGCGAACTGTATCTGATTGTTTCGCAAAAACATATATGCCAGATTGCCTATATATTCCGGCCTAGCCATTAGGTATTATTCGCCACACCTCTTTGGGATCGATCAAGGTTGGGCCGCACGATTGTTTTCCGCCCCCCACACTCCTGCACCTCAGGTCTTGCCATTTGTGCAGATGCGCGGCAGGATGCGTGCTAAATATTTCTTCCGATAGGTGCACGATGAAAAACTGGATCAAACGTAATCGCGGTTATCTCATTTTTCTGCTCTGTTTCGGATTGTTCCGAACCGCCATCGCCGACTGGAACCCGAGGGGATCGGGTTCGATGCGCCCGAACCTGCTCGAGGGCGATGTCGTGTTCGTCAACCGCCTTGCATACGACGTAAAGCTACCCCTGACGGACATCATCGTCGCACATGTCGCCGACCCGAAACGCGGAGACATCGTAACCTTCTCATCCCCGAAGGATGGCACCCGCCTCATCAAGCGCATCGTCGCGTTGCCGGGCGATCAGGTGGAAATGCGGGACGAAGTTATCTTCGTCAACGGTGAGGCCGCCGCATACGATGAGCCGGAGGTATTGCTCGAGCCGATCGAACCTCAGGGCTACATCAAGGCGATGCGGCTGACCGAAACCGTCGGGCAACATCAGCGGCGCATCCAGCTGCTTGCCGGCGTGGCTGCGAGGAACTCCTTCGGTCCGGTAACGGTTCCCCGCGACAGTTTCCTCGCGCTGGGCGACAACCGCGACAACAGCGCCGATTCGCGCTACTTCGGTTTCGTGCCGCGCCATCTGCTAATCGGACAGGCCAATCACGTCCTTGTCTCGGCCGATATCAAGGGCAATTGGCTGCCGCGCCCGGACCGGTTCGGGCAACGCCTGCAGTAAGCCGTTTCTGCATTGCTCCTTCGACGCACCAGGCCGCACCACGGGTCCGGCTACGCACTTCACCTTATTGCTTCCGGCAACAACGGTAGATATGGTGATGCAAACCGCCCGCCCGGTTTGGCGCAAGGAGACTCCCAATGAACCCGAGCATCATCCAGACTAATCTGGCAGTCGTCGATAACCATTTTCGCCTTGAACTGAGCAATGTCGATGATGCGCTGAAGCTCTATACCGATGACGCTGTGTGGGAATGTCCTGCGCGCGGTCTCCGCTTTACCGGCAAAGAGGAGATCGGCAACAACTACCGCGCCATGGCTGCCTCGCTTTGTGACCTGGAAATCTTTCCGATTGATCGCTTCGCCACCGAAGATCGCGTGGTGGACGACACGATCGTCCGTTTCACGCTGACTGGAAACGGCTTCAAAAATGCGCACGCCACGCCGGGCAGCAAGATCGAGCTGCACCTCGCGCACATCTTCGAGATGCGGGATGGGAAAATCGCCAAGGAAAAGTCCTTTGAACTTTGGCGAACCCTTTAAGGATTGCCGGGTGTATCACCTGTCACGTACCGGTAAACATTCGACAGGAGAATTGACATGATTACCGAGATCGTCACTTTCAATCTCTCCGCAGCACTGACACGAGAACAGGTTGCCAGCGCCTTTCGGAAAAGCGTGGAGGTCTGGCGGCAGAATCCGGATCTGGTGCGCAAGTATTACCTTTATGATCCGGTGAAGAAACAGGGTGGCGGCGTCTACCTGTGGCGTCGCCTGGATGATGCGAAACGCTGGCACGGTGAGGGGTATCAGTAAAAGATCCGGGAAATCTTCGGAAGCGAACCGGGCTTTGCCTACTTTGAAACGCCGATCGTAATCGACAATGTCAGCGGCGCGGTGAGCGATGAGGGGATTGGCCCGTGACGTTACGACACCGATGGATTTCTCATCAAATAGAGGAGCAAAACCATGAGCGAGCCATTCAAACACGGAACCTTCAGCTGGTGCGAACTGATGACCACCGATGTACCCGCTGCCAAGACCTTCTACACCAAGCTATTCGGCTGGGAGAGCGAGGAGATGTCGATGCCGGGAATGACCTATACCGTGGTCAAGATCGCCGGAACCGGGATTGGCGGCATCATGCAGATTCCCGCCGAGGCACAGGGAATGCCGCCGGCATGGGGCGCCTACGTCACGGTCGACGATGTCGATACGTCGGCGAAACTTGCGGAACAGCTTGGCGCAAAAGTCCTTGTCCCGCCGCGTGACATCCCCAATGTCGGACGGTTCTGCGTAATTCAGGACCCACAGGGAGCATCATTGAACCTTATCACGTACACCAAAATGTGATTGTGATTGGCCGGTCTTCAATATGGCCTGCACCAACACACAATCAAGGAGAATTCCATGAAGATATTCCCACTCATCGGTTTGTGCCTGCTATTGGCAGGCATCCATACCGCAACCGGAAGCCCGCAAAGTTCAGCGCCAACCAGCATGCTGGCGGAACATGCGGAATTTACAAAAAACGCCTATGCCAAGACCCAGTCAGCCTCACCCAGTGGGTTGCCAAGAAAACCAGTACCGGCGGTCAAGTGCCGGTCCACTCCCGTCGGTGGCAACTGCTGCAAACAAGGCACGTTTGGCTGCAGCTGGGATAAGGACAAATTCATTCGTTGCGGCGAAAATGCGTGTTGAGGCTGCGTGAGTTGGCCGGACTCAACGGCACTCGCGCGGAGCTGATCCCTGATTCCGCGCCAATAGGTAAGGAACCTCAGGTCAACGGATGTGACGGCGCCGGCGCGGTATCAATATTGTCACGATCCAGTGCCTCGGCAAGTTCCAGGAGCAGTTTACCGCCATCCCCCTGCCAGGCGCTGCCATGCATGCAGGCAAGTAAAGTGGGCTTGGCTGCCGCCAGGCGCGCCATCATTGGACGGACATGCTTGGTGTGCGAATAGTAGTCCATTTGTTTCCGGAACGATTCGCTCGGTTCGAGTATATCCGAGGCGGCAAGCGCAGGCAGATCTGCGCCGCCCTGGGTAAACAGGTCACCACACAAAAGAGTATGACTGGTTTCCTCCATCAGATACCCGCATTCCCAGGCGTGGGGCAGATGCGGGGTATCAAACCAGCGCAGGTGCCGTTGGCCTGTGATCAGCGCCTCGCCATCGGCCAAGACGTGTGCCTTCTTGCCGAAACAGTCGCCATTGATCATTGCGTTGACCCGACCGCACAACGGCACAGCATTCGGGGCAAGAGCAAGAAATTCGGCCAGCGACCCGCACTCGTCGGATTCGTAGTGGGAGAATCCGATGAACCGCAGGCTCTTGATATCAATGACGGTCGCCATGGCTTCCTGCACCAGCGCATGCATTTTCCGTGGCCCGGTGTGAAACAGCAGCGGTTGTTCGTCCATGAGCAAATACTGGTTGAATGAGAAACCGCCCGGAACGCTGCTGACCGGAGTGCTGATCCGGTAAATCCCCGCGGCGATTTCATCGATGCGAGTCCCGTACTGCTGGTTTGTTACGCCCATGATGCGCTCCTT
>DASSQR010000065.1:0-46087 GCA_035702405.1 Gallionella sp. | reverse complement strand
TGACGCTGACGAGGTTGCCTTGCGCGTCGTAGCCATAGTTGGTTACGTCAGTCACATCGGTGCGCGGACCATCGATGGTCAACACCTGGCCGGCGGTGTTGTAAGTATAGGTGGTGGTGCGCGCGGTACCGTTGGCGGCAGCAGTCACGCCGGCTCCGCCGGTTGCATCCGTGGTCGGCTGGATAGCTCTGCCAAGGAGGCTACCCTTTGCATCATAGGTATAGTTCGTAATTCTCAAAGGTTCTGCTATAGCTAGAGGCAGTCGTAGGCTTGCATGCCATTGGGTAGTAATTTTTCGTTCAGCGCTGCCTGCCGTCGTCGACGGCGCGTAAGCTGTGAGATCGGTGGGACAGCTTGTCCCTGGAGACATTCCCTCCAGCCTGGTTGTTTCCAGGTTGCGCGTCAGGTCGTAGGAATAGCAGATTTTGTTGCCATTGAAGTCGGTCCGACTTGATATGTTGCCGTTGGCATCATAAGTAAGGGTGGCGTTGCAGCCATTGCAGGGTTGTCCCGTAACACCGGTGTTTCTGACCACGCCCAGGCTGGTCGCGAAACTGTAGTCGCGGGTGACACCATTGGCATCAGTGACACTGGTGGTTCTATTGCCATTGGCGTCCGTCGGGCCATAGGCTAGGCTAACCTTACCGATGCCGCCGCCTGGGGCGCCGCGCTCGGAGGAAGTAGCGCGTCCCGCCGCATCATAGGTCCAACCGGCATACCGGCTGCTATTCTCGTCGATGATGCCGGTTAATGCGTGAGCATAGCTTACGCCGGCGTTGGGTGTTGCTGAAACGTTGGCTGTCTCGCCATACAAATAGGTTCGCGTGCTACCGTCAGGATAAGTGACGCTGTTAAGGTTGTCCGTGGCAAGCGGGCCACTGTATGTATAGGCGTATACTCCTCCGCCTGGATCCGTCACCCTGGTGATACGGCCCGCGGTGTCATAGCCAAACTGAAGCACGCGTCCTGCAGAATCGGCGACCCGAATTAACCTTCCAGCAGGTAAAACCGTTGTAGTCGGCGTGCCTGTAGTGTCCAATACGTAACCACCATTGGCTCCCGCAGTGCCATCGCTGTATGTCAGCGTTTGAGATTGTCCGGCGCGGTTGGTGATCGAAATGAGCTTCCCTGCAGCGTTGTAAGTTTCCGTTTCGTCCTGCTCGTTAATGTACGTCCACCCCGTCGGATAGCCCGAGGCGTCAATCCCCGATTTTATTAGCTGTCCAACTACATCTGCGTCACTTTGCGCCGAGTTAGTGTTTGCAAAATCAAACGAATATTGGTTGCCATCAGATCTAATCACTTTGGCAGATGTGTAAATCCCGGTAGTAATTGACTGAACTGTTTGGTCATAATTACTATTCCAATGGCTACCAACTGACGAAGATATGGGTTCGGTGCTGTTATACACGCGCTCGAATTTCAGCGGGTAGCCCCCCGCCCCAATATAATCCGTTTCACGTTGGTATTTATTTCCATTAGCCGCATTGCACGGATTGGTTCCAGCAGTTGTCTTTGGACAACCATTGTTTTTAGTGGGGACATACTCTTTTCCGGTAGGACAGAAAACAGCATAGAATTCATATGTGCCAGTGCTTAATGTTGCCTGCAACCAGCCAGACTTATCGCCCCAGCCACTCCCGTTCGCCAACAACCCAGCCCATTGGCCCGTTGGACACTTCCCGTTATATCCAAAGTGCTGAGATAGCAACAGCTGAACGGTATAGTCATAGTTGAAAGAAGCCAAAGCAACGTTATGGATTACAGTCAATAGATCAGATACCGCATCGCAATATATAACGCCATTGGCTTTTCTTGCGCACGCCGCGTCCGATACAGTTGGCTGAACTAGAAATAGACACAGACAAGATGTTGCAATCAATCTGCTTATTAGCCTACGCCTAAACTGCATTTGACCCTCCTCGCCAATCTATATCCAGCTCTTCAACAAACACTCAAAACACTCAAAGCCAGAGCCGCTGCTGAACAAAATAAACTCTTCCTGGCGGCAAGAATTTGGAGTAATGGAACCCCATTAACCCTTTTTGCTAGTAAGGTTTATTTTCAGAATATCACAAAACAATTTCAGGAAACATGACTTTGCGACTAATCTAGTCAGGTAAATATGTGATTGGTTTTGTTCAACTTGGCAAGTGATTTTCCTTATGCAGCCATTGCCAAGAAGTTGTGCTCCGCCAACATGAATAACTCCGAATCGATCTTTGTAGAAAGGCCCTGTTAACTGTCTGCTGAAACATGGCTCCAATCGAACTGTGCCCAAGCCCCTTCCGAGTTCTATAGGACGTAAATATGTTTCTAGTGCAATTTCTCGGTTGCAAGAAGGGGCGAATATTCTTCCAATACCATTCAATCCAGGCTCGCGCCTGGGCTTGCGTTTTTGCGACATCAGAGAAATTCGGGCTCTCCCTCTCCAGAACGAGCGCACGCACTTGCTCCAGCGTTAAACCGGCCAGTTCGGCTTCGCTAAGTCCAAACAGCCGGCCAGCAGCAAACATGACCTTATCTCGGATCAGGGCAGCGCGTTTGATTTTATCCAGCGTGCCGGCGATCTGGTGATCAATGCTGGTCAACAGGTCCTCATATACCTCATCTGAAATAGGCTGTGGGAGGCGATCAACCACATGATTAACGATATCGCGGCCAGAAAGTATCCTTGCCGCCGTGCCGCTAAATCGCCCAAGCCTGGCCTCTACAGCGCCCGCAATGGCCTCAGCTTCCATATGGCTGATTGGCGCATGCCCTCCGCTGGCCTCGCGCCGAATAACATCCTCGTACCAATATGATCGATGATCGCTGTCTCCCTTCAAATCGGCATAGCGCAATTTGTTTTCACGAATCAATGTTACAAAGTTAACAGGCCAGCTTTCTAACAATGAGGCAAGCCAGTTAAATAGCTTCCGCCGCATCGGTAACGATGCCATTTCAAGCTCTGCACAGGGCCATGTGCTCAAATCAACACTACTCCATTTGGTAGTTCCTTTTAGTCGTTCCTGTGTATGCCGTGAAGTAATTCCCGCGATCAAAGAGCGAAGTCCTTCAAAGAAAACTAGGGAGTGCATGGAAGGATTGCCAGCCCAATTCGCATAACCATTTTGCAGCACAGCATCCAACTGCGCCTGAAATTGTACGTGGAGCTCAGAAGGTCTATTTGTCTGCTGACTGTCCCGAAGGTCAAATCCACATTTCCAGCAATGCACGTTCAAGTCACCGCATGGGTAAACTTGCCTGCCTTGCATATCAACGCGGTGTGGAGCCAATGGCGCTTGGCATCGTGGGCATGCATCCAACAAATAGCATTCATGCTCGCTGCAAACTGTTGATAACGCCAAGCGCCATCGCCGCCTGAAATAAGGCTGGGTATCCTGATCCAAACATTGCGGACAGAACATCAAGCCGGAGCGCTTGCGGGCGCGGTGAAATATCCCCAATGGCACTACCCACCTGCACACACCGGTGATGGTGTGCCGTTCCATCAAAGTCCCTTCGTATCCTCTCAACGTTGAGCTTTCGAATTGATCGACGGAAGCCCCTGTCGCATGAACAAGCACCTCGCCAATCTTTGCTGGAGCGACGCGATCGACATCCCGATTCCAGATCGTGACATCCCTGCCAAACAACAGGCTACTCATGGTCTGGACTTTGTACCTATGCGCATGCGCCAAGCGCACAATCCAGGAGCTCAACAATTCATCGGGCAGCGGCTTCAGGTGGATTGGCCATAACGTGCCACTCAATCCATAAAGTACGTCAGAGCGATAGGTCATCTGCGTCTGCCTTACGAGCTACATATGGACATTCCGCAATCACCTCCATGGTGATGTGCTCTTTCTTGGTTTTGATGGCATGCTTGGCCGCACTTCGCAGAATCTTGGCCACCTCGCCAATAACCCCCTCGCTTAGCCCGTACAACTTGCCTGGAATCTCGCCTTTGTATATCTCCGATGCCTGGCGGAGAGGTAGAACATACTCAAAGTTGTACAGAAGCTTCCTGAAGTTCTGCCCTTCTTGCCAACGAGGGAGTGGCCTCAAGGGAAAGCGACTCTTGTATTGGGGGTCACTTCCAAGGGCGTATTCGGCTTCAGGAGTACCCGCGGCAACAATACTGATTTTCAGTTCGTTGCTGATGTACTTCAACATGTTGAGAAAGAAACGCTGTTTGGTTACGCTTCCTGCCAGTAGGGCATTTAATTCGTCAATCATTAGAATTTTTGTCTGAATTTGAGGAAGAATATCCAATAGCCGATCTAGCTTCTGGCCCGGATCGTCGTTCTGTTTCACGCTCGCCCCAAGCATCCTCAACATTTTATTCAGGAATATGCTCTCATTAGGCCCTGGTGGCGCCTGGATATAGATTACCGGCGCATAGACAGTATCGAATTCCCGCCGATCCTCGGCTGGATGACGAACCAGGAATTCCTTCAGAATTTCTGTCTTACCATTGTCTGGACGGCCAACGATCAGAATGTTAGGCATCCGGTTTGTTTTCGGATGATTAAGTAGATCCTCCATCTCCTCCAGAATTTCGGAGGCTCGCCTATAAGGAATAAATACCGGCTTATCGATATGCCTTAGCCTTTCCTCATCGGAAGCGTCAAGAAGTGCAGCTGCTCTACTGGATACATTCCTGTCCGGGATGCTCATCAGGACTCCCGAATTCCATCAAATGGTGTGAATTCTTCCAGTTCTGTGATTTGGTCCGAAAGATGCGGCGTTTTTCCCGCGGATGCCTTCGTTGCCCTCTCAAGTGAAATCTTTGGGGCTGCATCCCATTGTTTGCGCCTCTGGCGCTTGGTTCGTGCAGCTTTGGTCTTCGCGGACTCGCTTTCAACAAGCGCACGCATCTGATCAATCGTCTTAAAAATTAGCTCTTCGTTGGTGACTGATTTGGACTCTGCGCGCAAATGCCGTTTCGCATCTTTAAGTTCCCACAAACTGATCGGAGCACGCGACAGGTCTCGATAGGGTGCCTCGATATACTTATCCGACTTTGGCTCGAACACCCATATTTTGCTGAGATCGCGCGGATCATAGCGACAGATGAACTCCTGCTTCAGAGCTCTCGTCTGCGGAGCTTGTGAATGTATAAACTGCCGAAGCGCATCCGCCCAGTAGGAAATTCCCATAATCTGTATTCCATATTCCTGAACGGTGCGCATAACGAAGGGCATGAAATCGATTCTTAGTCGCTCTTCATCCGGCACACGCATAGGTATGCCAGTTCCTTTCATCGTTTCGTTCCCGAAAATACCGCGCTCCCATTTCACGATGGGAGGGATACCGTCGTTTCCGGCGTGCGGCCTTTGGTGATAGTAACCAAGAAAAAACAGTGTAAACCATTTTTCCAAGGCATCCAGCGTCATTACAGCCCGCCCCTCAGAGTCATACTCCTGCTTCTCCTGCACGTTTGAAAAGGTTGTCCCCGGCAGTTCATTATCTACTTCGTGCATGAAAGTGCGGAAAGCGCGTTCGACGTCTCCACCATACTGTGGACGACCCTTTGGGCGGCGTTCAGCAACGATCCCATATTGCTTGGTTGCATGTCCCAGCAACGTCCCGCGGAATTCTTTTGCATTGTCCGTATGCACCTTGTGCATCACGCCCCAACAGGGCCAGGAAAGCTGATCCAAACCCAGTTTGGCGAGATAGGACTCTTTGCCCAAGATGGCTCTCGACATGCACAGACCAGTTGCTAAACCGCCGGGATTATCGAGGGATAAATAGAAGCCGACGCACATTTTGCTGTAAACGTCCGTGGCTATGGTCAAAAAGGGGCGCTTTATCGCTTTGCGGTGCTCATCATCAACAATAATTACATCCACAGGAGTATGGTCTATCTGCACGACCGCCAGTGGGAAATCGGCGCCAGGGAAGGCCCCGCGAATAGGCTGGAATCGTTCCTGCGCCGCTTTGGAGCCCCTCCTACGACGCAGTCGATATTCTTCACTGATCTCGAACACCCGGTTTCGTACGGTCGAAGGATCAGGAGGTGGCAGTCCATTTTGAATACAGACTTTCCTGACTTCGAAAGCTGTTTTGGCTGGTGTCCGAACTTGCTTGGTTAGATAAAACGTTTCAATGGTTTCGGTGACAATCTTTTCCACACGTTCATCCAAACGCTTTATGCCAGCATCCTTTCTGGGTTTCCGCATTAGCGATGAAAGCAAGCCGGTAGACTCATAGCTATCAAGCCACCGATAAACCGTGGCAATGTGTTTCTCGATCGTATCTGCAACTTTCTGAACGTCTGCCCTTGTTCGGGTTTCCGGTCCCAGCGCAACCAATGGCTCAATAGCGTTATAAATTTCGATAGCTTGCTCCCACCTGTCGGGTTTGATTGCGCCAATGTCCGGTAAAGGTGTAATCGGTATCTCCAGGTTTGGAACCAATTCAATTGCAGCAACAGTTCTGAGTCGACCGTGTTCATCCTTGAGTATTACGCGTGTTGCACTGGCCAAGTCGACTACCTGATAGCGAATCCCTTCATAGCGAACCGTCATTCCCGGAATAATGCGTAAGGTCGAAAGCTTGCTCATAATTCAGTCCAAATGCACGTCTTCATTGTCAGCGGTTCATGCAGGTCACACTTTACCCAGCCGCGAGCGACCATACACCAAAGCGTCCACAATGCCTCGCCACGCAGGGTTTTGGACGAATAGCAGGCCTCTAGCAAAGTATGCGGGTCGGTTTCCTCCAATTCATGCAGAACGGATTTCAGCTTTTCGTAGTGATGAGGTTCAAAGGGTGCGAACCGATAGGACCAAAGGAACTGAATGTTTTTCAGGTATTCAGTGCGGATTTCACGTTCAGTTAGAACTCGAAATTCGTAGCCGTTGGCTTTGGCGTAGTCTTGGGCGGCGCGAAACTTTGGTTTTAGCTGGTCGCGCTGTTTGATCAAATCCTCGCGGTATTTGACCTCGCAAAGCAATGGCTTTCGCGTCTTATGAGGCGGGGCATTCCCCACGACTGTCCTATAGAAAACCAACAGGTCTGGAGTATAGCTACGGGCATTACCTTTTGAATCGGTATAGTCAATTTTGACGGGCTGGCTCTGATACCACTCAACCCCGTGATCCCAATGCACCAGCAAAAGAAGGTCTCGTTCGAGCGACGATTCGAACTCTTGTCCATTTACCTCTCCCGTCAGGCTCCTGACATTAGTCGGGATCCGACGAACTCCGGTAGTTGAGCGGTCAATTTTTAGCCACGTATTCACGAGTCGCATCTTACACCCCTATAATTTGGTATAGTCGCATTAAGCGTTCCAATTTACAGGCGGCAGCAACCCGCGCCCGGGCGAAATCTCGATGGCCTTGCACGGCGTGCTGTTCCTTGACGAACTGACGGAGTTCGAGCGCAGTGTGCTGGAAGTGTTGCGTGAACCGCTGGAATCCGGCCGCATCACCATCTCCCGCGCCGCGCGGCGGGCCGATTTTCCCGCGCAGTTTCAGCTGATCGCGGCGATGAACCCCTGCCCCTGCGGTTATCTTGGACACCACAACGGCAAATGCCGCTGCACCCCCGACCAAGTCGCGCGCTACCGCAGCAAGATTTCCGGACCATTGCTGGATCGCATCGATATCCAGATTGAAGTGCCCGCACTGGCGCAGGGAGATTTGATCAGCAAGGGAGATGGCGAAACCAGCGCCATAATCCAGGCGCGCGTCGAAATTGCACGACAGCATCAGCTGGCACGCCAGAACAAGGCCAATGCACAGCTGAGCGTGGCGGAAATCGACGCGCTATGCATCCCTGATGAACACGGTGCCGCGCTGCTGCAGCAGGCCATCAGCCGGCTCAACCTGTCAGCACGCGCCTATCACCGCGTGCTCAAGGTCGCGCGCACCATCGCCGATCTGGAAGAAGCCAACGGTATTACCGTTAAACACATCGCCGAGGCGATACAGTATCGCCGCCTGAATTTTTAACTGGCTGTTGAAAAACTACGGCGGCAGCCATCTGCGGCGTTGAGCGTTACATCGGCGGAGCTATCCCGTCCTTCCCGACCTGAATGTGTTGCGCCACCAACCGTCCATCCGCAGCTTTCTGCGCGATGATGAATACCTTGACCCCCGCTTTGAGCAGCGATTTGTCGCCGGACCTGAACGTAACGAGCGGGATGCCCTGCGGCACCACAATCTGCTGCCGGCCACCCTTATAGCTGAGCTTCAGCTCCTTGCCGTTGTTGGTGCTCACGATTGCGTCGACATTAGCGTTGGTCATGCTTGAGCCCGGCTCGAGGTCCCACTCGCGATGCCCCTCGCCCGTACCGCGTTGCACTTCCGGAAACAGGTGCACTTCGCGCGCCAGCAGTGGCGTGCCGGGGCCGGTCTGAATTGCCGTCACACCGACGAAGCTGCCTTCCTTGATGTCTTCCATTTTAATCGGTTTCAGCACGTTGACTTTGGTGCTGTCAGTCATGTCCAGTTTCAGGTCATTGCCTTCCCGCGTCTTCACCTGCAGTTCGTTGCCGGCAACGGCAGCAACGGTCCCGCGGATTCTCACCGTGGCCTGTTGCTCCGCCGGCGCGGCTGCGGGCAACAGCAGGACCATGCTCACCAATAATGCGTAAATCCTGCCCATGATGTGCTCCGGAAAAAATTGAGTGGGCGTGAAGCATGCGGTGGATCAGCCGGGGTTTCAATAAGGGCTTCGCCCTATTGTCTGGTAATGCGTCAGCGCGGCATTTTGCTGACGAGCAAAGATATCGCGCGCCGGCTAGCATTATCTTCCGATGGGGTGATGGATCGAAAGTACTTTACACGCTAGAGAAATATACGGGCAAAGAACCCGTGCTTCTTCTCTTCGCGCTCTTCGCGCTGCAACACGGCTTTGACGTCTTCGACATAGTCGGCGTCTTCACGCGTGATGTGGTTGAACAGCCAGGTAACGAGCAGGACGTGCAATTCCTTGCAGACGTCCTCACCCTGGGCGAACCGGGCCTGATAATCCTTGACGCGGTTGGCAAAGGTTTCGTGTACTCTTTTGTGCGCCTTGCAGAAAGGATATTTCGCTTCATCCTGCATGGCCTCTTCGAAGGAAAAATGGGACAGGGTGTAATCCACCAGCTCGTCGATCACGTTGGAGATTTGCTCTCGGTCGTGTCCATTGACATGCGCATCGTGCAACTGGTTGATGCAATCCACGATTCTTCGGTGTTGCTTGTCGATAACGCCAATACCAGTATCCAGAGCGGCAGTCCATACCAGCTTGTCCATAAAACTCTCCCGAAGTTTTACGTACTTTAATGATTCGGCATCCTCAGGGCACAAGGTCAAAATCAGATTTGCCCCTGATTAGCTTGGTAATTTAACGCAAATTGCCCAGTCTGCCTAGTACTGGCCCACATGCTAGAATTCACGCTTCATTTTATGGCGGCAAACATGACCAGCACGACCCACCCGATTGAAGCACTCCTCCGGCAACGCATCCTGATTCTCGACGGCGCCATGGGCACGATGATCCAGCGGTACAAGCTGACCGAGGCGCACTATCGCGGCACTGCCCTGCACGGTGATTACAGCGGGCCGCGACGGAATTTTGCCGATCATCCGCACGACGTGAAAGGCTGCAACGACCTGCTGCTGCTGACCCAGCCGCACGTCATCGGCGGCATTCACCGCCAGTATCTCGAAGCGGGCGCCGACATTCTGGAGACCTGTACCTTCAACTCGACCTCCGTGTCGATGGAGGACTATGGCCTCGCGCACCTGGTATACGAGCTGAACGTGGCTGGCGCCAAACTGGCACGCGGCCTGTGCGATGAGTTTTCCACGCCAGACAAGCCACGCTTCGTCGCCGGCGTGCTCGGGCCGACCGGGCGCACCGCTTCAATTTCGCCCGATGTGAACGATCCCGGCGCGCGCAACATCACCTTCGACGAGCTGGTGGAAAGTTATGCCGAAGCGGTACGCGGCCTGCTCGACGGCGGCGCAGATATCCTGATGGTGGAGACGATCTTCGACACGCTCAACGCCAAGGCCGCATTGTTCGCGATCGAGCGCCATTTCGAGCAAAACAATGTGCGTGTTCCGATCATGATCTCGGGCACCATCACCGACGCCTCCGGGAGAACCTTGTCCGGCCAGACCACCGAGGCGTTCTGGAACTCGCTCTCCCACGCCAAGCCGCTCTCCATCGGTCTGAATTGCGCGCTGGGCGCCGAACTGATGCGGCCTTATGTCGAGGAATTGTCACGCGTGGCGAGCTGCTACGTCAGCGCACACCCCAACGCCGGCCTGCCCAATCCGTTGTCGGAAACCGGCTACGATGAATTGCCCGAGAAGACGGCAAGCTTGGTGAAGGAATTCGCCAGCAGCGGGTTCCTGAATATCGCGGGCGGTTGCTGCGGTACCTCGCCCGCGCATATCAAGGCGATTGCCGAGGCGCTCAAGGACGTGCCGCCGCGCCGGTTGCCTGCCATCGAGCACAAGTTGCGCTTGGCCGGGCTGGAGCCGTTCAACGTCGGCGATGACTCGCTGTTCGTCAACGTCGGCGAGCGTACCAACGTGACAGGCTCGAAGATGTTTGCGCGCCTGATCCTGAGCGGCAACTACGCCGAAGCGGTCAGCGTTGCGCACCAGCAGGTGGAAAATGGCGCACAGGTCATCGACATCAACATGGACGAAGCCATGCTCGATGCGCAGGCCGCGATGACGCGTTTCCTCAATCTGATCGCGGCCGAGCCGGATATCGCCCGCGTGCCGGTGATGATCGACTCCTCCAAGTGGGATGTGATCGAGGCCGGGCTGAAATGCGTGCAGGGCAAGGCGATCGTCAATTCGATCTCGCTCAAGGAAGGCGAAGATGCCTTCATCAAACACGCGGCGCTGGTGCGCAAGTACGGCGCGGCAGCGGTGGTCATGGCCTTTGACGAGCAGGGCCAGGCCGACAGCTACCAGCGCAAGATCGGCATCTGCCAGCGCAGCTACGACATCCTGGTGAACCGAATCGGCTTCCCGCCGGAAGACATCATCTTCGATCCGAATATTTTTGCCATCGCGACCGGCATCGAGGAACACAACAACTACGCGGTCGATTTCATCGAGGCCACGCGCTGGATTCGCCAGAACCTGCCGTATGCCAAGGTCAGCGGCGGCGTATCGAACGTGTCCTTCAGCTTCCGCGGCAACGAGGCGGTGCGCGAGGCAATTCACACCGTGTTCCTGTACCACGCCGTGAAGGCAGGCATGACCATGGGCATCGTCAACGCCG
The DNA here is from genome assembly GCA_035702405.1 of Gallionella sp. Lineage (GTDB taxonomy): Bacteria > Pseudomonadota > Gammaproteobacteria > Burkholderiales > Gallionellaceae > Gallionella. Next base: position 34,855 of record DASSQR010000065.1, on the reverse strand, counting down.
GCCAGCTCGGCGTGTATGAAGAAATCCCGCAGGAACTGCGCGACGCGGTGGAAGACGTGGTGCTCAACCGCCATCCCGACGCGGGCGAAAAACTGGTCGCACTGGCGGAGACGGTCAAGGGCAGCGCCAAGTCGCTGGTAGAAGACCTGACCTGGCGCAACAACTCGGTGCAGGAGCGCCTGACGCATGCGCTGGTGCGTGGCATCACCACCTACATCGTCGAGGACACCGAAGAAGCGCGCCAGCAGGCGCAGTCACCGGTGGAAGTGATCGAAGGCCCGCTGATGGCCGGCATGAACGTGGTCGGCGACCTGTTCGGCGCGGGCAAGATGTTCCTGCCGCAGGTGGTGAAATCGGCACGCGTGATGAAACAGGCGGTCGCGCATCTCGTGCCCTACATCGAGGCGGAAAAGGCCAAGGCCGGCAATACCCGGCCCAAGGGCAAGATCGTGATGGCCACGGTCAAGGGCGACGTACACGACATCGGCAAGAACATCGTCACCGTGGTGCTGCAATGCAACAACTTCGAAGTCATCAACATGGGCGTGATGGTGCCGTGCGAGCAAATCCTGCAGACCGCGCGCGAGCACGACGCCGACGTGATCGGCCTGTCCGGCCTGATTACGCCATCGCTCGAGGAAATGGCACACGTTGCGAAAGAAATGCAGCGCCAGGATTTCAAAATCCCGTTGCTGATCGGTGGTGCTACCACGTCGCGCGTGCACACCGCGGTGAAGATCGAGCCGCACTATCCGGCAGGCGTAGTGGTACAGGTGCCCGATGCCTCGCGCGCCGTGGGCGTGTGCAGTAATTTGCTGTCCGAGACCCTGCGCGACAACTACGTCGCGGAAATCAAGGCCGATTACGAAGCTGCGCGCGCACAGCACGCCGGCCGCATGAGTCATGCCGCCCATATCACGCTGACGGAAGCACGCGCGCATGGCCTGAAGACCGACTGGAGCGCTTACGCACCACCCAGGCCCAGGCTCATGGGCATCCAGAAACTGGAGAACTACCCGCTCGAAATCCTTGCGGAGTTCATCGACTGGACGCCGTTCTTCCACACCTGGGAACTTGCCGGGCGCTACCCGAAAATCCTGCATGACGAAGTCGTGGGCGAGGAAGCCGGCAAGCTGTTCGCCGATGCGCAGGCCATGCTGAAGAAAATCATCGACGAAAAATGGCTCCGCGCGAACGCGGTGTTCGGCCTGTTCCCGGCCAATAGTATTACCGTTGACGGCGGCCCGGGCGATGACATCGAAATCTATACCGACGAGACGCGCTCGACCGTTGCAATGACCTGGCACAACCTGCGCCAGCAGATGGCCAGGCCGGAAGACAAGCCGAACCTGTGCCTGGCCGACTTCGTCGCGCCCAAGGACAGCGTGGCCGACTATATCGGCGCATTCGCAGTGACCGCGGGCATCGGCATCGAGGACAAACTGGCCGAGTTCGAGGCACAGCATGACGATTACAGCGCAATCATGCTCAAGGCCCTGGCCGACCGCCTCGCCGAAGCGTTCGCCGAACACCTGCACCTGCGCGTGCGGCGCGAATTCTGGGGCTATGCAGCGGACGAACAACTTGACAACAACGACCTGATCGCCGAGGAATACCGCGGCATCCGCCCCGCATCCGGCTATCCCGCCTGCCCCGACCACACCGAAAAGGGCGCACTGTTCGAACTGCTGCAGGCACCGCAGAACGCCGGCATCACCCTGACAGAAAGCTACGCGATGCTGCCTACCGCCGCAGTCAGCGGTTTTTACCTCGCTCACCCACAGGCGCATTACTTCGCCACCGGCAAGATCGGCAAGGATCAGGTGGTAGATTATGCGCGGCGCAAGGGTATGACCGTGGAAGACATGGAGCAGTGGCTGGCGCCGGTGCTGGGTTACTAACATGGCAATTGCTCGCGCTGGCTTATTGCTGATTTTGACACTGTCATTACATGGCTGCGCGACATACCAGATAGCCTATTTCAAACCAATTGGACCGGGTTCTTATTCAAAAAGCCAGTGTGGCGGCCCTGATTACAACTTGTTTGTCCACCTTGATAAGGGACTGGCTTTAACAATATCGACCGTAGGTATGCGTGGAGACGGCAGAAGATCTATTTCTGTGGGGGTTCATCTCGGAAAAGGCCACATATTCCAACTGGCTTCTTCAAACATCACCCTGATCAATAACGAAGGGCAGCGTGTTGTATTACCTCTAAAGGACTTCAGTTATTTCGAAACTGATAAGAGCTCATTGCCTTACACGCCTGTCATGCATTCATTTCCATCTACAGCAGTATTAGATGGCGCAGATGCAGAGGAAGGAAGTTATAACTTCCTGAATAGCGAAGATGAAAAAAATCGAGAGTACATTACCCATTTTGATGTTGATGAAGTTAAATGGGAAAAATTTCGTCTGGAGATCCCATCAGTCTTTTTTGATGGTAAGAAGGTATCTATTCCGGAAATCAGGTTTGAGTTACGGAATGAAACTGTGATTAACTATATCTGTTAGCCAGCGTAGGCTGGATCGTTGGGTATCGCTCCCGCTCCACCCAACCTACGGCGCTGACCATTCCAGCAAGCGTAGGGCGGAACGTGTGCGGTTCCCGCATGGCTGAACATAGAGCGCCCTGCGGACTTCCATAACCTGAAATAATTCCCCACTCACTGATCCGCCAGCGATTGGTCGCGGTTGCTACGGGTTTCTTCGGAGAAGTACGGAAACAGCAGAGGCAGCAACAGCAGGGTGAACAATGTCGCCGAGACGATGCCGCCGACGATGACTACCGCGAACGGGCGCTGGGTTTCGGAGCCGATGCCGTGCGACAGCGCGGCGGGCAACAGGCCGATGCCGGCCATCAGCGCGGTCATCAGGATCGGGCGCAGGCGCGCCACCGCGCCTTGCAGCACGCTGTCGCGCAACGGCGTGCCGTTGCGCATGATTTCGATGAACTGTTCGACCATGATCACGCCGTTCTGTACCGAGATGCCCGCAACCGCGATGAAGCCCACCGCCGCCGACACCGACAGGTGCAGGCCGGCCAGTGCCAGCCCGGCGAGGCCGCCGATCAGGGTGAACGGCACCATCAGGATTACCAGCAGTGCCTTGCGCATCGACTTGAACGCCCAGAACAGCAGCACAAAAATCAGTAATACCGATAGCGGAATAATGACCCTGAGGCGCTGGTTGGCGCGCTGCTGGTTCTCGAACTGGCCGCCCCAGGTCATGCTGTAACCGGGCGGCAGTTTCACTTCGTCGTTCACCTTGGCCATCGCCTCGGCGACGAAGCTGCCCTGGTCGCGCCCGAGCAGGTTGGCCTTCACCGCCACTACACGCCCGCCCGCTTCGCGTCCGACGCGCGCCGCGCCCTGGCGTACCTGGATGGTTGCGATGGAGCCGAGCGGAATGGAGCCGCCGCCGGGCAGCGCAATCGGCAGTGCCGCGACATCGCTCACGGCATCGCGATACGGCTCGGCGAGGCGCAGCGTCACATCGAAGCGTCGGTCGCCTTCATAAAAGGACGCAGGGGTGGTGCTGGCCAGCGCACTCTGGATGGTCGCATTCGCGTCGCTGATGTTGATGCCGTAGCGCGCCATGCGCCCGCGATCGAGTGTGATGTCGAGCTCGGTCTGGCCGCCGACCTTGATCGCCGCCACATCGGTGGCGCCACGAATGCTGGCAATCACGTTCGCCACCTGGGTCGATTTGTCTTCCAAAATTTCGAGGTTGGAGCCAAAAATCTTGATCGCGATTTCGCCCTTCACCCCGGACAATGCCTCCTCCACATTGTCCTGGATCACCTGCGAGAAGTTGGTGGGGACGCCAGGCATGGCACGAATTTTTTCGGTCATGTCGGCGATCATTTCGTCCTTTTCGACAAAGCGCCACGTCTCGCGCGGCTTGAGGTCCGCCATGACTTCCAGGTTGTTCGGCCCTTTCGGATCGGTACCGTCGTCGGGGCGGCCGACCTGGGTGACGACGTTGTTCACTTCGGGATAGGACTTGAGAATCTCGCGCACCCGGCGCTCGACCTCCTTGGTCTTGTCCAGCGCGGTGGACGGCGGCAGGCTGATGGTCAGCCAGATGTTGCCTTCATCCAGTTTGGGCAGGAATTCGCTGCCCAGTAACGGCGCGCCCGCGAGGGCGATCGCCAGCAGACCGAGCGACCCGGCGACAATGCGCAGACGGCGCTGTTCGGCCCAGAGCAGCAGGCTGCGGTAACGTTCCTGAAGCCGGTGCATCCAGCCGTTGTGCGTCTCCGCGAGGTCCTTGTTCTTGACTGCATAACTCAACAGCGCCGGCACCAGCGTCAGCGTGAGCAGGATGGCGCCGAGCAGCGCGAAGCTGAGGGTGAATGCCATTGGCGAAAAAATTTTCCCTTCCACGCGCTGAAAGGTGAAGATCGGCATGAAGGCGAGAATGATGATTGCCTTGGCAAACAGGATCGGGCGGCCCAGTTCCAGGCTGGTCTGCTTGATCAGGTGCAAGCGCCAGCCGTAGCTGTGGTGGGCCAGTTGCGTATCGGCTTTGGCGAGAGCGAGCCGGACCATCAATGCCTCGACCAGCACCACTGCACTATCGATGATGATCCCGAAGTCCACCGCACCGAGTGAAATCAGGTTGGCCGACACGCCATGTGCGTCCATCAGGACGAAGGCAAACAGCAATGCCAGCGGAATGATCACGGCGACGATCAGCGCCGCATACCAGTTGCGCAGGAACAGGATCAGGATGGAGACCACCAGCAGCGCGCCGATGATCAGGTTCTCCGTCACGGTGCGCACGGTGTGGCGGATCAGATCGGTGCGTTTGTAATAAGGCACGATTTTCACGCCCGGCGGCAGTTTCGGGCCGAGCTGCGCGATGCGTTCCTCCAGCGCCGCGACCACCTTGGCCGCATTCTGCCCCTTGATCATTTGCACGATACCCTGCACCACGTTGTCGCGCTCATTGAACGCCACCACGCCGGAACGCGGCCGGCTGCCGATGGCGACTTCACCGAGATCACCCACCAGCACGGTTTTGCCGTCCTTGGCCAACACCACCACGCGCGCGATGTCGTCGAGGCTCTGGAACAGGCCGATGCTGCGCAGCACCAGTGCTTCCTCACCGCGCTTGAGGACGCCGCCGCCCGCGTTGCCGCTGTTGGCGGTCAGCGCCTGGGACACCTGTTCGATGGTGACGCCGTACTTGCGCAGCAAGTACGGGTTGATGCGCACCTGGTATTCCTTGATGGTGCCGCCGAAGCCGACGACATCGGCTACGCCCGGCGTCTGGCGCAAGGCCGGGCGGATCACCCAGTCCTGCAGCGCGCGTACTTCATTGGGCGGCATGGTCGCAGGCGCCTCCAGCACGTAGCGGTACACTTCGCCCACCGCGTTGGACAAGGGCGCCAGCCCGGGCTGCGCATTCGGCGGCAGGGTGACGTTCTGCAATTTCTCCATCACCTGTTGGCGCGCGAAATAATCGTCGGTGTGGTCGGCGAAGGTCAGCGTGACCACCGACAGGCCGGTGATGGACACCGAGCGCAACTGGGTCAGGCGCGGCACGCCGCTCATTTCGCGTTCGATCGGCAGCGTGATGCTGCGCTCGACTTCTTCCGGCGCTTGGCCCAGCGCCTGGGTAATGACCTGCACCTGCACGTCCTGCACGTCCGGGTAGGCTTCCACCGGCAGATTTTCGACCGCCTGCCAGCCCGCGATCACGAGCACGACGACGCCCGCGAGCACGAATACGCGTTGCTGCAACGCAAAGGTCAGGAGCTTTTCTAACATCAGGTTATCTCTGGCATTGGACTATTTCTGGTATTTGATTGAGGTTTTCATAATTCGTGACATTGTCTTGCGGAAGGCCCACACCCTCTCCCGGTCTGACGGCCACCCTCTCCCACTCGTGGGAGAGGGATAGGGGAGAGGGAGGTTTGTCTTGATTTTCGGAAACATCACGAGTTCTGGCATCGGTCTGGCGTGGCCGCGAATATCCTGGCACATCAGTCGTTGCCCGCCAGTTCGGAGTTGAGCAGCAACGCGCCGCTGGTCACGACGCGTTCTCCCGCTTTCAGCCCTTCCCGGAGATAGGTGAAATCGCGCCCCTGCATTGAAGGCGTCACGCGGCGCCGCTGCAGCACACCGGGCGACAGTTCGACGAACAGGAAGCTGTACAGGCCTTGCGTGAACAACGCGGAATTCGGCACGCGTGGCAGGGTAGACTGTGTACCGACCAGCGGCATCACTCGCGCAAACATTTCCGGCCGAAGTTTGCGTGCACTGTTGTCCACTTCGCAGCGCAGCGGGATGCGGCGCGTGACGGGGTCCAGGGTTTCGCTGATGATCGTCACCTTGCCGCGGAATACTTCGCCGGGATAGGCGTCCACCTCGATCGCAATCGGCTGGCCGGCCTTGACCTTGCCGAGCTGCTGCTCCGGCAGGTCCACCAGCACCCACACCCGGCGCGGGTCGGTGATGACGAACAGCGGATTGGCGGCATCGGGTCGAACTTCGCTGCCGGCATTAACCTGGCGTTCGCTGATGAGGCCGCTTACTGGCGCGCGCAGCAAGAACTTGCCTTCTGCGTTAGCGGCATTGGCGTTCAGGTTTTTCAGGCGCGCCTTCGCGCGCTGAGCTTCTGCCTCGGCCAGGTGCCAGTCGGCTTCGGCCTGTTCGAGATCCTTGCGTGCGAGCCCCCTGGCTTCGAACACGAGTTTCGCGCGCTCGAACGCTTCTTTCTTGCGCACCAGGTCGGCGTCTGCCTTAAGGCTGTCGGCGGCGGCCAGCACAAAATCCGGCGCATCGATGGACAGCAGCACTTCGCCGGCCTTGACCTGCCGACCCGCCTCGGCGTCAATCTTGACGACACGGCCTGCAATCGGCGAGAACACCCGGGCGGTGTGATTATCATCGTAGACGATACGCGCATTCAGCGAATCTTCCAGCGGTTCCGGGAATGCCTCGACGGGTTTGATTTGCAGGAAGGTCAGTTGCGGCGCGTTGGGCGCAAAGCGCACGGTATCTGCTGCGGGCCGGGTAGCGGCGGGTTGCTCAGGCACGGTGGTGGAAGCTGCAGCCATCGGCTTGGCCGCCTGGGACGACCACAGCCGATAACCCACGCCCCCTGCCAGCAACAGTATGCCCAGTATCACAAAGACTCGCACTTGCTTTTCCAGCTTGATCATTTCGTGTTTGCTCCGGTTACTGCAGCGGTATTCATTTTGGCGCCATCACTCGCGGCAACTTGCGTGCGGTTCCACCAGCCGCCGCCGAGCGCCTGGTAGAGTACGGCTGTATCTCCAAGGCGGGTGCTCTGCGCCTGCACCAGGCTGAGGGAGGACAACTGGTAGCTTTGCTCGGCCGCCAGCAGATTCTGGTAACTCACGTAGCCGAGTTCATACTGTTTGCGCGTAAGGTCGAGCACCGAGCGGGTGGATTGTTCCGACGCGGCGGCGGCCTTGAGGGTTTCGGCATCAGCCTCGATCGCGTGCAGCGTATCGGCGACATTCTGCAGTGCCATGATGACGGTATTGCGATAATCGGCACCGGCCTGGAGCAGCGCCTGTTCGGCGGCGCGCGACCGCGCGCGCAGCGTGCCACCGTCAAAAATTATTTGGGAGATGTTGCCGACCAGATTGAAGAACCCGCCACCGGAGCGGAACATCCAGTCGGGCGAGGAAGCCATGCCGCCCACTGCGCCGGTGACCGCAAATTGCGGCAACGTGTTGGCAATCGCGACGCCGTATTGCGCGCTCGCGGCATGCAGTTGCGCTTCGGCAGCACGCACGTCGGGGCGCTGTTCGACGATGCGGGAGGGCAGGCTCAGCGGCAATTCCTGTGGCAATTGCAGCCCGGCCAGCTCGAAGGTTTCCGGCACGTCCTCATTTGGCAGATTGCCGGCGAGCGCACGGATCAGGTCGCGCGTCTGTTCCAGTTGCTTGCGCAGCGGCGGCAAGGCCTGTTCCGCCTGCGCCAGTGCAGCTTCCTGTGCTGTCACATCGAGCGGCGCGACAAACCCCAGTTCGAGCTGCTTGCGCATGATCTCGAGATTTTCCCTGTTAATCGCGACAACCCTCGTTACCGCCGTGATCTGGGCGCGCAGCGAAGCCTCCTGCAAGGCTGCAGCCACGACGTTGGATGCAAGCGTGATGTAGGTCGCTTCCAGCTGAAACGTCTGCGCCTCTGCCTGCGCCTCGGCCGCCTCCACCTGCCGGCGGTTGGCGCCGAATACGTCCGGCACATAGCCCACTGTCAGCTGCGCGACGTGAAAGTTGTAGTAGACCGGCGCGTTGAACGGGGCGGGTCCGGCCGGGTTGGAATAGGTCTGGATGATCGTGCCGTTGCCCTGCACCCCCGGCGAGTTGCCGCCCATGTTGCCGGCCAGCTTGGTGCGTGAAGGCGCATAGCTGACGCCGATTGTGGGATAGAAAAATCCCTGCTGGGCAACGACATTCTCCTGCGCCTGGCGCAATGCGGCCTGCGCCGACTCGATGGTGGGATTGGCCTTGAACGCTCGTTCGATCAGCGCATTGAGCTGTGGCGAACGGAACAGCGTCCACCAGTCGAAGGGGATATCGCGCGCCGAGTCGAATTGCTGTATCCCGCCGGCTGGTACCGGCGCAACGGCTGTGGCCTTGGGCATGGGCTGTGGTGCATAGCTGGCAGCGGCCGGCGCGGCAGGCCGCTTGAAGTCAGGACCTGCTGCACACCCTGCCAGCGCAAGCAATAACAGCAAAAGCATTGCGGCGAAATATATGTAGTCGTCGACCGTGACGGCTTGTTTGCGAGTAACCGTGGTAGTCTTCATCATTTCATTTCTTGCCCGCTTGATTGGCATCGTTACAATCGAACCATTCGAGAACCCCGCGCATGATGCGCGGAATTGCTGATGCGAACCTGACAACGATGCGAATACTGGTAGTCGAAGATGACAAAAGCCTGGGCGATGCGATGACGCGCTCGCTGGTGCACGCCGGTTATGCCGCCGACCTGGTGGGCAATGTGGCCGAAACGTTGCATGCCCTGTCGGTCGAGCATTTCGACGCAATCGTCCTCGACCTCGGCCTGCCGGACGGTGACGGTTACGATGTGGTGCGTCATCTGCGCCAGCACGACAAGCCGTTGCCGGTGCTGATCCTGACCGCGCGCGACGCGGTGGAAGACCGCGTGCAGGGACTCGACCTCGGGGCGGACGACTACGTGGTCAAGCCCATCGCAATGGCGGAACTACAGGCGCGTCTCAGGGCATTGATCCGGCGCGCCTCGGGCAGCGCCAATCCGCTGTTGCGCCTGGGCAAGCTGGAACTGGATCTGGTGGGCAAACAGGCGTATCTCGACAGACACCAACTGGACTTGTCCGCGCGCGAATGGAGCGTGCTGGAATATCTCGCGACTTATGCCAAGCGCATCGTGTCAAAAGAGCAGTTGATCCAGGCGATCACGAGCTGGGATCAGGAATTGAGCCCCAATGCCATCGAGGCCTATGTGTCGCGCGTGCGTGCCAAGATCGAAGGTTCGGGGACCTGCATTCGCACGGTCCGCGGTCTGGGTTACATGCTGGAGGAACAGGACGATGCGGCCTAGCAGTTTGCGCAACCAGCTGCTGCAGTGGTTACTCTGGCCGCTGGCGCTGATTCTGGTGCTGGGCGCAACCATTGCCTATCTGTTCGCACTCCATACTGCAACGGATGCATATGATTTGAGCCTGCTGGACAACGCCCTCGACCTGTCGCGGCAAATCGAATCACGCCAGGGCGGGATGATTCTTAATCTGCCGCCCGCAGCGCAACAGATGCTGCAGGTAAACAACGAGGACCGCGTGATCTATGCCGCCTGGGATGAGAGCGGGCGCCTGTTTTCCGGAAGCTCACGGTTGCTCGCGCCTGGCGCGATCCCGCGTGATGGCAACCACCTGTTCCGGGATATCGTGGTCGGCGGCGAGGTCAACCGGGAGATCCTGCTGCGCGGCAGAGTCGAAGGAAAGAGCTTCTATATCGCCGTTGCCCAGACTGTGCATGCACGCGATCAACTGACCGATGGCATCCTTGCCAGCATCCTGGTGCCGGAGACCCTGCTTGCGCTGGTGGCGATTGGTGCCGTTATGTTGGGCGTGCGGCGCGGGCTCGCGCCAGTGCAACGTTTGCGCGACGAACTCGATCGCCGCTCCCCGACTGATCTCAGGCCGATTCAGGAAACGCCTGCACCGACCGAGCTGGTGCCGATCATTCATGGCATCAATGGTTTGCTGGCTAGTCTGGCCACTGCTTTTGCGAGTCAGCGCCGCTTCATTGCCGACGCCGCACATCAGTTGCGTACCCCGCTCGCGTCATTGAGCAGCCAGATCGAGGTCGGGCTGGAAGAGCCTCCCTCGGATACCAAAGGGCTGCTGCGCCAGTTGCTGGGAACGACCCGGCGGATTACGCGCCTGGCCAATCAATTGTTGTCGCTGGCAAGGCTGGAACATACCGAACGCTTTGTCGACGAAGCAGTCGTAGTTGAGCTGGAGCAGGTGTTCCGCGATGCATCCGCCGACATCGTGACGCTGGCGGCGCGCAAGGGCGTGGAACTCGAGTTCGACCTGCAGCCTTGCCAAGTGCAAGGCAGTCTCCTGCTGCTGCGCGAACTGCTGGCAAATTTGCTCGACAATGCGGTGCGATATACTCCGCCGGGCGGGAAGGTGGTGGTGAGTCTGCATACCGGCGCGCAACAGATTGTGCTCTGCGTCGCGGACAATGGCCCCGGGGTGCCGGAAGAAGAACTGCCCCGGCTCGGTGTGCCCTTCCACCGCTTGCCCTCGAGCCCGCCAGATGGCTGCGGGCTGGGTCTCGCCATCGTGCGCGAGATTGCACGCCTGCATCGCGTAGACCTCTTGTTCGAGCGGGGGACGGATGGCTCGGGCCTGCGAGTCTGCGTAAAATTTCTGCGCCTTCCGGCGGCCAGTCTGGCCTGAGACTTGCGGCCCAGGCGCCCGGCTTTTACCGTCATCGGTTGCACCTGGCCGGCTTTTTCGCGGATTCCAAATCAGACCGGTCGAGCTAATGGGAAGCAAGCACATGAAAAAGATATTATTGGCTGCTTGGCTGGGCGCGTGCGGAAATGTGTGGGCAACAGCCACCGACGAACGATTGGATATACCTGAACATGATCCACGCCCCCAAGTCGCGCCAGCCATCGAGAACTCGAACGCCAAGTTTCAGTCGACCTATGTCTGGCAGCGGCATCCCGCGTTTCCGGCACGTTATTCCGGCCCAAACAGCCTGGATGCCGCACGCGAACCACGCAGTTACACACTGACCGCGACGGCCTTTCTGGGGATGCGCACCTGGCAAGGTGGCGAACTGTACTTCAATCCCGAAATGATCGTGAGCCAGTCGCTCTCCAATCTTCACGGACTGGGCGGCCTGACCAACGGCGAGAACCAGAAAGGCGGCGTGCCCAATCCGGTTTTTTATCGCGCCCGCCTGTTTGTCCGGCACACCTGGGGGCTAGGCGGCGGCACCGAACCGTTGGATGACGCGCCCAACCAGTTGGCTGGAACGGTAGACCGGAATCGCGTGGTGCTGACCGCCGGCAATATCGCGCTGCTGGATGTTTTCGACAACAACAGCTATTCCCATGATCCGCGCACCCAGTTCCTGAACTGGACGATGATGACGCATGGTGCATTCGACTATGCGGCCGATGTGCGCGGCTATACCTGGGGCGCGGCGCTTGAGTATTACCGTAATGACTGGAGCTTCCGCGCCGGACGCTTCGCGCAGCCAATCGAGTCCAACGGGCAGCCGCTGGACAGCCGGATTTTCCGCCATTACGGCGACCAGATAGAGGTCGAGCATGGACATGAGTTCGCCGGACAGCCGGGGAAATTCCGCCTGCTGGTTTTCCGCAATCATGCCCGCATGGGCAGTTTTCAGGATGCGCTCGCGTTGTGGCAGGCCGGTGGTGGCGCCGGCGTACCGGCGGTGGCAGATGTGCGCCGCGAAAACACCAAGGCCGGCGCCGGCGCCAGCCTTGAACAAGCCTTGTCCAACAATGTCGGCCTGTTCCTGCGGGCGAGCTGGAACGACGGACAGACCGAGACCTATGCTTTTACCGAGGTCGAGCGTTCTCTCTCCGGCGGGGTGTCAATCAAGGGCGCAAAGTGGGAACGCGCAAATGATGTCGTTGGTCTTGGTCTGGTACAAAACGGCCTGTCGGGCGCACACCGGGAATATCTGGCTCGTGGCGGCCTGGGTGCCTTTATCGGCGATGGTGTCCCGCCGGCCGGCATAAGTTACCGCTATGCACCGGAACAGATCCTCGAAGCGTATTACAGCGCCAATATTGCCAAAGACCTCTGGCTTAGCCTCGATTATCAGTACATCCGGCATCCGGCCTATAACGCGGACCGCGGGCCGGTGCCGATTGTGGGTATCAGACTGCACTGGGAACATTGAAGAGGTGCAGGTTTGACTTGTCATTTCCAACCCCGGAATCTCCGGACCCCAAGTCCGTTGATGTGGGCTTTTTTCATGATGCCATCTGGGGTTGACCGATTTTTTATGTCCCCCGTTTTTGCTCCAGAGAAGTTCGCGCCAGATTGATGTGTTCGCGTAACGTATAGCGGAGGTGGGCATAAGCGACCGGAATCGGACGGTTATTGGCGCGTTCTTCGACGCTGTTTATTTTCGCCAGGTAGTCTGCATGCCGTGCCGGGTCGTAATTGTTCTTGATCTCGCTTTCCAGTGCTGACAGCTCACCGTACCAGCGATAAATGCGTGAGGTGATGCTCCATCTGTATACCGCCGGAATGACCTTCAGAACCGGGATGAGTACCAGTAGCGGAATAAGCATCACCATGATTCGATCAACCAGAACAGCGGCCCAGAATGGCAGGTAGCGCTGAAGAAATGGAGGGCCGGATTTATAGTAGCGTTCGGCTGACTTGCTGCCGGCAATGGTCAAATCCTTGAAAGCGGGAAACTCTCCCGCCTGCTGGAACATGCCGGCCTTGCCATGTACTTCAAAGGCAGCCTCCGCCAACAGACTGGCCAGGGCGGGATGAATATCGTCTCGCACAACCAGATTGGCGGTAGCCGCGATCAGTTTCACGTCCTGACCGGGAATGTCCCGTACCAGGTCTACGGCGCCACGCGGTAATGTTACTCCGGAAAGAAAAGGGAATCGTTTTACGTAAGCATCCGCCTGGACGAAGTTCATGAGACGTACCCCGTCCACACCCAACAATTTGTGCACCACGGACGAATCGGCACCGGCGATGATGAATGCCGCATCCACTTTGCCTTGCTTGAGGGCCTCTGCAGCCTCAGCGCCGGAGAGGGGTACAAGATTTGCGTTATCCTTCCCCATGTCATTCGCTGCCAGTATCTGCAACACGAGCTTGCGCGTGCCGCTTCCTTCGGGGCCGACCGCAAGCTTTTTGCCCTGCAGCTGGACCACCTGATCGAGCGTGCTTCCGCTCCGGTAGAAGACCCACATGGGTTCATAATACATGCTGCCCAGTGACGTCAGCCCTTTTCCCTCTTCCGTCGTGACTGCCCCACCCTGCAGGAAACCCGCCGCAATATGAGTGTTGTCGTCTTTCAGGCGCTGCAGGTTTTCCATGGCGCCGGTTGATGTCCGCAGCTCCAGAGTGATGCCCTGGTGGGCGAGAGCCTCTTTATATCGTTTGGCATAGGCATGATAAGCCCCAGTCTCCGCTCCCGTGGTCATGTAGATCAGTGTGGGCGGGGCCGGTTGAACATAAGTGGACGCTATCCAGAACATGGCGATGATAAATGCAATGGACGGCAAACCAACGATGAATACTTCCCTGCGGGATTTGTTGCCAAATAGGTTTATTTTCATACGGTTTCGTGTGAATTATTCTTTTTAACGAGTTGAATTGCCGGGCAGCAAATTTACCGACTTATGATGACAAAACAATCAAACGTTCAGCGAAGCATGGCGTTTCTGGCAAAGACGCAAACAGCAGCAGATCTCCGCCAGATTGGAGATCTGCCCGATCCTCCTGCTATGCGCCGGGCGTCACCGGATCAACGTGGGTCATCAGATAGAGTACCGGATGATTGTTCATTACGTTGAGCTTGGCCTGCCGGGCAATGTCGTGCCCTTCTGCGACCGTGAGACTGCCGTTAATTTCCAGATGAACATCCGCCAGGATCATGTCGCCCGCCTTGCGGGTCTTCAGCTCATGGTAGCCCAGTACGCCGGGGGTGGCCAGGATGTCGGCGGCGATACCTGCGATCTGTTCCTCGTCCGCGGCCCGATCCATCAGGTCATGGAGAGCATCCCAAAAGAACTCCCAGCCCATCTTGCTGACCATGAAACCGACGATCAGGGCTGCAATGGGATCAAGCAGCGCGAATCCAAGCAGATTTCCGCCAATGCCGACCGCAACGACAAGCGAGGAAGCGGCATCGGAACGGGCATGCCAGGCATTGGCTACCAGCATGGTGGAACGAACCCGTTCTGCCACCGCCAGCATGTAGCGGAACAGGACCTCCTTGACGACCAGCGCCCCCAACGCTACCCAGAGCGCCACTATATGGACCGTCGGGATGGTTTCCGGCGACTGCAATTTGTGGACGGCAGACCAGATCATGCCGACGCCCACCGCCAGCAACAACCCGCCAAGAACTAACGATGCTGCGTTCTCGTACCGATGATGACCGTAATGGTGTTCCTCATCCGGTCCTTTCTTGCTGTGATGCACCGCCAGGAGCACCACAAAATCGGCCACCAGATCGGACAGGGAGTGAATACCGTCGGCAATCAAACCCTGAGAGCCGGACACCAGACCCGCAATGACTTGAGAAATGGTCAGGCACAGGTTGACGACTACACTGGTCCAGGTGCTGCGCTTGGTTGCGGCTTCGCGTTCCGGAGTAGCTTCTTCGCTGTCCAGTTCAGCCATGTCCTGGATATTATTCATTTCTATTCCTTTAAATCTATAGTTGGTGCTGCGGCCTGAAGGCATGTGGGGCAGCAAGTATGAACCTGAAAATCGTGCGCTGCGGATCAGTCGCTAGATGTACCGATAAACCGAATGCGGAGGGCATCATCAGGGAGCGGAACGCTGCAGTATATCGCAGGTGGCCGATTCACCGGGAACATATGCCGTGCCGCGCCGGTCTTACTCAGGTTTGGGCTGGCAAGCCCGGACAATTCCCGATACTATTGACGGCTATTTGGCTGGATTGGTCAACTTTTGATTTTCACGCAAGGAGTTTTGATGTTTAAACGCAATCTCGTTTTTTCGCTGGCCGTACTGCTGTCTGCCGGCATTTTCTCAACCGCGGCGTATTCGCAGGAAGCCGCAACCAAAGTGGAGCAAAGCAACGTGACTGAACTGATCAAGACTGATACCAAGGTGGGCGATGGTGCCGAGGCAACTGCCGGCAAGCACGTGTCGGTGCACTACACCGGCTGGTTGTATGACGCAGCCGCCCCTGACCATCACGGCAAGAAATTCGACAGTTCGCGTGACCGCGGCCAGCCGTTCGGTTTCCATCTTGGCGCCGGCCACGTAATCAAGGGCTGGGATCAGGGCGTTCAGGGCATGAAAGTGGGCGGTCAACGCACACTGGTCATCCCGTCGAATCTGGGTTACGGTCCCTATGGCGCGGGCGGCGTGATTCCGCCGAACGCAACGCTGGTGTTCGACGTCGAATTGCTGGGCGTGCAGTAATCGATTTTACCCGCATGTTGCAGGACATGCCGTTCGCAGCTGCCAATTCGGCAAAGCTCACGCTGATTAACCGGTACGAACGGCATACCTGCCTCCCCGAAGCACTCTGATGACCGCTTTGCTGAATAACCCGTTGGCGCTGACGACGCTGTTGCTGATCGGCTCCAATGTGTTCATGACCTTTGCCTGGTACGGACACCTCAAGAACCTCGGCCAGTCACCCTGGTATGTCGCGGCGCTCGTCAGCTGGGGCATCGCGCTGTTCGAGTACATGTTGCAGGTGCCCGCCAACCGGATCGGTTATGGCACGTTGAATCTCGCGCAACTGAAAATCCTGCAGGAAGTCATCACGCTGTCGGTGTTCATCCCGTTCTCCATCTGGTATATGCAGCAGCCGCTGCGGATGGATTACATCTACGCCGGACTGTGTCTGATGGGAGCGGTATATTTTATTTTTCGGGCTTAAACTCCCTCTCCCTGACCCTCTTCCGCAGGCGGGAAAGGGGATGAGGTAAGGGCGAAGTTAACCAAGTAGCGCAAAAATGCATATCCACATTCTAGGTATCTGCGGCACCTTCATGGGCGGCATTGCGGTGCTGGCCAAGCAGGCCGGCCATCGCGTGACCGGCTGCGATGCGAACGTTTATCCGCCGATGAGCACACAGCTGGAGGCACAGGGCATCGAACTGATCGAAGGCTTTGACGTGAACCAGCTGGCGCTCGAGCCGGATGTCTTCGTCATCGGCAACGTGGTATCGCGCGGCAATCCGCTGATGGAGGAAATCCTCAACCGCAACCTGCCGTATGTTTCGGGCCCCCAATGGCTGGCGCAGAACATCCTGCACGACAAATGGGTGCTGGGCGTCGCCGGAACGCACGGCAAGACGACCACCAGCTCGATGCTGGCCTGGATCCTGGAATACGCCGGGCTCAATCCCGGTTTCCTGATTGGCGGCGTGCCGCAGAATTTCGGCATTTCCGCGCGCCTGACCGATTCGGCCTTCTTCGTGATCGAAGCGGACGAGTACGATACCGCCTTCTTCGACAAACGCTCCAAGTTTGTGCACTACCACCCGCGCACGGCGGTGCTGAACAATCTTGAATTCGACCATGCCGATATCTTCGCTGATCTCGCCGCAATCGAGACGCAGTTCCACCACCTGGTGCGCACCGTTCCCGGCAACGGGCTCGTGGTGTGCAACGGCCGCGAGCAATCGCTGCAGCGCGTGCTCCAGCGCGGCTGTTGGACACCGGTAGAAAAATTCGGTTGTGCCGATGGCTGGGAGATCGACGACAATCATCGGGTGTCGCTTAACGGCTTCGCGCAAGGCACGTTGCAGTGGCAATTGCTCGGCGAGCACAACCGCCAGAACGCACTGGCGGCACTGGCGGCAGCGCGCCATGCTGGCGTCCCGGTCCCACAGGGCCTCGCGGCACTGAGCGAATTCCAGAACGTGAAACGGCGCATGGAAATGCGCGGCATCGTTAACGGTATTACCGTATATGACGACTTTGCCCACCATCCCACCGCGATTGCGACCACCATCGGCGGGCTGCGCCGCAAGGTAGGCAACGCGCGAATTCTCGCGGTGCTGGAACCGCGTTCCAACACCATGAAGCTGGGCGTGATGAAGGATGCGCTGCCGGGGAGTCTGGCTGATGCCGATCTGGTATTCTGCTATGGCGCCAACCTCGGCTGGGATGCCGCTGCCGCTCTCGCACCACTCGGCAACAAAGCCATGGTACAGGATGATCTGAACGAACTAATCGAGGCTATTGCGCTTGCCGCACAGCCGGGCGACCACGTTCTCGTGATGAGCAACGGCGGCTTTGGCGGAATTCACGAAAAGTTGTTGAAGCGCCTGGCTTAGGCGCAGGGCGGGCTCAGCGTGTGTTGTTGGGGCTTCAGCCCCTTACAACCACGTGCGGGTGCTGCCCGCCGTGTCGGCGGAACCCAGCCTACGGCTCCTGTTCTTCCAGCCCAAGTTCCTGAATTTTGCGCGTCAGCGTGTTGCGCCCGATGCCCAACAGGGTCGCTGCCTCAATGCGGCGTCCGCCGGTGTGTTGCAGCGCCTGTATGATCAGGGTGCGCTCGAACTGCGCGGTGAGGTTGTCCATGATGCGCTCGTCACCGCGCTGCAAAGCCAGCGCCGCGTGTTGCGCCAGCGCCGCGCTCCAATCTCCGCCGCCGGTGTTTGGAGTAGCAGCGGATTCTCCACGCCACTCGGGCGGCAGGTCAGCAATCTCGACCACCTGTGAGGAGGTCATCACAGTCAGCCAGTGGCACAGATTTTCCAGTTGCCGCACGTTACCGGGAAAATCCTGCGTCGTAAGATATTGCAGGGTGGCATCGCTGAACTGTTTTTGTTCGACACCCAACTCCTGCGCGCTCTTCTGCAGAAAATACTTGGCCAGCAGCGGGATGTCCTCACGCCGTTCGCGCAGCGGCGGCAGGCGCAGGCGGATCACATTCAGGCGGTGAAACAGGTCTTCGCGGAATAACCCCTGCCTGACGCGCTCGTCGAGATTCTGGTGCGTCGCCGTGATGATGCGCACGTTGGCCTTGATCGGCTGGTGCCCGCCCACGCGGTAGAAATTGCCATCGGACAGCACACGCAGCAAACGGGTTTGCAAATCCGGCGGCATATCGCCGATTTCATCGAGGAACAGGGTACCACCCTCGGCCTGTTCGAATCGTCCGCGCCGAGTCGTGGCCGCACCGGTAAACGCACCGCGTTCGTGGCCGAACAGTTCGGATTCAAGCAGATCTTTCGGGATCGCCGCGGTGTTGATCGCGATGAACGGTTTGTCGGCGCGCGGGCTGTGGCGATGGAGTGCGCGTGCGACCAGTTCCTTGCCGGTGCCGGACTCGCCATTGATCAGCACGGTTGCGTGCGATTGGGCGAGCCGACCGATCGCTCGAAAGACTTCCTGCATCGCGGGCGCGTGCCCCAGGATTTCCGCAGCCACTTCGACCTGTTCGGCCTCGCCCGATTTGCGCCGGCTCTGCTCCAAGGCACGGCGGATCAGTTCCACCGCGTGGTTGATGTCGAACGGCTTCGGCAAGTATTCGAAAGCACCGCCCTGAAACGCCGAGACAGCGCTTTCCAGATCGGAATAGGCAGTCATGATAATGACCGGCACCAGCGGATACCGCTGATGCAGCACCTGCAGAAAATCCAGCCCGGAGCTACCGGGCATGCGGATGTCACTAACCACCACTTGCGGCACATCGTTATTCAGTACGCGCAGCGCATCGTCGGCCGAAGCAAAGCTCTTGAACTCGATATCCTCGCGCGCCAGAGATTTTTCCAGCACCCAACGGATGGAGCGGTCATCGTCAATAATCCACACAGGTTTCATGTCCACCATCCGATACGGTTCATGGTAAGGGAAGCATCACGGTAAAACACGTGCGCCCCGGCTCGCTTTCAAATTCGATGGTCCCCTGATGCTGGCTGACATAATCCTGCGCCAAGGTCAGGCCCAGCCCGTGACCGTTGGCACTACCGGACACCAGCGGATAGAAAATCTTGTCATGCAACTCCGCCGGGATGCCCGGACCGTTGTCGATGATCTGCACCATCACCGCGAGACGATGGCGCTTCTTGACCAGCGTGACCTGGCGCGCGATGCGCGTGCGCAGAACGATTTCTCCCTTGCCGTGCATGGCCTGCGCGGCATTGCGCACGATATTGAGCATGACCTGGATCAGCTGTTCCTTGTCACCCACCAGCGCAGGCAGGCTGATGTCGTAGTCACGCTGGATCTTCAATCCCTTTGGCATCTCCGCCAGCACCACACTGCGCACTCGTTCCAGCACCTCGTGAATATTGAGCGTGCCGGAATGCGTGGCTTTTTGCGGGGTCAGCAGTTTTTCCATCAAGGCGCGCAACCGATCCGCCTCCTGCACGATGACTTGGGTGTATTCGCGCAAGGCCGGTTTTTCCAGCTCCTGCTCGAGCAATTGTGCGGCGCCGCGAATGCCGCCAAGCGGGTTCTTGATCTCGTGGGCAAGATTGCGCAACAGCAGGCGATTGGCCTGGGTCTGGTCCAGCATCTGTTCTTCGCGCGCCAGCTTCAGCGGACGGTCCATTGGATGGAATTCCAGCAGCAGATAGCGCTGATCAAGCTGCAGCGGCGTCGCGGCACAGCGCAAATGCAGCTTGCCATGCGACTGCGTACCGAGCATCAGATCATGTTCGATGTAACTGGCATTGTTTTCCAGCGCCTGCTGCATGGCGCTCCCCAACTGTTCAGTATGGGTGAACGCCTGCTGCACCGTATGCCCCAGCAGATTCCTGCCGCTCACGTCGAACAGGTGTTCTGCCGCCGGATTGAGATAGACGACGCGTGCTTCGCCATCCAGCAGGATGACCGCGGTCGCTAGATATTCCAGGGTAAGAGTGGGGAAGTCCGGCATATGTTTTTTACAAAGCAGAAAACATGCCAGACAGTTGAAAGGCTACCTGACCTTGGATAGTTCTGCCTTGAGTGCTTCGATATTATCCTGGTGCAGTTTGACTTCGTCCTGTGCAGCTTTCACGTTTTCCTGATATTTCGGTACATTGCGGAAGGTCTTGCCGTCCTTGTGATAAACCATCGGCGTGTCTTCGGCGACTTTCAGTTTCTTTCTGGCTTCGTCCAGCAGTTTTTCTTCTGTGGCTAATTCGTCCTCAAGAATTTTGCGGCGCGATTCGTCCCGCGCTTTTTGCGTTTCGCCGGTCACCTTGGGAAACCCTTCGGGCGATGCCTTGGTACGTCCCGGTGGCGCCATGGTCGGCAATGGTTCCAGGATGATTTTCTTGCCGCCCTTGATGGGCGTGCTGGAGTAGGTAACATGGCCGTCTGCATCCACGGCTTTGTAGATCACGGCTTGCGCCAGCATGGGACAGGCACACAACACAGCAATGAGGTATCGAAGTTTCATGAGCGCTCCCTGCGACAGGACGTAACTAGTATAGGGCAAGTATAAAGGACGAACAAAACCTTTGCAGCTAGGGCACCAGCAAGGAGCTGAAAACTACTGCGCTCGACATAACGGCGTTGCTCAGGGGCTCAAAATGCTCATTTACTCAAATGTAAACTCCGCTTTTTCGCCCCTTCGCGCCTTGTTCTGTCATCGCTCGTTACGTTTTTCAGCTCCCTGCTAAAGCAAAACGGGGCTTGCGCCCCGTTCTGTGGTTCTGGGTGTTGCCGCAATCAGATGCTGTAATACATCTCGAATTCGACCGGGTGAGTGGTCATGCGGATGCGGGTCACTTCTTCCATCTTCAACGCGATGAAGGCATCGATGAAGTCGTTGGAGAACACGCCGCCGCGGGTCAGGAACTCGCGATCCTTGTCGAGGTGTGCCAGTGCTTCATCCAGTGATGCGCAAACGGTCGGGATCTTTGCATCCTCTTCCGGCGGCAGGTCGTACAGGTTCTTGTCGGCGGGATCACCGGGGTGAATCTTGTTCTGGATGCCGTCCAGACCGGCCATCATCAGTGCCGCGAAGCACAGGTACGGATTGGCAGTCGGATCCGGGAAACGCGTCTCGATGCGGCGCGCCTTGTCGCTGGCGACGTGCGGAATGCGGATCGACGCAGAACGGTTCTTCGCGGAATAGGCCAGCTTCACCGGTGCTTCGTAGTGCGGTACCAAGCGCTTGTAGGAGTTGGTACCCGGGTTGCAGATCGCGTTCAGCGCCTTGGCGTGCTTGATGATACCGCCGATGTAGTACAGCGCGGTTTCGGACAGGCCCGCGTAGCCGTTGCCCGCAAAGGTGTTCTTGCCGTTCTTCCAGATGGATTGGTGCACGTGCATGCCGGAGCCGTTGTCGCCGACGATCGGCTTGGGCATGAAGGTGGCGGTCTTGCCATACTGGTGCGCAACGTTATGCACTACGTATTTCAGCGCTTGGGTTTGGTCCGCGCGGCGTACCAGCGTGTCGAATCTGGTGCCGATTTCACATTGACCGGCAGTCGCCACTTCGTGATGGTGCACTTCCACGGGGATGCCGATGTCTTCGAGTGCCAGCACCATTGCTGCACGGATGTCGTTCAGGCTGTCGACCGGGGGAACGGGGAAATAACCGCCCTTGACGACGGGACGATGGCCGATGTTGCCGCCTTCGAATTTTTCGCCGGAAGCCCAAGCCGCTTCTTCGGAATTGATCTTGCAGAAGCACCCGGACATGTCGATTTGCCAGTTGACGGAATCGAAGATGAAGAATTCGGGTTCCGGACCGAAGTATGCAGTGTCGCCCAAACCGCTGGATTGCAGATAGGCTTCAGCGCGCTTGGCAATGGAACGAGGATCGCGATCGTAGCCCTTGCCGTCGGTCGGTTCGACGACGTCACAGGTGATGACGACAGTGTTTTCGTCCATGAACGGGTCGAGATAGGCAGTCGCCGGGTCCGGCATCAACAACATGTCGGAAGCCTGAATGCCTTTCCAGCCGGCAATGGAAGAGCCATCGAACGCGTGGCCCTCTTCAAACTTGTCCAGATCTACGTACTTGGCCGGCACACCCACGTGTTGCTCTTTGCCGCGTGTATCGGTAAAACGAAAATCCACGAATTTGACGTCGTGGTCCTTGATCATCTGCAATACATCATTTGCCGACATCGACATATCTCTCTCCTAATCACTCAAACAAAAAAACCAACCTGATCAAATCTGCAACTTTGTTGTGGCTATTTCAGATGCAGAAAACGTGCCAGCCTTACTGCGCATGCGAATGCGGCATTGTGCCATATCCTCGTCTGCCGGCCCATTAAAAAAATGCACCAAAAAAGAGCGCAATAAATAGAAAAACGCACCATTTTTGTGCCAATTAAAAACCCACTCAATTACGCCCGATTGCAAGACCAGCAAGACTGGATGTGATTTTTCATCCCGGTTGCGCTAGTATGCGCGCATGCCGCGCGCAGCATACCACTTGCGCCTACTCCATTAAACTTGGCCGATTCGGAAATAACACCATGGGAAAAATCTCAGCCATTTTACAAGCCGCCCAACAACGCGCCAAAGACCTGAACCTTCCGTATGAGGGCGCACTGCTCCCGACAGAGGCATATGAACTCTGGCAGACCGCTCCAGGGGTCAAGCTCGTGGACGTCCGGACGCGTGCCGAAATCGAATGGGTCGGCAAAGTACCTAATGCCCTCGATGTTGAATGGATGTCCTTTCCCGGAATGCAACGCAATCCCAACTTTATCGCCCAGCTGGAGCAGATGGTGGACCGCGGCGCGCCCGTGCTATTCCTGTGCAGATCGGCCCATCGCTCCCACGCTGCAGCAATCCTGGCCACCCAGAATGGTTTCCAGGACTGCTATAACATTCTGGAAGGTTTCGAAGGCGACAAGGATGCCGCCGGGCATCGGCGCACGGTCAACGGCTGGTGTGTGGCCGGGCTGCCGTGGCAGCAAACCTGAGGCACAGTTCAGCGCGCCATCAAACACGGCAACCTGGCTACGATCACAGTTTGGCGTCGTACTCCACCGTCAGGGGCGCATGATCGGAGAACCGCTCATCCTTGTAGATCGCCGCAGAAATGGCCTTTGAAGCGATCTGCGGGGTGGCGATCTGGTAGTCAATCCGCCAGCCCACATTCTTGGCCCAAGCCTGGCCCCGGTTGCTCCACCACGTGTAACAGGCATCCGTGGTATCGGGGTAAAGCCTGCGATAAACATCCACCCATCCCAGCTCATCGAGTATCCTGGTCATCCAGGCGCGCTCCTCCGGCAGGAAACCGGAATTTTTCTGGTTGGACTTCCAGTTCTTCAGGTCCTGTTCGGTATGAGCGATGTTCCAGTCGCCGCAGATGACCACTTCCCGGCCGGCGTGAATCAACTTCTGGAGGCGGGGATAGAAGTGATCCAGGAACAGGAACTTGGCTGCCTGCCGGTGCTCACCGGCGGAGCCGGATGGCAGGTACAACGAGACCACTGACAGATTACCGAAGACGGCCTCGAGGTAGCGCCCCTCGACATCGATATCGGGAATACCCAACCCTTCGATAATCTGGTCGGGTTTCTTTTTGGTGTAAATGCCGACGCCGCTGTAGCCTTTTTTCTCGGCATAATGAAAATAGCCGTGATAGCCGGCGGGCTCCAGCATTTGGTCGGTCATATCCGCGGCCTGAGCCTTGAGTTCCTGTACGCAGACAACATCGGCATGCTGCCGCGCAAGCCACTCATAGTAGCCTTTGCTGGCGGCAGACCGGATGCCGTTCAGATTGCTCGTGATGATGCGCATGAAAGTTTTCTGTGGGTGAAGGCGCGCCATTATAATGTCCCGCATCAATCAACCTGCCAAAATCGTTATGTTCAATTTCCGCCAGGATTTCATCCGTTTTGCCGTGCAACAACAGGTACTTTGCTTCGGCGAGTTTCAAACCAAGGCCGGCCGTCTGTCCCCTTATTTCTTCAACGCCGGTTTATTCAATGATGGCGATGCATTAAGGAATCTGTCGCAGTTTTATGCGCAAGCGATCCTCACTTCCGGCATCCAGTTCGACATGCTGTTCGGCCCGGCCTACAAGGGCATTCCCTTGGCTGCCGGGACTGCCATCGCACTCTCGGAACAGGGCCGCAACGCCCCCTATTGCTTCAACCGCAAGGAAGCCAAGGATCACGGCGAAGGCGGCACGACCGTAGGGGCCAAATTACAGGGCCGCGTGTTGATTATAGACGACGTGATTTCTGCCGGCACTTCGGTGCGCGAATCCATCGAACTGATTCGCGCCGCGGGGGCCGAACCCTGTGGGGTGGTCATTGCGCTCGACCGGATGGAACGTGGACAGGGCGAACTGTCTGCCGTGCAGGAAGTGCAGCGCAGTTATGGCATCCCGGTGGTACCGATTGCCACACTGGACGATTTGCTGGGCTATTTGCAGGGTCAGCCCGAGATGGTGCAGAATCTGCACGCGACCCAGCTGTATCGGGAGCGATATGGGGTGAAAAATACGGGGTGACAGATGGCTAGATCCGCTTTGCTGGTTACGCTTATCGCCGGAATTTTCTTCGCTGCGCCAGCGATGGCAAAAATGTATAAATGGGTGGACGACAATGGTGTTACCCATTACGGCGAGACCATTCCGCCCGAATACGCCAACAAAAGCCGGGTCGAACTGGATAAGCACGGGCGCGTAGTAAAAAAGGAAACCGTTCTGACTCCCGAACAGCGCAACGCCCAGGAAGCCGCCAACGCCAATAAGCGCAAAGAGGAAGAGGCAGCCCTGGAACAGCGGCGTCGCGACAAGGCTCTGGTCGATACCTACAGCAGCGTGCGGGAGATTGATCTGGCACGCGACCGCAATGTGCAGCAAGTGCAAGCCCATGTCGACAGCATTTCCTCACAGATCGAAAATGTTTCCGACAAGTTGCGCGGGCTAAGACATGAAGCCAACTTGAATGTTGCTGCCGGCAAATCCATTCCCCACTCGCTGAGCGAGGACATTCAGGAAACCCAGGCGCGTCTGGCCGAACTGAAGCAGGAACTGGAAAAAGCCAAAGCCAGCAAGAGCGCCATGGAAGCGCGCTATGAAGCCGACAAGGCACGCTACAAGGAATTAACCGGCAAGCAGCAGTGAGCTTGTTTCACAGCGACTCGAACCGCTGGGAGGCCGCATCGTAGCCCAGCAATTCGCCGTGTTCGATATCGAAGTACCACCCGTGCAGCACCAGTGTTCCCTGCGTCACACGCTCGCATATCCATGGAAAGGTCATCAGGTTATTCAATGACACCAGAATGGCGCGCTGTTCGCACGTGCGCCGACGCTCTTCATAGGACGCATCCGGCATGTCGCGCATGACTTCGTGTCGCACCCCAGTTACCATGTCCATCCAGTCAGCGAGATAGGAATCTTCGTCGCGCTGACTCCCATTCTGGAGCAAAGCACCGATGCCGCCGCAGTGCGCATGACCTAGCACGATGAGGTGTTGCACCTTGAGGTTGCGCACGCCGTATTCAATGGCGGCAGTCGTGCCGTGATGACCGCTATGCCCTTCGATCGGCGGCACCAGGTTGGCGACATTGCGGATGACGAACAGGTCGCCTGGCGCGCAATCGAACACCAGAGCCGGGTCGACGCGGGAATCGCAGCAGGCGACGACCAGCACCTTGGGCGCCTGTCCCTGTTCGACCAGCTGCTGGTAAAGCGTATCGTGTTGCTGGCGGAACCGGCAGAATCCTTCGATCAGCTTCCGCGGCAGCGCAATCATGCGCTGGTCAAGCGTTGCAGCGCCTCGCGATATTTGTCGGCCGTTTTCTGCAACACCTCCTGCGGGATGCGCGGTGCCGGCGGTTGCTTGTTCCAGCCGGAAGACTCCAGCCAGTCGCGCACGAATTGCTTGTCGAAGCTGGGCGGATTGCTGCCCACCCGATATTGTTCCGCCGGCCAGAAGCGTGACGAATCCGGCGTCAGCGCCTCGTCGATCAGATACAGCCGGCCATCAGCATCGACGCCAAATTCGAACTTGGTATCGGCGATGATGATGCCCTTGCCGGCGGCATAATTCGCTGCTTCGGTATAGAGCGCCAGCGCCGCCTTGCACACCTCGTTGGCACGATCCTCGCCGAGCAGCTCGATGACTTGCGCAAACGAGATGTTCTCGTCGTGATCGCCTACCGCGGCCTTGGTGGAGGGTGTAAACAGCGGCTGCGGCAATTTTTCGGCTTCGCGCAGGCCTTCCGGCAGTTTGATGCCGCACACCGCGCCAGTCTTCTGGTATTCCTTCCAGCCCGAGCCGACCAGGTATCCGCGCACGATCGCCTCAATCGGCAACGGTTTGAGCTTGCGGGTGACGAACGCGCGCCCCTTTACCTGCGCCTGTTCCTCTGCGCCCTTGACCACCGATTCCGGCGCCATACCGGTCAGGTGGTTCGGAATCACGTGCTGCAGTTTGTGAAACCAGAAATTCGACACCGTGGTGAGGACCTCGCCCTTGCCGGGGATCGGGTCGGGCAGGATCACGTCGAACGCGGACAGCCGGTCGGTCTGCACGATCAGCAGGTGCTGGTCATCCACTTCATACAGATCGCGCACCTTGCCGCGGTGCAGGAATTTCAGGCTCTGGAGGGAAGATTGCAGTAATGGAGTACTCATGATCAGTAACAATGGCTCACTTGGATTGATCTGCTTGCGGCTTGCTAGCTGGCATCTCGCCGGGATAGGGATAACGGACATGACCATAGCGCACCAGCAGCACGGCGACGGTCAGAAGTAATATCGAACTCGTCACCGCCAGCATGCGCCAGTCTTCCATGCTTTTTATGTCCAGCACCAGGTAGCGTGCCAGCGCCACCATGCCGATATAAAGAGGAAAGCGCACCGGCGGTTTGCCGGAGGTGTAATACGCCCCGACCATGGCGAATACTTCCAGGTAAAGGAACAGCAACAGCAGGTCCGCCAAGGTCACTTGACCGGCACGGGCCATGCCCGTGATCTCGCCGGTCATGGCAATAATCGTGGCTATGGCAATGACCAACAGCCCGATATGCTCGACCAACGCCAGCAGTTTCTTGTTGAGTTCCTGTATCAGAGTATTCGCCTTCATTTCTTGAACATCTTTCGCATCATGCCAAATCGTTCGGGTGACTTCGTAACTGCGCCTATGCCAACGAAGGGAGCGTTGTCGCCGCGATCTGTTCGGCCTGCTTCTTCCGGTAGTCAGCCAGTTTTTGAGCGAGTTGCGCGTCATGCAGCGCCAACATGGAAATGGCAAACAGGCCAGCATTTGCAGCGCCGGCTTCGCCGATCGCAAAGGTGGCGACCGGAATGCCTTTGGGCATCTGCACGATGGACAGCAGCGAATCCATGCCCTTGAGATATTTGGACGGAATCGGCACGCCCAGCACGGGCAGGGTGGTCTTGCCAGCCATTACGCCCGCCAGGTGCGCGGCGCCGCCGGCGCCCGCGATGAAGCATTGCACGCCCGCGGCATGCATCTCCTTGATGTAGTCGAACAGCAGGTCAGGCGAACGGTGCGCGGAAATCACGCGCGCATCGAATGCGACGCCGAAATCCTGCAACTGCCGGGCGGCCTGCTGCATGATTTCCCAATCACTGGTACTGCCCATGACGATGGAAACGAGCGGTCTGCTCATACAAACTCCGAAAAAAGCCTGATACAAACGCGGATTATCTCATGCCTTGCGCCGGTTACGCAGCACCTGGTTACGGATAATGTCGTCTTGCCTGCACAAGCGGACATCGGCTTATCGGATACTGGCCTCCCGCTTGCGCGGGAGTGATAGATTGCATGCCTGCCAAGTCTCGGTTTGAGTGGCTTACGCTTCCTTGTGATAGGACACAACGCGCTCGACTTCGTTCTTCGAGCCGAGAATCACCGGCACGCGCTGATGCAGCCCCGACGGCTGAACCTCCATGATGCGCTCACGACCGGTGGAACTGGCGCCGCCAGCCTGCTCGACGATGAACGACATCGGGTTGGCTTCGTACATCAAACGCAGCTTGCCGGCCTTGGTCGGGTCCTTGGTGTCGAACGGGTACATGAAGATGCCGCCGCGCGTAAGGATGCGGTGTACTTCCGCGACCATCGAAGCGACCCAGCGCATGTTGAAGTTCTTCTCGCGACCGCCGTCCTTGCCCTTCACGCATTCCTCAACGTAACGCTGTACCGGCTTTTCCCAGAAGCGCTGGTTGGACATGTTGATCGCAAACTCGGCAGTATCGGCCGGGATCGTCATGTTGGGGTGGGTCAGGAAGAAGTCGCCGACGTCGCGGTCCAGCGTAAAGCCGTTCACGCCATGGCCGGTGGTCAGCACAATCATCGTGGCCGGACCATACAGCGCATAGCCCGCACAAACCTGCTTCGTGCCGGGCTGCATGAAGTCCGCCGCGGTCGGGTTGGTCACGCTATCCGGGCAGCGCAGGATAGAGAAGATCGTACCGACCGAAATGTTCACATCGATGTTGGACGAGCCGTCCAGCGGGTCGAAACAGATCAGGTACTTGCCCTTGGGATATTTCGCGGGAATCGGGTAGATGTCGTCCATCTCCTCCGACGCCATCGCGGCAAGGTGGCCGCCCCATTCGTTGGCCTTGATGAACACTTCGTTGGTGATCACGTCCAGCTTCTTCTGTGTTTCACCCTGCACGTTCTCGCTGTTGGCACTGCCCAGCACGCCGATCAGCGCGCCCTTGTTCACGTCATGCGCGATCTGTTTGCACGCGGAGACGATGTCGTTCAGCAGGCCGGTGAAATCACCGCTGGCATGTGGAATCTGGCGCTGTTCCTCGATGATGAACTGGATCAAACTTTTGCTCATGTCTGTTTCCTAACGTATTGCGGCGCTGTGTCCGGTTTTTTACCTTGCACTGCGCCTGAATTAATCTGATGAACGGCTGGATAGCCGCAACCACACGCACCCTTGCGGAGGCGTGTGGTGCGACTGCGTAACCGCCGAACCTTACTTGCTGACGCCGAGCTTTTCGCGCCAGCCCGGGAACAACTTGTCCGCGTCCTTCGGGAAAGACTCGAACGCGCGGGCAAATTCCTTGTGCGTCTTGGCCCACTCGATCGGGTCAGCACCGGCCTTCCAGCACTCGTACGCCTGGCGCAGCGACTTGGCACCTGCGGCCGGAGAATCGATGTGGCCGTAGGACCCGCCGCCCGCGGTGTTGATCACGTTGCCGTGACCGAGGTTGGCAAAGAAGCCGGGCAAACGCAGTGCGTTCATGCCGCCGGAAATGATCGGTGTGGTCGCCTTCACGCCGTACCACTTCTGGTAGTACACCGGCCCTTGGCACTCGTCGCGCTCGATCATGTAAGCGATGATCTTGTCGTCGCCTTCGCCTTCCATCTTGCCGTAGCCCATGGTGCCGACGTGAATGCCGGAGGCGCCCTGCAGACGGCTCATCTTGGCCAGTACGAACGCGGTGTAGCCGCGTTTGGAACTCGGCGATGTTACTGCACCGTGGCCCGCACGGTGGAAGTGCAGGAACTGGTTCGGGTACTGGCGGCGAGCCGTGGTAACCATGCCTGGTCCACCGACATAACCGTCCACCAGAAACGCCAGCTTGTTGGCATCGGCACCGAAAGTTTCCAGCGCAAAGTCTGCGCGGGCACACATTTCGTAGTGGTCGTCGGCAGTGATGTTCAGCGAGAACAACTTGGCTTCGCCGGTTTCGTCCATCGCGCGCTTCATCGAGTCATACACCAGCGTCAGGGTCTTCGTCAGCGGCGAGAACACCTGGTTGCCCTGCGGTTCGTCGTTCTTGATGAAGTCGCCGCCCAACCAGAATTCGTACGCTGCCTTGGCGAACGGTTCGGGACGCAGGCCCAGCTGTGGTTTGATGATGGTCCCAGAGATGTAACCGCCATCCTTGACCGGACGGCCGAGAATGCGCCACAACTCTTCGATGTTGGTCGCCGGGCAGTCGAACTGGCGGACAACCTCGGGCGGCACATAAAAGTCGATCATCTTGGCGTATTCGATGTCGCCCATGCCTTGGTTGTTGCCGATGGTCAGCGTCAGGAACGACACCATCATCATGCGGCCGTCAGTGATATTGCGATCGAACAATTCCAGCGGATATGCGATGCGCATATCTTCCTTGGCTTCGTCGATGTAATACACCAGCGCATCGACGCCCTTGGTGAATTCGTCGGTAGTCGACACTTCGACGTTGGTGCCCGTAGACGACTCGGCCGCGAAGTGCGCAGCAGCTTCCAGGTAACCGCCCATTTTTGGCTTCATCTTGTAGGCGCACAGGATGTGCTTGCCGCCGGCGATCAGGTCGGCTTCCTTCAGGCTCAGGTCTGCATAACGATTAGATTGGTCCATGTTCTTGTCTCCAGTGAAATGAATTCGGTGCTGCAATGGGTGCGACTATAAGACCTTTGACATATAAACGATAGTCAAATATTTTTATCAGAACCATAAGTAATACTTATAGCATGGTATGATTGTTAAAATTCCAATTTTACCCTCAATCATGCTCCATATAACCCTGCGCCAGCTCCAGGTGTTCGAAAAGGTGGCCAGCCACTTGAACTACTCGCGCGCCGCGCAGGAGCTGTTCCTGTCACAGCCCGCGGTATCGATGCAGATCAAGCAACTGGAGGCCGCGCTGGGCCTGCCGTTGTTCGAGCAGATGGGCAAGAAAATTTTCCTTACCGAAGCCGGGCGCGAGCTGTTCCATTACAGCCGCACCATTGCAGAGCAGCTGGCCGAGATTGAAGCAGTCTTCGACGAAATGAAAGGGCTGAGGCAGGGCAAGCTCACCCTGTCGGTGGTGAACACCGCCAACTATTTCACGCCGCAGTTGCTGGCGAAATTTTGCCAGCAGCACCCGAAGATCAACGTGATCCTGCAAGTCGCCAACCGCGATGCCGTGTTAAAGCAACTCGCCGACAATAGCACCGACCTTGCAATCATGGGCCAACCACCGGAGGAACTGGACCTTACCGCGGAATCGTTCATGGATAACCCGCTCGTGGTCATTGCCGCGCCCAGCCATCCGCTGGCCAAACTGAAACGCGTCAAGCTTGCGCGGCTCGCGCAGGAAACCTTCCTGTCGCGGGAGAAAGGCTCCGGCACGCGCAGCGCAATGGAACGTTTTTTTGCTGAGCATCAGATTCGGCCGCACATCAGCATGGAAATGGAAACCAATGAGGCGATCAAACAGGCGGTGCAGGCTGGCATGGGGCTTGGCATCCTGTCGCGGCATAGCATCGAACTGGAGCTGGAAACCGGACGCCTGGTCGTGCTCAAGGTCGAACATTTTCCGCTGCTGCGCCACTGGTATGTGGCGCATCGCAGCCACAAGCGCTTGTCCAGCGCGGCATCGGAATTCAAGGAATTTCTGCTGACTGAAGTAAAGCATCTATCGCATTGAGAACTTGTCCAAACAAGTGCCCGCCAAATGAATGAGCCCCAAGCAAAAGCTTGGGGCTCATTTGATTAAGATTGGCAAAACTCGCCCGTCATTTACCCCTGAGGTACCAGTAGGTCCTGGTCCGGGTCGTCGGAATAACAATAGGCGGCCTGATAGCAGCCAGAGGTGATCCTCCCTCAGTGCCGCCACAGCCGATGCAGAATGGAACCTGAGGCCCGGCCCCCGTAACGTTAATTACACCCGCCATCGGGGAAGGCGGCAAGCCGCCCCCTGCATATGTTACAGAGGTCCAGGTTTTGGGGCATGTTCCGGTCATGCAGACGAACAGGGGCGCAGAGAGGGTATAGCCTCTTGCCGTACCCAGATCACTACACACATTGGGGATGGCAGCTTTTGCCTGACTGGTGCCGAAGTAGATATTACCCGCGACCACCAGCGGCGCGTTGACGGCTTTTTCGCACGAATTAAACGTAATATAGTAGCCGTTGAGCGTACCATCCCATGCATTTGTGGTTGCATCGAACAAATTGGCTTCCGTCAGGGTAACCAGGCCGCTGCCATCCTTGCCGGTTTTTGGATCCTCCAGTAAATAGGCGCGATTCGTCTTGGCGCAGGCCGATTGAGATGCCGTACTATATGTTGGATGCTCGCGGTCACCGGTCGCAACGAACACAGCATCGTAAGGTGGCGTGGAAGACGATGCAGTAATCAACTCCGGCGGATAGAAGATTTTACGCGGCGTAGTGCCGGCAGAACATGCTCCGCTGTCGCAACCGAGTGCGGCCAATTTCTCGACCTGCCAGAAGGTAGGGGTGTTGCCGCCCGTCGGCTCAAGGTCCACGCGCCACAAATTGCCCCCCATGTCGCCTACATACAACCGGTCAACCTTGCCATCGCCGTCATGATCCATCAGCGTGATATCCGAGGGAATACTGTATTTCATTTCCGGTAACGTGCATGCCGCTGTCCCATTCGGGCACGAAAGCAGGGACCCGTACGTGGCCTTCCACACAAGGCTGCCATTAAGTGCATCCAGAATGAAAATGCCACGTCCCATGGTATCGGCTGTGGGAGGCTCAGCATCTTCAGCAGCTGCGTCATAGCCGGCACCAAATATCAGCACCGGATTGGCGTGACCTGCCACCAGCGCAACCTTGGGCTGTGACCAAGTCTGGCCTAATTCGCCAAAGCCTGTGTCCGTATAGCTACGTTTCCAGAGGAATTTCGGGTTGACCGGGTCGCTCACATCCAGCGCGTATATGATGCGGCCACCTCGACGCATAGTGAGATAGAGGTAAGCATATTGGGTCGTGCCGTCTGAATACAGTTTCTGGTATACCCCGATTGAACCGTCAACAAAATAGTCCTTGCTCCGTGGAGTAGGGATGATGCCGGCCGGCGTCGTGGTCATCTTCAAGGCCGGGCTGTTGTCGTGCAGCCGTTTAAGCTTCCCGAAAAATTCGGACGGGATGAAACCCCACAATTCCCCGCCGGCGCTGACACCCGATATGGCGCCGGTCTGATTGCCGTTGACGGCATGAAATACGCCACCGTTATCTCCATAGAATGCCACTACCCCCCTTGCGGTATCGCCGTAGTCGAGCACGACCGGGCGTGAGTGGAGCACGTCGCCATGCACCGAAGGCCGGACAACCACCTTCGGATTGGGACAATTGCCGGTTCCCGCGGTGCTGCCGGGCGGACAGATGCTCGCCTCATCGCCAAAATTGTCTTCTCCGCGCACCCAGTTGATCAGGTCATTGCGGGTAGTGCTGGTGCTGGTAAGCGTCGCACTGCCGCTGAAGCTGGCCAACGGCGCGGGCGCGGTGTACTGGTAGGTAAAAGTGGTGTTCCCGGTGACGGTGACAGCCCACGCGCCGTTATAGCCGGTATAAGGTGTGGTGGTACTGCCTCCCGCACCCGCAATGGTGACGAATGCACCCGAATATAGGCCGTGATCCGTTGCCGTAGTGACAGTCGCTGTATTTGGGGTGTATCTGCAGAGCAGGTCAGGCAAGATTCCGACGAGAGGCATCGTCGTCGCAACCTTGAAATTATTGGCGTCTATTATTGCAGTGACGGGCACGACGGTATCATTCAACGCCGCATATAGAATACAGCTGGAGAATGTCAATGTCTGTCCGACCCCTAGACCATGACCGATCTTGGTAACCGTAACAAAGTTGGTGTAGACATTTGCCGTATACGGCGTAGCCGGTGGCGCCTGATTTCCGTTCGAACCGGTATAGGTAAACGTATTGGCGGCGGTATTGATGGAAGTGACCGTACAAGGATTGCAGTTATATTTCGATTGCGTGGTCGCAATCTGGAGCTGCGTACCAATGGCAAGTAGTGCCAGATCTGCCGCAGATACGGTGGCGGTCACGGTTGAGCCCGAACCTTTCGAGAAGTTGGTGATCGAGATCGTTACGCTTCCTGCGCCGGCACCCGGTGTGACCCCGCCAGCCTGCACCGTGGCGGCACTGATAATGGAGGTGATCGTTATCGGCCCCGTCCCCAGCAACGCATCGGTGATGGCGGTATTCGAAGTTGCAAAAGGAGTGGATGAGAGCGCGCAGTTCGCTCCCGAACAGTCGGTGTATACCTTCCGCGAAGTAATGCTGTTGAGGTTGGCCAGACGCAACATTTGCGATGCGCCTCCCTTTTCCACCACTTCGCCGTCAGGCAAGTCCCACGTGAGACCCTGACCATTCGACTGGTTCGCCCAGAAGCCGTTGGCTGGATCAAGTGCACAGGTGGCTAGAGAACTATAAGGTGTTCCGAGGAAGGCACTTTGAGTGGAGTTGGTGCAAGTCCAGAAGCTGGCGGCACAAGGGTCAAGGAAGCCGGTAGCGGTATAGGGGGTGGAGCAGGATCCTGGCCGGGGGTTAATGGGGGTGGCAGCCCTGATGGCATCGTACCCCAGGGCATCGGCCAGAAACAGCGTTTGGGTGGCAGCGATGTAACCCAGCTGATATTGCTTGAGGTTGCCATTCCACCGGGGAGCACCTCCGGCATCCGGCCGAAACATGCCCATGAAGATCTGGTTGCGGTAGGTGCCTTGGGTATTGATACTGACGGGCAGGCTGGAGGAAGCAAATACGCTGTTGACCGCCTGCACTTCGTTAAGTACCCGCAATACGGCTTGCAGTATTTCAGCTGCGCTACCCGAAGGAAAATATTTTCCACCGCCCATGGTGGCCATGCTGGTTAGCAGGGCCGGGTAATCCGCCTTGCAGGCGCTGCTCAACACGCCGATGGTGTAAGTGATGATTTTCTTGGCAGCGGGCATGGCATGAGTACTCAGGTCGACATTACTCATAT
>DASSQR010000064.1:0-3761 GCA_035702405.1 Gallionella sp. | reverse complement strand
GTGAGCGCACAAATGCCCGATATTCTGGAATGGTCTGCCGCATAATCTGGCAAGGCATTTTACCTCCCTGCTTTATAAAGCCGGAAGCATCCTAACATGTCGATTGAATCCGCGAAAAGCGGCATGCGTCGCTGGCCCTGTGAAACCGCGGGATCAGGTGCGCGGATGAACGAGAAGATGACTCAGATGCAGAGCGACGCCAGCGAAATGGCAACGCCGATCAGCACGCCGGCCAGCACGTCGCTGGGGTAGTGCAAACCCAGCACCAGCCGGGACACGGCGACCAGCGCAGTAAACGGCAGCAGCAGCCAGGCGAGCGCGGGATAGTAAACCAGCGCGACGACGGTGAATGAAACGGCGTGCAGCGTGTGGCCGGAGGGGAAGCTGAATTGGTCCAGCGGCGCCGCGCCGGGACTGATGCCCCGATGGGTATCGCAGGGCCGGGGCCGGTGAGTTTTGTGTTTGAGCCATTTGTAGATCACGGTGCTTGCGGCGCCGACGGAGAGCATGTGCAGAACCGGGTGGACCGCGGCCGCCTGGTATTGCACCAGCAGCCACAGCATCAGGCAAAACCAGAAGATGCCGTCACCGAGGCGGCTGATCGGGTTGAAGATGTAATGCACAAGTGGAATGCGGTCGGCGCGGTTGAAGCGCAGACACCAGGTGTCATCCCAGGTTTGAATTCGTTGCAGGCTGTAGTTTCGTTGTGGCATGGCGCACCTCCTTGGGTAAGGCGAGTTGTGCGAGTGCTCGTTCGAATTCATCCACGATGTTTTGCCAGTCAAGTTGCAGCATGCTCAGATGGGATTGCGTGCGCAGCCGGTTGACCCGCGCTGCGTCATTGGCCAGGTTGCAGGCCAACTGGATGAATTTTTCTTCGTTGCCGAATTCGGCATATAAACCATTTTCGTCGTGCACGATGTGTTCTGCCGCGGCGGCGTAGCGGTAAGCCACCACGGCCAGCCCGCTGGCCATCGCCTCCACCGTGACGTTGCCGTAGGTCTCGGTCATGCTGGCAAACAGGAAGATGTCGCCCGACGCATAATGTGCCGCGAGTGCTTCCCCGGTTTGCATGCCGGCAAAAATGTGCTGCGGATATTGCTGCTGGAGCTCGGCGCGCAGCGGGCCGTCGCCGACCAGTACGAGCTTGAGAGCGGGATTGTGGAGCTGCATGGCCTCGAAAGCACGCAGCACCAGCGGCAGGTTTTTTTCGGGTGAGATGCGGCCGACGTATATGACCGCGAGACCGTTATCCGCCACCCCCCATTGTTCGCGCAAGGCCGCACTGCGCTTGATCGGATGGAACAGCCGCGTGTCCACGCCGCGCGCCACCACCTGGAGATTCCGATAGCCATCCTGCTCCAGCGTATTGCGCAATTCCTGCGTTGGCACCAGCGTGGTGTTGGCGCGGTTATGCAGTTTTCGCAGATAGCCGGCTACAGCCTTGTAGAGCCAGCCGAAGCCGTAATAGCGGCTGTAGCTATGAAAATTGGTGTGAAAATCGCTGCTCACGGGAATGCCCAGCTGCCGGGCGGCTTTCAGTGCCGACCATCCCAGCGGGCCCTCGGTGACCAGATGCACCACATCTGGCCGCCGTGCCTGCCACCTGGTAAACAACTGGTGCTTCGCCGGTAGCCCGAGGCGCAGCTCGGGATAGCGCGGGATCGGGAGCCCGCGGGTCAACAGTTCCTGCAGGCCGGGCTCGCAGCGTGCTGCGTCCTGCGGATGCTGGCGTGGCCGGACGAGTTCGACCACGTGGCGTTGCCGCAAACCTTCCACCATGCGGCTAATGGTCATCGCCACCCCGTTGATTTCCGGTGGATAAGTTTCCGTCACCACCGCAATGCGCAGCGGAACATTGGCCATGTCATTCTCTCGATCACTGAGGTCCATGGCGCACACTTTCCTACTTCAATGAGAAGCTTTGATGAAGGATTTATGAGAATTTGATGACAGCTTGCGATTGATCGGGGAGTAAGCGGCCAGCGACGAGCCACCGGTGTGTCCTCTCCCGCAAGCTGGAGAGAGTGTCAGCTGAAGGATATTGGCTGAGCAAACAAAACCACGCTCCACACCGCAATGACATTCAGTAAACTCAGCAGCACCGCCGCGCTGCCAATGTCCTTGGCACGCTTGGCCAGCTGATGCCGCTCCAGCGAAGTGTGATCCACGGCCGCTTCCACCGCGGAATTTAGTAACTCGGTGATCAGTACCAGCATCACGCTTGCAATCATCAGCGCCTTGCTCGTAGTACTCACGGGCATGAAGGCTGCCACCGGAATGAGCACGACGGCGAGCAGCATCTCCTGCCGAAACGCGTCCTCATGGCGCAACGCCGCGCGCAGGCCTGCAATCGAATAGAACAGCGCGCTCCAGACGCGCTTAACACCGGTCTTGCCCTTGTACGGACTTTCCATCCTGGCTCAGCTGGAAACGAACGAATACGACATTCTAAGGATGGAATGTTGCAAGGATATTAATGCGGAGAGCGGGGGCAAGCCTGGCAACGGTGATTCGGTGCCGTGCAGCAGCGAAAAAAGGAATTCGACATCCCCCTGAAGGCGGGATTCCAGCGTTTTTTATCAATTGCCTCAAATTTGTCCTTGTTCCTCAAGGGGGGGCGTTTCTTTGCCGGACTCCCGCCTTCAGGGGGATGTCGAAAAACTTCAGTCGTGTGATTTAGTGCGTGATCCGTGTTGCCCCACCGTTCGTCAGCACACGCACGCGGTCGTTGACCTGGAACCTTTCGTCGGCTGCCTGCGTGACCGCGATCATCTTGCCATCGTCGAATTTGACGGTGATTTCCTGGCCAGTCTGGCGGGTTACCTTCTCCTCGACTGCGCCGCCCGCGACGCTGCCAACCACCGAGCCCAGCACTGCTCCGACAAAACTGCCGTTGCCGGCGCCGACATTGCTGCCGGCAATGCCACCGATCACGGCACCCGCCGTCGAACCGATGGGAGTCCTGCTGCCTTCCAGTTCCACTTGGCGCACACTTTCGACCGTGGCCATCCGGACTTCCTGCAATTGCCTTGCCTGGTTGCGGGGATAAGCCCCGGAATTGTCGGATGCGCAGCCGCTGATAGTTGCGGCAATGAATATCAACGCAATGATCTCTGTACTGCAACTGCGGGACATGCTTTTCCCTTCTCCTCGGAATGATATATATTGTTTTATTAACCGCTGATGCGACATACCGGCGGGATGTTTGGTAGGACTGTCCGTTAAGGAATAAGTTCAGGTCTAGCTCGCTCCACCTGAGCACACTATTCTCACGTGGCTAAGAGACGCATGAAATCTTGCTGTAACTTGTGGGAGTTTTGGGGGCGCGAAAGTACTCCGATCAGTGTTGCTGGCCGTTACTGACGGCGCGATGCGGGAGCGTCAAGATCCTGAATGAATACATTGATCAGCGCTTCTATTTTTTCCGGAAGCTGCAGGAAGGACAAGCTCGCGCGGTTGGCCACGGTGCCGTCCGGCAGCGTTACCCGGGCAGTATTAACCACTTTCGCATCAGTGATCACGGGGCTTTCGTTTGGAATGATAATGCGGCAGGCTTTGAGCGGTGTATCCAGATCGAGGACGATGTCCTTGTCGTAAATCATGCTGGCGATGCCATCGAGGCTGATGTCGACGATCCGCGCCTCGAAAGGCAGAATACCCCCTTCATCGGCGATGCAGCGCAGCGAAATTTCCGAAGCAGTCATTACCGGAAGACGTTCCTGCCGATGGTAACGCAGCAGCGAGACCGGCAAGGTAAA
>DASSQR010000063.1:0-25962 GCA_035702405.1 Gallionella sp. | reverse complement strand
AACGCCCAGGACGAACTGGTGGTGATGGAATTGAACGACTCGTTCGGCCACAAGACCGTGTTGCGCTTTTCTGGCATGCAACGCAACCCGAAACTGCCGGCGCAACAATTCCAATTTACGCCGCCGAAGGGCGCGGACTTGCTGGAGTAGGGTGTGATTTACCCTTCGGGTACGAGAGCTTTTGCAAGGCATTGCCTCCATTGCGGCCAAATGAACGTTGATGGGCGAAACGCCTTGGGCTTCCGTGAGATCCATGGCGACCGACAACCTGTTTAACACCCCGTCGCCGACAGCGCCTTTAGCTGAGCGGCTGCGCCCGAAGCAAATCGACGAGGTCATCGGCCAGTCGCATCTGCTGGGTGAAGGGCGGCCGCTGCGGCTCGCCTTTCAGTCCGGCAAATTGCATTCAATGATCCTCTGGGGGCCGCCGGGCGTGGGCAAAACCACGCTGGCGCGGCTGATGGCGTCCGCATTCGATGCCGACTTCGTGCCGCTGTCGGCGGTGCTGTCCGGCGTGAAGGATATTCGCGAAGCGATCGCGCAGGCCGAGCTCACGTTGCAGCAAAGCGGGCGCCACACCATCCTGTTTGTCGACGAAGTGCATCGCTTCAACAAATCGCAGCAGGATGCTTTCCTGCCCTATGTCGAGCAGGGTCTGGTTACCTTTATTGGCGCTACCACAGAGAATCCTTCATTCGAAGTGAATAGCGCATTGTTGTCGCGGGCCCAGGTATATGTATTGAATTCGCTGTCCGAAGCAGAGCTTGGTCAGCTGTTCGAACGCGCGCAGCAGGTTGCGCTGCAGGGACTGTCATTTGATGACTCGGCGAAGGAGCGCATCATCGGTTACGCCGACGGCGACGCGCGCCGCCTGCTCAATGTGCTGGAACAACTGCAGACGGCCTCGCAGGCCGAAGGCGTGACGCAGATCGACGTCGCTTTTCTCGACCGCACGCTGGCGCAAAACCTGCGCCGTTTCGACAAGGGCGGCGAGGCGTTCTATGACCAGATTTCCGCGCTGCACAAGTCAGTGCGCGGCTCCAATCCGGATGCGGCGCTGTACTGGTTCATCCGCATGCTGGACGGTGGCGCCGATCCGCGCTATCTGGCGCGGCGCATCGTGCGCATGGCGTGGGAAGACATCGGCTTGGCCGATCCGCGCGGCGCCGAACTGGCTTTGAACGCGGTGGAGACCTACGAACGGCTCGGCTCGCCGGAAGGCGAACTGGCGCTGGCGCACGCGGTGATCTATCTCGCCGTGGCGGCCAAGTCGAATGCGGGTTATGTCGCGTATAATGCCGCGCGCGCGTTTGTGGCGAAGGATAAATCGCGCCCGGTGCCGCTGCATTTGCGCAACGCGCCGACCAAACTGATGAAGCAGCTGGATTACGGCAGGGATTACCGCTATGCGCATGACGAGACAGAGGGCTATGCGGCGGGCGAGAACTATTTCCCCGAGGGAATGCCTGAAGTAAGCTTTTATGAGCCCAGCGGGCGCGGGCTGGAAGGCAAGATTGCCGAGAAGCTGGCCCATTTGCGTGAGCTGGATGCAGCGGCGAAGAAGCGTGACCGATAGACAATTTTAACGATAAGCAGATGAAGTTGAAAAGGCGAGAGGATCCCGCGGTAGCAGTCGAACGCTCGATCCTGAGTGGGCAGGATTCAAAACGGGGTGACGAGTGGGCGAGGTAAGGTTTTCCCATGTCCCCGATGTGACCGATTACATGCGGATTGTCGTCAGGACAGTGTGCGAGTTTTTCGGGAATGACATCGCCAAGGCGAAGATACTGGACCTGCCGGCGGGCAATGGCTGGATTTCCAGCCAGCTCGCCGAGGCGGGTGCGACGGCGGTGCCGGCGGACATCAATGACGAACGACCGGACTTCGTGCCCGCCAACATGGAACGTGACCTGCCGTTTGCGAACGAGGAATTCGACTGCGTGATCTGTGCCGAGGGAATCGAGCATGTGTTGCGGCCCGAAGCCCTGTTCAGCGAACTGGCAAGAGTGTTGAAGAAGGGGGGGGTGCTGATCATCACGACCCCCAACGTGCAGAACCTGTATTCCCGCTATCAGCTGGCATGCACCGGCTATCTGTTCCAGTTTGACCCGTTCCATCAGGAGGCGCGCCTGAAGACGGAAGGATTGTTTGACCGCGGCCATGTTTCGCCGGTGTTTTATACGCAACTGCGCTATTTTTCCGATCTGCATGGCCTGAAAACCCTGCAGCCAGACGGCGGCAGGTTCAAGCGAAAAATACTCGGCGTGCTGTTTGCACCGTTGCTGTTGATCGGTTACTGGTGGGCTTGGCGGGACTGGAAGCGAACGAGCGGGGACCCGGGGTCGAAAGAAATCATCAGGCATTTGTTCTCCGCTACAACCCTGTTTTCGCGGAGCCTGATCTTCAAGGCAGTAAAACAATAAATACCGAATGCATCCTCGGGATGCCAAACACTGGAAGATAAACATGCTGGAAATACAAACTTTACGCAACGATCTGGCGGGCGTCGCGGCGCGGCTGGCGACACGCGGCTT
This sequence comes from Gallionella sp., assembly GCA_035702405.1. GTDB lineage: Bacteria > Pseudomonadota > Gammaproteobacteria > Burkholderiales > Gallionellaceae > Gallionella. Next base: position 23,428 of record DASSQR010000063.1, on the reverse strand, counting down.
CGCGCTGGACACGGCAAGATTCGAGCAACTGGAGGCCGAGCGCAAGACCATCCAGACGCGCACGCAGGAATTGCAGGCGAAGCGCAATGCGACGTCCAAACAGATCGGCCAAGCCAAGGCAAAAGGCGAGGATGTGTCGGCGATCATGGCCGAGGTCGCAAACCTTGGCGACGAGCTGAAGCAACTGGAAACCAGGCTGGAACAAGTGCAGCAAGAGTTGCATGCATTCCTGTCCGTCATTCCCAACACGCCGCACGCCGACGTGCCGGTGGGCAAGTCGGAAGCGGACAACGTGGAAGTGCGCAGGGTTGGTACGCCGCGGCAATTCGATTTCGAGGTGAAGGATCACGTCAGCATCGGCGAGGGGCTGGGCGGGCTGGATTTCGAGACCGCGTCGAAGATTGCCGGCGCGCGCTTCTCGCTGCTGAAGGGATCGCTGGCGCGTCTGCACCGCGCGCTCGCTCAATTCATGCTCGATGTGCATTCCACCGAGCACGGCTATACCGAGACTTATGTGCCCTATCTGGTCAATGCCGATTCGATGCGCGGCACGGGGCAGTTGCCGAAGTTTGAAGAAGATTTATTCCGCGTGCCACGTGTGATGGGCGATGAGGGCGAAAAGAACTTCTATCTGATCCCCACCGCCGAAGTCCCGGTGACCAACATGGTGCGCGACGAGATCGTACCGCTGGAAAAGCTGCCGCTGAAGTTTGTTGCGCATACCCCCTGCTTCCGTTCCGAAGCGGGCTCCTACGGACGCGACACGCGCGGCATGATCCGCCAGCACCAGTTCGACAAAGTGGAACTGGTGCAGATGGTGCATCCGGAGCAGTCTTACGCGATGCTGGAACAATTGCTCGGTCACGCCGAGGTGATTCTGCAGAAGCTGGAACTGCCCTATCGCGTCGTCAAGCTGTGTACCGGCGACATGGGGTTCTCGTCCGCGACGACCTATGACATCGAAGTGTGGCTGCCGGCGCAGAATACCTATCGCGAAATTTCGTCCTGCTCCAACTTCGAAGCCTTCCAGGCACGGCGCATGCAGGCGCGCTTCCGCAACATGCAGGGCAAGCCCGAATTGCTGCACACGCTGAATGGCTCCGGTCTCGCGGTGGGCCGCACCCTGGTCGCCATTCTGGAGAACAACCAGCAGGCCGATGGCAGCGTGGTGGTGCCGGAAGTGCTCCGTCCCTACATGGGCGGAATGCAGGTGCTGAGCGCGGGTTGACGGTATGTGGGAGCCTGTCGGTGTCGGCTCCCTGAACTCAAGAAATACTCATACCATTATGTGCCTTCCGGGGGGCGGCATCTTCAAATGAGGATCATTCACCTGCTCGGCATTGCCGGCGTCGATCCGCAAGAGCAACCCGCTGCCAGACAGTGGGCAAAGTTGCTGGAATGGCCGATGCTGGCGGTGGCACTCTGGATTCCGATCCAGTGGTATCTGGAAGAAGCGCAACTCATTTCACCGCTCCTGGCGAACATCGCCAACTGGCTGGTATGGCTCGCGTTCCTGGTCGAGACGGTGGTGCTCACTGCGCTGGTCAAGAACAAGCAGCACTACCTGCTGCATAACTGGCTGAATCTCGCCATCATCGTCGGCGGCTTGCCGCTCATCTGGCAGTACACCCCGCTGATCGGCCTGATGCGCAGCCTGCGTCTGCTGCTGGTGGTGGCCTTGCTGGCACGCCTGTCGAGAACCACCCGCAAGCTGCTCTCGCGCCATCAGCTCGGTGCCACCCTTGCCGTGGCGTTGATTACGATGCTGCTGTCCGGGGTGATCATCACGCGCCTCGATCCTTCCATCGGCAATGTCTGGGATGGCATGTGGTGGGCGTGGATTAGCATGTCCACGGTGGGCTATGGCGACGTCGTGCCGCATAACGCTGCGGGGCGGCTGTTCGGCGCGCTGCTGATCCTGTTCGGGGTGGTGGTGATTTCAATGCTGACCGCGAGCCTGTCTGCCTTCTTTATCGGCGGCGATGTGGAAAAGGTGGAGCATGAGGAACGGGAAGCCGACCGCATGCTCAAAGATATTTCCGAGCGGTTGGAGCGCGTCGAGCGCTTGCTGGAACAGCAGCTTGCCACCAAAGACCAGCGGCACGATGACCGGAATATTCCCGGTTAGCGCAGCAATCGTTTCAGCGGTTCGACAAGGCGATACGCGACGTTGGCCGGCCGGTCTGGCTCCAGCCGCTTGAGCATATCGTAATAGCTTCGAATATTTTCCACCATGATCACCGCTTCGCCGCCGCGAGCATAGCCATGCTTCACGGTTTCGAAATAATCCGGTTCATTCAGCAACGGCATCCATTTCTTGACGTCGGCCCAGCTGTCCGGGTTCAGGCCGGCGCGCACGGTCAGGATGCGCGCATCTTCCATGTGGCCAAAGCCCTGATTGTAGGCGGCCAGTGCCAGCCAGGTGCGATCCGGTTCGGGGATGCGCTCCGGCATCTGTTCCTTGAGCATTACCAGATAGCGTGCTCCGGCAATGATGCTCGCGCGCGCGTCAAGCCGGTTTTCCACATTCATCTGGTCGGCGGTGTCTTCGGTCAGCATCATCATGCCACGCACGTTGGTGAAGGATGTCGCCAGCGGATTCCATTGTGATTCCTGATAGGCGATCGCGGCCAGCAGGCGCCAGTCTTCGCCCGTGAGCGTGGCGGCCTCCTCGAACAGGTGGCGGTAATCCGCCAGAGTGGTGTTGCAGCGGGTGATAAAGGTCGCGGAATCCATCGTAGCGAGTCGCTCATTGTGGCCGTAGAAGCGGTCCAGCAGGCGGCGCAGAGTGCCATCCTGGCGAATGCGCGCAAAGAAGGTCTGGACCTGGTCGAACAGGGCGGGATCCACGTCACGCGGGAAAGCCCAGGCGAGCCGGGAGGGCGCGCCGATATCAAACGCATCCGACAGGTCCGGATGAAAGTTGCGTGCAAAGGCAACCTGCAATTCGTTGGCGGCTGCACAATCAACCGAGCCGTCGGCAACTTGTGCAAGGAGATCCTGCGTCGAGAGCTTGCTGACAGCCTGCCACCGCAGTGAGGGCATTCTGCTCTGGGCAGCACGTAGCGCTGCCTCTTGCGCGGAGTTGCCGATCACGCTGATTTTGCGTAACGCCAGATCGGCCAGCTTGTTTGGCGTGGCGCCGGCGGGCTTGCAGACCACCAGTTCCCGGACGCTCTGGTAACTGGGGCCGAAATGGGGCGCATCCAAGCCGTTTTCGCTGCGCAGTGAGGCGGCTGCCAGATGTGCTTCATGGTTTGCCAACGCCGGACGAATTTTGTCCAGTGGTAGCGGGATTACCTTGAGCGTGGCATGCAGTTGTTCGGCAAACAGCCGCGCCAGTTCGCGCTCGAATTCCGCCTCGGCGCCCTGCGAGGTCTCGGGCACAATGACCGTCAGCTGGCCTGAGTTCCAGGCAGGAAGGCGCTGACCACAGCCGCCGAGCAGCAGGCTTAGACCGACCAAAACTGTAGGAAAATATCCCGCTGAATTCCGCATAACAACATTCTGCACGAAATCGCGACTTACTGGTAGAATGCGCGCCCCGGAGAGGTGGCAGAGTGGTCGAATGTACCTGACTCGAAATCAGGCGTACGGTAACCCCGTACCGAGGGTTCGAATCCCTCCCTCTCCGCCATTTTGCTGTTTACCTTGTCTAATGACGTCCATGAAACCCGCGAAAATCAATGAGATTGCGCGGGTTTTTTCGTGGTGTACCGCCCAGCCTGACCCCTATGGTGCAGGAACTGATCCATAACATTCGAAGAACTCAGCGCCCCTCCTGGTTGGGCTGCTACTCGTTCTGTGCTATTCCCACCATTGGGATTATCTTCATCGCCCGCGGGAGCGCCTGGTGCGCTACCTGGAGGTTCAACGGTGGAATTATGTTCGGGTCCAAGATAGAGAAACGAACCCGCAAATGGGTAGAAGACTGTATTGATCACTTTTGGGCGCCTCTCTAGTCTTACCGATGAATCGCGGCAGAATGCCCGCCTGTGGTGGTCAGCAGGCATTTCTTCACAATGTCCAATCAGTTCAAGGGAGAAATACCATGCTTACGTATGCAGTCATAATCTTTTTTATTGGCGCCTTGGGTGGTTTGTTTCTTGCCTCGAAAGTGCTTTTTAATAAACTTGCACCTTGGCCCGTCTCAATCGTGCATGCCTTGCTTGGTGCGATTGGTATCATTTTGCTTATTACCGCACTGGTGGAAGGCCAACAGTCAGGCCGCCTCACTGCGGCGCTGATCCTGTTCATCATTGCGGCCCTGGGTGGATTTTTCCTGGCATCGTTCCACGTGCGTCAGAAGATCGCACCCAAAGCAATCGTGATTATTCATGCTTCCATTGCGGTATTGGGGTTCCTGACGTTATTGAGCCTCGTTCTCGGGCTGTGACAGTAGATGGCACACCCTCTGCATCCGGCTTTGGTGCATTTCCCGGTTGCGTGCTGGTCTCTCACCACCTTCGGAGATCTCGCAGGACTGGTATTCCATGACCAGCGCGTATGGGTCGTGTCCGGCGTCCTGCTTGTTCTCGGGCTCGTTACCGCGCTGGCTGCAATGTCCGCTGGCCTGATTGAACTGAGAAAAATAGAGGAAGGAAGCGCAGCCATGCGGGTCGCCAACTGGCATATGTCCCTGATTGTCATCGTGTGGGCGCTATACGGGCTTGCTTTGTTCATGCGCCTGAACGGAGCAAACTTGATGCCACCCAATGGCATCTCCATCGGATTATCCGTATTAGGGTTCCTGTTGTTGGGCGCCGCAGGGTGGCTGGGCGGATCACTCGTATATGAGCACGGGATTGGCGTTGATATCGCGAACAGTCAAAAAAGATAAACTAATCCCCGGCCAAGACTGCTTGGCTGGCGAGCAATCGGCATACCTGAAACTTCTTCTATATCAGAAACATTTGTACGCGATACCTTGCATGCGAAATTCTTTTGGCAGGGTATCGGTGCGAAGGACCACCACCGAGTCACCGCCAAGCTTTGCGGTTTCTTCCCGGAGTCTTGCCCGCAGCTCGGTTTCCAAATCCGGGGTCCTGCTCAGTATGCCGACGGATATATTAACGGGGCCAAGCTTTTGGCACTTGTCCAAGATGCTGACTGGCTGCTCGTAAACCTGAATTTTGGCTGACCTTTCGCTCGTGGTCGTACATGCTGCGATCGAAAACGGCACCAACAAAAGAAGTACTTTTGTGCTTGGCATGCTCAGGGCCTTTCGATTGTGGTTTGGAAGGAGACCTTTCTGTTGACCATTATAGCCAGCGCGATACATGCCATCCGACAATTCAGGTTGCCGGCTTAACATTTATACCGGTGTCGGAAGGATGTGGCGCCGGAATTTTAAAAGGGGCACATTAGCTTCATAATCACGGAGCCGCGCATCAATCTTACTCCCGGCCAGTGCAAGCTACCTGTGTCCTGTCTCTCGCCGGTCATGACTATGACAGCGCGGTCAGCGATAAATTATTGGTGTCATTGATAATGCAAGCGCCCCCGGAAAAGCACGGCTCCAGGCAATCATCGACCTGACTATCGGGGGGGGCTGAAGGAACTTATCCCCCAAGTCAACTTTAGCGTGTTCATGAGGCAATAACGGGCAAGGAGTTGCCTGGCATGAGCTGGAGGTGTTGGGCTCATTGTTGAGCATCTTCAGTAACTGGTTGTAACAGTTATCGTTTATCCATTCCTCCGCAGTTTATCCACATGATCATCCACGGCAATTGTGGAAAATGACTCACCGCGACAGAGAGCGCGGATCTTGCAAATGGAGCCGGTATTACCGTTTTGCTCCACGAAAAGGCTCAATGGTTTGAATTGGCATTCCTTGCCGCAAAGCAGCATTCTGGCTCTTGTTTGTCGTGATTGGCTCGGATGTCTTCAATGGTGCCGGTACCCGGTCGATCGCCTTGAACGGCACCGGGCGGTAGCGCGCGAGCTGCGGTCACTGAGATGACTGCCTTGCAGGCCGAGCTCTCTGCAAACATTTGGTGACAAATGCCATGAATGTCTTGGGTGGGCGGACGCATCAAAGTTGCGTGCTGATCAGAAGTCCTTTTGTTTACCCGGAGAAGGCTTAATACCGGAAGAACCGCTTTGATCTTCCCGGTAACTGGTACCAAACTTTCTGTTGAAACAATGGTCAGACTGAACTGAGGCCGCAGCGCTGCATCGCTATATGAGGAAATGTGCGAATATTACTATGTGCTTATTAATTAAAGTGACTTTGGGATAATCCGATTCAATATCTTCTTGACTGAATGAGTTACTTTAGCCATCATCGGAACGTTTTGTTGACTCGCAACCAGGTGAGACGTTCGCGATGATGACGGCGGACGGGTATTTCAGGACGGCACCGCGTGTGCGTTTACCACGCTTGGCATAACGAAAATTAAGGTGCAGCCGGTACTCAGGGGAACATTAATTACGAGTAAAAAGTTTGCGCACTTGGCGCAAGGGTAAGGACATGACTAAAGAAGCAGTACGAAACAAAATCGGAAATATTGTATCCTGCAGTAAGGCGCATTGGCACAGCCGGGCGCAGCGCGGCTTCACTCTGCTCGAATTGCTGGTGGTGATGGTCATCATCGGTTTGCTGGCGGGATATGTGGGACCCAAGTATTTTTCCCAGATTGGCAAGTCCGAAGTTAAGGCCGCCCGTGCCCAGATCGATGGACTGGGGAAGGCGCTGGAGCAGTACCGCTTGGATACCGGCAAGTATCCGACCACGGAAGAAGGGCTGGCAGCCCTGGTAACGCGCCCTGCAAGCGAAGCCAAGTGGGATGGCCCTTACCTGACCAAGAAAGTACCGATGGATCCATGGGGTAATCAGTACATCTATAAATCTCCCGGTGAACATGGCGACTATGACCTCATTTCCAATGGCAAGGACGGACAACCGGGCGGTGAAGGGGAGGCGGCCGACATCACCAACTGGTAAGTGGTGTATGACGGCTATTGGGCGGCTCACTATGCGAATGATTGCATTGAACGGAGTGGTGCATGCAGTATGAGGTAAAGGCGTTGCGCAGCAATGAAGGGCTGACAACGCTCCTGCTGGATGCCGCCGATGCCACTGACGCCGCGGGGCAAGCCAAGGCGCAGGGCTATACCGTCATCTCCATCAAGGCGAAGCAAAGATGGGCTCAATTGAGCCTGACGCGTAACGCCAAATTTCCGCTGGTCCTGTTCAGCCAGGAACTCGTCGCGCTGTTGCAGGCCGGGTTGTCGCTGGTTGAAGCGCTGGAAACCCTGGCCGAGAAAGAAGAGCAGCGCTACGTCAAGCAGACACTGCAGCAGATCATTTCCACCCTTTACGAAGGACATACGCTGTCATATGCGATGGAACGGGCGCCGCGGGATTTTCCCCACCTCTATGTTGCGACCGTGCGTTCCAGCGAAAAAACCGGCTCGCTGGCCGAAGTGTTATCGCGCTATATCGTTTACCAGAACCAGATGGAAAGCATCAAGCGCAAGGTCATCACCTCTTCGATTTACCCGGTGCTGCTGGCAGTGGTCGGTACCCTGGTGGTGATGTTTCTGATGGTATTCGTGGTACCCAGTTTCAGTAATATCTATGAGGATATGGGGGGAGACCTGCCGGTGATGTCGCGGCTCCTGATGCAATGGGGGCGTTTCCTGGATGCGCACCGGCAACTCTTCCTGACAGGGGGTGGGCTGGTGGTGGCCGGAATGGTCTTTGCGGTCACGCAGCCCGCCAGCAAGTTATGGATCAAGCGCCAGCTATGGCAACTTCCCGCGTTCGGCAAGCACATGCATTTGTATCAGATGGCGCGCTTCTACCGTTCCCTCGGAATGTTGCTGCAGGGCGGCATGCCCATTGTGGCCGCGCTGAAATTGGTGTCCGGGCTGCTGCAGGAATCGATGCGCGAACCGTTGCGGCTGGCTTCGGTAAGCATCCAGCAGGGCGGATCAATTTCCCGGGCGATGGAACAATACCAGCTCGCGACGCCATTGGCTTTACGCCTGTTGCGCGTCGGCGAACGTACCGGCCAGATGGGCGAGATGATGGAGCGCATCGCGGCGTTTCACGAGGAAGAAACGGCGCGCTGGGTGGAGCGGTTCGTCAAGCTGTTCGAACCGTTGCTGATGATTTTTGTGGGCCTGATTATTGGTGTCATCGTGGTGCTGATGTATTTCCCGATTTTTGAACTGGCAGGTAGCATCAAATGAAGCAGGCGACATCTCTGGAAAATCATACCGGATCAGTATTTTCGCTGCAGCAAGTGCGCGAAGCACGTGCCATTGCAGCCCAGACCAAACGTAGCGTGGCCGCGGTGCTAGAAGATCAGTCCGGTCTGGAGGCGCAGCATTTTGTCGAAGCATTGGGTCGGATGTTCCGCTATCCGGTGTTTACGATGGAGAGATTGGACGAACTTGAACCGGCCTTTGATGTGCTGAGTTTTGCGGAAGCGACGGAGCGCGAATGTGTCGCGTTGCGCGATGCTGACGGTCACCTCGTAGTAGTGATGGGCGATCCGTTCAACGTCAGCCTGCAGACTTGGGCGGAACAGCGCATCCAGGCCGAGATGAACTGGGGGTTGGCGCATCGGGCGGACATTTCAGCTTACTTGTCGCACCATGAAAAAATGCTGCATGCGATGGACAGCATGCAGGCGGTCGGAGAGAAGACCGGATCTGCAGACGACGAGCGGGTTCAGGACCTGTCGATCAAGACGATCAGCGAGGAAGCCAGCGTCGTCGTCAAACTGGTTCATTCAACGGTCTACGACGCACTGAAAGCCGAGGCGAGCGATATCCATCTGGAGACCATCCCGGCCGGGCTCATCATCAAGTACCGCATCGACGGGGTGCTGGTGGCAGTCAGTTCGATCGAGGGGCTGGACATGGCGGAACAGGTGATCTCGCGGATCAAGGTGATCTCTGGCCTCGATATTACCGAGCGGCGTGTTCCACAGGACGGCCGCTTCAAGGTTTCCATGGCGCGGCAGGAGGTTGACTTGCGGGTGTCGATCATGCCCAGCGTCTTCGGTGAATGCGCAGTGCTGCGCGTGCTCGACAAGCGCGCGCTGTCTGATCAGATGAAGGGGCTGCGGCTCGATCATCTGGGCTTTGACGACAAGTCGATGGGTTTTATCCGCCGCCTCTCGCGTGAGCCATATGGCATGCTGCTCGTCACCGGACCAACCGGTAGCGGCAAGACCACGACGCTGTATGCCGCGATCACGGAAATCAATGACGGGCAGGACAAGATCATCACCATTGAGGACCCGGTCGAATATCAATTGCCAGGGGTGCTGCAGATTCCGGTCAACGAAAAGAAGGGGCTGACCTTCGAGCGCGGCCTGCGCTCCATCCTGCGGCATGATCCGGACAAGATCATGGTGGGTGAAATTCGCGACCCCGAAACAGCGCAGATCGCAGTGCAGTCCGCGCTGACCGGTCACTTGGTGTTTACCACGGTGCACGCCAACAACGTATTCGACGTGATTGGCCGTTTCATGCATATGGGCGTTGATCCATACAGCTTTGTGTCGGCACTGAACGGCATTGTGGCGCAGCGCCTGGTGCGGGTGAACTGCACGCATTGCGTGACCGACGATCACCCCGACGCGGCACTGGTAACGGAATCCGGTCTCACCCCGGAACAAGCGCAAAACATCAGGTTCCGTGCGGGCCGCGGTTGCGGTCATTGCCGTGGCACCGGCTTCAAGGGGCGCAAGGCCATTGCCGAGGTGCTCTATTTGAACGACGAAATTCGCGAGCTCATTATTGCCCGGCAGCCGATCCGATTGATCCGTGAAGCGGCGAACCGGAACGGAACCCGTTTCCTGCGCGACGGCGCGATGGATCTGGTTATCAAGGGAGAATCAACGTTGCAGGAGATCAATCGTGTCACTTTCGTTGCGTGATGAACTGAGAGTGGTCCTGCTCCCTGACCAGGTGCTGCTGGTGCGCATCGGGCGCAGGCTGTCCCTCGCGGGCATTCAGTACCGGATTCTGGAAAAGAAATCGGTGCCGTGTGGCGATGTGGAAGCCGGCGAAGACCTATGGTCCGCAGCAATCAGGACGCTCTCGACGGAGTTGCCGGGTTTCATCGGTAATGCGAGCAGCGCGACAGTGATCCTGTCCAGCCATTTCATGCACTATGAAATGATCCCGTGGAACCGGGAACTTGGCGGCGACGAGGAAGAACTGGCGTACGCGCGCTACTGCTTCACCCAGATCTACGGACCTGCCGCCGAGACTTGGGAGTTGCGTTTGAGCCAGGATGCCGCCGGCGCGCCGCAATTGGCGAGCGCGGTGGATGTCAGGTTGCTGGAAGCGGTGCGCGGGGTATTTGCCCAAGCCAAGGTGCGGCTCGAGTCGGTGCAGCCCTATCTGATGGCTGCGTATAACAATTGTCGCCACCGTCTGCAGAACCAGAATGGCTGGTTCGTGGTGTTTGAGGCGGGAAGTTTGTGCATCGCCCAGTTGCAGCAAGGCAATTGCCGCAGCGTCCGGACGTTGAAAGCCGGGAGTGACTGGCGCGCTACCTTGCCGCTGATTCTCGAGCGGCAGGCATACCTGACGGAAGTCGATGCTGCAACCGACCAGGTTTTCGTGTGGGCGCCTGAATATGGCGAAACGCCCGTTCCCGTGGGCGGTCAATGGAAAATTAGAGGAGTGCGGCCCGTAATCCGGCCCGGTTTCATGCCGGAGTACGACGCTCGCTACGCCTTGGCAATGGGCGCTTGAACCGATGACAGAACTTGAACTTGATTACCAGCAGACCCGCCCGTTTCCATGGGTGGGCGCCGTCTTGCTAACGCTGGCACTGGCGGCGGTGATTGTGACCGGCGCCTATTATTTCGGACTGAAAAATCGGATTGCATTGAATGAAGCAAAGCTGGAGCAGATTAAAGGCGGGCCATCTCGCACCGCATTGGCTGGCCGGACGGCCGAGCGCATGATGCCGGAATTGGCTGAGGAAGTGAAACAAGCGAACGAAGTGCTACGCAAGCTCACCATGCCGTGGGAAAAATTATTCCAGGCGGTGGAAGCGCCAGCTGGAAAGGACGTCACGCTGCTGGCGTTGTCACCGGATACGGAAAAACAAGTGGTAAAGATCAACGGCGAAGCAAAGGATTTCGACGCGGTGCTGCAATACATCACTGACTTGGAAGAGCGGGAAGAGTTCGGCCAGGTCTATCTGCAAAGCCATCAGGTGCAGCAGCAGGACCCGGACAAGCCGGTGCGTTTTTCGTTGCTGGCAACATGGCGGGACAAATTATGAAGGGTCTGGATTCGGCAATGAAACGCACCGGCAATCAGGGGGCACCCCATGGGGGTGTGTCGCTGCAGGTGAGGTTGCGCTGGTATTCACGGCGCTGGTCGCGCACCCTGGGCTGGCCCGGCATGCTTGCCATCGGATTGCTGGTGGCTTGCCCCCTGTGGTATTTCTCATCCGTCCGGCCAATGCAGGATCGCCTCGGAGAGGCTCGGCGCAGTGTGACGCTCATGAGTGAGCGGGGGCAGGCTGGCAATCAGGCAGCTAAAGACAGCTCGCTGACGCCGGCAGAGCAACTCGCCGAATTCTATAGCGCGTTTCCCGCCGAACGGTATTCTCCGCAGTGGCTTGAGAAGCTGATCGCCGTCGCCGACCAGAATGATCTCAACCTGAACGAGGGAGATTACAAGACCTCTCGCGAGAAAGTGGGACGGCTGGTGCGTTACCAGATTACGCTGCCGGTGAAGGGGCAGTATCCGCAGATACGTGAGTTCCTCGCCGAGATTCCTGCCGAGATTCCGATCATGGCTCTGGAGAATGTCCAGTTCGAACGCGAAAATATTGCTGACGCAACGGTAACCGCCAGGATCAGGCTGGTGCTCTACCTGGAGCAAGCATCATGAAGCAGCCAATGATGCGTGGATGGCTCAGATGGGCGCTGCTCGGCACGGTGGTCTCGGCCATTGCCGTTGCGCTGATGCCGGAAGATACGCAGGTTCCTGCAAAAAAGGAACGTTCCCGGGCGTCCTCCGCGGCCAATCCGCGAGCCACGCTGGGGGCGGCTGACAAACCGGGAGCGCAGGAAAAAGAAATAGAGTCTGTGGAACTGGAGCGTCTGGCCAAGGTGAAATCCGGCCTGGAAGCGCAGGCGGAAGTCAGTAATGTATTCGACGCCACGTCCTGGTATGTGCCGCCACCGCCACCGCCGCCGCCGCCGCCGCCACCGCCACCGCCGGTGCCGACAGCACCGCCACTGCCGTTTACTTATCTCGGGCGTTATGAAAGTGCGCAGTCGCAGATCCTCATCCTGCTCAAGGGCGATCGCATTTACAACGTTTCGGTGGGCGAAGTGATCGAAAATACTTACCGGATCGAACAAGTCGCGGCTGGCACGGTCTACATCACCTATCTGCCGCTGAATACCAAGCAGACTTTGAGTACTGGCGAAACGTTATGAAAATAAGAACACATGTTGTGTCTGGAGAGGCGTTGGAAATGCATAAATTTGGATTAAAACGCGGACGCACCGCAGCGCTGCTCCTGGGTATTGTCGGACTACTGGCTGGCTGTGCCGGGCAAAGGTTGCATACGGAAGGAATGGCGCTCGTTGAACAGGGACGTCCGGAGGAAGGACTGGCCAGGATGGAAGAAGCCAGCAAGATTGAACCGGATAACCTGAGTTTCCGCGCCGATTTGGTGCGTAGCCGGACTCAGGTTGCGAACCGAATGCTGGCCGCTGCCAACAATGACCGGGCGGTCGGGAAACTCGACGCGGCCCAGGCAACGTATGAGCGTATTCTCCGCATAGATCCTGCCAACAGCAGCGCCAAAGCGGGGCTTGATGCGCTGGCGATGGACCGGCGCCATGACGTGATGTTGGAAGAAGCACGCACCTTGCTCAAGAAGGGTGAGCTGGATAACGCCCGGACAGCGCTAAAACCGGTGTTGCTGGAAAACCCGAAAAACGGCCAGGCCGTAACGCTGCAGCGCCAGATTGACGAGCAGATCGCCAAAGCGCAGGTAGCGGAACCTGCCCTGATGACGAAGTTCAAGAAACCGGTCAGCATGCAATTCCGTGATGCCAGCGTAAAGATGGTGTTCGAGGCGATTTCCCGCGCCAGTGGCATCAATATCCTGCTGGACAAGGACGTTCGGCCGGACCTCAAGACTTCGATCTTCGTCAAGGATGTTTCGGTGGACGATGCCATTGACCTGATCCTGATGCAGAGCCAGCTCGAGAAGAAGGTCATCAGCGATAACACGCTGTTCATCTACCCGAATACGCCGCTGAAGGCCAAGGAGTATCAGGACCTCAAGATTCGCAGCTTTCACCTGACCAACGCCGATCCCAAACAGATGATGGCGTTGATCAAGTCGATGCTGAAAACCAAGGATATTTTCGTGCACGAAAAGACCAATTCGTTGGTCATGCGTGATACTCCCGAGGCGATCCGCCTGGCCGAGAAAATGATTGCGGACCAGGATATCGCCGATCCGGAAGTGATGCTGGAAGTGGAGGTGCTGGAAATCAGCCGTTCCCGCCTGAGCGAGATTGGCGTCAAGTTCCCCAGCCAGCTGACTTTCACCGCCTTGGGGGGATTGGTGCCGGCCGCGGGGGGGACGGGCGCTGCGGCGACCACCCTGACTCAATTGACCGTGAGAAATCTGAAACAGATCAACGGGGCGGTGATCGGCGTCAGCCCGGCGCCGGCGATTACGCTGAATGCGATGCTCCAGGATGGAGATACCAATATCCTGTCCAGTCCGCGCATCCGGGTGCGCAACCGCGAAAAGGCCAAAATCATGATCGGCGAACGCGTGCCGATGATCACCAATTCCGTGACCCCGGTCGCGACCGGCACCCCGGTGGTGACTGGTACCGTGACCTATCAGGACGTGGGTATCAAGCTCGATGTGGAACCGGAGATCCATCTGGATAATCAGGTGTCAATCAAGGTGGGGCTGGAAGTCAGCTCGCTCGGGATACCGGTGCAAAATTCATCAGGATCGACCGTTTATCGCGTGGGTACCCGTAATACCTCCACGGTGTTGCGTCTCAAGGATGGCGAAACCCAGATTCTGGCTGGCCTGATCAGTGATGACGACCGGAGCACTGCGGACAAGGTGCCGGGATTGGGCCAACTGCCGATCGCGGGACGTCTGTTCTCGAGCAAGAACAGCAACGCGTCCAAGACGGAAATCATTCTCTCGATTACGCCGCGCATTGTCGGTAGCAATCATCTGCAGGAGGCGCGCGAAGTTGAGTACTGGTCGGGCACCGAAGCGACACTGCGCAGCAGTCCGCTGATGGCGAAACCGCTGAGTGCGGTTTCGCCAGGTGGAGCGTCCGCCGCTGCCACGCGTCCGCAACCGGTTAACGCGCCTCCCGCGATAGCGCCGGTTCCGGTGACGACGACACCATTACCACCGGCTCCGGTGGTGCCGGCCACAGACCCTGTAGCGCCAGCACCAGTCGCACCCGCACCTGTTCCAGTAGCGCCTGCTCCAGTAGCCCCGGCTCCAGTAGCCCCGGCTCCTGTGGCTCCGGCTCCTGTGGCTCCGGCTCCTGTGGCTCCGGGTGCAGTGGCTCCGGGTACAGTGGTGCCCAGTTTAGTTGCACCGAGTGCTGTGGCCCCGGCGGCGGCTGCACCACGGCAGATAGCACCCGGGGTAGTCCTGCCTGGTGCGGAAGCGCCGACTGCCTCGGCACTGACTGGCACCAGAACGGTGGCGGCAAACCAGTCTCAGTCATTCTCCTGGCAGGGTTCCAGTCAGGCCAGGGTGGGCGACAAATTCCGGTTAACGCTCAATACCGAATCGCTGCAAAATGTTAAAAACCTGGAATTCCAGATCGGGTTTGCGCCGGAGGCGCTGAAGGCGGTCGATGTGCTGGAGGGTAACCTGATGAAGCATATGATATTGCCTTCACGCCTGGCTAAAGTCATTGATCAGCCCGGCGGCAAGATTCAGGTTGATCTGTCCGGGGGAGGAGCCGGGAAATCCGGAAGTGTGGTAACGCTGGTCTTTGAAGCGACCGCGCCGGTCCAGCAGTCCCCGATTACGATTAGCGCGATTTCTTCGTCCGGCGTGAACAATGAGGCGCTGGCGACCTCGCAGCCGGTGCCGTATTACATTTCGGTTGTGCAATGATCAATGCGCAGTAAAGGTTTTACCCTTATCGAATTGGTGATCACGGTGGCGATCGTCGGCGTGCTGGCAATGATGACACTGCCCATGGCAGAGGTTGCCGTGCAGCGCAACAAGGAACAGGATTTGCGCCAGGCATTGCGCGAAATCCGCACTGCGCTTGACGAATACAAACGCGCGGTGGATGACGGGCGCGTTATCAGTTCGGCGGAGAAGTCCGGTTATCCGGCATCGCTGAAGGACTTGGTGGATGGCGTGCCGGATGCCACCAATCCCAGCAGCAAGAACAAGATATATTTTTTGCGACGTATTCCGCGCGATCCGATGAGTAATGATGCCAACCGGCCGGACGAGGATACCTGGGGCAAGCGGAGCTACGCCAGCAGTGCAGACGCACCTGAAGAGGGGGCTGATGTTTTTGACGTGTATTCCTTGTCAAATGGCGTCGGACTGAATGGTATTCCTTACAAAAAATGGTAAGGAGGCAGCGCATGAACAAATACGGGAATAAAGGTTTTACCCTGATCGAATTGCTGGTTGTCATGGCAATCATTGCAACCCTCTTGACTATCGCCGTGCCGCGCTATGTTCGCAGTGTTGAAAAATCCAAAGAAGCAGTGCTGCACCAAAATCTTGCGTTGACCCGGCAGGTCCTGGATAAGTATTTTGCGGACACGGGTAAATATCCGGATAGTCTGGACGAATTGGTTCAGAAAAAATATCTGCGTAGTCTGCCGACTGATCCGATTAACGGGGATTCCACGTCGTGGACCATCGTGCCTCCAGATTCGCCGGACAAGGGCGGGATATATGACATCAAGAGCAGTGCACCGGGGGCCGCGCTCGATGGTACTGAATACAAGGATTGGTGATGCAGCCGGTCTTGTCTGGCGGTAGCGGCGGCCGCAGCGGGCCGACGCGCAGTGCTCACAATGCATTTGCTCGCCAGGGAGGGTACACCTATCTGGGGCTGCTGGCTTTCGTTGCGATCATGGGTGTGGGGCTGCTCGCCGCCGGCGAAGTCTGGCACACGGCACAGCAGCGCGAGAAGGAGCGTGAACTGTTGTTTATCGGCGACCAGTTTCGGCGCGCGATCGGTTTGTATTATGAACATCCGATGGGGGGCGGCAGCCGCTACCCGGCAACACTGGAAGATCTGCTCAAGGATCCGCGTTACCCATCGACGCAACGCTATTTGCGGAAGATCTACCGGGATCCGTTTAACGGTGGCACCGAATGGGGTGTGATCCGGAAACCGGACGGGGGGGTATACGGGGTATATAGCCTGTCAGAAGCAGAGCCGCTCAAGAAATATAATTTTCGCCTGGCCGACAAGGACTTTGAAGGCAAGGCGAAGTATGCAGACTGGATTTTTGCCTACGTCCCCAAGGAAAACGCGCCCAAGACGCCGAAGCGCCGGTGAGCTGAACAAAAAAGCAGGGCGTTTTTGCGACGCTTGTGAGGCGCCAGTGGCGAGCCTGATGCCGACTTCCTTACGTTCTGTAAGCCTCCGTTCTCCTATTTGATTTATATCAAGTCCAACTTCTTCTCTTTTACATACTATTGCTTCGTAATCGGCGCCAATCCTGAGCATTCTAGGCGGATATGCATGATTTCCTGTGCTACTTCTCCTTTCGCTCGTTCGATTGATATGCCATGATTGCGGAGCTTTGGAGGTCGTGCACACGCGGTCTTTAAAGCTTGTATGTGGTGTGTTGTTTAACGGAAGTTGAAGTAAATGGCACTCTGTTTTTAACTTGGCTCTGGGGAGGAGACTACTGTGGAAGCAACTCAAGCGACACCAGTAAAGTACGACATGGACGTAGTTCGATGGTTCACCATCGTAGCTGTGATCTATCTGGTAGTAGGTACGTTGGTCGGTGTGATTATCGCATCTGAACTGGCGTTTCCGTTTATTAACATGGATATACCTTACATCACCTTTGGGCGCTTGCGTCCATTGCATACCAACGCGGTGATTTTTGCGTTCGGTGGCGCTGTGTTGATGGGCGCCGGTTACTATGTGGTGCAGCGCACCGGTGCAACCAAGCTGTGGAGTAACAAGATGGCATGGTTCACCTTCTGGGGCTGGAACCTGATCATTGTGTTGGCGGTGATTACCCTTCCGCTGGGCATGACCCAAGGTAAGGAATACGCTGAACTCGAATGGCCGATCGACCTGCTGATTGCGGTCGTCTGGCTGGCTTTCGGTTTCAACTACATCATGACCATCGGTATCCGCAAGACTTCGCACATCTATGTGTCGAACTGGTTCACCGTCGGCATGATCTGCATGATCACCTATCTGCACGTGTTCAACAGCCTGGCGATTCCCGTCAGCCTGACACATTCCTACTCGGTTTACTCCGGTGTGCAGGATGCAATGGTGCAATGGTGGTATGGCCACAACGCTGTGGGCTTCTACCTGACCGGTGGCTTCCTTGGCATCATGTACTACTTCGTGCCGAAGCAAGCAGGTCGTCCGGTGTTCTCTTATCGTCTGTCCGTGTTGCACTTCTGGGCGTTGACTTTCGGCTACGTATGGCTGGGCGCACACCATCTGCAATACACCGCCTTGCCTGACTGGACCGGTTCTCTGGGTGCTGCAGTTTCCCTGGCGATGATCATCCCGTCCTGGGGTGGTGCGATGAACGGTATGATGACTTTGTCCGGTGCTTGGGATCGTCTGCGTACTGACTACATCCTGCGCTTCCTGGTGGTTGCTCTGGCGTTCTATGCAATGTCCACTTTCGAAGGCCCGGTGATGTCCCTCAAGACCGTGAATGCCTTGTCTCACTATACTGACTGGACCGTTGGTCACGTGCACTCCGGCGCGCTGGGCTGGGTGGCGATGGTTGGTTGCGGTGCTCTGTATCACATGGTCAAGAAACTGTGGAATACCGAGATGTATTCCGATGGCCTGGTTAACGTGCACTTCTGGCTGGCAACAATCGGTGCGGTGGTTTACGTTGTGGCGATGTGGGTGTCCGGCATCATGCAAGGTCTGATGTGGCGTGATTATGATGAATTCGGCGCATTGACCTATACCTTCGTTGAATCCGTCTCTGCGATGCATCCATACTATGTGATGCGTGCAATGGGCGGTGCCATCTTCCACCTTGGTACCCTGGTGATGCTGTTCAACGTGGTGATGACTGTGCGTCAGGCTAGCGCTGCGCGCGGTGTAAGCGCCGTTACTGCCAAAGCTTAAGGAGTGAGACATGTCTGATCACGACAAAATCTATTCGACCAAATTTCAGGACAAGGTTGAACGCAGTTCCGTCCTGCTGTTTGTAATGACCGCCCTCGCCGTGGCTGTTGGCGGCATCGTGGAAATCGTTCCGTTGTTCTATCTGGATCGCACCATGACTCACACCTCTCCTGACATCAAGAGCAAGGTGGACAGCAAGGAAATTTCTCCCATCGTTTGGCAACGCCAGCCTGGTCAATCCCTCGATGACTGGAAACCCGGTGACGGCGTGCGTCCGTACAAGCCACTGGAACTGGCTGGGCGCGACGTATATATCCGCGAAGGCTGCTACCTTTGCCACTCGCAGATGATCCGTCCGTTCCGTGACGAGAAAGACCGTTATGGTCACTACTCGGTTTCTTCCGAATCGATGTACGATCACCCGTATCAATGGGGTTCCAAGCGTACCGGTCCGGATCTGGCTCGTGTCGGCGGTAAGTATTCTGATGAATGGCATCGTCGTCACCTGCAATACCCACGTAACGTAGTGCCCGAGTCTGTCATGCCGAATTACTTCTGGCTGGAAAACAACAAGGTCAATCCGGCTCACGTGCAAGCTGATATGAAGACATTGAACATGATGCCTTTCTATCCGGCCAATTACACGGAAGCCGATATTGCCAGCGCATCAGCCGTTGAGGGCAAGACCGAATTGGATGCCTTGATTGCATATCTGCAAAGCTTGGGTAACCACGTCAAATTCACGGAAGGTGTGAATTATCGTGACTAAGCTGATGGAATACCTGGGCATGAACGTAACGGTCATGACCACCAATGACTGGATTGGGGTGGTATTTACCCTGGTTGCATTTGTTGGCTTGACGGCGGCGTATGTCATGGTGTTCCGTCCTGCAAACAAGGAAAAGTTTGAGTCTCTGCGCGGCATGGCGCTGGATGACGAAGACCAAATCAATGTGGGAGAAAAGAGATGAGTGATAATCACGATGTAACAGGTGCGCAGACAACTGGGCACGTATGGGACGACGACTTGGCGGACTTTACCAATCAGCCACCAAAATGGTGGATGTTGGGGCTGACTGCCAGTGCGTTGTGGTGTGTAATCTATTTTATTTATTATCCGTCCATTCCATTGGCAACGGCCGGCAAAGTTTTCCCGGGTATCGCCGGGTGGACAGCCATTAACGAACTGAATGCTGACACCGGCATTGTGGACCAAGTTCGTGGCAAGTATGAAGCCAAGATCAAGGACATGACACCGGCAGCCATTTTGGCGGACTCGGAGTTGTCCGAATACGTTACTCGCTCCGGCAAAGTGCTGTTCGGTGACAACTGTGCTGCCTGTCACGGTACCAACGGCGTTGGGGTGGTTAACAAGGGCGTGCTGTTCGCGCCTATCCTGAACGACGACGATTGGCTGTATGGTGGCAAGATTGGCGATATCTACGCATCCATTCTGGGTGGCCGCATGGGCGTCATGCCACCGAAGGGTGGTCAGAACCTGACCGACGCGGAAATCGATACCTTGGCTGGTGCGATTGCACAAGGTAAGCCTACCTCGACTCCATTGTTTACGGAAAAAGGTTGTGTTGCCTGTCACGGTGCTGACGGTAAGGGTATGGCAGCAGTGGGTTCGGCCAACTTGACCGACCAGATCTGCCGTTTCGACTGCACTCCGGAAGGGCTCAAGATGACCATCACCCATGGCGTGAATGCCGGCGATCCGCTGGGTCGTGTGGGTGTGATGCCTAACTTCAAGGATGCCGGCAAGCTGAGCGATGCCGACATGAAGAAGTTGGCGGTCTACGTGTACAAGTTTGGCGGCGGCCAAGCTGAAGCACCTGCAGCCGCAGCACCAGCTGCTCCAGCAGCTGAGGCAGCACCTGCAGCGAAGTAAAGTGTCTCGGTCTGCGCGGGAGCGATCCCGCGCAGACGTTACTTTAAGGAGAACTGGAAATGAATCATGATATGGTATTTTGGGGAGTGATAATCTGCGTGGCCGGAGCAGCTGTAGTGGTCGCGTGGTTGTTCTTCATGGCCTGGAGAAATGCAACAAAGGGTAAGTAATTCTTTGTTTAATACAAAAAGGAGGAGAGCTAGCTCTCCTCCTTTTTGTATTAAAGATCGCCAAACAATGGGTCAAGGCAACCCATGGTGTACAATTCATCCGTAATATCCTGGATATCCGGCGCAAGACCGGATTACTTTATTAAACAAGGGAGAGGGAAGGCGTGGATAAGGAAGTCGAGCAAAAAGAAGTTGGCACGGTTACCGGAATTTATCATGAGTTTGAAACATGGAAGGTCAACAAGGGCGACAAAACCATTCATGCCAAACGCATGCCGGGATCTTTTCGGACGCTGAAAAACTATACGCAGGCGTTCTGGCTGTTGTTTTTCCTAGGTCCCTACCTGCGCTGGAACGGCAAGCAGGCAATTCTGCTTGATATCCAGAACCGCCAGTTCCATCTTTTTAATATAACAGTATTACCGCAGGACATCTGGATGTTGTCGCTGGTTTTGCTTGTGCTTGCGATGACATTGTTTGCAGTGACGTCGGTCGCCTCGCGGGTATGGTGCGGGTACTTCTGTTTCCAGACCGCGTGGACGGATTGGTTCACCTGGATCGAGAACAAGATCGAAGGGGCTCCGTTAGCGAGGCGGAAATTGGACGAGGCACCGTGGTCTCTGGAAAAAATCTGGAAAAAAGGTGCGAAGCACCTGATCTGGATGGCCATCGCACTCCTAACCGGGATCAGCTTTTCGGTCTGGTTCGTGGATGCACACGAGTATTGGTACAGCCTGGTCCACCTCCAGCTTCCGGCGGTGGGCAGGGTCGTGCTGATCATGTTCTTCCTCGGTACCTATATTCTGGCGGGATTCTTGCGCGAGCAGGCCTGCTTCTGGTTATGCCCTTACGCCCGCATTCAGGGTGTAATGACCGACGCGCAAACCATCCTGCCAACCTATGACGTCAAGCGCGGCGAACCGCGCGGCAAGTTGCATCGGGGTGCTGAAGTGACCGCCCGGACGCAGGGAGACTGCATCGATTGCTTCCAGTGCGTACAGGTGTGTCCGACGGGCGTGGATATCCGCGAGGGGCAACAATTGGGCTGCATTACCTGTGGCCTTTGCATTGATGCGTGCGATGCCATTATGGACAAGGTGGGCAAGCCGCGTGGCCTGATCCGCTATGCGTCGCTGGACGAGATTGAGGGTAAGCCGGTCAAGAAGTTGTACCAGCATCCGCGGACGCTGTCGTATTTGGGCATCATCATTATTGCACTGAGCGCGATCCTTTATGGGTTGACACATTTAGGGTCGATGACGCTGAAGGTGCTGCCGGAACGGCAGCCATTGTATGTGCGGCTGAGTGATGGTTCGATTCAGAACAAATATACCTTCAAGGTGCTGAACAAAACGGATAAGGAAATTTACGTGACCGTTACCGCGGAAGGTGGCATAAAGGACCAGGTAGTTCTGGGATCGGAAAAACCACTGCTGACTCACCCGGGCCGTGGCACATCCTTTACCATTTTTGTCAAGGCACCCGGCAAGAATATCAAAGAGGAAGTGACGCCGCTCGAATTCCGCGTCCAAAGCATTGACGATCCGACCATAGAAGCGGAATATACGACCAAATTCAACGGGCCAAAGCCATGATTGAATGCTGAAATGGGTATGAACGGAGGGTATGGAAAATGATTTCGCAGGAAAGCAAGAAGGCGTGGAGTAATCCCTGGGCGCTTGGCTTCATGGGCTTTATTGTGCTGGTGGTGACGGTGAATGGGCTCTTTATCTGGTTTACACAACATAACCGGTTTTCGTTGGTGGACCATGAATACAGCACCAAGGACCGCAAGTCCGATACCAACGAATTGAAGGAAATTGAAGCGCATCGAGCGCTTGGGTGGAAGACGTCCATCAAGGTTCCCAAGGGTGTTGTGATGAACTCGCCTGCGGCCTACGAAATCAGCGTCGTCGATCGCGATAATGCGCCCGTCAGTGGAACCATGGAAGTGGAAGCGTACCGTGCGGCCGATGCCAGCAAGGACTTTACCACGCCATTCAAGGAAGTCTCTCCCGGTACTTATCAAGGAAGCATATCCTTTCCGCTCAAGGGGTTCTGGGAGCTGCGCATCCGCGTGAAACGCGGCGATGAAGTATTCGGAGTTGATACCAAGCGATTCGAGGTTGCTCCGGCACCGTAGGTTGTTCTGATGTCACAAGCTGGCGCCCGCGCCTTGGGCGATTGTTTCCATTGCGGTCTGCCCATCGCGCCCGAGGCAGACTATCATGTGCCGCTCGATGGTTCCGAGCGGCACTTCTGTTGTTTTGGCTGCCAGTCGGTAAGCGCGGCGATTTTCGAAGCAGGATTACAGAGCTATTATCAGCGCACCCCTGAGGGGGCGTTGCTCGGGCCGCCGCCCGAACCGCCCAAAGACGTAGAAATCTACGATTTCGATGAGGTGCAGCAGGAGTACACCAGCTGTGCGAGCGACGTTCGCGATATCAATCTGCTGGTGGAAGGTATTCATTGCGCTGCCTGTGTATGGCTAATCGAACGCGGGCTGAAGCGTGTGCCAGGGGTGCTTGCTGCTGAAGTCAATCTTTCCACCAAGCGCCTGCGCGTCCGCTGGGACAATAAGCGCAACAAGCTTTCCGAACTGATTCGTGCCCTTGCCAAAATTGGCTACGCAGCAGTCCCATACGATCCTGAGAGTGCGGAAGGCGCCATCAAGAAAGCCAATCGTGCCATGCTGTTCCGGCTGTTTTTCGCCGGCTTTGCCATGATGAACATGATGTGGATCTCGATCGCGCTATATAGCGGCGCCAACAAGGACGAGTTCCGCGATTTCTTTCACTGGATGGGATTGGCCCTGGCCACTCCGACATTGCTGTATGCGGGCTTCCCGTTCTTCCGGGGCGCGTTGGGTGGTCTGCGTGCGGGCCATCTGACCATGGACTTGCCGATTGCCATCGGCCTGAGCGTCACCTATCTCTATTCGCTTTATGTTGCCCTCAGTGGTAGCAAGACCGGAGAGGTCTACTTCGATACCGTCACCAATTTGACGTTTGTCATATTGATTGGCCGCT
>DASSQR010000062.1:0-9640 GCA_035702405.1 Gallionella sp. | reverse complement strand
AACTGCCCCTCGCAGTTCCGCCAACTCTTGCTCGGCAAGCACATGTCTTTCCTCCAACTCCTTAAGCCGCTGTTCTAGGGATGAGAGCTTCGAGTCTATCTCTCCAATTTCGTCGGCAGAGAATGGCTGATCTTCATCAGGCACTGTATCTTTGATATGCGCTTCGAGCGACTCTCGGAACCGTGCAAGTTCAGGGAGATCAGGAAGAGCGACACGAAGGTCTTCGGAGATTCGATGTATCCATGGAAGAATTTGTGCGACACATGCTTCGAAGGAAGACATAGTCTGAAAGTCTTCGCTCTTAAACTCGCCTGGGCTAACGCGAATATATATGTGCTCGTATGAGTCTCGGGATGCCCCAATTCGAAAGCAGAACTTCGGGCGAGGCAAAAACGTAATGATCGCGGCCTCATTTTTGTCATGTGGGAATTTGACGTCGAAGCTGGTAAGGCCGAATGACGAGCATTCAAGTGCATTGAATATCTGAGCAATGGATGAAGCACGAAGTCTTGGCATTGAATCGTCCTCGTTGTACCTGGCGGGGCTGGACTCGGACGAGTCCTAACATAATCTAGGCGTCCCGCACACCACATCCTCATTCTGCCCCCTGTTCCTCAACGCATGGTCCACCAACACCAGCGCCACCATCGCCTCCGCAATCGGCGTCGCCCGAATCCCGACGCAAGGGTCATGGCGCCCCTCGGTGGCAACCATCACCGGATTGCCGGCCTTGTCGATCGAGCGGCGCGGGATGCGGATACTGGAGGTCGGCTTGATCGCGTAGTGCGCTATGATGTCCTGACCCGTTGAAATGCCGCCGAGGATGCCGCCGGCGTGGTTCGACGCAAAGCCCTGTGAGGTGAGTTCGTCGCCGTGCTCGCTGCCCTTCTGCATCACGCAGGCAAAACCGTCGCCGATCTCGACGCCCTTCACCGCGTTGATGCCCATCAGCGCGTGGGCGATGTCGGCATCGAGTCGGTCAAACACCGGCTCGCCCCAGCCCACCGGCACGTTGTGCGCAACCACGGCGAGCTTCGCGCCGATCGAATCGCCCGACTTGCGCAGCGCGTCCATGTAGTCTTCCAACGCCGGCACCACTTCTGCATTGGGTGCAAAGAAGGCGTTGTTGGGCACATCGTCCCAGTGCTTGAATGGAATCTCGATTTCGCCGAGTTGCGCGAGATAGCCGCGAACCATTACGCCGTAGCGTTCATGCAGCCATTTCTTGGCAATCGCGCCAGCCGCAACGCGCGCCGCGGTTTCGCGCGCCGAGGCACGCCCGCCGCCACGGTAATCGCGGATACCGTATTTCTGCCAGTAGGTATAGTCGGCATGACCGGGACGGAAAGTCTCGGCGATGCTGCCATAGTCCTTGCTGCGCTGGTCTTCGTTGCGAATCAGGAGCGCAATGGGCGTGCCGGTGGTCTTGCCCTCGAACACGCCGGACAGGATTTCCACGGTATCCGATTCGCGCCGCTGCGTGACGTGGCGCGAGGTGCCCGGCTTGCGCCGGTCGAGGTCATGCTGGATATCAGCTTCGCTCAGGGCCATGCCGGGCGGGCAGCCATCCACCACGCAGCCGATCGCCGCACCGTGCGATTCGCCGAAAGTTGTAACCGTAAACAGGGTGCCGAAGGTATTCCCGGACATAGACTGATCTCGCAAAAACAATGCGTGGAGTTTAACATAGCGGCACTTCCAAAAAATCTGCCGTTCCCGCGCGTGCGGGAATCCGGCTGCTGTTCGAGACACCTGCAGGTTTTGGCTCCGCCACACGGAGAACTCTTTGACAACGGCACCCGCGCGCGGGAATAACAAAACACGGAGAATGCAAGATGAAAGCGATATTTGCCACCGCCCCCGGCGGCGTTGAAGTGCTGCAGCTGCGTGAAATCGACAAACCCGCACTTCCGTCGCCGTTTCACCTCCGAGTGAAGCTCGCGGCGGCAGGAGTCAATCCGGTGGATACCAAGCTGCGCGCCAAGCCGGCCTATTTTCCGGACAAGCTGCCCGCGATTCTTGGCTGCGACGGCGCGGGCGTCGTGGAAGAGTCCGGCAGTGCAGTAACGCGCTTCAAGGTCGGCGACGCAGTATATTTCTACAACGGCGGCATCGGCGACGAGCCGGGTTGCTATGCGGAATACACCACGGTGCACGAAGATTATTGCGCCGCGAAGCCGGCCAACCTGTCGCTGCAGGATAGTGCCGCGCTGCCGCTGGTGCTGATCACGGTCTGGGAAGCGCTGCAGGAACGCACCCAGTTGCAGGCCGGGCAAACCATCCTGATCCACGCCGGTGCGGGTGGTGTCGGTCACGTCGCCGTGCAATTTGCTCGCCACCTCGGCGCGCGCATCGCGGTGACGGTCAGCGATGACAAGAAGGCCGGCCTGGTGCAGGGATTGGGCGCAGAAAAGATCATCAATTACAAATCGCAGGATTTCGTGCAGGAAACGCTGAACTGGACCGGGGGACAGGGCGCAGATGTGGTGTTCGACACGGTGGGCGGCGACACTTTCCTGCATTCACTGAACGCGGCGCGTATCGGCGGCAAGGTCGTCAGCCTGCTTTCGACGGCACTGCCATTGGCTTATACCCAGCTCGCGCGGCTGCGGAATCTGTCGCTATGTTATGAACTGATGCTGGCGCCGCAGGTGACCAACCAGCACGAAGAGCGCGTGCGCCAGCGCAAGATCCTCGAGGAGGGTGCGCGTCTGGTTGAGGCCGGCAAGCTCGGCGTGCTGGTCACGCACAAGCTACCCCTGGAACAGGCCGCCGAAGCGCATCGCCTGATCGAGGCAGGGGGAATGATCGGGAAGATCGTTCTTACAATGGAATGATCTCCACCTCGCAAAACCTACTGCGCAGCTCGATTGCTACGTTGCGCGGTACTCGCTTCCTCGCCTACCCATGGGGTATGTCTCGTCGCTCCGTTCCGTGCGCCTTGCACTCAAGCCGCTCGCTACGGTTTTTCGAGGTGCTGCCGCCTCCCGTTAATTTCGCAATAAACTACAACCCGGCCTGATGCAATTCATTGACACCCACTGCCACCTCGACGCCGCCGAATTCGGCACCGCGCAAGGCATGATCGTGCAAGCCGCCCGGGAAGCCGGGGTCGACCGCATGGTGATCCCCGCGGTGGACAGCAACAATTTCAACCCGGTGCACCGGCTCTGCACGGAATATCCCTGCTGTTCTCCGGCTTATGGCATACACCCGATGTATGTGGACACGGCGAACCCGAATGACCTGTCCGTGCTGCGCGAATACCTGGGCCTGACCGGCACCGTGGCCGTCGGAGAAATCGGCCTGGATTTTTTCATCAGCAACTTTGACCAGGCACGGCAGGAATATTTTTTTGCCGAGCAACTGAAACTTGCACGCGAATACGATCTGCCGGTGCTGCTGCACATCCGGCGCGCACAGGATACCGTGCTCAAGCATCTGCGCCAGATCAGGGCGCGGGGTGGGATCGCCCATGCCTTTAACGGCAGCCGCCAGCAGGCGGATGAATTCATCCGGCTCGGTTTCAAGCTCGGTTTCGGCGGCGCCATGACTTACTCACGCGCGACCCGGCTGCGCGAACTCGCGGCGACGTTGTCACTCGACAGCATTGTCCTCGAAACGGACGCACCGGATATTCCACCGGTGTTCCTGGAGTCGGGTCAACCCAACAAACCTGAATATCTGCCGCGCATTGCGCAAGTGTTGGCTGAACTGCGCGGGATCTCGCTGGAAGAAGCCGCGGAGGCAACAACGGCCAATGCGCTGGCCGCGTTACCGCGGCTGGCATGATTGATAGCGCGACCCCGGGGAGCCGCGCAGCGAAGCTCGCAAAAATGAATATAGAGTGACTGCTAGTCTGCGCGGTTGCGCATATGATCGGCCACCTTCGAAAACGCGTTCGCCAATTCCTTGCGCAACTCGGGATCCTTGATGATCTCGTCCATGGCCTGGTTCATGCACATCAGCCACTGATCGCGTTCGGCAGCGCCAATGCTGAACGGGAAATGCCGGCGACGCAACATCGGATCGCCGTACTCTTTCACGAACAGCTGCGGGCCGCCCAGCCAGCCGGACAGAAACTTGAACAGCTTGTCTTCCGAACTCTGCAGATCGTCTGCATGCATCTTGCGAACGCCGTATGCTTCCGGCAATTCGTCCATCAATTGATAAAAGCGTTTCACCAGCGCGCGGATTGTCTCTGCCCCGCCGATGCGCTCATAGTGACTTGCTAGCTTGGTCTCGTGCTGCATGTGTATCTCGTCTTACCAGATGATTGTTGCCAAATCAACGTAAATTTTACCCTAATTACAGGGTGGATTTAAAGAATATCAAGCGTATGCAGTCCAGTTTCGGTTACTCCGGCCGGAAATTCCCGGGTTGATGGTGCAGCGGAAACCGCGCCAGCACCCGATAATTCGCCTTGCCTTCCTGATTCAGCGATTGCATCAGGGCAAAATCGCTGATTTGCCAGCACACCGGTGGCATTGGCGGCAGCGGCGTATCGGTCTGCCGCGCGTTGCGCAACAGCGTGACGTGCGGCTGATACTCACGCTGATCGAACTGAATCTCATGTTTTTTCAGATGCCGCACCAGCATGGTAGCCAAACGCGCCAGTTGTGGCGGCGGTTGACTCGGCGCGGCGTAGACAATGTGGTTGTGTCCCCAGTAGCGAGCTTCGTCCAGACACAGCTCGAACGGATCGCTCTTGACTTCCTGCGCCGCTGCCTGCAACTTCGGCAGATCAGCCTCCGGAACCTCGCCGATGAAAACGAGAGTGTTATGCAATGTCTCGCTGTGCAGCGCCCGCCCGCCGTAGAGACGGTGCAGCGGCATCAGCCAGGCGGCAAGCTGGTCGCGCTCGGCAGCAGTCGGCCACAGGGCAAAAAACACCCGGATGCGGCGTGGTTTGGAGGACGGGTCCATGGTATGGATATTTTATCCACATGAGCGGCGCGCCGCATTAGGGTAAAATACGCAATTGGCGACTAGAGAACACCATGACAGCACGTTTGCGCGAAATCCCCTACAACTACACCTCGTTTTCCGACCGCGAGATTGTCTTGCGGCTACTCGGCAGCGAGGCGTGGGATATCATCAATACCCTGCGTACCGAGCGCCGCACGGGCCGATCGGCACGCATGCTGTATGAGGTGCTCGGCGACATCTGGGTGGTCATCCGCAATCCTTATTTGCAGGATGACCTGCTCGGCAACCCCAAGCGACGCGCTGCACTTATCGGTGCGCTGCATCATCGCCTGAACGAAATTGACAAGCGCCGTCAGAACAAGGACGAGGACCTGGCACTGGACACCGGCAGCGACGCCAAACGCGCCGACCGGAACCAGACGGTGCTCCGCCTGCTGGAACTGGCGCGCGCCGCAGTCGATCAATTCGCCGCCGAATTCGAGCAGACCCTGGAATTGCGCAAGCGCACACTGCGCGCGCTCTCGCGCATCACGCGCAAGGATAATATCCAATTCGACGGTCTGGCGCGCGTATCGCATGTGACGGACGCCACCGACTGGCGCGTGGAATATCCCTTCGTGGTACTGACTCCGGATACCGAAGCGGAGATCGCGCCCCTTGTGTGCGCCTGCATCGAACTGGGCCTCACTCTCATTCCGCGCGGCGGCGGCACCGGTTACACCGGCGGCGTGGTGCCGCTGGACAAGCATTCCGCCGTCATCAACACCGAAAAGCTGGATACGCTCTCGGCCATTGAGCACATCGTCCTGCCCGGAACGGACCGGCCGTACGCCACCATCCATTGCGGCGCCGGAGTCGTAACGCGCCGGGTAATGGATACGGCGCATAACAACGATCTGGTATTCGCGGTCGACCCGACCTCGGCAGATGCCTCGTGCATCGGCGGCAATGTCGCGATGAACGCGGGCGGCAAGAAGGCCGTGCTGTGGGGCACGGCGCTCGACAACCTGGCATCGTGGCGCATGGTCACGCCGGACGGACTGTGGATGACGGTCGAGCGACTGAACCATAACTTCGGCAAGATTCACGACGTGGCGACGGCGAGCTTCCGCATCTCGCGTTACGAAACGGATGGCAAGACGCCGCACGGCACGCCGGAAGTCCTCGAGATTCCGGGCACGGTGTTCCGCAAGGTCGGCCTCGGCAAGGATGTCACCGACAAGTTCCTGTCCGGCCTGCCCGGCATCCAGAAGGAAGGCTGCGACGGCATCATCACCTCGGCGCGCTTCGTGCTGCATCGCGCACATACGCATACGCGCACCGTGTGCCTGGAATTCTTCGGCATGGTGCATGAAGCGGTGCCGGCGATCGTGGAAATCAAGTCTTATCTGGACGCACACCCGAACGCCCTCCTGGCCGGGCTTGAGCATCTCGACGAGCGCTACCTCAAGGCAGTGGGCTATGCCACCAAGGCGAAGCGCGGCACGCGGCCCAAGATGGTGCTGATCGCCGACGTGGTCAGCGATGATGCGGACGCCGTCGCTCAGGCGGCTTCGGAAATCGTGCGGCTGGCCAACCTGCGGCACGGCGAAGGGTTCATCGCGGTATCTGCCGAGGCGCGCAAGAAATTCTGGCTGGACCGCTCGCGCACTGCCGCGATCGCCAAGCACACTAATGCGTTCAAGGTGAACGAGGACGTGGTGATCCCTTTGCCGCGCATGGGCGACTACTGTGATGGCGTGGAGCGCATCAACATCGAGCTGTCGCTGTCCAACAAGCTGAAGCTCGTGGATGCGCTGACCGAATTTTTCCGCGGCGAACTGCCGCTGTATTACCAGGATGACCGGCAACTGGGTGCGGCCGAACTGCTCGGCAACCGGCCACAGCTTGCGCTGGATTTGCTGCAAGAGGTGCGCACGCGCTGGCAATGGCTGCTGGACCATCTCGATGCTCCGCTGACGGAATGCACCTACGCTCCCAACGATGTACAGGATGCGGAAACCGTGTTCGAGGTGATGCAACGGCGCCTGCTGCTGGCGTCGTGGAAGCGCGATATCCGCGACCCGCTGCGCCAGATCTTCAGCGGTCTCACCTATCAGCCGATCCTGGATCGATGCGGCGCGATTCACCAGAGCGTGCTGAAGAGCCGCGTGTTTGTCGCGCTGCACATGCACGCCGGCGACGGCAACGTGCACACCAACATCCCGGTCAATTCCGACGACTACGCAATGCTGCAACAGGCCTATGGCGCGGTCGACCGCATCATGCGATTGGCCAAGGATCTCGGCGGCGTGATCTCCGGCGAGCACGGCATCGGCATCACCAAGATCGATTTCCTGGAGCCCGCAGAATTGGCGCCGTTTGTGGAATACAAACAGCGCGTCGACCCGCATGGCTATTTCAACCGCGGCAAGCTGATGCCCGGCGCCAATCTGGAGCACGCGTATACGCCCAGCTTCAACTTGATGGAGCTGGAGAGCCTGATTTTGGAGAAGAACGAGCTGTCGGATATCGCAGACTCGTTCAAGAATTGCCTGCGCTGCGGCAAGTGCAAGCCGGCCTGCAACACGCACGTGCCGCGCGCCAACCTGCTGTATTCCCCGCGCAACAAGATCCTCGGCACCTCGCTGCTGATCGAGGCGTTCCTGTACGAGGAACAGACGCGCCGCGGCATCTCGGTTGCGCATTTTGCCGAGTTTGATGATATCGCCGATCACTGCACCGTCTGCCACAAGTGCGTCACGCCCTGCCCGGTGGACATCGACTTCGGTAACGTGTCGAGCGCAATGCGCAATTTTCTGCGCAAGCGCGGCAAGAAGAAATTCAACGCCGGCACAGCGGCGGCGATGTTCTTCCTCAACACCACCGACCCTGCGGTGATCAAGGTGACCCGCAAGCTGCTGATCGAGTGGGGCTACAAGGCACAGCGCCTCGGTTACCGGTTTGCCAAGCACTTCGGCCTGGCACGCGCCGCTACCGCCCATCCGCACGCCACGCTGGGACGGCCGACGCTGGAGACCAAGGTGATCCACCTGATCGACAAGCCGTTGCCGGCCAACGTGCCACGCAAGACTGCACGTGCATTGCTGGACATCGAGGACGCCACCATGGTGCCGATCATCCGCGACCCGCGCAAGGCGAGCGAAGAGTCGGAAGCCGTGTTCTACTTCCCGGGCTGCGGTTCGGAGCGCATGTTCAGCCAGGTCGCACTCGCAACGCAGGCAATGCTCTACGAGACCGGCGCAATCACGGTGCTGCCGCCCGGCTACCTGTGCTGCGGCTATCCGCAAACGTCGGTGGGCCGCGCCGACAAGGGCAACCAGATTACCACCGACAATCGCGTGTTGTTCCATCGCGTGGCCAATACGCTGAATTACCTCGACATCAAGACCGTGGTGGTGTCGTGCGGTACCTGCATGGATCAGTTGCTGGAATACCAGTTCGACAAGATTTTCCCCGGCTGCCGGTTGCTTGATATTCATGAGTACCTGCTGGAGAAAGGGGTCAAGCTTGAAGGTGTGACCGACGCCCGCTTCTTCTATCATGATCCCTGCCATTCGCCGATGAAGACCTATCCGCCGCTCAAGGTAGTGAATGAAGTGATGGGCGTGCCGATCTCGGTCAATGACCGCTGCTGCGGCGAGTCCGGTTCGTTTGCTGCGACCCGCCCGGAAATCGCCACCCAGGTACGGTTCCGCAAAGAAGAAGAAATGAAGAAGGGCGCCAATGCGCTGCGCAGCGATGGTTTCGCTGGCCCCGTGAAGGTACTGACTGCCTGCCCGTCCTGCCTGCAGGGTTTGTCGCGCTACAACGAGGACGCCAACATCAGCGCCGATTACGTGGTCATCGAAATGGCACGGCGCCTCCTGGGGGAAAACTGGCTGACGGACTACGTGAACAAAGCCAACACCGGCGGTATCGAACGCGTGTTGTTGTAATCTTTACATGCTGACGCAAACTCCCTTTGCGTCAGCATGGTCATTTGCGCCCCACTTGACGAGAACGGAGGCGTCCGTGAAAGTATCGGCATCCGATTCGACGACCAATCATGCTAACCCTGTCACTCGAACCGATTGACCCGCTCGCACATCCGATCTTCCGGGATGCGGCTGGCTGCGCCCAATGGCTGTCGCAGCTGCAGCTGACCAATTTGCAGCTGGCGCATAGCCTCCTCTACACCCAGCTCACCCAGCTCAACCGCTGTGAGCTGCCCGGGTTGGAACGGTTGAATATTCTGGAGCAATTGCGCGAAACGATCGGCTTTGTTCAAGATGACTATGCCAAGAAACTGGTCGCCAAGCCGTTGCCGCTCAACGAAAGCGAGCTGATGATATTTGTCGCTCTGGTACAGCTCTGGCATGCGCTGGTAACCGGCTATCAGCGTTGCTTGCAGGCTTATCTGAATGGCAATCCCGAGCTCCGCGAACATGCCGCGTTGCTGTGCCACCGCTGCCTGTTATACACGGGCCTCGAAATCTTTGAGCATCTGCGCACGGGCTATGAATTCGAGGCAGGACTCTGGCGCCAGTTACATGAGCTGTACGCCTTTGCGGAGGAACAGGCCTTCCAGCTGGTAGAAGTGAACGATCCACTGGACACTATTCGACCGCAGAGCAGTTGTTGCGCCATCTATGTCAAGACTCTGCTTGCATGTTACGCACGGCCGGCCGAATTGAGCCGCTCACAGCTGCGCTTGCTGGATCGCTGGCTG
>DASSQR010000061.1:0-24480 GCA_035702405.1 Gallionella sp. | reverse complement strand
TGTCAATAATCTCGCAAAGGTTGACCAAAATGCTGCCAGCCTTTATCTTACGCGGTTCATTTTTGGCGAAATTTAAGGTGTTGGTGATGGAGTTGACTGGTGCGGAGATACTCATCCGATGTCTGCAGGAAGAGCAGGTTGAATATGTGTTCGGTTACCCGGGCGGGGCCGTCCTGTTCATTTATGATGCGCTGTTTCAGCAAGACAAGGTAAAGCACATCCTCGTGCGCCATGAGCAGGCGGCGGTGCATGCTGCCGACGGCTATGCGCGCTCCTCCGAGAAAGTGGGCGTGGCACTGGTCACCTCAGGCCCCGGTCTGACCAATGCGGTGACCGGTATCGCGACCGCGTACATGGATTCCAGTCCCATGGTGATCATCAGCGGCCAGGTACCGACCTACGCCATCGGCGAGGATGCTTTTCAGGAAGTCGACGCCGTGGGGATCACCCGTCCGTGCGTGAAACACAATTTCCTGGTCAAGGATGTCAAGGACATCGCCCCGACCATCAAAAAGGCGTTCTATCTCGCCCGGACCGGACGGCCCGGGCCGGTTCTGGTCGATATTCCCAAGGATGTGTCTAACCAGAAAACACACTTTGAATATCCGTCCAGTGTCAATATTCGCGCCTACCATCCCGCCGAAAAAGGCGACAGCGCACAGGTTCGCCATGCCGCCCAGATGTTGCTCGAAGCTAAACGGCCGCTGGTTTACACGGGTGGCGGCGTGGTGTCGGCCGGCGCCGCGGCGCAACTGACTGAATTGGTGCGCCTCCTCGGTATTCCCTGCACCAATACGCTGATGGGGTTGGGCGGTTATCCGGCCAACGACAAGCAATTCGTTGGCATGGTGGGAATGCACGGCACCTATGAGGCCAACATGGCGATGCAGCACTGTGACGTGCTGCTGGCGATCGGCGCACGCTTCGACGACCGCGTCGTCGGTAATGTCGAACACTTTGCGCAGGTGCAGCGCAAGATCATTCACATCGATATCGACCCGTCCTCGATCGCCAAGCGCGTCACGGTGGATTTGCCGATTGTGGCCAATTTGAAATCTGTGCTGGGCGATTTGCTCGGCCTGCTTCGCAGCAGCAAGCAGGGACTCGATCCCGCGGCACTCGCAGCCTGGTGGAAACAGGTGGATGAGTGGCGCGTCAAGGGTGGCGGTCTGCGTTACCGGAATTCCGACGAATTGATCAAGCCGCAATTCGTGATCGAGAAGTTGCATGAGATTACCGGTGGCGACGCCTTCGTCGCATCCGACGTCGGTCAGCATCAGATGTGGGCCGCGCAGTATTACAAGTTCAACCAACCGCGCCGCTGGATCAATTCCGGCGGCTTGGGCACGATGGGCTTCGGGTTGCCGGCCGCGATGGGTGTGCAACTGATCAATCCGGGCGCGACTGTCGCGTGCGTGACCGGCGAAGGCAGCATCCAGATGAACATTCAGGAGCTTTCCACCTGCAAACAGTTCCATCTGCCGATCAAGATCCTGGCGCTGAACAACCGTTACCTCGGCATGGTGCGCCAGTGGCAGGAGTTCTTCCACGGCAATCGCTATTCGGAGTCATACATGGATGCCCTGCCGGATTTCGTCAAACTGGCGGAAGCCTACGGGCATATCGGCATGCGCATCGATAAGCCTTCTGATGTCGAGCCGGCGTTGAAGGAAGCGTTTGCGCGCAAGCAGGACCTGGTATTCATGGACTTCCGCACCGACTCCACCGAGAACGTGTTCCCGATGGTGCCTGGTGGTAAGGGATTGTCCGAAGTAATTCTGGCGGAGGAACTGTAATGCGGCACATCATTTCCCTGCTGATGGAAAACGAAGCGGGCGCGCTGTCGCGCGTGGCCGGGCTGTTCTCGGCGCGCGGCTACAATATTGAATCGCTCACCGTTGCCCCGACCGAAGATCCGACCCTGTCGCGCATGACCATCGTCACGCACGGCGACGACGCGATCATCGACCAGATTTACAAGCAGTTGAACAAGCTGGTGGATGTGGTCGAAGTGATGGATCTGTCCGAGGGCGAGCATCTGGAACGCGAACTGATGCTGATCAAGGTCAACGCGCAGGGGGAAGCGCGCGAGGAATTGAAGCGCCTGACTGACATCTTTCAAGGGCGCGTGATTGACGTGTCGGCGAATACTTACATCATCGAACTGACCGATACCTGCGCGCGGCTGGACAGCTTCCTGCAGGCGGTCGGCCGTGATCTGATTCTGGAAACAGTGCGCACCGGAGCTTCCGGCATCGGGCGCGGCGACCGGATTATGAAACTTTAATAAACAGTTATTAGACGTCAGTCGTTAGTCGTTCCGCGTTGCGGACAGAACCTGCTAACGATGAACCGCTAACGGCTAAATTTTTAACGAAGAGGGCAACATGAAAGTTTTTTACGACAAAGATGCAGACCTGTCGCTGATCAAAGGCAAGAAGGTCACCATTGTGGGATATGGTTCGCAAGGCCACGCACATGCGCAGAATCTGCGTGATTCCGGCGTCAACGTGACCGTCGCGCTGCGCAAGGGTGGCGCATCCTGGAACAAGGCCGCTGGTGCCGGCCTGCAAGTGGCGGAAATCGCCGCCGCGGTAAAGGATGCCGATGTGGTGATGATCCTGTTGCCGGACGAAAATATTCCCGAGGTCTACAACGGAGAAATCGCGCCGAACATGAAGGCCGGTGCCGCGCTCGCGTTTGCGCACGGCTTCAACGTGCATTACAACCAGGTCGTGCCGCGTGCCGATCTGGACGTGATCATGGTCGCGCCGAAGGGACCCGGTCACACCGTGCGTTCCGAATACCTCAAGGGCGGCGGCGTACCCAGCCTGATCGCGGTGTACCAGGACAAGACCGGCAAGGCGCGTGACATTGCGCTGTCGTATGCGGCAGCCAACGGCGGCACCAAGGGCGGCGTGATCGAAACCACCTTCCGCGACGAAACCGAAACCGACCTGTTCGGCGAGCAGGCCGTGCTGTGCGGCGGTGCGGTGGAACTGGTCAAGGCCGGTTTCGAAACCCTGACCGAAGCAGGTTATGCGCCGGAAATGGCCTACTTCGAGTGCCTGCACGAACTCAAGCTGATCGTGGACCTGATGTACGAAGGTGGCATTTCCAACATGAACTACTCGGTGTCCAACAACGCCGAATACGGTGAATACGTGACCGGTCAGCGCGTGATCGCTGATCAGGCCCGTGCCGCAATGAAGGAATGCCTGAACAACATCCAGAACGGCGAATACGCCAAGCGCTTCATCCTGGAAGGCCGCACCAACTATCCGGAAATGACTGCTCGTCGCCGTCTGAACGCCGATCACCCGATTGAAAAGGTCGGTGCACAACTGCGTGCGATGATGCCCTGGATCAGCAAGAACAAGCTGGTCGACCAAAGCAAGAACTAGGAATCAGGAGTCGGGATTCGGGATTCAGAAAGGTTTTTGTTTCTGAGGTCCTGAATCCTGCTGCCGTATCCTGAATCCGGAATCCTGAATCCAATGTCTTCTTATCCCCATCCCATTATCGCCCGTGAAGGTTGGCCCTTCCTGGCGGGTTCGGTCGTAATTGCGCTGTTGTTGTCCAACACCGTGGGCGGCGGCATCGCAGCCCTGGCTTGGCTCGTCGCGTTGTTTGTGCTGCAATTTTTCCGCGATCCGGCGCGTGTCATTCCGCAAGATGTCGGTGCGGTACTGTCTCCGGCCGACGGACGTGTCATCAAGGTCGAGCGCACGCAAGACCCATACGGACAGCGTGATGCGATCCTGGTCAGCGTGTTCATGAACGTGTTCAACGTGCATTCCAACCGCAGTCCGGTCGATGGCACCGTGCAGAAGGTGCAGTACTTCCCCGGCAAGTTCGTCAATGCCGACCTCGACAAGGCTTCTGCCGAGAACGAGCGCAATGCAGTGGTGGTACAAACGAATGACGGACAGACGGTGACTTTCGTGCAGGTGGCTGGCCTGATCGCGCGACGCATTCTGTGCTATGTCAAGCCCGGTGACCAATTGGCGCGCGGACAACGCTACGGCTTCATTCGCTTCGGGTCGCGCGTGGACGTGTACCTGCCGCTCGACGCCAAAGTGAAGGTCAGTATCGGCGACAAGGTGTCGGCCACTACAACCATTCTGGCAATGCTCCTGCAAAACGGTTAACCTAGCCGCATGGACGAATTTGATCTCCGCAAATCGATGACGCTGCGCAAGCGCAGCATCTATCTGCTGCCTAATCTGTTTACCACGGCGGCGCTGTTTGCGGGTTTTTACGCCATAGTGCAGGCGATGAACGGCAAATTCGAGTTTGCCGCGGTGGCGATTTTCATCGCGATGGTGCTGGATGGCCTGGACGGTCGCGTCGCGCGGCTGACTCACACCCAAAGCGAATTTGGCGCGGAATACGACAGCTTGTCCGATATGGTGTCATTCGGCGTGGCGCCAGCGCTCGTGATGTACGAATGGGCGTTGCGTGGCCTCGGCAAGTGGGGCTGGTTTGCGGCATTTATTTATTGCGCCGCGACGGCGTTGCGTCTGGCGCGCTTCAATACCAATATTGACGTGGTTGACAAGCGCTATTTCCAGGGACTGCCCAGCCCGTCCGCGGCAGCGCTGGTGGGCGGCTTCGTCTGGGTGATGCTGGACTCCGGTTTTACTGGTGAACAGGTGCGTTGGTATGCCGCGGCGCTTACCGTATATGCCGGACTGAGCATGGTCAGCAACCTGCCGTTCTATAGCTTCAAGGATTTGAACATGCGCAAGAGCGTGCCGTTCGTGGTGATTTTCCTGGTCGCGCTATTCCTGATCCTGATTTCCAGCTACCCGCCGGGAGTACTGTTTATCCTGTTTTTTGCCTATTCCCTTTCCGGTTTCGTGATGTGGTTCGTGCGCCGACGCGAAAAACAACAGACCATTGCGTGAGGCAATAAAACTGGTTATATTTGCCCCCATGCATTTTTCGACTCACATCGCAATCCTCCACTCCACGTTCAGCCTGCTGGCTGCACTGCTGCTGCGCTGCGCGCGCTAAATACTTTCCCCGATCACTTGAAGTAAGCGCGGCAACCAGGACTGGTTGCGCAGGTTTAACCTATTCTCATTGGAGTTCAGCATGACAGACAAATTAATCATATTCGATACCACGTTGCGCGACGGCGAACAAAGTCCTGGCGCGGCGATGACCAAGGACAAGAAAATCCGCGTGGCGCGCCAGCTCGAAAAACTGGGCGTGGATGTCATCGAAGCGGGTTTCGCTGCGGCGAGTCCCGGCGACTTCGAGGCAGTGCGGGCGATTGCCGAGACGATCAAGGATTCCACCGTGTGTTCGCTCGCGCGCGCCAGCGAAAGCGATGTGCGGCGCGCAGGCGAGGCGATCAAGCCCGCCAAGTCGGGCCGTATTCATACCTTTATCGCCACCAGCCCGATTCACATGCAGCACAAGTTGCGCATGAGCGAGGACGAGGTGATCGAGCGTGCTGTGAAAGCGGTGAAGTGGGCACGCGAATATACCGATGATGTCGAGTTCTCCGCCGAGGATGCGGTGCGTTCGGAGATGGATTTTCTGGTGCGCGTGTTCGATGCGGTGATCCAGGCCGGTGCAAAGACCATGAATGTGCCCGATACCGTCGGCTATTCCATACCTGCCGCGTGGGGTGAGCGCATCGGGCAGCTGATTGCGCGCGTGCCAAATGCGGACAAGGTCATCTGGTCGACCCATTGCCACAACGACCTTGGTTTGGCGACGGCGAATTCGCTGGCGGCCGTGATGAACGGCGCGCGCCAAGTCGAATGCACCATCAATGGCCTGGGGGAACGCGCCGGCAATGCGTCGCTGGAGGAAGTCGTGATGGCGGTGAAGACCCGCCGCGACGTATTCAATCTGGCGCTGCGCATCGACACCACGCAGATCGTGACGGCGTCCAAGCTGGTGTCCGTCATCACCGGTTATCCGGTGCAACCCAACAAGGCGATTGTCGGTGCGAATGCGTTCGCGCATGAATCCGGCATTCATCAGGACGGTGTGCTCAAGCATCGCGAAACCTACGAAATCATGCGCGCCGAGGACGTTGGCTGGAATGCAAACAAGCTGACCTTGGGCAAACTGTCCGGACGCAATGCGTTGCGGCAACGCTTTACCGCATTGAATATCGAGTTTGATTCGGAAGAAGCATTCAATGCCGCGTTCCAGCGCTTCAAGGAGCTGGCCGACCGCAAGCACGAAATCTTTGATGAAGACTTGCAGGCGCTGGTTAGCGAGGAAGCGGAAGCGCAGGTTAGCGAACATTATCGCCTGGTGTCGATGCGTGCGATTTCCGAAACCGGTGTGCTGCCGGTGGCAAAGGTGGTGTTGAATATCGGCGGCGCGCAGCAGGAGGCCGAGGTCCAAGGCAGCGGCCCGGTGGATGCGACCTTCAAGGCAATCGAGAAGATCGTGCACAGCGGCACCGAGTTGCAACTTTATTCGGTGAACAACATCACGAGCGGTACCGATGCGCAAGGCGAAGTGACCGTGCGCCTGGACAAGGCGGGGCGCATCGTGAACGGGCAGGGTGCGGATACCGATATCGTGGTTGCCTCGGCGAAGGCCTATTTGAATGCGCTGAACAAGCTGCACAGCAATCCCGAGCGCGCGCAC
Source organism: Gallionella sp. (assembly GCA_035702405.1). Taxonomy (GTDB): domain Bacteria; phylum Pseudomonadota; class Gammaproteobacteria; order Burkholderiales; family Gallionellaceae; genus Gallionella. The sequence continues at coordinate 17,856 of DASSQR010000061.1, read as the reverse complement.
CCGCAGGTGTGAACTTTTTGGAAGATTACAAGTCCGATAAAAACGCTGGGCATTTCGTTCGGCGTTTTTAATGGACGTTTGGGAGGATGTGTTGAAGAAAGTAATATTCGGTTCGGCGTTTTTGCTGATGTCGCTGAGCGCCCATGCTGGTTTGTTTGAATGTTCACCTATGCCTAATCTGCAGTGCCCGCACGCGCAGTTTGCCGGGAAGAAAATGCCCGGCGCCAATCTGCAAGAAGCGTATATGCAGGAAGGAGATCTGACCCAGGTTGACCTGAGCAAAGCAAACCTCAAGAAGGCAAATCTCTTTCATGCCAAGCTGATGGGCGGCAATTTTTCCGGCGCGGATATGACCAATATCACGCTGTTCAATGCCGACCTGACCGGGGCCAATCTGAGCGGTGCCAACCTGACGGATGCCAAGTTGAGCAACGCCAACCTGGCCGAAGTGAATCTTACTGATGCAAATCTGATGGGTGCGGAAATCGACGGTGCCATGTTTGTTCGTGCCACGTTCTGCCGGACGACCATGCCCAATGGCATCATGAACAGTTCCAATTGCCCGGTTGAAAGATCCGCTGCGGTTGATGGCGACGTGCCGGTAAAGAACCAGCCGGTCGTGCAGGAACTGCCAAAAGCCAAAAGAAAGTAAGGCAGGAACGAGTCAGTACGCCTGATTAGCAAGCAACAGGCAAGCAGAACCAAGGGCACGCAATGCGTGCCCTTGGTTTTTTATGTTGGTGAGCGAAATCGCTGATTGTTAGCGCAGACGATTACCGTGCCAAAAACAGGTGGATAGTCAGCGCGGCGCCGAGGAGGGCAACGGCGGCATTAATCAACACACCGGAATGGATGCTGTAATCTTCCGGGATTTCGATGGGTTTTAGGGTGCGCAGCACTTTCCTGAACTGGAAAATCGAAGTAAAGGCGGCAACGGAGCCGAGAACGATGAAGGCGAGCCCGATCCAGAAGGCGAAACTTCCGTGAAGTGTCCCGCCCTGCTGCGGCAGCAACATTTGCACAAACAGGCCAAATCGCTCAATCACGAATCCGAATGCCATCAGGGTCAAGCTGGTGCGATTCCACGCCAGCAGTGTGCGCTCGGCAGCGAAGAAGACCCTGGGATCATTCAAGTCGGACATGTGGTTGGTGCCTGATCACGGTAACGGTATGCCGGAATTCTAGCATACGGGCAGAACGATTTTCGTCGGTCCACAGGACCGCATTAAATGGCGCCGGCCTGCAAGGTATCAGGTGGTGCTTCCGTTAGAGTCGACCGAATGCGTCAATGAATTGCTCGGGCTCGGTGATAGTGTCGGCAAGATCCAGCCGCCAGACGTGCTCCCCGACGCGCGCATCCAGACCGTCGCAATCCAGCCCGGCAGCTAGCATCTCTTGCGCATCAACACCGTAACGCTGTTGTACCAGCTGCCGCATGGCATCCTGATAACGGGCATTCACTTCGGCCAGCAGCGCAGTCTCCTGTTGTGCAAATGCAGCGGCGTTTGGTGCCGCATAATTTTCCATGTTGACCCAATGAATGTGACCGAAACCGCCGATGAAGCGGATGGCGATGGGACGAATGCGGAAGAACGAAAAACCGGGTAATTCATAAAAGCGCCGGGTTTCGGGAAAGAGCCGCAGAAAACGTGGCGCAATAGCCTCCTGATCGGGCGCTTGCGCCGCGTCGCCCAGCACCGATACGCGCCCCTGCGTCTGAATATTCGGGTCGCGCTGATCGTGGGTGATCAGGCTGACATGCGGGTTGTCCCGGATATTCTTGGTGTGCTCGGCCAACTCGCTGATCAGGATCAGCAGGCTGCCATCGTGATCGACCAGATAGGGCGTGATCGAGCCGTATGGATAGCCGGGAAATTTCTTCGATAAAGTGCTGAGCGCACCATAACGATGGGCGCGGAGCAGGCGGCGGGCTTCTTCGGCATTATTCATGGGTTCGCCCTCATGCAGCGAGCTTCAGTGCAGTTTTCGCAAGGCGTTTGCCCAACGCGATACACAGTTTTCTTTCTGCGGGCGCAATCGGCTGATCGTTGCCGAGTCCGGCGACGTGGCTCGCGCCATAAGGGGTGCCGCCATGTTGCGTCGTTGCCAGTTCCGGCTCGGAATAGGGCAGGCCAACAATCAGCATGCCGTGATGCAGCAGTGGTAGCGCCATCGAAATCAATGTGCTTTCCTGGCCGCCGTGCATGCTGCCGGTCGAGGTAAACAGCGCGGCGGGTTTGCCGACGAGCGCATGCTTCAGCCACAATTCGCTGGTGCCGTCCCAGAAGTATTTCATCGCAGAAGCCATGTTGCCGAAGCGCGTGGGGCTGCCCAAGGCGAGGCCGATGCATTCCTCGAGGTCGCTCAATTCGACATAGGGTGCACCAGTGTCCGGAATGCCCGGTGTGGTTGCTTCGCACACCGCCGATACCTTCGGAACCGTGCGCAGCCGCGCGCGCGCGCCCGGCACCTGCTCCACTCCGCGCGCGATCAGCTGCGCCATCTGCCGGGTGGCACCATGCTGACTGTAATACAGTACCAGGATTTCTTTGTCGGTTATCATGTATGTATTATAGGGAAACAAAACTCACATGCGAAAAAACTGGCAGGATTTTGTGAATTTTCTGCGCTTCATTGCACGGCGCTTCGCAGATGACCGGTGCATGCAGATTGCGGGCAGCCTGACGTTTACCACGTTGCTGGCGCTCGTGCCGCTCATTACGATTGCACTGACGTTGTTTTCGGCGTTCCCGGTTTTCGAAGAGTTTTCGTTTCAGATCAAAAGCTACCTGCTCAATAACCTGATGCCGGAAATGGCTGGAAAGATCATTACCCAGTACATGCAGCAGTTTGCGGAAAGTGCAATGCGCCTCACGACGGTCGGTATCGTGTTTCTGGGCGTGACCGCAATGATGCTGATGCTGACCATCGACCATGCGTTCAACATCATCTGGCGGGTAAATCGGCCACGTCCCTTGTTCAAGCGTCTGGTCAATTCCTGGGCGGTGCTGACGCTGGCGCCCTTGCTGATTGGTGCCAGCCTGTCGCTGACTTCATGGGTGGTCGGTTTGTCGATGGGCTATGTAAAGAATATTCCAGTATTTGGCGTGGGTGTCCTGAAGATCCTGCCGGTCCTGTTCGCCACGCTCGCATTTGCCCTGTTGTTTCGGTTGGTGCCCAATCGACCGGTGCCGCATGCGCATGCCTGGATTGGCGCACTCGTGGCAGCCATCGTGTTTGAATCGATGAATCAGATCTTCGGTTATTTCGTGAGCAATTTTGCGACCTATAAACTCGTTTATGGCGCATTTGCCAGTGTGCCAGTGTTCCTGATGTGGATTTACCTGTCCTGGCTCACGATCCTGGTGGGTGCCGTGATTGCTGCGTCGTTGTCGCATTGGCGCGTGCCTGCAACAAAGAAAACAATACCGGCAGCGCGGTTGCTGGATGCCATCGGTGTGTTGCGCCTGACGGCGGAGGGGCTGCAGCAGGGCAAGATGTGGAGCTTTCCGGAATTGTCCCGGTCCCTGCACATCAGTTACGACGAACTGGAGCCCTTGCTCGGGGAGCTTGCGAGAGCGGGAATGGTGCGACGGGCAGGACGGCAGGACTGGTTGATGATCCGCGATGCAGACCATATTCACGTCAGCGAATTGCTGCGGCTGTTTGTGCTGGATCGCGAATATTTTCAGGCGTACGCGGCTGATGATCCGGTCCGGAAATGGCTTGCCAACTGTACCGGCCAGTTGGAGCAGAACATGAATATTACGCTGCAGGAACTCTTTGCCAAATCGGCAGCCTGAGAACTTGCTCACGGAGAATATTTACGTTTTAATGCCAAGCTTTTGATTAGAGGTGCAGGATGAATTTTATCGAGAAATTGTTTGAAGGAACGTTGTGGAATACCCGCTTTGTTGTGCTCGCCGCGGTGATCGGCAGTCTGCTGGCGGGGATGGCGATTTTCTATATGGCGACTGTCGACGTGGTGTATCTGCTGAAACACATCGTGCACTATGCCGATCCGGAACTGACCGTGGAGGCGCGCAAGGCATTGCATGACAGCACCATTTCGCATATCGTCGAAGTCGTGGATGGCTACCTGCTGGCGACGGTGATGCTCATTTTCTCGCTGGGACTGTATGAACTGTTCATCAGCGACATCGACCAGGCGCATGGCACCAAGGCGTCCAGCAAGATTCTGGTAATCAATAATCTGGATGACCTGAAATCGCGGCTGGCGAAAGTGATCCTGATGATCATGATCGTGACGCTGTTCGAGCAGGCCTTGAAGATGGACCTGTCGACGCCGGTGGACCTGCTCTCTCTGGGTGGTAGCATTGCGCTGATCGCGGTGGCCTTGTATTTCAGCCATGCGGCCGAAAAAAACAGCCATGAAGAAGGGGCGGAAGAGTCCGCAAAACATGAAGGCTGACATTTTGTCTGAAGGGATGAGGTTCATGTGGCGCGGCCTGCTGGTGGCGCTGCTGCTGGTTGTGCCGTTTGCCGCCTATGCAGCGGATTTCAACCTGAAGGACATGCAAGGAAAGCCCCAGCGCCTGGCGGACTACCGCGGCAAGTGGGTGCTGGTCAATTTCTGGGCGACCTGGTGCCCGCCATGTCTGAATGAAATTCCCGAGCTTGTCAGCCTGCACAAGGCGCACAAGGACAAGGATCTGGTTGTGATCGGCATCGCCGTGGATTCAGGATCGGAAAAAGCCGTGGCGGAGTTCGTCAAGGCACACGGCGTCACCTATCCGATGGTGATGGAAGATGACAAGGTCAGGCGGCAGCTGGGTGAGATGGATGTGCTGCCGACCAGTTATCTGTACAACCCGAAGGGCGAGCTCGTCAGCTATCAGCAGGGCGAGGTCACGCGCGAGAGCGTCGAGACCTACATCAAGAACAAGAAATAGATGCGCCGGTCCGGCCGCAGCCGCCGGGCCGCTGCGCAGTCACTGCAGATTGGTTATCCCCGGCACTGGTGCGGCGAGGCACGGACCAATGGTTGTGCCAAGCTGCGCGTACCGCATTGGGATATTGCGGTTGTCCCAAGCTACCGTTGTAGCGGCCCAGCGCACGATACAGGTCGCCGTTCTCCATGCCGAGGTAGTAACGCAAAATGGTGCAGCCGTAGCGTAGGTTGGTGCGCAAATGGAACAGGTTGTGTTCCGGCGTGCCGATATCCTTCACCCAGAATGGCATGACCTGCATATAGCCGCGCGCGCCGGCGTTGGACACGGCGTATTTGTTGAATCCGCTCTCCACTTCGATCAGACCCAGCACCAGTTGCGGATCAAGACCCGCACGCGTCGCCTCATAGTGGACAGTCCTGAGAAAGCTCAAACGATATTCCCGATCCGGCAGGCGTGACTCCAGACGCGGCGACATCTCATTCAGCCACGCCTCGGCTTCAAGGGGCGAGCTGAAGGCCGATTTGGGTGCGGCCATGTCCGAGACACTGCGTTGCAGCACTGCGCGGACGCTGGCTGAAAGCGGCATTTCGATTTGGGCGCCGGCCATGGCGGCCGAGGCGAACAGCAGTCCGGTAAGTAGCCATAGTACTTTGAGAATCGAGGGTCGAGGATCGAGGGTCGAGGATTTTGAATTCAGGATCAAGGGTAGAGCGTCGTGAGGCGAGGTGTATGGGGTGCGGAGCGGAGAGTAACAGCTCCTCCGCGCCCGGCTCGATCCTCGATCCTCGATCCTCGATCCTAGTGTCATAGCTTGGATTTTACGAACTCCAGCGCGTTTGACAAGGGGATTACCTGTGCCGCGGTATCGCGCCGTCCCTGGTATTCGATGTTTCCTTCCTTCAGGCCGCGCTCGCCGACCACGATGCGATGCGGGACGCCAATCAGTTCCATGTCGGCAAACATCACGCCCGGACGCTCATCGCGGTCGTCCAGCAGCACCTCGATTCCAGCGGCCTGAAGCGTGGCATAGAGATCCTCGACCGCTTCACGTACCGCGGCGCTCTTGCCCATGCCGATCGGCACGATGGCGAGCTGAAACGGCGCCATTGCCGCAGGGAGGGTGATGCCGCGCTCGTCGTAATTCTGTTCGATCGCGGCGGCGACGATGCGAGACACGCCGATGCCATAGCAGCCCATCTCCATGATCTGCGATTTGCCCTGCGCGTCGAGATAGGTGGCCTTCAGTGCCTCGGCGTATTTGGTGCGCAGCTGGAAAATGTGCCCGACTTCGATGCCGCGACAGATTTCCAGTTTGCCTCTGCCGTCGGGTGACGGGTCGCCGGCGACGGCGTTGCGCAAATCGTACACGCTCGATTCAGCCAGGTGCACGTCGCGACCGAAATTGACGCCGGTCAGGTGGAAGCCATCGTCGTTGGCGCCGCAAATGAAATCGCTCATGGCGGCAGCGGCACGGTCAGCGAGCACGCGCACACGGGTATCCACCGGGCCGATATAGCCAGTGCGGCAGTTCATGTTGCGATGCACTTCGTCGTCAGAGGCAAACCGGAATCCGCCCAGTACCTTGCTGGCCTTGATTTCGTTGAGCTGATGGTCGCCGCGCAACAGTAACAGCACGAATTCGCCGTCTTGGGTGACTACCGCGATGGCCTTCAGGATGTTCTGTGCCGACGTGTTGAAGAATGCCGCGACTTCCTCGATGGATTTCTGGCCGGGGGTGATGACCTTCTGCATTTCCTGTGTGGCGGCTGCGCGCGGCGTGGTCGGGGCGACGGCTTCTGCCAGCTCGACGTTGGCCGCGTAATCCGAATCGGGGCAGTAGGCGAGTGCGTCCTCGCCCGAATCGGCCAGTACATGGAATTCATGCGAACCGCTACCGCCGATTGCGCCGGTATCTGCCGCAACTGCGCGAAATTGCAGGCCCAGGCGGGTGAAGATATTGGTATAGGTCGCATGCATGACGCGATACGTCTGCTCCAGGCTGGCGTAATCGGCATGGAACGAATAGGCGTCCTTCATCACGAATTCGCGCGCGCGCATCACGCCGAACCGCGGCCGCACCTCATCGCGAAACTTGGTCTGGATCTGGTAGAAGTTGACCGGCAGCTGGCGATAGCTGCGGATTTCGCGACGCGCGACATCAGTGATCACTTCCTCGTGGGTGGGGCCGAAACAGAACTGATTTTCGTGCCGGTCCGTCATTTTCAGCATTTGCGGACCGAACACTTCCCAGCGTCCGGTTTCCTGCCAGAGTTCGGCCGGCTGCACCGCGGGCATCAGCAGTTCGATACCGCCGCTCTTGTCCATTTCGGCGCGGACCACATTCTCCACCTTGCGCAACACGCGCAGCCCGAGCGGCATCCAGGTATACAAACCGCTGGCAAGTTTCTTGATGTAGCCGGCACGCAGCATCAGTTTGTGGCTGGGCAACTCGGCTTCGGCAGGGGCTTCCTTGAGGGTCGAAATGAAGAATTGTGAAACGCGCATGGTATGAACGGTCTGTGAGAATGAAAATTGAAAACGTGATTTTACAAGGAATGCGGCGCAAGCGTTTGTTTTCATCGCTGCAGTTGGTACGCCTGATAACGCCTCCCGGTCCGGAATCTCGCGGCGAAGAGCGCGGTCAGGCGCCGTGCCCCATGCGCTTTTCAATGCCGTGAAAATGTGAAAGAATTCGCGCATTGATATTAACCGGAAGAGTGACAAATGATTGACCGAGACGGCTATCGCCCGAATGTCGGCATCATTATCACGAATGACAGGAATCAGGTGTTCTGGGGCAAGCGGGTGCGACAGCATGCGTGGCAGTTTCCGCAAGGCGGCATTCAGCATGGCGAAACCCCGGAACAGGCAATGTACCGCGAGTTACACGAAGAAACCGGCTTGATGCCAGAACATGTGAGGATCCTCGGGCGCACCCGTGACTGGGTGCGTTACGAGGTCCCGCAGAGCTGGGTCAAGCGCGAGTCGCGTGGGGGTTACCGTGGCCAAAAGCAGATTTGGTTTTTGTTGCGCCTGACTGGTCGTGATTGTGATGTCTGCCTGCGTGCAACCGAGCACCCGGAGTTTGACGCATGGCGCTGGAATGATTACTGGCTGGATCTGGATGCAGTGATCGAATTCAAGCGCGGTGCGTATACCGTGGCTCTGACCGAACTGGTTCGCTTTCTTCCTTCGTGCAGGAGAAACGTTGCCTGGCAGCAGCAGGCGCGTCAGAAATTATTGGCGAGCGAAAAGAGTGTGATGGTGGGGCATCCGAGCTGACGAAAGTCGTGCGGTTGGGAATGCCGCCAAGCGGCTCGCTCAATTGAGTCCGGTTTGCCGGGTGCCGGTGTGGCTTGCCTCGCTGGTCGGGCGAGATCGCAATGCTTGGGTGTGAATCGTTGCATTACGATGAGGCCGCAGCGAAAAGTTGAAAGAATAAGTCCGATATGGCGGATGTCTGCGTCGGTGGACAAATGTGCAATGGCCGCCGGTGCTGGCCGGATTGCATGGTGTGAGGTGGCAGGTGCAATACTTCGAATCGGCAGCCGTTATGCTGACCCGAAGAAGCGGTGATCGCACGTGTTTAATAATTAATAAGCAGAGAAGTTCTGGGGTGGAGTTCATGAATTTATTGTCACGGCATTGGATGATGCTGGTAGTGCTGATGTTTACTGTTAGCGGTTGTTCCTCCGTTTCGGTCGATGGTTTGCTGGGGGATGAGAATGCCGCGCAGGATGGCGCGACTACCACCAAGTCGGCTGAAAGCAGTGGTAATGCGGCGCAGGCCAAGTACGCGATCACGGTTCGCATCAACAAATATGTGGATCAGCGCAAGGCGGGTAATCCGCGCCTGTTAGGCAGGAGTGAGACCTATATTCGCGGCATGCCCCGCCATCAGGTAGTGATTGATCAGGAAGTTGCCACCGCAGTTACGAATAACATCAAGGAGCGGTTTGGTGCAGCGGGCTACCAGGTGCTTGAAGGTGGCGCCGCAGTCAATGCTACATTTGATGTGTCCGGGGTGATCAAGGAGTTGTCCCTGAATGTTCTGGAACGCGACGAAATCAATATTGTCATCGAGACGACGGTGAAAGATGCTGTGACCGGCAGAACCGTCTGGTCCGGGTTGGTAACCGAGAAGAATGATCGCTTTGCCGGCGTATCCGGCAACAACAAGAGCGATGTGGTGGATTATCTGAACGAGCAATTGAATGTTGCCAGCGGTAAGGCGGTTGATGCGATCACGGCGTCGTTGATGGCCGCTCAGCCGGAGTTGTTCAATCAGACGCCAAGCGCAAAAGCGCCGCCGGGTGTAACGGTTTACACCGCCCCGGCGGCAGTGGCACCGGCTCCGATGCCGGTCCAGGCGGCGCCAGTCGCAAGGCCGGTGTATGGGGTGCAGCCATCTGCTCCTGCTGCAGCGCCGGCCCCGTTTACCAGTACGACCTCCGGGTTGCTGGTGCTGACCACCACGCCGCCGCGCGCCAAAGTCTATCTGGATCAGGTGTATTACGGTTTGACACCTCTGCGCGTGGAAGTGGATCCGGGTGTGCATGCCATCAGCGTAAAGCTGGAAGGCTATAAAATGATTACCGATAACGTGTCGCTGCGCAAAGGTGGTGTGACTGAAATGGAATTGAATCTGGAGCGCTGAGTCGCGGGATTCAGTTTGAAGAGTGTTAGCCATCCGCTGGGATTCGGCGGATGGCTATTGTTGATTTTGGCAGGTCGTTTTTCTTTGTAGTTGATATAGGCTTCTAGGTTGATTCTGTAGTTGAGCTTCACTTTTTTGCGAGGGTGGAATGGGTCTCAAACAGCGGTATACCGGCGTAGCAATCACTTCGTGGCAACACGGCGTTTTCATCAGGCGTCTGTGTGACCATGCGCAATATGACTGGGCGCATCACAGTCCCGGTTCTCTCACAGGATATTTTTCCGAAAGATCCCGCTTTGCTCGGGATAGATATCGGCGCTCATTGAATTCCTGATTGGCACGAGCTTGGGCTTCCCTCGGGCGTGGCCGAATAACCGTGCCAGTTTGTGCGGGGCTGAAAAGTGTTGTTTTTTTCCAACAACGGATATTGGGTTAATCTGCTGCAAGTTGCCTGCAATACCATAAAATAAGAATAAAATCAGTATGTTCGGTATGATTGTTTGTTTTTTGGTCGAGAAATATCCGACCGCTCCGGTGTGGCTAATAGTTGACAGGAGTTATCGTGCTTGGGTATGTTCGCAATGCTAGGCGCGATTAGACAATTTTTTATAAAAAAGTTCCATGTCGGTGCTAGGCATCAAGTAGTAGAGTAGGAAAAAAACGCTTCAATTGGGTGGGTTTTACTGACTAAATTACTAAGAAAAGGTAAAAATATAATGAAAAAGAGTATTCTGATCTTAGCAGGTGTAGTTGCAGCATCCGCAGTCGTACCAGAGGCATCCGCTTTACCCGTATTTTCCCGTCAAGTCGGCCGTGCATGTTCCGCATGTCACTTCCAGCATTTCCCGCTGCTGAACAGCTATGGCCGCGATTTCAAGGCCAGCGGTTATACCCTCATGGGTTCGCAAGGCAAGGTCAAGGACGATCACTTGTCCATTCCCAATGTGTTGAACCTGGGCGCTTTGACCACCACTCGTTATGACAGTGTCTCGGCACCGGCAGGCGCAGTAAAGCCTCCCAAGTGGAATGTGCCGGGTAGCGGCGGCGAACTGTCGATTTTCTTCGGTGGCCGTATTGCTGACTTCGCTGGCTTCCTGTCCGAACTGGGCATGACCGGTGTGGCTGGTGCAGCGGCAGTTGGCGCAGCCAAGTTGCCGATGCTGTTCCCAGTGGGCGACTATCGCATCGGCCCGGTGATCATGACCACCAATGGCCAAGGCATGGCGCACAGCTTTGAACTGCTGAACACCGGCGCGGCTAATACCCATAAGGTGTCCGCTTATGGTGGTACCGGCGGTGCCGGTGGTGGCGTAAAGGCCAGCGGCAACCACGTCCAGGTGACCTCGGCGGCACAATTCTTCGGCACCAACACTGCAGCCACCGGCATTTCGCTGGTAGCTGCTAACACCAGCTTCGGCTATATCAACATCGGCAAGTATGAAGCAGCCGGTGTGGGTACTCCGGGCGCTGGCTCTCTGCCTTTGACTTATGCACGTATTGCCGGTCTGTTCGGCGTCGGCAGCTGGGATATCGGCGTCGGCATCCAGAACTGGAGCGGCTCCAGCTTCATGCTTAACGGGGTTGCCGGCCTTGTTCCGGTGGATTACAAGGCGACAGTGGTTGACGGTCAGTTGCAGGGTGAACTGGCAGGCATGCCGTTCGGCCTGTACGCATCGTATGGCCGCGCACCTGGCAATGCCATCAACGGCAACGCGTTCAACAGCGGTGGTACCGCCGGCGTGGCTGGTCTCACAACTTCGGCAGCGACGTCCTTCAACGTTACAGCTGAACTGGGCGTGATTCCGCGCGGCACTATCGTGCTGGCACTGCGCTCCGCTAAGGTTGGCGCGACAGCAGGTATCACCAACCTGAACGACAACGCGGTCATGATTGGTGCGACCTACGAACTGGCCCAGAACGTCGAGTTGAGCCTGACCCATACCAGCAACTCCGGCTCGGCATGGGACGGCTCCGCGCTTGCAGCACACGGCACGGGCGCTGCACAGGCAGTTGGCAAGACCGAAACCAACTTCATGCTGGAAGCCTTGTTCTAAGCATGAGTTGATCGTCATTCCGGTGGCGGTGTGACCGGATGGCGCGCAAGTCTGGCAGGGGAGACTCCGGTCTCCCCTGTTTTATTGTTACCCAGGGATACATGGTGGTCGGTCAGTACACGGTTGCTGGTGCAGCGACCGCATAATCCGCGCAAACTGAAGAGGGTCTTTACTTTTCAGGGTAAAAAAAATATGAAAGAATCCGGTCAGCAGTACCGTAATGCGTGATCATTATCGCGACATGGGTCACGTTGCATGCACATCAGTCGTTATTGATTAACAATCATACCGATAAGGAGTGAAGTCATGATCAGAGAATACAGCGTGCTGCCGAATGTTCCCCTGAAAGCAGGTTCAACCTGTGCGCGCCCCGTTCAGATGCTTCCCGAGCACGTCAAGCTGAGCGATCCGGCACTCAATGTCATGACTGATTTGACCAAGGTGTCGGTGGTGAGCATCCGCCCCGTGACCTTGATGGACAAGGCCAACTCCAAGATGATCCGCTATGGTGTGCGCATGCTACTGGTGCTGGACGACAACGATCAGGTGGTCGGGCTGCTGACCGCGTCTGACGTGCTGGGCGAAAAGCCGATGCGCTTCCTGCAAAACATGGGAGGGACGCATGACGACATCATGGTGCGCGACATCATGACGACGCAACGGGAACTGGAAGTGATGAAGATTGAGGATGTGCGGCATGCCAAGGTCGGGCAGATTGTCGCCAGCCTGAAGAAATCCAACCGGCAGCATGCGCTGGTGGTGGATGAAGATGCAGATGGCCGGCAAACGGTGTGCGGTTTGTTCTCCGTCACCCAGATTGCGCGGCAACTGGGCGCCCAGGTGCAGAGCTTCGAGCTGGCGCGCACTTTCGCTGAAATCGAAGCTGTGATCGCACGCGGATAGCCTTTCGCGAATTTTATGGTGGAGTCTATGAAGTTATTTTTGCAACGCGTAGCACTGTTTTCATTGATGATGTTTGTTGCCGGCTGTTCCAGCGTCAACCGGTCCGTAAATGGGGTCAAGAATTCCGTCGGTAGCATGTTCAATGGTTCACACACCTTGGACACTGCGGCAATTCAGCGCCCTGTCGAAGAAGATGCCAATGCCATCCATATTCAATATGCCGCGACCTTGCGGATCGATGGCTATCGCGATCAGCGCAGGGGCGGCAATCCCCGGTTACTTGGGATGAATACCCAGCCGATCTACGGTCTGGACAAGGGGCAGATCCTGGTTGATCAAGAAGTGGCAAGCCTGGTGGCCACGGTGATGCGGAACCGGTTTCGCACAACGGGCTATCAGGTGATGGAAGGTAGTGCCGGAGCCGGTGCAGCATTTGAAGTTTCCGGCGTGATCCGGGAGCTGAGCCTGAACATCAAGGATCGCGACGAAGCCAACATCGTGATTGAAACCACGGTAAAAGAATCTGCGACCGGCAGGGTGGTCTGGTCCGGAACGGTCACCGAAAGGGATGATCAATACGCCGGCGTGTTCGGTGACAGCAAAAAAGATGTCACCCGCTACTTGAACAAGGAGCTGCAACTCGTCGCCAAGAAAACCGTGGATGCAGTCAGTGCCGTGCTGCCCATGGTTCAGCCCGTGGCGCCAGCCGCGGCTCCGATATACAACCCCAGGCCGATTGCCGGCGTAACGGTGACGGTCGCGCCGGAACCGGTCATGGTACCGGCCGCTGCGCCAGTTCCGGCCCCTGCACCAGCGGTTGCCGCGCCGGCCCCAGCCCAAGCCGCAGAACACGCTCCCGAATATGTGCCGCATGCCACTGCCACCTCCGGACTGCTGGTGGTGAATTCCACGCCGTCACGTGCAAGCGTGTACCTTGATGGCGTGTATTTCGGCATGACGCCCCTGCGTTCGGAGATGAAGCCCAGCGTCCACAAACTCACCGTCAAGCTGGAAGGCTACAAGCCGGTGACCGAGAAAATTTCGATCCGCAAAGGCGAGAATACCGAGCTGGATTTGAAACTGTCGCGCTGATCTTCGGCTTGTCACAAGGCCGCCCGGCGTTTCGGGCGGTCTTCGAGGAGAAGTTGATTCCCTCCCCTTCAAGGGGAGGGGCTAGGGTGAAAATGGGGTGAGGTAGGTAAAAAAGGCGCTATTAAGCGTTCCTCAATGCTTGCCCGTGCTGCCGAACCCGCCGCTGCCACGCACGCTCAACGGGAATTCCTCCACGATATTGAACTTCGCCTGCATGACGGGCACGATGACCAGCTGCGCCATGCGTTCCAGCGGCATCAGCGTAAATGGCATCTGGCTGCGGTTCCACAGCGAGACGAAAATCTGTCCCTGATAGTCCGAGTCGATCAGGCCGACCAGATTCCCCAGCACGATACCGTGCTTATGGCCCAATCCGGAACGCGGCAGAATCATCGCGGCATAGCCGGGATTGCTGAGGTGGATCGCAATGCCGCTCGGAATCAGTTCACACTGTTTGGGCTGGATGATAATGTTCTGGTCGATGCAGGCGCGCAGGTCGATACCGGCCGAGCCCTCGGTGGCATAACCGGGCATGTTCTCGTGCAGGCGATGATCAAGGATTTTGACATCCACAGCGATGTGTTTCATTTATTGTTTTTCCTTTCAACAGGGCAAGGTCATCAGTACCGGGCTGTACGCCGTACTGCAAGGGCTTATCGGGCAGTTTTTGAATAATGTTCGGCGATGTATTCCATCAGCTGGCGCGCGAGAACAAGCTTGTCGGCGCGCGGCAGCGCATGTGCGCCACTGTCGTCGAACAGGATCAGTTCGTTGACATCACTGCCGATGGCCTGTTGCGCCAGGTTGCCGACCAATAGCGGCACCTTCTTGGCGCGGCGCTTCTGTTCGGCATGTTCAGCCAGTTTCTCGCTCTCTGCTGCGAAACCCACGCAGAACGGGGGCGTGGGCAGATTGGCGACATGGGCCAGAATGTCCGGGTTCGGCACCAGTTCCAGCGTGAGCGTTTCCGTGCTCTTCTTGATCTTCTGTTCACTCGGTTGTGCCACGCGATAATCCGCAACCGCCGCGACGCCGATGAAGATATCACACCGATCCAGATGCTGTTGCACGGCATCGAACATCTGCGCTGCACTAACCACGTTCACGCGGTGCACTCCGTGCGGTTTCGCGAGTGCAGTGGGGCCGGATACCAGCACAACTTCAGCACCCTGTTCGTGCGCTGCCTGGGCAATCGCGTAGCCCATCTTGCCGGAACTGCGATTCGTTATGCCGCGCACCGCATCGATGGCTTCGTAGGTTGGGCCGGCGGTGATCACGATCTTCTTCCCCGCCAGCCGTTTGGGCTGGAAGAACGCGGCAATGTCCTGCGCCAGTTGTTCCGGCTCCAGCATCCGCCCCATGCCCTCTTCACCGCAGGCCTGCACGCCGCAATCCGGTCCCAGTACCTGCACGCCGTCGGCGAGCAACTGCGCAACGTTGCGTTGCGTTGCGGGGTTTTGCCACATCTCGCGGTTCATCGCGGGCGCGACCAGCAAGGGGCAATTGCGCGCGAGGCATAACGTCGATAGCAAATCATCCGCCAGTCCGTGGGCGAGCTTGGCGATGAAATCAGCCGTTGCGGGCGCAATCACGATAGCGTCGGAATTCCGGCTCAGGTTGATGTGTGCCATGCTGTTCGGCATGCTGGCATCCCACTGGTCGGTAAACACCGGGTGACCGGATAGTCCCTGCATCGTGGTCGGGGTAATGAAATGGCAGGCCGCCTCTGTCATCGCGACCTGTACTTTCATGCCTTGTTTCGTCAGCAGACGCAGCAACTCCGCCGCCTTGTAGGCTGCGATGCCGCCGGTGATGCCGAGCACAATGCGTTTTGCGGGTTCCGGTTTCATAATGCCGCGCATCTTAGCAAGAAAGGGGTTGTTCTGGCGATGACAGGTGGCTGATAATTACCACCGCTACATCTCGGGTATATCATCTGACTCGGACGGTCTGTCCATCCATGTTGAAGGAGCGTTATGCGTTTCGTTGGCAGGTTCTGTGTTGGTGTGAAGCGGTTGTGGTGTTCCGTGGTTATCATCCTTGCGGGTTGTGCAACGCAATCCGCAGTCCAACCGGACGAGATTCTCCCGATGTACGGGCAGCCCGGAATGGCACGCTCGGCTGAACAGCAGCGTCATGATGAGGAATTCATCAAACAGGCCGAGGCCAATTTCAGCGGCAGCCGCGAACGGGCAAGCACCGCGCTATGGCGCGAGGGAGACGCCCAGATGTCGCGCAGTAATTTCGACCTGGCCATGAAACTCTATAATCAGTCGTGGTTGCTTAACCCGAACAATTACCAGCCGTATTGGGGTTTCGGCCGGGTAATGGCTCAACGGGAAAAGCCTGATGAGGCAATCCCTCACCTTGAAAAATCTTTGCAGCTGATCGACGATCCTTATCAAAAGGTCGCCCTGTTGTCGGATATGGCCATGGTTTATTCACGGAAGGCGTTTTATACGCCCAAAGAGAATACCAAGGAAAGGGGACGCTGGTTCCAGCTCGCAAACCGGAACTTCGAGGAAAGCACCCGAATGGACTCGAGTTATCCGAATTCATGGCGCGGCTGGGCACGCTCGTTATTCATGGAGGGACGCTATAGCGAGGCGTGGGATAAGGTCAAGAAGGCACGAGCATTGGGTGCAAGCTTCCCTCCTTCATTCATGAAGTCGCTAGAAGAAAAAATGCCCGAGCCGAAGTGAGTTGAGGCAAAACCAGTCTCCATGCTGGAAGTTTCTGACCTTCTGAAGGATGTACCATGAACCGTATCAATCTTCTCTCCGTCGTAATTCTGTTTTGCCTGACGATTGCAGGCTGCGCCAACCCGCTTAACCACGTCACTGCCGATCGCTATGCCGACACCTGCAGCGAAAATGAAGATGCAGGTCGACTGGATGTCGCCGAGGAGGCCTGCAAACGCGCGCTGATCAATGCGCGGATTGGACACCTCGGCGCGGAAGAAGAGTCCAGATATCTCTATAACTTCGCGCGGATCAAGCAACAGCTGGGCAAGATTGAAGAAGCCGAGGAATTGCTCAAAGAATCGCTGAAACTGGAAGACGGGCTGACTCCGCCCAATTACACGCGGATCGGCAGGCGTCTCGCGAACCTGTCCATCGTTCTTGGCGGACAACGCCGTTTCAAGGATGCCTGGCCATATCTGGAGCGACTTGTACCTTTGGCGTGCCAATACCATGGACAAGAGCGCGAGGTGGTGAGAGCAGTGTTCGAGCGCTATGCGGAAGAGTACGACAAACTCGGCATGAAGTCCGAGGCGACTCGCTTGCGAGACAACGCCAAGGCTCTCTGAGGAGGCCGAATGGGTATTACTGATTGGCCGGCCGGGGAACGTCCGCGGGAGAAACTCCTCCAGCGCGGCGCCGCCGCGTTATCCGATGCCGAGTTGCTGGCCATATTCCTGAGGACCGGCGTGACGGGCAAGAGCGCGGTGGACCTGGCGCGCGAGTTGCTGGCAAAATTTGGCAGCCTGACCCATCTGTTCGCCGCGAGCGAGGCAGCGTTTTGTGAAGTGCATGGCATGGGGCAGGCGAAATACGTGCAACTGCAAGCGGTGCAGGAAATGGCACGGCGTGCACTCAAGGAAGAGATTCAGCGTGGCGATGCGCTCAATTCGCCGCGCGCGGTGCGCGACTATCTGCAACTGTTGCTGGCCGGGCGGCATCAGGAGGTCTTCTTCGTGCTGTTCCTCGATACCCAGCATCGGATGATTGCCGCGGAAGAGCTGTTCCACGGCACTCTCGGCCAGACCAGCGTGTATCCCCGCGAAGTCGTCAAACGTGCGCTGGCACACAATGCTGCCGCCGTGATCCTGGCGCACAACCATCCCTCCGGTGTCGCCGAGCCGAGTCAGGCCGACCGGCATTTGACCGACGCACTCAAACAGGCATTGAGTCTGGTGGATGTGCGCGTGCTGGATCATTTCGTCGTGGCAGCAGGCCAAACCTTGTCCTTTGCCGAAAAAGGATTGATATAGGCAGCGCTTATGCCTAATATGCCCCGGTAATAGCAGGGACTTGTTTTCAGACCGGCTCGCCCGAAAAACCGGAACGCTCATACGGTTTGCACGAGGCAGCCGCAGGCAGTTGAATCGGATGTCCTCAGCCGGTTTCTCGATTGCCATACCGGCTGATGTTGTTTCGTGGGGATTCGTGATGATATTCCCGCGGCACCTCGGACCTATCGCACGCTGAAATCAGGAGGGAAGTGGCAATGTGTT
>DASSQR010000060.1:0-60620 GCA_035702405.1 Gallionella sp. | reverse complement strand
GATTGGCAGTTACAGATGTTGGATTACATGACTCAGAAAATTCCCATCGTTTGGCGGCAAGTGAGTGTTAGTCGTTATCGTTTAGCAGTCTGAGGTTGCAGCATGCGCAGATAATACCAAGCCCAGATTTTCCCCATACTTTGGTGCCACACTCTGGGCAACGATATTTGATTTTTCTTTTTTGTTCTCGCCCAATCTTTACCAAAGGGAGAAGTTCAGGAAATGAGTTGCTTAACGGGCTATTTAGCCTGTCAGTCATGTCCGCTGGCATACTGCGATAGGAAATCTGCTTGACGTTAAGATCGCGATCCACCCATCCAAGCCCAAATCCTGCCTCAATCAAGGCTCTACTCACTCGTATAAATTTGCCGTCAGGTGCGGGGTAGTCGGCCATTTTTTGCCCAACTTTATTACCTCCAATTTCACCGGTACTGCTAGGAACAAGCCCAATTTCTTCCATTTTTACAGCCCACTCCTGATTGTGATAACCAGAACGCGGTCGACTAAGACCTCGCTGATGCTGCCATAAATGGCAGAGCTCGTGAACAATTGTTTGGAAGAGCTGCAATAGGGATCGATTTGCAAGGTAACAAGGATTTATCGCAATTTCACTTGCCAATTCACCGTCCGTGTTGGTCCATTGGTCTGGTGAAAAATAGCCCACGGACGATTTTCCTCGCTGAAGCGTAAAGACGAATCCAGGTAATTCCCCGCCAAAAAGTTCTGAGTTGAATACTTCCGCTGCTCGCTGCAACTGCGAGTAAAGCGCTGAATGAGGATTGACATGAGACATACCCATAATTAAAATGTATCGTACGATACATATAATAGTCAAGTGTCTACGCACAA
Organism: Gallionella sp.; assembly: GCA_035702405.1. GTDB lineage: Bacteria > Pseudomonadota > Gammaproteobacteria > Burkholderiales > Gallionellaceae > Gallionella. The sequence continues at coordinate 59,771 of DASSQR010000060.1, read as the reverse complement.
CGGTTTACCAAACACCTTCGTGGTGTTTGATCGTGAAGGCAGATAGGTGTTTATCAATTCAGCCAGACAGGAGCGACATGATGCAGACAAATCGAAAAGCACTCGGTCAATATATGACGCCAAGCGTTGTTGCTAACCTAGTTGCGGGCCATATTTCGTCTACAGCGACCGCGGTCATTGATTTGGCGGCGGGTGATTGCTCTTTGCTTTACGCCGCACAACGTCGCAGACCTGCCGCAAAATTGTTTGGATATGAAATTGATGCCGTGATGCACCGCAAAGCCCAACATCGGCTACCGAGCGCAAAAATTTCGCTTGCCAATGGATTGACTGGAAGACTGCATTGCGAATTGTCTGAGCAAAACGAAATTGCTGTGATTGGCAACCCGCCGTATGCGGAAATCAGTCCGACGGAATTGACTCGGAGTGTGTTACTTAAGGCATTTCCACGACTTGCGACCAAACTTGGAGCACGACGAGCGGAAATGTATTTTTTAGCGAGGTCGTTGCTTATCGCCAAGGCTACCCGAGGAACCGTTGCGATACTGATGCCCATCAGTTTCGCCGATGGAGACATTTATATCCAATATCGGGCGGAGTTAATGCATAACTATGGCGTCAGAAAAGCGATTGAAATTCCTGGGAACGCGTTTTCAGCTACTGAAGCGCGAACAGTCTTGTTAATCATCGACACCAGTGACTCCGAAACCAGTGAGGTTGAGATAGGTCGTTTCAGTATTGAAACTGAGAAGGTAGAGCAGATACATAAAGGGATACTTCACCCCGGCCAACGACTCGATGCGCGGCACTATGATGGACGGTCAGAATTCGATGCGCCTTCGTTGAAGCTGGAGGATGTCGGCGTGACCATTACACGCGGACAGTATTCACATAAGGAGGCCAGGACATTATCGCTTGGAGCGATTCACACCTCCGACTTGGCGCGAGTTACAGACGGACGAATGTCACTAGATGTCGACAAGACAAAACGTAACAATACGGCAAAATTATTGGACGACTCGATAGCTCAAGCGGGAGATATACTGCTGCCGCGCACAGGCACCCGCGTGAGCTGGAGTCCGGTAATTGTTGCTTCGGGGAGCGCGCCAATCACTGATCATGTATTTCGGATTCGGGCGCCAAGCGCATCGCTTGAAATGGTCAAAAAGGCGTTTATGCACCCCTCTTTTGCAACCTGGTTAAGGTGCACGGCTAAAGGAGTTTGTGCTACCGTCCTGACAAAGAGAGAGTTGTTAACCATGCCTCTGTTCTCCGAACAGTGTGCCGCGATTGTTGCGCCCAATCAGGTAGTGACGACATCGTAAAGGTGCCAACGTCTAATGTTATATGACCGATCAAAGTTCTTTTGAGGATGGTCGTACAGAAGAATGGCGTCATCGCATTCCGGATGCTCTACGAGGAAAAGCGCTGCACCAATGGTGTGAGGCTTCGTTCCAAGAGGGGCAACAACTATTGGTATCCCAGCCTTGTTGTCACTCATCAGTTGATTAAGCAGCCCGTATGCAGCCTCAACACTGGCGGCCCCTGCGTACCTTGCCTCAAAGGAGCTCGCGGAAAAGTATTGGATGTTGTTGGCAATCGAATCAATTTCCCACGACGGCTCAAATGCGGGCACCCCAAAAACCGCATGCTTGGACCAATCACGCAACGTCTCCTCCTGTTCCAGTGCCTGGCCCAGGCGGGCTTTTTCATAACCGAGGAAGAAGACAGCGTGGCCTGGGGCAATATCTGTCAAATTCGATCCGAAACCCTGAACAGAACGAAAGCGACGATTCCCGCTCAGGTCAAAATCGCGGTAGTCCGATAAACGCCCCTTAAGAGTCCGGCGATATTCTTCGGGCTCCAAGTACAAGAAGGAGATGGTCTGAACCCCCTCTTTTCTTGCGGCTCGGATCAAGTAGAGCAACTCTGGGCAATTCAATGTGGTCGCTTCAATGAGAAGGCTATTGCAACCCCTCAACTTTACGCAGATCGCACCGTGTGTGACCTTCGCATCATCAATTACCGCTGTGTTGTTAATGAAATCCATGCGAAATACTTCTTGGGCATGTTCTACAGCAAATGCGCAGGCCGCTTTGCTTCGCGCATCCAAGTGTTCGTTATTGGTTGTACCAATTGCGGCCATATCCCAACGTCTGGCTGCCAAACTACTGGGCACCGAAACGCCGTCGAAAGAATGGGACTGAATATGGAACAATGGAGACATTAGCTCTCCAATCCCAAGGAGAATTGGTCTGGATTGCTGACTGACCACTGCTTTTCGTACTGACGGAGCATTTTCGTAAAATCTTCTACACTGCCGGTACACATAGCTTCTGCTTGACTGCCGGAGATCTCGAGCTTACGGCCTTTGTTGTAAGAAATTCCGAAGAACGGCGCATAAATCGGGTTAAGGACGTATTCAGACGACTCATACCGCACGCTTTTAACCTTCGACTCTGGTTCCTCAAAGAATACGGACCATTTGATAGCCTCGTTTAATACCTCTTGGGCATTACTGCTGACCTGGTCGTTAACAATGCAGAAGTGAGTCCTTTCAGCTTCGCTTTGAGATGGGCGCCCTTGAGACAAGCGAAAGAGTTTTCCCAAGAAATTAACAATGGCCAATAAGCGATTCCCCATATCGCCTGAGCCAGCCACCTCCTCCTTAAAAGCCAAGCTTGTCTTAAATGCTGCCTTTGCCTGATCTTCAATTGAAACATAGAAGTTTGCGAAGTCGCAGTCCGCATCAAATTTGCCAATCGAGGTATGGCAGAGCTCAATGAAATGTCGCACGTTGGTTGACGAAATAGAAACAAAGGCATTGAATCCTGCATACACAGGACAAGGCCTCTGCCTGAAAGGTAAGTAGATCAGCAGTAACGTCCCAATCAAGAAATGATGAATCCAATCCCCTTCTTTGAAGCGCGACGGGTCGCCCGCCCCGAGCTTCTTAAGTTCAGCAAGAATCTCGTCAGCCGTCTTGGTGCTTTGATGAAGCAAAGACGCGCACACGATCGTCGCATCAGGGAAATCCTTATCCAAAAACTGCTCAGGCTTAATAGTAGATCTCTGCGCCCGAAGCCCATCACTTATTAACTGGCGCCAACGCTTGGAAAGAACAGGATCATCGAGAATTGATTCAGCGATCTCGCTGTTCCTTTGTCCTGGTAATACTCGCCGAATTTCCCCAAGTACACGTGCTCTATATTTTTCATCAGATTGTCGAGACTTAATCTGTGATGGATCTTGAAGTTGATGGGGCATGACCGGGGTCAGGCTTTCTGGCAAACCGCTTTTAACCAGCAGAAAGAAGAAGAGTTCTGCGGTGAATAGAGCAAAATCAGGCCTTAATTCATCATCCAGTTTGATCTTTCTAAAATCGGCCTTTTCCTGAATTGCTTCGTTTCCAATTGTCATGCGTGTGCGCATTCCGTTTGGCTTCATCGCTATGTGAAAGATTAGAGGGGGTTCCCCTCCTTTTATCAGCGTATTAAGTAACTTTTGCTGGTCATCCAACAAGTTTTCGTATTCGTCGATATAAACGGCAAATACTGTTTTTTCCATATATGACAACTTGGCCCGTATTTCTTCAATTAGGGCTAGCAAGAATTCCCGCAGGGGATAGAGCTCGGGCGGTGGGCTATCATCAAAATTCCGAAACCAGCGGGCCAATTGTTGCCGTCGGCAGCGTAGCCATTCCGAAAATGCTTCAAGGGAATCAGGAACCGGCTTGTCGCTAAATCCTCCAACGGCTCGTGAAAAATTCAGGCAATCGAGTTTGCCATACTTCTGCTGTCTTTCACTATTGCAGTTAATCAACGAGACTGCACCTATAATCTGTTCTGCGAGCGCGAGACACAGCGCGTGTTCAAAAATGTATCTCCATTTCAGATCATCAATACCGGCTCCGGTAAATGCACTGAAATATTGTGTATCCGCCTTGAGATACAGGCCGACCGTTTCGAAAACTGTGTCCGGGAGCGTAGTTCGCGAGTCGGAAAACTGGCTGTGGAAGGAGAGATAACGTAGCAATGCGGTTTTCCCGCATCCGCGCCCGCCCTCTATCACTACTGACTTCCTCGCTTCATGTAAGCCGAGGTTATCAAAGTACAGTGGCAGAACGTAAGAGTTCCACACGTCATGACCGTACTCTTCTGCACGGTTCCGTATAAATGCTTGTCGATTTGCAGTCATCATCTATCTAGCAGCGGTGTCCAACTATCCGTTTCGTACCAGAAAATCGGCAGTGTGTTATTTGGCGTCGCATGGGCGAAACCGTATGCTAACGCAAGGTTACCGAAGCCTTCAGCAAGTTTTCCCTGAGGTAAACCTGCTCGTTTTGTGACATCAGCATACTGATCCAAAACCAGGTTCTGGAAGCCGTCGATCTGATACCGTTGAAAGCACGTGTCATGCAGCACTGAGTTTGCTGGCCCAAGCCGCTCTGCGCACCTCACGTGAACGAACGGCAGCTCCTTCCGTATATTGTTCACGCCCTCTTCATGCGCGGCTGCAACAAGATAACTGACTTTCATGGAACCGTTTGCTTTATGTAACTGGGTTAACTCTATGCTTTCTGCGAATTCCACGAACTGCTGGCCCGTACCACAGAAATCGTCGAGAAAAATTAGCTCCGAAAGACCGCCTATGGAACCAACATGTTGCGGCCAACTTAACCATTGTGACTTAATGCTATAGCGGCGCTGCGCCAATCGTAGAATGTAGGGTCCGGATTTTGTGGGCGGAGCCTGGAGCCCAATTACGGGGACAATCCGCACGGACGACTCCGTCGCGGGTGTCGGTCGACTTTGAACTACGTCAACGAAATGACCGTTCCATTGATCGCAGCCAATGTTGGCATGATCAAGGAATAATGTGTCCAACAAAGAAAAAAATTGGTCACGGGATCGAAAGCAGAGATTGTCAAGAAGATAGGCGCCCACTAATTCAGCCCCAAAATTTTCAAAGCATCCTCTCCAGGATTCGAGGCGATGCATTTTAACCTCGTCCCAGATCCGAGCCTGTATAAGCTTTCTCGCGCGGTCAAAAACCTGATCGATATAATCTAGTTGGTCTTCGCTGTAATGGGTCATACCTTATTGAGATTTTACGAACCATTATTCAGCATCGCACAAAAATTTCAGGCAAACAACCAAAACGATAAGATTCATAAATAGTGCTCACTGTCCGATGTATATCATCCAGTTAAGCAGCCCGTAATGAGTGGATATTGAGCGCGCTTGGGAACACCGCTTCGCGAAATGCACGAACTGCCTTGGTACTGCCTTCTCGTCCATCGAGGACAAAGAAGGCTACGACTCTCAAGAGCCGTGATTCAGGGGGGAGTTTGAGTTCCATTTGAAACGCAAATAGGGAGCTTGGAAACTCAGAGCCTTTTCCGCTGCGTGTCATGTGCATTGTTCATCGTCTTCAGTTTATCGAAGGGTGTAAATATGCGCTTGACACGCAATTAGGCCTGTAACCATCAGTGCTGGTCGATGGATTTCATGCCTGACCAGTTATCCGATGGCCGAGTTTCCGTCTGTTCTGATTGATTACTTCAATCGAGAAGCACTGGCGATTGATATTGATTTTTCGCTGCCGACAAATCGGGTGGAGGGCTCGCTGGTTCAGGTTGTCATTGAGTGGTGCGGCAACCTTGGCAGCGTTACATACCAAACGGTGTGTATGTATCAAGACGAAAACCTCAATCCATAACCGCAATATCTTGCGGCTAGACTGGATAATCTCCCTCTATGCTGCAGCTGGCCAGAACTAAATATTAACCATATTGCCAGTGATGAATTGTGTCTATAATGGCCCCAAGTATCCATAGGTCCCCGAATTTGATTTGGAGGAAATATGAAAGAGAAGACATTGTCGGAATGTCCAGGAACAGGCTTCCTTGCCTTTCTCGCGGCAGTGGTCCTGAGCGGCTGTGCCAATATCCCCATTGAGCATCCTTCATTAACCAAAGAAATAAAGGTCGAGGTATGCGCGCCCTTAAAGGTGACCGGTAACGGTGGGTGTGTTGTCCAATCGGGGAGTAGCGAATATTTGCTCATCGCTGGAAAAGTGCTGGCGCCAGACAAAATATACGATGGTGGAGGGGTTCTGATAACGCCAGATGGCATGATAGCCGATGTCGGTTGCGATGCCTTAGCTAAGGCAAAAGACTTGAAACCGACGCAGATAATCTGCCCTTCCGGCGTCATATCACCTGGTCTCATAAACGCCCATGATCATATTACCTATGACTGGAACTATCCATCGAAGTGGGGTAATGAACGCTATGACCGAAGGAACGAATGGCGAAAAGGTTCTCCAGATCACAAACCGATTACGCCAACGCCTGGATTTGGAAGCAATGAGCAAACCGCTTGGTCAGAACTAAGGCATGTTTTGGCGGGAACGACTTCTATCGCGGGCTCAGGTGGGCATAAGGGGCTTCTGCGAAACCTTGACAAGGCCGACTTGCTCGAAGGACTCAAAACTGATTATGTTTACTACAACGTCTTTCCCCTAGGAGACACCTCTGACGTTACTCCGCATATAAACGACTGCGACTATCCAAGGATTGATGATCCTAGCAAAGTTTTGATCCATCAATGCTATCTCCCGCACTTGGCCGAAGGAATTGATCTTGCGGCAAACAACGAAATTCGCTGCATGGACGCAAGTCAGTTGATTACTTCGAAGGGTGCATATATTCATTCGATAGCCGCTCTCGGAAAAGACGGCGAATTGCTTCAGCAGAGAGGCGCGTCGATTATTTGGTCCCCTCGCTCCAATATATCACTTTACGGGAACACTGCGCAGGTGACGATGTACTCGAACCTGAATATGAACATCGCATTGAGTACAGATTGGACCCCATCGGGTTCCGTTAATCTTCTGCGAGAACTTAAATGTGCTGATTCGTATAACAGCACTAATCTCAAGAAATTTTATTCTGATCGTGACCTATGGATGATGGTGACCGCCAATCCGGCGGATGCGCTTCATTTGGACAAACAGATCGGACGTCTATTACCTGGACTTGTGGCCGACATGGCAGTTTATGATGGCTCAAAAGCCAGCACAGCTTATCGCGCCATTCTGGATGCCGATGTAGAGAATGTATCGCTTGTTCTTCGTGGGGGCGTCCCTCTTTACGGCGACACCAGCATCATATCCAAGGTACCCGGCTGGATGGCTGGTTGCGAGGCCTTCCCGGGAGGCGTAAAAGGAATCGACAAGACCATCTGCATCCAACGCGAACTCGGTGAAGATTTTTCGATGCTCCAACTCAACAATGCAGATTCATATCCGTTATTCTTTAACGGAATCCCTGAAGCCGAGCCTACATGCATCCCCTCCAGACAGCCTATCGCGGGCAAAGAAGCTGGGTATACCGGCATCCCAACGCCTGATGACATTGACGGAGACGGCATACCGAACGCTATGGATAACTGTCCGACCATCTTCAATCCGATCCGGCCAGTTGATAACGGCAAACAAGCAGATTGCAACAACAACGGGATAGGAGATGCTTGCGATCCAACACCGTGCAAGTAGCTTGATTTCAAGTTAAAACTCAAAAATTAGCTTCGAATAAGCGGTCCTTCAAATAAGGAGGTTATATGCAATTCATTAAAGCTTTTGCCTGTGCAATGTGTTTAATGGTGTTCGTTTCATTGCCAAGTTTTGCAGAAGAGCAAGAAATAACTCAGGTTACCGCTAATATTTTCAATATCTGCTCGGTTGATTACGAAAAACTCCCGCCTACTGAAAAAAGTGTTGATTTAGAGCATGGTGGCGGCCTAAATGCTTGCGGTTGTCACTTTAATCGCAAAACGGGTGAATGCCATTGCCATCGCCCGAGGGCATGTGGGTGCGCTTGTCAGCCTTCTACTTGTAAGTGACGGGATTGTCCAATATAGGAGGTAGCCTCTCAACTTATCAGTCCAAGTACTACGGTTTTTTGTTGCGCATTCCGGTGATTTTGAGCGCACAGTCCAGCGTCATGAGCATGCTGATTAACACCGCAGAAAAAGCAGCCAAAATAAATATAAAATGCCACAGTGCATGCCAAATCAGCGGCGATGTAGTGGCAAGTGCATTGAGGGAGTGTCCAAATGGTTGACTTCAAGAAAAGGCTGTCCGGAAAGAAGGTAGAACGGCCGACCGACCCCGTCGAGCTATATGACACGCTCGATCGCGCACATGACAAGGGGCCGTTGCGACCGGCCCAGCTGGCCGTCTTGCAAAGCTGGTTCAAGAACCATTTGCAGGATCAGGATGTGATCGTCAAGCTGCACACCGGACAAGGCAAGACCCTGATCGGCCTCCTGATTCTGCAGTCGCAGTTGAACAGCGGCAAAGGTCCCGCGCTCTATCTGTGCCCAGACAATTTCCTCATCGATCAAACCGTCGAACAGGCCAAGCAATTTGGCTTAGCCACCTGTCAAGCTGACCCTGAGCTGCCAGAAGAGTTTTTGAACGGTGACAAGATCCTTGTCACCTCAGTGCAGAAGCTCTTCAACGGGTTGACGAAGTTTGGCCTTAACAGAAAGTCCACAGCGGTCGGGACATTGCTGATGGACGACGCCCACGCCTGCGCCGATACGATACGCGAGGCATGTCGCATCCGAATTCCCAAGGACGAGCCGGCATACAATGCGCTCAAGACCCTGTTCGCCGATGATCTGGAGCAGCAGGGACTCGGGACCTTTGCGGACATCAACAACGGCAAACGCGACGCACTCCTTCCAGTCCCCTATTGGGCATGGATCGAACGGGAAGCCGAGGTCGCCAAAATCCTGGCTGCGCATGCAGAGCGGAAGTCAATCAAGTTCGCGTGGCCGCTGCTGAAGAACATCCTCGGGCACTGTCAATGCGTGGTGTCTGGAGTTGCCTTGGAGATCGAGCCCCACATTCCCCCGCTTGCGGCGTTTGGCAGCTACGCCGACGCGTCTCATCGCGTCTTCATGTCTGCAACCGTGACCGATGACGCCTTCCTCGTCAAAGGATTGCAGCTCAAGCCGGAGACCATCATTAACCCACTTACCTACGCAAAGGAGAGCTGGTCGGGCGAAAAAATGGTGTTACTTCCATCGCTGATCAATGAAGAGCTTGATCGCGAACGAATTGTGAAAGGATATGCGGCGCAAAAACCTAAGCGTCCATATGGTGTCGTTGTGCTCGCGACCGCATTTGCACGAGTGAAAGATTGGGAGGCGTACGGAGCCGTCGTTGCGGACAAGGATTCGGTGGGCGAGGTCATCAATAACCTCCGAAAGGGGGAGTTCGAGAAAACGGTGGTGCTCGTCAATCGGTATGACGGGATTGATCTGCCGGATGAGACCTGCCGCCTGTTGATCTTTGACGGCAAGCCGTATTCGGAAAGCTTGATCGACCTGTATGAGGAGGCATGCCGTCCGGACAGCGTGGCTACGCTGATGCGCACCGTTCGGACAGTGGAGCAGGGCATGGGGCGCAGCGTGCGCGGCGAGAAGGACTATTCGGTTGTTATCATTATTGGCTCCGACATCACTCGCCTTGTACGAGATCGAGACTCCAGGAAGTTCCTGTCGCCGCAGATGTCGCGGCAGATCGAAATCGGGCTTGAAATCGCCGAGATGGCGAGGCAAGACATTGAGAGCGGAGAGAAGCCAGTTGACGCCTTCAATGGCCTGGTTCGACAGTGCTTGCAGCGCGACGAGAACTGGAAAGCCTTCTATGTGGAGCAGATGGCAAAAGTCAAGCCATCCGGCGCGAATGAGAGGGTGCTTCGCATATATGAGTCAGAACTCGCTGCAGAACAGGCTTACCGCAACGACGATTACGCGGCGGCGGCAGATGCCCTGCAGAAGTTACTCGACAAGAAACAGGTCGATGAAACGGACAAGGGCTGGTATTTGCAGGAAATGGCGCGCTACCAGTACCGCACGGATCGGCCCGAATCGCAGCGGCTTCAGATCGCAGCGCACAAGGACAATCGGCTTCTCTTGAAGCCGTCAGAAGGTGTAACCGTCGCCAAGTTGACCGTGGTCAGCCAAGGGAGAGTTGAGAGAATCATGTCGTGGGTTCGCAAGTTTGAGACTTACGAACAGCTCGACATTGCCTTGTCTGACATTCTGAGTCGTCTGGTCTTCGGAACTAAGGCGGATAAGTTCGAGCAAGCGCTCGATGAGATTAGCCGGGCAATTGGATTTGTCGGCGAGCGCCCTGACAAGGAATGGAAGGAGGGGCCTGATAATCTGTGGGCGTTGGATGACACTCAGTACGTGCTGTGGGAGTGCAAGAGCGAAGTCGAGGTAGATCGCTCTGAAATAAACAAGCGCGAGGCGGAACAGATGAACCGATCCAGTGCGTGGTTCGAAAAACACTACGCGGGCATGAAGGTCAAACGCATCATCGTGCATCCAGCCGGCGCGGTCGCGAGCGCCGCGTCATTTACACACGAAGTAGAAGGTATGCGAGAGGCTGATCTGCGGCGATTAGTAAAGCAGTTGCGCGCGTTCTTCAAGTCCTTCGAGGCTTTCAACTTCAAGGACATGTCTGCAACCAAGATTCAGAAGCTCATCGACGCACATGGGTTGGCGGTTTCCGCGCTGCTCTCTCACATGACAAAAAAGTTGAAGGATCAGAAGTGACAGCAATGGCCGGAGCTGTGTGCTACAGCCTCGCCGATCATCCGACACTGGCTGTCCGATCAGGTCCCAACCAAATGGAGTTGGCTGCCAGTCCCGGAGCTTATGAGAAGTACATTAGGTGACCATCTGAAAACCGGAATGCCTGATCACGTCCTACTTGGAATTGGTGCTCATGAGTGGCCGGAATACGCATTTGTGGTTACCCTAAACATTCTTTCCTGCAATAGAAGCCCCTCTGCAAAGCCAATAGTGAGATGCATTTTATAGACTGTTCGACACATTTCGATTAATTAACTGTGCCACTCGTTCGCACAGCACCTCAACAGTTTGAACACCCTTGTTGTGGACAGTATGGCCACGTACAAACTCGCTGAGATCTTCATCGTTCGGCCATCCATTTTTTTCAACCGTCAGCGTGATCATTGGAAGAAAATCATCACCGAGAATTTCTTCATAGGCGGGTGTGCGAAGCAGCAGAATGGCCATGTCCTCCTTGTAGAGGTCATCAGGAGATGCTGGACTTCGCAATCTTCGCTGTGCTTCAAACAAATAAACGTACTGGCCGTAAGCGCAAATCTGCACGCATATAAAGCTTCGCCGATCTAATTTTGCATCGTCCACATAGGAAAATTGCCGTATCGTGCGTTTCTTTTTTGGGCATGGTACCTCTGGAAAATAAGAAGCCTGCTCGCCGTCGGTTTCATATCCTTCGCCTACTACTATTGTGTCAATGTTCCAGTCGGGATGAAGGGTGCGTAGCCCGTGAATAACCAGCATAAAGGTCTTTAGATCAGGCGGCACCGAGGGCCGGGCGACAATGCGCTCCGTGATTGATTGGCGCGCAGCAGAGCTTGCGCCAGAGCTCCCGCGACCAGTGCTCGCATTGATCAACGTATCAATATAATGGGCCGACTTCTTTTCGGATCTATGGGTGCAGTCACGAAGCTTTTCTTTGATGAGAAGAACATCCTTCAGTCCAGGATAGTCTCGTCTTCCCAATTCACTTCGAAGCTCAATTGATGCTGAGCTCGGCCGCTCTTGGCTCGTGCTTACGCCGGTTGTGCCATTGATATTGTGGTGAGCTGGGCCAATCTCTGGCGCTTTTTCGCCAGCAAAAGCAATTGGAGCGTCTTCTGGCGCAGGGGCGCCGCCAGGCGCAATCTCGTCACAATAGCTCAGACTATTGTATGGGAAGGAGGAGGTGCAGGAGAGGATACGATATGCTAGAAAGATGAACCCGTTGGCCGTGCTGATTCGCCTGCCGCTCAAGGTGAGGCGTGTGTTCCCGATAAAAGGAAATAAGGTTCTCGGATAGCCCACTAGACGAGGCCCAGAGTTAATGTGATCCGCCAACATTTTGCTGTGTACTCTTTGTGCTGCTTTCAAAGTGAGCGCACTTTGGTCAAATAGAATACGTCCGAGTATTGGGGCGTCATTTTCTTTATAACCATGGCGATAAACAAACCGCCCCCTGCCCATTTGTTCATCAAATGCGACTGGCTCATGAATGATGTTTACAACCCGCTCCGTCAAATTTTCGTTTGTAAAAGCACCAGTAAAAATGTTTCTACAAGAGAATGAGGAATTTGTCAGGTAAAATCGAATCAGCTCCATTTCATGAATTGCAACGATTTGCTCGGCTGGGAACTTCCTGATATTGCTATTTGTTGAACTTTGAAGGGTGCCTCGTAGTAATTTGACGCCGGCTTGCTTAGCGAAATCGGTAAGACGGTAAGCAATAAATTCAAATCCAGGATCAATCCGAAGATCCGGCAAGGTACATTCTGTCACCGCACCGGGAAAGGAAACGTCTAAATCAAAGGTGATGCATTCAGCTCGTAGCCAATCAGAAAGAGCCGCTGGTTTACCTTTCCGGAAATACTTTCCAAGAAACTGAGTCGGTAGATAACCAACAGCTATACCAGCAATGAATTGATCCCTTACTCTTGGTCTGGGAGCAGCCCCCTTGGAACCCGGATCGTCAAATGGCGTAAAAAAGCACTCAATAAGGGGGTTGTCCAATTTACCCAAGCTTCCTTGAATACCGCCAAACCAATCGAGACGTAGCAATTTGTCAGAGTGTTTAATCTCGCCGAATGGCTTTAACTCGCTATTTGTCATGCTATGGAGGAGTCATAAAGAATCTACTGAGTCGCAACTAGCGTCCATCTAGTCGCATTTATTATTCCGAAGTCGCAAATATCTTTCTGTTTTACACCGCCGCCGACCAGCGCCACGCCGGAAGCCGTGTGATGCGGCGCGCGATACGGGCGCGTTTTCCAGTGGGCGACGTCGAAGCTGCCATCGAGCGACTGCATGGCCGCACTCTCCAGCGCCTCGACCTCGGACATTTGTGGCAGGATGCCGGAAAAGCGCGCCGCCAGCATCGACTTGCCGGTGCCGGGCGGGCCGACCATCAGCACGCTGTGGCCGCCGGCCGCGGCAACTTCCAGCGCCCGCTTGGCCTGCGCCTGGCCTTTCACTTCGCTCATGTCCGGATAGTGCGGAACGATGGTTTCCGGCTCGCCAACATAGGGCGCCAGCATTTCGCGTCCGGACAGATGGGCGGCCACTTGCAACAGTGTGCGCGCCGGATAGACGGTCGCGTCTTCGACCAGCGCGGCCTCGGCGGCGTTCGCCTCGGGCAGGATGAAGCCGCGCCCGCTATTGGCCGCGCGATAGGTCATTGCAAGGGCCCCGCGGATCGGGCGTAGTTCACCGGTCAGCGCGAGTTCCCCGGCATATTCATATTCGGTAAGTTTGTCGGCGGGAATCTGGCCGGTTGCAGCGAGGATGCCGAGTGCGATCGGCAGATCGAAGCGGCCGCTTTCCTTGGGCAGATCGGCGGGCGCGAGGTTGACGGTAATGCGGCGCGCCGGAAACTCGAACTGGCAGTTCTGCAATGCCGCGCGCACGCGATCCTTGCTTTCCTTGACTTCAGTCTCCGGCAGACCAACGATGGTGAAGCTGGGCAACCCGTTGGCGAGATGCACCTCGACGGTCACCAGCGCGGCCTCCATGCCGGACAGCGCGCGGCTGTAGAGCACCGCGAGGCTCATGAGTTTGTCATTCCCGCGCATAACCAGCGACTTTGCCCGCTTGCGGGCTTAGTCGAATGGCTAGTTGTTTCATCAGGCGGGAATCCAGCATTCCGACACATTTCCACGCAGTGGACAACACCTTGAACTTGACCTTGACGCGCTTCGCGCGGAGTCATTAATCCACTGGATTCCCGCCTGCGCGGGAATGACGGAATACCGGAATGGGGCATGCAGCATCAGGGCTGCTTGCGCTGCGCTTCCAGTTCGGCGACGCGCAGTTCCAGTGCGGTCAAAAGTTCGCGCGTACGTGCCAGCACCTGCGCCTGGATGTCGAATTCTTCCCGCGTCACAAGGTCGAGTTTGGAAAAGCCCTGCGTCAGCATGGCGCGGACGTTCTTTTCAATGTCTGCGGCAGGACTGTTCTTGACTGCCTCGCTCAGCTTGGTGGAAATGTCATCAAATATTTTTGCATTCAGCATGGGGCACTCCTTGGCGGTTATCACGGCGGCAGTTTAGCAAAAATCACCGAGTTGCACCCAAGCGGTGCGGCATGCGCTCCGGTCGGCTGCAATTGGTGCGCGCGGGGCTATACGTCCGCTAGATGTGTTTGCATAACATATTGTTTTAACGAGGTAAACATATTTGGCACACATCCTGCTGAGGTGATAAGTACAAAAAGACCTTTTGTAAATTCTGGCTAAAGATGAGGAACGATATGAACAGTAAACTGCTGCACTCTCTGATTTTTGCAACCCTGGCGGTACCTGCCGCCGCGCTCGCGGCGGATGGAGCACCGGCCTCGGAGCACGCGGTCACCGGCAATGTCGGTTTCACAACCGACTATGTCTTCAATGGCATTTCGCAAAACTTCCGCAACCCCGCGCTGCAGGGTGGTTTTGACTATACCCATTCCAGCGGCCTGTATCTCGGCACCTGGGCATCCAACATCAGCAGCAATCAATATACGAACGCGAGCCTGGAGTGGGATGTCTACGGCGGCTACAACGGCAAGGTAACGCCTGACCTGGGCTACAACATCGGCCTGCTCGGCGTGTTCTATCCGGGTGGCAAGACGAACCCTGCCGGCCTGACGCAAAAATGGGATACAACTGAGCTGCAAATCGGTGCGACCTGGAAGGGGCTGAACCTCAAGTACTCCTATGCGCTGACCGACTGGTATGGCATTTCCAGCGCAAACCGTGGTGGCTTCGAGCCGGTGATGATCGTCAACAATGTCGCCACGGCAACCTGCGCCTCCGACAACAATTGCGCAGGAAACCTGCGCTCCAATGGGTCCGGCTACCTCGAAGCCAACTACACCTTCGAGCCGGCCGAGACCTGGAGCGTCACTGCGCATGTCGGTCACCAGAAGGTCAGGAATTTCGGCAAGCTGGACTATACCGACTACAAGGTCGGCGTGACCAAGACCTATGCCGGGTTCAACTTTGGCTTGGCCTACACCAGCACCAACGCGACCGACAACAGCCTGTATCACGTGATCGCCAACGGCGACAACAAGAAGCTGAGCGGGGGCATTCTTGCCCTGTCGGTTAGCCGGTCGTTTTAACTCATATGGGCGGGATGAATCCTGCCCTTGCTTCAGGAGAACGTCATGAAAATGGTCGTCGCAATCATCAAACCGTTCAAGCTCGACGAAGTGCGTGAAGCCCTGTCCGCCATCGGTGTGCAGGGCATCACGGTCACCGAGGTCAAGGGCTTCGGACGGCAAAAGGGGCACACCGAGCTGTATCGCGGTGCGGAATACGTAGTGGACTTCCTGCCGAAGATCAAACTGGAAGCGGCCGTGCCGGCCAGCTTGCTAGACCAGGTAGTGGAAGCAATCGAAAAATCTGCGCGCACCGGCAAGATCGGCGACGGCAAGATTTTCGTATCGAACCTCGAGCAAGTGATCCGCATCCGCACCGGCGAATCCGGCGTGGAAGCGTTGTAGGAGTTGCCATGAAGAAATTGTATGTACTGTTTGCGTTATTGGTGGTGCTGCTGCACGGCCTGCCGCTGACGGCTTACGCCGAAGAAACTACGGCGGCCTCGGCGGTCGCTGCCTCGGCTGTTGCTGCCCCCGCGGCGGCTGTAGCCACACCCGTTGCGGAACCAGCGGCACCGGCCGCAGCGCCTGCGCCCGTCCCCAACAAGGGCGACACGGCCTGGATGCTGACGTCCACGCTGCTCGTGATCATGATGTCCATTCCAGGCCTCGCGCTGTTTTACGGCGGACTGGTGCGCAGCAAGAACATGCTGTCGGTGCTGATGCAGGTGTTCTCCATCTTCGCGCTGGTCTCGGTGTTGTGGGCGGTCTATGGCTATTCGCTGGCGTTCACCGAAGGCAATGCATTCATCGGCGGCTTCGACCGGCTGTTCCTGAAGGGCGTGTTTGATCCCGTCAACGGTACCGTTGCCAATGCCGCAACGTTCAGCAAGGGCGTGGTGATTCCCGAGTTCGCCTTCATTGCGTTCCAGGCCACCTTTGCCGCGATCACCGTGGCGCTGGTCGTCGGCGCGTTCGCCGAGCGCATGAAATTCGCCGCGGTACTCTTGTTCTCGGTCCTCTGGTTCACCATTTCCTATCTGCCGATCGCGCACATGGTGTGGTTCTGGACCGGCCCTGATGCCATCAAGGACGCTGCCACACTGGCAACCGAGACGGCCAAGGCCGGCTGGATCTTCCAGAAAGGTGCGCTCGATTTTGCCGGCGGCACCGTGGTGCACATCAATGCGGCGATTGCCGGGCTGGTCGGCGCGTTCCTGGTCGGAAAGCGCATCGGCTACGGCCGGGAAGCGATGACGCCCCATAACCTGACGCTGACGATGACGGGCGCGGCGCTGCTGTGGGTGGGCTGGTTCGGCTTCAATGCGGGTTCCGCACTGGAAGCGGGCGGCACCGCAACCCTGGCCTTCGTCAATACGCTGAACGCCACTGCCGCGGCAGCCCTGAGCTGGACGGTGGCCGAATGGTTGCTGAAGGGCAAACCGTCCATTCTCGGCGGATTGTCCGGCGCGGTAGCCGGCCTCGTTGCAATCACACCAGCCTGTGGCTGGGTAGGCGTTGGCGGCGGGCTGGTAATCGGTGCACTGGCCGGCGTGGCCTGCTTCTGGGGCGTGACCGGCCTGAAGAAACTGCTCGGTGCGGATGATGCGCTGGATGTATTCGGCATCCATGGTATTGGCGGCATCCTGGGCGCGCTGCTCACCGGTGTGTTCAACACCTGGAGCCTGGGCGGCACCGGCATCGCCGACTATGCCAACAACAAGATCGTGGACACCGAGATCGGCGCGCAAGTGTGGATTCAGGCGCAAGCGGTGCTGACTACCCTCCTCTGGTCAGGCATCGCTGCCTTCATCTGCTACAAGATCGTCGACCTGGTGATCGGCCTGCGCGTACCGGAAGAAGCGGAACGCGAAGGGTTGGATACCACGACGCATGGTGAACGCGCTTATAACCTGTAACGGCGCGGTACGCAGCAGCAACAGAGCGCACTGCCCCTACGCCATGTAGATTTGCCACAATTTTTTGCGTGAGTGAGTAATACGGTAGGTTTAGGCGTCACAAGTGCAGGAAATGGCCACAGAGGAATCCGTGGCCATTTTCCTTTTCTGAGCTTATCCTTAGCTTCGCCACAACGACAGGCGGGCTAGTGCCAAAAGCGGAACTTCAAGAATGCGTTCCGGTTTGGCCAATGCAGACCCTCAGTAACCTTCCCAGACAGTTCATATTACCGATAGCTGCTAGATTTTCTTTACCACATCTATCCGTATTATTAATATGCGAATAGACAAAATTGAGCGGCTGTAATGAATCATATGTACGCCTCTCTATTTCTTATAAGGACCAGGGGTACCTAAAATAATTGTTGGAAATCGCATGAAAATTCGCGCATTGTTTTTATTCCTAGTTGCAATCTCTTTGTATGGATGCGCAACTCCCTATAAACCATACGGGACGTTGGGTGGATATCAAGACAAGCAACTTGCTGTTGATCGCTTTTCGATACGGTATGTAGTCAACGGAAATGCGACGAAACTTTCTCTACAAACTTATTGGTTATATCGAGCTGCCGAACTCACTGTTGCCAATGGCTTTGATGGCTTTGAGATCACATCTCCGGTTGTAATTCATGCACATGCGTCAAATTACACCCTGCTAACGTCGCAAGACGCAGGGCTCCCATACGTCCTCGATTTATACACGAAGTATGTGAGCATGGGAGGAGGATTTGCTCCTGATATGGCGGGTGAAATTGTTCTGCTAAAAGTACCGGTTAAAGATAATCCCCCAACGATTTTTGATGCTCACCGCCTTCTGTCTGATCTTCAACCCCTTGTGCAGGGCGTGAAGTGTCAGGGAGATAATGTGTGCCCTCATGACCCGCGCTATCTTGTTTCCCAAAATTCGGCCACAAAGTGATGACGCACGCGCGGTCAGGATCGCTTCCCTTTGGTCGCTCCGACCTGCCCAAGCAGCAGGCCTGTTTACCTCAATGCCAGATGTAACAAAATTATGAAGCATCCATTTTCTTACCGACTTGCCCTGTTTGTAGCTATATGCGCTCTCTGCGGTTGTGCAGTAGCGCCAGTACAAATCGCAGAAAACAAAACACCACAAGCAATTCCGCTTGGTGCAAGATCAAAACCGATTCAGTTTTCTAAATTTGTTACAAAGCTTTCCCTAGGAGAGCAGATTGGGCAATTTCAATACGGGTGGGGATGTATGCCAGGCTCAGCGATTGATTGGAGAGGTGGTCGACTCAACATTACCAACGAAGAACTGATAGATACCTTTAGAAAGGAACTGGAAAGCAAAAACTATTCAGTTGTAGGAGACCCATACGCATTGTTCGATGATCCGGCCGCCTTAAAGGCAGAAATTCTCGTGGCAGGCCAAGTCAATAAAGTCGACATAAAGGTCTGCTTCCCATACTCTGGTAGCCCTAATATCGATATAGGAAACACGGGTACCTTCAAAGGGGGCGCTTTCATGCGGGTGACTTGGCAACTTTATAGCAGAGTTACTGAAAAGGTCATCTACGAAACAACTACTGAAGGTTCATTCAAGACGGACGAAACAATCCGTGGGGGGCTTCCGGTTGTTCTGCGAAATGCATTTGCTGCAAATGTTAGGAACTTGCTGGCCGCCCCTGGCTTTCGCAGCAAAGTAATTAAGAATGCGGATTCTGAACCTGCACCTGTGCCAGCGCTTGAAAGCCTCTAAAGCTGAACATTCCTTACGTTAAGCCGAGGGCTCCAGGGCTGGACTAATAGCCAACCCATCCCGGCAGCTGTGAGCAATCGAGTTGCCCGAGTATGCGGCGCAAAAAAGCCATCCCAATTCAGGATGGCCTTTTCTATAGTATCGGGCCGGTTGCACCCTATAACTTGCGGCCCTTGTTGTTTTCCCGCGGTTCCAGCCAAGGTGAGAAGGGCAGGTGCTATCAGCGGAACACGATAGTCTTGTTACCACACACCAGCACGCGATCTTCCACGTGATAGCGCAAACCGCGCGCGAGCACCGCCTTTTCGATGTCCTTGCCGTAGCGCACCATGTCGTCGACCGTGTCGCCGTGGTCGATGCGGGTGATGTCCTGCTCGATGATCGGGCCGGCATCCAGCTCATCGGAAACGTAGTGGCAGGTCGCGCCGATCAGTTTCACGCCGCGCTGGAACGCCTGATGGTAGGGCTTCGCGCCGACGAAGGACGGCAGGAAACTGTGGTGGATGTTGATGATGCGGCGCGCATAGCGGGTGCACAACTCCGGCGGGATGATCTGCATGAAGCGCGCGAGCACCATCACGTCGCCACGCTCGGCGTCGAAGCGCCGCGCGATTTCGGCATAAGCGGCCGTCTTGTCCTGCATGTCGACGTAGTGATAGGGAATGCCGTGCCATTCGACAAAGCTGCGCAGGTCTTCGTGATTGGAGATTACGCAGGGAATATCGACCAGCAGCTCGCCGCTGCGCCAGCGATGCAGCAGGTCGTCAAGGCAGTGATCCTGGCGGCTGACCAGCAGCACGACGCGCTTTTTCACCGCCGAATCGCTGATCTGCCAGTCCATCCGGAACTGGTCGGCCAACTTTGCAAACCGTGTGCGCAATTCCTCGGCGCCAAACGGCAGCGAATCAGCACGGATTTCCTGGCGCATGAAAAAGCGCTGTGCTTCCTGGTCGGTGTGATAACTGGCCTCGACGATGAAGCCGCCGTGTTCTGCGACAAAGCTGCTCACCGCCGCGACAATCCCGACCCGGTCGGGGCAGGACAGCGTAAGCGTATAGCGGTGTTCGGTCATGTTTCTTTCCTTATCCTGGTTGGGGTGGTTCGCAAATGCGTTATTCCTGAGAGCGAATAAGGCAATCGAATTGGCAGAAAATTCCCCAGGTATTACAAAGCGGTTCCCTGATCGCGCAAATATTCTTCGTAAGTGCCATGGTAGTCGGAGACCCCCTTGGCCGAAATCTCGATGATGCGCGTCGCCAGCGATGACACGAATTCGCGGTCATGGCTGACGAACACCAGCGTACCCTTGAATTCCAGCAGCGCCGTGTTGAGCGACTCGATGGATTCCATGTCCATGTGGTTGGTCGGTTCGTCCATCAGCAGCACATTGGGGCGCTGCAGCATCAGCTTGCCGAACATCATGCGCCCCTTCTCGCCGCCGGACAGCACCTTTACATTTTTCTTGGCATCGTCACCGGAGAACAGCAGGCGTCCCAGCGTGCCGCGCACGACCTGGTCGTCGTCGCCAGGACCGCGCCAGTAAGTCATCCACTCGGTCATGACCTTGTCCTCGGCGAACTCATGCGCGTGATCCTGCGCGTAGTAGCCAAGCTTGGCTTTTTCCGCCCATTTGACCGTGCCGTTGTCCGGTTCGAGATCGCCCGCCAGACAGCGCAGCAGCGTGGTCTTGCCGATGCCGTTCGGGCCGATGATGGCAACTTTCTCGCCCGCGTCAATGCGCAGATTTACATTGGAAAACAGCACCCGGTCGAACCCCTTGGCCATGTGTTGCACTTCGACGGCAGTGCGGTGTAGCTTTTCGCGCTCGTCGTATTCGAAGCGGATGAACGGGTACTGGCGGCTGGATGGCTTGATGTCTTCCACCTTGATCTTTTCGATCTGCTTGGCACGCGAAGTGGCCTGCCGGGCCTTGGAAGCGTTCGCCGAGAAGCGCGCCACGAATGCCTTCAGTTCGGCAATCTTTTCCTTGGCCTTGGCATTGTCCGCCGACTGGCGCTCGCGCGCCTGGGTCGAGGCCAGCATGTAGTCGTCGTAGTTGCCCGGATACACGGTGATCTTGCCGTAGTCCAGGTCGGCCATGTGCGTGCACACGCTGTTCAGGAAGTGGCGATCGTGCGAGATGATCACCATGGTACTGTTGCGCGCGTTGAGGATTTCCTCGAGCCAGCGGATGGTGTTGATGTCGAGGTTGTTGGTCGGTTCGTCGAGCAGCAGGATGTCCGGGTTGGAGAACAGCGCCTGTGCCAGCAAGACGCGCAGCTTGAAGCCGGGCGCCACTTCTCGCATCGGTCCTTGGTGCATCTCGATGGCGATGCCCACGCCAAGCAGCAGTTCACCGGCGCGCGCTTCTGCGGTGTAGCCATCGTATTCGGCGAATACTGCTTCCAGATCGGCGGCGCGCATGTAGTCTTCCTCGCTGGCATCCGGATTGGCGTAGATCGCATCGCGTTCGGACATCGCGTCCCACATCTCGGTATGTCCCATCATCACCACGTCCAGCACCCGCAAGTCCTCGTAGGCGAACTGGTCCTGGCGCAGTTTGCCGAGCCGCTCATTCTTGTCCAGCATCACATTGCCGGCACTCGGTTCCAGATCGCCGCCGAGAATCTTCATGAAGGTGGATTTGCCGCAACCGTTGGCGCCGATAAGCCCGTAGCGATTGCCGTCGCCAAACTTGACAGAAACGTTTTCAAACAGGGGCTTGGCCCCGAATTGCATGGTAATGTTAGCGGTGGAAAGCATGTAAAACTCAGTCTTGCAAAAATTTTGGAGCGCGATTTTACCATCGCGCGGCGGGTTTACCTTTACAATCTGCTGGATAGACAGGCCTTTCGCTATATTGGGTACCGGCAGGACGCGAAAACGGCGCGCAGAGTCTGAATCAGAAAGACGGACAGCCTGGAGGAGTAAGCTTGGCGGCGTTCTCGGAGCTGTCTGCACGCACCCCGTGTCGCGCTTCTGGCCGAGTTGACTGTAACCACCACGGAGATTGCCATGAATCTGGTCGAACGCGCCAAAAACATTGTGCTGCAGCCGAAATCTGAGTGGCTGGTGATCGAGGGAGAAACCGCCACCGTTGCCGACTTGTATCGGGAATACATCATGCCGCTGGCAGCCATCGGGCCGGTGGCCAGCATCATCGGTATGTCGATGGTCGGCATCAACATGCCGATGATGGCTGCCGTTCGCGTGCCGCTCTCCAACGCCATCACCAGCGCAATTATCAGCTACGTGCTGAGCCTCATCGGAGTGTTCGTCATCGGGCTGATCATCGACGCGCTGGCGCCGAATTTCGGTGGCCGGCAGAACCGCCTGCAATCATTCAAGGTCGCAACCTACGCCTCGACCGCAAGCTGGCTGGGCGGCATATTCCTGATTCTCCCGGTCCTCGGGATTTTTTCCTTTTTCGCCATGCTGTATGGCATCTACCTGCTTTATCTCGGCCTGCCCGTGCTGATGAAAGCGCCCCAGGAAAAAGCGGGCGCTTATACCGCCATCGTAGTTGTTGTAGCGTTCGTGGTGATGGTCGCGTTTGGCGCGGTGAGCAGCATGTTTATGCCCATGCCGGTTGCGCCGATGCGTTAGGGCGAATACGTCGTCATGCCTGCGAATAACCAGCGACTTGCCCGCTTGCAGGCTTAGTCGAATGATAGTTGTTTTATCAGGCGGGCCTCCGGTTTTTAATTGACTGGACGTTCGCTTGCAGTGAGTGACGAATCTGGTGCTGAGTTTCGTTCTTGCTCGTCTATTTTGTTAGGGAAACGCTAATTAAGCTCGTTCGTGGTGAGTGTTTTCCGTTCGTATCCTTCGATACACCGCGCTGTGCGCGGCACTCAGGACGAACGGAAAATGTATCGAACCATATTTCGACTTAACCAGCGTTTCCTTAGTTTGAAACGGCCGTTAATAAACCACGCCACCATCCGGAGGCCATGACTATCAGCTAAAATGCAGCCAGTCTAAAATCCTGCAGAGCTTTATGGTTCCCCATCTCACTACCGCATTGACCGGCCCGCTGTTTGACCTGGAGCAGCGCTTGCTGTGTGCCTTGCCGACGATCGAGCACTGGTTCCGCAAGCAGTGGATGGATCATACGGCGCCGTTCTATGCCTCGGTCGATCTGCGCAATGCCGGCTTCAAGCTGGCGCCGGTGGATACCAACCTGTTTCCGGGCGGCTTCAATAACCTGAATCCGGATTTTTTGCCGCTGTGCGTGCTCGCGATGCAGAGCTTGGTGGAAAAAATTTGCCCGGAAGCACGCGGTGTGCTGATCATTCCGGAGAATCACACCCGCAATCAGTTCTATCTGCAAAACATCGCGAAGCTCGTCACGATTTTCAAACAGTCCGGGATGCGCGTTCGCGTCGGCAGCCTGCTGCCGGAAATTACCGCAGCGACTACCCTTCAGCTGCCCGACGGTGGCACGCTGACCCTGGAGCCGCTGGTGCGGACGGGCAACCGGCTGGGGGTGGTGGATTTCGATCCGTGTATCGTATTACTGAATAACGACTTGTCCGCCGGGGTGCCGGATATTCTGCAAAATCTGGAGCAATCAGTTTTCCCTCCGCTGTCGGCAGGCTGGTATCACCGGCGCAAGTCCAATCACTTTGCGGCCTATGACCGGGTTGCCACCGAATTTGCCGAACTGATCGGCATCGATCCGTGGCTGATCAATCCCTATTTCGCAGTTTGTCACCAGATCAATTTCCAGGAGCGAGTCGGCGAACAATGCCTCGCCGCGCAGGTGGATGCCATCCTGCAGAAAATGCGCGTGAAGTATGCCGAGTATGGCGTCGAGCACGACCCGTTCGTGATCGTGAAAGCGGATGCCGGTACCTACGGCATGGGCATCATGACGGTGAAGGACGCCAGCGAAATCAGCCACCTGAACCGCAAGCAACGCAACAAGATGGCGGTGGTGAAGGAAGGGCTGCAGGTGCACGACGTGCTGGTGCAGGAAGGGGTGTATACCTTCGAGCACTTCAAGGAAGCGGTGGCCGAACCCGTGGTGTACATGATCGACCACTTCGTCGTGGGCGGCTTTTACCGCGTGCACACAGGCCGCCGCCGGGACGAGAACCTCAACGCACCGGGCATGTATTTCGAACCGCTCGCGTTCGAGACCAGTTGCACATTACCGAATCCGGATTGTGCGCCGGACGAGTTGCCCAATCGTTTTTACGCCTACGGGGTGATGGCACGGCTGGCATTGCTGGCTGCATCGCTGGAAATCGAAGCGATGGAAGATCCCGAAGCTTCCGCAACCCAGGCGTCCGTAAATCCGTAAATCCTATGGCTTCGTTATTTCGACTTTTCGTCGTGGCAGTATGCATGCTGCTCGCCGCCTGCAGCAAGGAGCCACCGGCCTACCAGGAACAGGGCTATATGTTCGGCACGCTGGTGGACGTCAGCATCTATGGCGAGCCGGAGCCGCGCGCGAAGCAGGCGGTAGCGGAGGTGATGCGCGAATTCCAGCGCCTGCATAATATGCTTCATGCGTGGCAGCCCAGCGAATTGAGCGCGCTCAATGCGGCGTTTGCCAAGGGTGAGAGCATGGCAGTTTCCCCGGAACTTGCCGCGATCCTTATCGACGCGAGCCGGCTGGCGCAACAATCCAATGGCCTGTTCAACCCGGCCATCGGCGGGCTGATCCAGTTGTGGGGGTTTCAGGCCGACGAGTTCAAACCGGTACAACCCGATCCCAAACTGATTGCGGAATGGGTTGCCCGCAATCCGCAGATGAGCGATATCACGGTGGCGGACGGACGTGCATCGAGCCGGAACAAATTCGTGCAGCTGGACCTGGGCGGTTATGCCAAGGGCTATGCCCTGGATCGGGCCGCTGCGATCCTGCGCCAGCAGGGCATTCATGATGCGCTGATCAACATCGGCGGCAACATCATGGCGCTGGGGCAGCACGGCAAGCGGCCGTGGCGCGTCGGCATCCAGCATCCGCGCCAGTCCGGTGCGTTGGCGACGCTCGAATTGCATGACGGCGAGGCCATCGGTACATCAGGTGACTATCAGCGTTATTTCATGCTGAACAACGTGCGTTACTGTCATCTGATCGACCCGCGCACCGGTTATCCCAAACAGGGCGTGGAAGAGGTCACCGTGCTGGTGCGCGGCCCGCAGGCCGGAGTCTTGTCCGACGTGACGTCCAAGCCGCTGTTCCTTTCGGGTGCCGCTGGTTGGCGCGCCGCCGCGACGCAAATGAACGTATCCGAGGCGATGTTGATGGATGCGCAGGGCCGCATCTATCTCACCAGCGCCATGCAGAAACGGCTAGAATTCACCGATAAAAAGACGCAGCCGCAGGTCGAGCCCTGAATCAGCCAGAGGCAGCTTTGCTTCGGCAGATCGCAGTGTCCAATGACTGCGGCTGGCGCATCAGACGGGAGAGATTTTTTGGTTGGAATACTATTGGTAGTGCACAATGAACTGGGTGACTGCCTGGTCGATTGCGTACGACATGTGTTGGGCGATGTGCCGCACAACCTCCGGGTGCTGCCTGTGTTTGCAGTGGATGACCCGCAGCGCAAGGTAGCCGAGGGTAACACGCTGATCAGGCAACTTGACACGGGAGGCGGCGTACTGGTGCTCTCGGATCTGTTCGGCGCCACGCCGAGCAATATCGCGCGTCAGTTGTGCGAAACCGGGCGCGTGATGGGAGTGGCGGGTGTCAACCTGCCCATGCTGTTGCGGGTAGTGTGCTATCCCAACAAGAGCCTGGAAGCACTGGCCGAGATCGCGGTTGAAGGCGGCCGTGATTCCATTGTTTACCTTAATCCGGAAACTTGAGATGCTGCAACAGGACGCACAGATCATCAATAAACTCGGGCTGCATGCACGCGCTTCGGCCAAACTTACGCAACTTGCCTCCGGCTTCAGCTGCGACGTGATGCTGTCGCGCAACAATCGACGCGTGAACGCAAAAAGCATCATGGGCGTAATGATGCTGGCGGCGGCAAAAGGTGCCACGATCCAGATCGAGACCAGCGGCCCGGACGAAGCCGCGGCGATGCAGGCGTTGCTGACGCTGATTGGCGAGCGCTTCGGGGAAAGCGAATGACTGTTCGTCGGGGAAATCGATGAGTTTTACGCTGCACGGCATCGCAGTCTCCAGCGGCATCGCCATCGGGCGGGCGCACCTGGTGTCGCATACCTCGCTGGAGGTGGCGCATTACGTTTTGCCGAAGCAGTTCCGTGAGGAAGAAATCGCGCGCTTTGATGCTGCACTGCAAACCACGCGCGATGAATTGGCGGCGCTACGTACCCATCCGCCGGCGTATGGCGCGGCGGAGTTCGATGCCTTCCTCGAGCTGCATCAGATGATTCTGGACGATCCGCTGTTGAGCCGTGCTCCGCGCGACATGATTGCGACCGAACACTGCAATGCCGAGTGGGCGCTCAAGGTGCAGACGGAAGCGCTGGTCGCGCAGTTCGAGGAATTCGATGACGCTTACCTGCGCGAGCGCCAGACCGATGTGCGGCAGGTGGCCGAACGGCTGCTTAAAAAATTGCTTGGCGCTCCAGGCCATCAGCCGCCACCCGCGCGGCATGATGTCGAAACCATCCTGGTCGCGCATGATTTAAGCCCGGCCGACCTGATCCAGTTCAAGTCGCAGCAATATGCCGCGTTCATCACCGATGTCGGCGGCGCCACCTCACACACCGCGATTATCGCGCGCAGCCTGAACACGCCCTGCGTGGTTGGCTTCCATCATGCACGCGATCTCGTTCGCGAGGACGATCTCCTGATTTTGGACGGTTCCCAGGGCGTCCTGATCGTCAATCCGGGCAAATCGGTACTGGCCGAATACAAGCTGCGCCAGAGCGCTTGGGAACTGGAGCGCAAAAAACTCAAGCGCCTGCGCACGGCGCGCGCCAACACGCTCGATGGCTGCCTGATCGAGCTGCACGCCAACATCGAAAAACCGGAGGACATTGCCGAGGTCAAGGAAAACGGCGCGACCGGCATCGGCCTGTTCCGCAGCGAATTCCTGTTTCTGAACCGCGACGAATTGCCCGGCGAGGACGAACAATTCGAGGCGTATCGGGCGGTGGCTGCAGGCATGGAGGGGCAACCCGTGATCATCCGCACCTTCGATCTGGGTGCGGACAAACAGATCAAGGGGGTGGAACGCGTCGCCAGCAACCCGGCTTTGGGGCTGCGCGCGATCCGGTTGTGCCTGGCCGAGCCGCAGTTGTTCCGCACCCAGTTGCGCGCGCTGTTGCGCGCTTCGGCGTTCGGCAACGTCAAGATCATGGTGCCGATGCTGTCCAGCGTGTCGGAGCTCAATCAGACCTTGCAGTTCATTGCGGCGACGAAGCAAAGCCTGGAGCAGGAAGGTATCCCGTACAACCACGATGTGAAGATTGGCGGCATGATCGAGGTGCCGGCCGCAGCACTGGCGCTGAATGCGTTTGCCAAGAAACTCGACTTCCTGTCCATCGGTACCAACGACCTGATCCAGTACACGCTGGCAATCGATCGTACCGATGAGGAAGTCGCGCATCTTTACGATCCCTTGCATCCGGCGGTGTTGCACCTGCTGTCGCAGGTGATCAGCACGGCAAACCGGCTCGGTGTGCCGGTTTCGGTATGCGGCGAAATGGCCGGCGAACTGGCTTATACGCGCCTGTTGCTCGGGCTGGGGCTGCGCCGGTTCTCCATGTTTTCGGCGCAGGTGCCGAACATCAAGCAGCGCGTGCTGACCACCAGCCTGCCGGAAATTGCCGTGCTCACGCAAAAGATCCTGCGGGCGGACGATCCGATGAAAATCCGCGAATTGCTCGACCGGTTGAATGCCTGAACACCGCAGCAGACATCCGGCCGTGAAAGGTATCGGGGCACTCAATGCTTTCGTGCGGCGACGCATGTCGGGCATCGAGATGGTGGGCGTGCTGATGCGCATCTTCAGCTTCTCGCTGGTCAGCTGGCTCGGACCGGCCAGTCCGTTCATGTTCGTCTGGATATTCAACACGGTGGACGCGATCATGTTGTCGTGGTGCTCCGTGCTCAAGAAGGATAAGGCATACACCATGCTCAACGTGTTCTGGATCATGGTCGGCGTGGTCGGCATCCTCCGTGCCGGTAACGTCCTTCATTGACAGCGCCCGCCAAAACACGGAAACTGCGCACCGTGCCGATTTGACATCAGCTTGCGGGGCACGTTAAATATTCCAGCTAAAGCGAGGACAACCCGTTTTGGCGCAAGCTGAACGGGTTTTTTGTTTTTCGGGAAGATAATTTGAACGCATCGGCCAACAGCATTGGCATCGTCAGCGCACAACGCGCTCACTTCGACACCCCGCTGGTTTTCCGCAGCGGCGCGGTGCTGCCCGGCTATGACCTGGTGTACGAAACCTACGGCACGCTGAATGCCGACAAGTCCAACGCGATCCTGATTTGCCATGCCTTATCCGGGCACCATCATGTGGCGGGTTACTATGCGGACCAGCCGCAAAACGTCGGCTGGTGGGACAATATGATCGGTCCCGGCAAGCCGATCGATACCAACAAGTTTTTTGTCGTCGGACTGAACAATCTCGGCGGTTGCCATGGCTCGACTGGTCCTTCCACGATCAATCCCGAAACCGGTAAGCCATATGGTGCAAGCTTTCCGGTGATTACCGTGGAAGACTGGGTGGAGGCGCAGGCGCGGCTGGCCGACCGGCTCGGTATTCAACAATTCGCCGCAGTGATCGGCGGCAGCCTCGGCGGGATGCAGGCGCTGCAATGGTCGCTGGCCTATCCCGAGCGGATGCGCCATGTGCTCGCGATCGCCGCTGCACCGCGCCTCACCGCGCAGAACATTGCATTCAACGATGTGGCGCGCAACGCGATCCTGACCGATCCCGATTTCCATGGCGGCGACTATTACCAGTACAACGTCGTACCGCGGCGCGGCCTGCGGCTCGCGCGCATGCTCGGGCACATCACTTATCTGTCCGACGATGTGATGGCAGACAAATTCGGGCGCGACCTGCGTGCCGACAATTTCCAGTACGGCTATGACATCGAGTTCGAGATCGAATCGTACCTGCGCTATCAGGGCGACAAGTTCGCGTCCTACTTCGATGCCAATACCTATCTGCTGATGACCAAAGCGCTGGATTATTTCGACCCGGCACACGATTTCGGCGGCGACCTCAATGCCGCTTTTGCGCGTGCCAAAGCCGAATTCCTGGTGATCTCGTTTACCACCGACTGGCGCTTCTCGCCGCAACGCTCGCGCGAAATCGTGCGGCCGTTGCTGCACAACCGGCGCAGGGTCAGCTATGCCGAGATCACCTCGACGCATGGCCACGATTCGTTCCTGATGCCGCATCCGCATTACTTCGATGTGATGCGTGCCTACCTCGACAACGTGGCCAGGGAGGCGGCATGAACGCGCAAGAGATTAAATTCGCCGCCGCGCGTCCCGACTTTGCGGCGATTGCCGCCTGGATCCCTGACGGTGCATCGGTGCTCGACCTCGGGTGCGGTGACGGCAGCCTGTTGCGTTATCTCAAGGAAACCCGCGATGTGCGTGGCTATGGCGTCGAGATCAGCGACCTCGACATCGTGTCGTGTATCGCCAACGGCGTGAACGTGATCCAGAACGACCTCGACGCTGGCCTGGCCGATTTCGAGGACGGTTCGTTCGACTTCGTGATCCTGTCGCAAACGCTGCAGGCTACGCGTTACACCGAAGCGTTGATTCAGGAAATGCTGCGCGTCGGGCGCGAGGGCATCGTCAGCTTTCCCAACTTCGGCCACTGGCGCAACCGCCTCAGCATTATGCGCGGCATGATGCCGGTCTCGCCCGAGCTGCCCTATCAGTGGTACGACACGCCGAACGTGCATTTGTGCACCCTGCAGGACTTCGAAACGTTCTGCCGCGACCATCGCGTGGCCGTGCTCGAACGCCGCGTGATGAGTGGCGAAAACGAAGTGCACTTGTTTCCCAATCTGCGCGGCCGCACAGCGGTGTACCGGTTTCAGCGTGCGCTGTAATTTTTTAATGCATACCCTCTCCCCGGCCCTCCCCCGCAAGCGGGGGAGGGGGTAGCCCATAATGTCGGTGTGGCGCCAACTCTTCACCCGCCGCATGCTGATCTGCGTGTTCACCGGATTTTCGTCCGGTCTGCCGCTGTATCTGCTGCTCAACCTCGTGCCGGCCTGGCTGCGCACTGAGCAGATTGATCTCAAGGTGATCGGTGCGTTTGCGCTGATCCAGTTTCCATACACCTGGAAATTTCTCTGGTCGCCGTTCCTGGATCGCTACGCGGTACCGGCGCTGGGACGGCGGCGCGGCTGGATGTTGCTCACGCAGGTCGCACTTTTGGTGGTGATTGCGTCGCTGGGTGGATTTTCCCCGCAGCGCGACCTGCAGATGATCGTGCTGCTTGCCACATTGCTCGCCTTCCTCTCCGCCACGCAGGACATCGTGCTCGATGCCTACCGGCGCGAATTGCTCGCGGACAACGAGCTCGGTCTTGGCAATGCGGTACACGTCAACGCCTATCGCATTGCCGGGCTGATCCCCGGGTCGCTGTCGCTGATTCTCGCCGACCATCTGGCGTGGGATCTGGTGTTCATCATCACTGCATTGTTCATGCTGCCCGGCATGGTGATGACACTGCTGGTGCGCGAACCGCATCGGGCCACGCCGCCGAGGACGCTGCGCGAAGCGGTGGTCGAGCCGTTTCACGAGTTCATGACGCGCCACGACTGGCGCAGCGCGCTGCTGATCCTCGCGTTCCTGTTCTTCTACAAGCTCGGCGACAGCCTGTGCACTGCGCTGGCGACGCCGTTCTATCTCGACATGGGCTTCAGCAAGTCGCAGATCGGCCTGATCGCCAAGAACGCCGGCCTGTGGCCGGCGGTTGCCGGCGCACTGCTCGGCGGCATCTGGATGCTGAAGATCGGCATCAACCGCGCGCTGTGGCTGTTCGGCGTAGTGCAGGTGGTGTCGATCTTCGGTTTTTACTGGCTGGCTACGCTCGGGCATCAGACGGAAGTCACGGCGGTCAATCTGACCCAGCTCGGGCTGGTGATCGGACTGGAGGCACTGGGGGTCGGGCTGGGCACGGCAGCGTTCGTCGCCTTCATCGCGCGCACCACGCATCCTGCCTATACCGCAACCCAGTTCGCGCTGTTCACCAGCCTCGCGGCCGTGCCGCGCACCTTCGTGAACGCGACCGCCGGCTGGCTGGTCGAGCAGCTCGGCTGGAGCGGCTTCTTCCTGCTATGCGCGATACTCGCCGCGCCGGGAATGCTGCTGCTGCTGAAAGTGGCGCCGTGGAATGCACCGGTGTCGGATCAAGCCGTGTCATGACCGCGCGAGTGCGCGCACCTTAGAACTTTTTGCTGATGCCCGCAGCAAATCCGCCCGGCAGTACTTGCAATGTGAATGATTTATCGCGCGAATGCGCATAGTAGCCGAATGCCACACCGAGCGCGGCGCCTGCGAGCACGTCAGTCTGCCAGTGGGCCTGGACTTTCATCCGCGCCACCCCGTCGTACACGGGCAGCGCCGCCAAGGCCCAGATCCACGGGTTGTCCTTGCGGTATTCCAGAATGAACGGCGTCACGATCGCGCTGGTCGTGCTGACCTCGCCGCTGGGAAAGCTGTAGTGGCCGCTGCCCTGGAAGAAGAGGTTGGGATCGTTGGTCTGGGTCGGCCGAGCGCGGGTAAAGACGGCTTTGCCTACCGCCGCGCCGGCGCTTCCCAGAATGGTGGCGTCAATCGCCTGCCAGCAGGTCTTGCCCAGCCTAGACTGGTCACCCTCCCAGATGCCGCCGGCCACTTCGGCCGCCACCATCAGGCTGAGCACGTTCTTCTGCGTTTGCCGCTTGTAAATGCCGCTGTTGTCGTAAGACCACTTGTGGTCGATGCCGAGCGGCCCGCCCGCCGCAAGGGCAGCAGCGGGTGATAACAGGATTAGTAAGGTGAGTGTTGGTCTGAACATTGCGGTTTCTCTTGATCATCAGGCAAACTGCAAGTGTTCCGGAGACCATGCACTTTGGCAAGCACACCGGGATTGTGGCTATTGCTGTCCCAACGAGTCGTCGTGGTAAATGAACTGGCGGATCAGAAAGTCTTCATCCAGTGGCGATAGCATGAACCGTTGGGCTGCCTCATTGATCTGATCGATGTCATGGGGAGAATTCTGCCTCATGAGCCACTCAATGGCTTCGCCCAGCCGCCTGTTTTCGCCTTCGCTCTCCGGCAATTGGTAAGCCATGTGACACCGCACCTTTCCCCTCCGCAACCGCGAATCGGGCTGATCGATTGCTCAGATCGGTCTGACGAAGACCTTTGACCGCCGCTGGTAGTTGTACAGCGATTTCTTCTGCGCGGGCAACGCCGAAACATTGCTTTCGACGAAGCCACGTTCGATAAACCAGTGCGCGGTGCGGGTGGTAAGCACAAACAGCTTTTTCAGTTGCTGGTCTTGCGCGATGCTAATCATGTGCTTCAGGATGGCTTCGCCGTAACCGTGGTCGCGGTAGGTCGGGTCGACAGCGAGACATGCCAGTTCGGCGGCGGCTTCGTCCGGAAACGGATACAGCGCGGCGCAGCCGATAATGCGGCGGTCGTGTTCGAGCACCACGAAGCGGTCGATCTCGCGTTCGAGCAATTCGCGACTGCGCCGCACCAGGATGCCCTGCTCTTCCAGCGGGCGCAGCAGTTGCAGAATGCCGCCAACGTCATTGATGCTGGCGTTGCGCAAGGTGCTGGTGGAGCTTTCCACCACCATGCTGCCAATGCCTTCGTCGCTGAACAGTTCCTGCAGGATGGCGCCATCAGTATGGCGACTGATCAGGTGAGTACGCGCGACTCCGGCTTCGCAGGCGCGGACCGCGCAGGGCAGGTACAGCGCCACGTCGTCCGGCAGTTTGCGCTTTTCGGCGAGGATGCCCTGTGCCTGTGCGACGGTAAGCTCCTTTAGCAGCGTACCGTTCTTGTCCTGCACGCCGTCAGTGTCCATCAGGAACACCAGCTTGTCGGCATCCAGCGCAATGGCGGTCGAGGTGGCCACGTCTTCCAGCGTGAGATTGAATACCTCGCCGGTCGGCGAATAGCCGAGCGACGACAGCAGCACCACTTCGCCGAACTCCATGCGATCCTTCAGCGCCGCGATGTCCACCTTGCGCACGCTGCCGGTGTGCAACAAGTCCACGCCGTGAATTACACCCATCGGCTGCGCGGTGATGAAGTTGCCGCCCGCCACGCGGATATCTGCATTCGCCATCGGCGAATTCGCGAGGCCCAACGACAACAGGGCCTCGATCTCGACGCGCACGCGCCCGACCGCTTCCTTCACGCATTGCAGCGTCGCGGCATCGGTCAGGCGGATGCCGTGGTGATAGCGGCCTTCAATGTTTTCATGCGCGAGCCGTTGTTCAATCTGCGGCCGCGCGCCGTGCACCAGCACGAGGCGAATACCCAGCGCTGCCAGCAGGTTGAAATCGTGCGTCAGTTCAACAAAGCTGCCGTCCGCGACCACCTCACCGCCGAAGGCGATGACGAACGTGCGGCCACGAAAGGCGTTGATGTAAGGTGCGACGGAACGGAACCAGGCGACGAAGTCAGCAGGGCGTTTAGTGATCGGCATCAGGGCACCTCTATAAATCCATTTTGCGGGCGAATCGCGGCGTCACGTGCTCGCTCATTCCTCGCCTATCCGTCGCGATATGTCTCGTCATTCGCTGCGCGGCTCCTTGCGCTCCATCCCGCAAAAGTATATTTCTAGAGGTGCCCATCATCTCTCCTGATTGAATTCGCACATCATGCCGCGCTATGACGCATCCGGCAACTGGCCGCCAGTGAGTGGCCTGCGTGGCTTTTTGCAGGTCGGCTCTCCTGCCAGGTTATGCGGTGTAGGTGTCATTAGTCAGACGATACAGGCAGAGGGTGCGAAGGCCTATCTTTTCCGGCGCATGAGGGTTCTCGAAGGTACCGGAGTCGCGCATGCCAAGACGCTCCATCACTGCGCGGGATCTGAGGTTTCCAACTGCCGCGAACGAAACAATTTCCTTCAACCCAAGCCGATGGAAGCCAATGCGAAGAGCCTCTCTTGCCGCCTCGGAAGCGAGCCCCTTGCCCCAATGGCAAAATGCAAGCCGCCACCCGATTTCGACGCACGGCGAAATTGGTAGTTCAGCGGACGGGATATGCAAGCCTATGTAGCCAATGAACTCACCGGTACCCTTGCATTCGGCAGCCCAGAAACCCCAACCTCGCTCTTCAATGAGCAATTGGCAGCGGTCAGCCATTGCGTCACTTTCATCGCGCGTAAGCGTGGGCGGAAAAAACTCCATGACCCGTGGGTCCGCGTTCAGCGCGGCGAACGGCTCGCGGTCAGTGAGCCTCCATTGCCTTAAGTAAAGGCGCTCCGTTTCCACTTCGATTAGCTCAGCCATTCGTTACAGCGCTCCATGGGCCTGCTTTGGGTAAATGCGAAGGGCGGCCGGGGTGTCCGCGATCTCAGTCGCGATTTTGGCTTTCCGCTTGTGGCGCAGGGTGCCCGCGATGCGGATATTGGGCATGATCATTCCCGGTCGGTTATCAGTTGAAATCTCCCCACAATGTTTGCAGCGCTGCCAAGCCCGCGATCGCGGCGGTTTCGGTGCGCAGCACGCGCGCGCCCAGACGGATCGGGACAAAACCGCAGTGCCGTGCGCTTTCGCTTTCGGCCGGCGTGAAGCCGCCTTCCGCACCGATCAGCAACACGGCCTTGCCCGTTGGTTTTGGTTGGGTCTGCAATGCGGCAGCGCCTTCCGGCAGCAGGATGAATTTTGCATCAGGTTGTTCACGCATGTGTTGCAGCCACACCATGATATCCAGCGGCGCATGGATCTGTGGCAACACGTTTCGCCCGCATTGTTCGCAGGCGGAGATGGCCACCTGCTGCCAGTGTTCCATGCGTTTCGCGGCGCGTTCCGCGGTAAGTTTTGCGACACTGCGATTCGTATCGAGCGGCTGGATTTCGGCGGCGCCCAGTTCGGTCGCCTTCTGGATCACCCAGTCCATCTTTTCGCTGCTCGACAAGGCCTGAGCCAGCATTACCGGTAAGGGCGACTCGCGGTCGACCTCATGGACTGCGATATTGCTGACGACAACATGCTTGCCGCCCAATTCGGCGATCATCGCGTGGCATTCGTGGCCCGCACCGTCGAAGATCTGTACCGCATCGCCCTCGTGTAACCGCAGCACCCTTGCGGCATGGTGGGCCGCTTCCGGCGGCAATTCGAAGGTGCCGCTGAAAGGCAAGGGCGGCGGGCAATAGAAACGTGGCATGGTCAACCGTGAATGTATGAATGGACGGCGTGATAATATAACGCCCAAAATAACGTTGGGAGGAATTTCAGATGGTCAGTTTGCAGCCACCATTGTGCGATTTCGGCTGGAAGGCTCGCGATTTCGATCTGCCCGGCGTGGACGGCAAGCGTTATAACCTGGCCAGTGCGCGCGGCCCGAATGGCCTGCTCGTCATGTTCATCTGCAATCACTGCCCGTATGTGAAATCGATCCGCGACCGCATCATCCGCGATACGCGCGAGCTGCAGCAGCATGGCATCAACTCCATTGCGATCATGTCGAACGACCCCGCGGATTATGCGGAAGATTCATTCGACAACATGAAGCTGGTGGCGCAGCAGTTTCAGTATCCGTTCCCTTATGTGTGGGACGAGACCCAGCAGGTCGCCAAGGATTATGGCGCGGTGTGCACGCCGGATTTTTTCGGTTTTAATGACAATCTCGAATTGCAGTACCGTGGGCGGCTGGACGCCTCGCGCAAGGAAGCGGTTCCGGATGCGCCGCGCGATCTGTTCAATGCGATGGTGCAAGTGGCACAAACCGGCCAGGGGCCGCGCGAGCAGATTGCCAGCATGGGCTGTTCCATCAAATGGAAGAATGCGTAAACGGATACCTAAATGGAAAATCGCAACGTAGCGCGCACCACCAATCCGGCCATGAGCGCGATGCTCAGGGCGGTGATTGCGGCAGTCCGGCTGGTGGCGGCGGAAGAAGTCATGCCGCGCTACATCAAGATCAAGGTGGCGCATCAGCGCAAAAGTGACGGCAGCCTGAGCACCGAGGCGGATCTCACGGCACAGAGCGCGCTCACCAAGAAACTGCAGGCCATTCTCAATGTGCCGGTGCTGGGCGAAGAAATGTCCAGCGACGAGCAGCACGCGATCTGGGACGCGGGGCAGGAGGGCTTCTGGTGCATCGATCCGATCGATGGCACTTCCAATTTCGTGCGCGGCTTGCCTTACTTTGCTATATCGGCCGCACTGATTCGCCAGGGCAAGAGCGTGCTGGGGGTGGTATATGCGCCGGCAGCGGATGAAGTATTTGCCGCCGAAGAGGGCAAGGGCGCATTTCTGAACGGGGAAAAACTGGTCGGGCGCGAGTCCGCGGAAATTCTGCGCCAGGCTTTGGCCAATGTCGACCTGAAACGTCTCGACGCAAAGCTGGTCACGCGCGTGGCGGGTCATCCGCCGTATGCGTCGCAGCGAAACTTTGGCGCCAGCGCGCTCGACTGGTGCTACACCGCCGCGGGGCGCTTCGACGTATACCTGCACGGCGGGCAGAAACTCTGGGATTATGCGGCCGGCGAATTGATCCTGCGGGAATCGGGCGGCCATGCCTGCTGCATCGACAACGATGATTTTGCGCAGGCCGACGTTTGGCAGCGCTCGGTGATCGCCGCGCGCGACGAGAAGTTGTTTGCGGACTGGAAGGCCTGGATTCGGGCGCAGCTGTAGTTGTGTAGTTGTATGGGAAAGAAAAATAACACGTGAAAATATTGATTCTCGGCGCGGGCCAAGTTGGCTCCACGGTGGCAGAAAGCCTGGTCAGCGAAGCAAATGACATCACGATCGTCGATTCAGATGGCGAAAAACTCCGGCAGTTGCACGACCGTCTCGATCTGCGGACTTTGGTGGGCAATGCGGCGCATCCTTCGGTGCTCGAACAGGCCGGCATCGCCGACACCGACATGTTGCTGGCCGTGACGCAGAGCGATGAAGTCAACCTGGTTGCCTGCAAGCTCGCGGCCAGCCTGTACAACACGCCAACCCGCATCGCGCGGATTCGCGCCACCGATTACCTCACGCGCCAGCAGGTGTTCAGCGCCGAGAACTTCAGCGTGGACTTTTCGATTTGCCCGGAGCAGATCCTGACCGACTACATCGCCAAGCTGATCGAGTTTCCTGAGGCGCTGCAGGTGCTGGAATTCGCCGAGGGCAGGGTCTCGCTGGTGGCAGTTCGCGCGTTCGAAGGCGGGCCGCTGGTGGGCAAGCCGCTGAATTTCCTGCGCACCCACATGCCGCAAGTGGAAACGCGCGTCGCGGCTATCTTCCGGCAGGATCGGCCGATCATTCCCGAGGGCAGCACGGTCGTCGAGGACGGCGACGAAATTTTCTTCATCGCGGCGACCGATCACATCCGCAGCGTGCTCAGGGAAATGCGGCGTTTGGACAAACCAAACAAACGCGTGATGATCGTTGGCGGCGGCAACATCGGGCGCCGCCTGGCCAAGGCGTTGGAGCGCGACTATCAGGTCAAGCTGATCGAGTACAGCAAACGCACCTGCCAGGTACTCGCCGGCGAGCTGACTCACACGCTGGTATTGAACGGCGACGGCACCGACGAAGCACTGCTGCTGCAGGAGCATGTCGACGAAACCGATGTATTCTGTGCATTGACCAATGATGATGAAAACAACATCATGGCTGCGCTGCTGGCCAAGCAGGGCGGCGCCCGCAAGGTGGTGGCGCTGATCAACCGTAGCGCCTATGTCGGGCTGGTGCAGGGCGGCAAGATCGATATCGCTTTATCGCCTGCGAATGTCACCATAGGCTCGCTGCTGGCATATGTGCGCCAGGGTGACGTCGCCGCGGTGCATTCGTTACGACGTGGTGCGGCGGAATCCCTGGAACTGATCGTGCATGGCGACCGCCAGTCGTCCCGCGTGGTGGGACGGCGCATCGATGAAATCGATTTGCCCAAGGGGGCGACCATCGGCGCGATCGTGCGCAACGACGAGGTCATCATGGGACATCACGACGTGGTGATCGAGTCGGACGATCATGTGATCGTGTTCGTGGTCGACAAGAGGCTGGTTAAGAAGATCGAGAAGCTGTTCCAGGTCAACCTCGGATTCTTCTGATGCAACGCGCGCTTACTGTGGTTCATGCCCTCGGGCTGTTGGTAATGGTGTTCAGCCTCAGCTATTTGCTTCCGCTGGTGGCATCGCTGGTTTATGTCGATGGTGCGCTGGACGATTTTTTTGCGGCGATGGTGATGACACTGGGCGTCGGCGCCCTGATGTGGTTGCTGACGCGCCGCTCAAAAGGTGAACTGTCGATTCGTCACGGTTTTCTGCTGGTAGTGGCAATGTGGACAGCAATGCCGGCCTTTGCGACATTGCCGCTGCTGCTGGTGCTCCCGGGACTCTCATTCACCGACGCCTATTTCGAAACCATGTCCGGCCTGACCACAACCGGCGCGACGGTGATGGCCGGATTGGACACTCTGCCGCCTGCAATCAACCTCTGGCGGCATGAACTCAACTGGCTGGGAGGGATGGGGATCATCGTGCTGGCGGTTGCGGTCTTGCCGCTGCTCGGTGTCGGCGGACGACAATTGTTCAAGGCGGAAACACCGGGGCCGATGAAAGAATCCG
The DNA here is from genome assembly GCA_035702405.1 of Gallionella sp. Lineage (GTDB taxonomy): Bacteria > Pseudomonadota > Gammaproteobacteria > Burkholderiales > Gallionellaceae > Gallionella. Next base: position 21,150 of record DASSQR010000060.1, on the reverse strand, counting down.
CATTGACGCCGCGTATCGCTGAGACTGCACGCAACCTGTGGGTGGTCTACGCGGGGATCACTCTGGTTTGCATCCTCTTGCTGAAATGGGCCGGGATGAACTGGCTGGACGCCATTTGTCATGCTTTCGCCGCAATGGGGCTGGGTGGTTTTTCCACCCATGATGCGAGCGTCGGCTATTTCAATTCGCCGTTGATCGAGTTTATCCTGATCGTGTTCATGCTGATCGCGGCGATGAATTTTGCGACCCATTTTCTCGCAGTGCGCGGCAAAACGTTGCGCGTGTATCTGCATGATGCAGAAGCGTCCGCAATGCTCGTGCTGGTGCTGGGGAGCTGTGTTGGTATTGCGCTGTTCCTCTGGTGGCAGGGCGTTTATCCCGAGTTCTGGACTGCGTTGCGCCATGCGAGCTTCAATCTGGTGTCGCTGGCGACCGATTGCGGCTTTGCCAGCGTGGACTTCAACCAGTGGCCGATCTTCGCACCGCTGTGGATGTTGTTCCTGAGCTGCATCTCGGCGAGCTCCGGTTCCACCGGCGGCGGCATCAAGATGATCCGTACGCTGGTGTTGGTGAAGCAGGCTGGGCGCGAGTTTCTCGTACTGCTGCATCCCACGGCGGTAAATCCGCTGAAGATCGGTGGCCAGGTGATTGCCAACCACATCGTGTTCTCGGTACTGGGTTTTATCTTTCTGTATTTCATGAGCGTGGCCACGCTGACGTTCGTCCTGCTGATCAGTGGGTTGGATTTCATTTCTGCGTTTTCCGCGATCATTGCTTGTATCAACAATGCCGGACCGGGGCTGAACCAGGTCGGGCCAGCGAGCAACTTTGGAGTACTGACGGACTTTCAGACCTGGGTGTGCACCCTGGCGATGCTGATCGGCCGACTGGAAATCTTCACCGTGCTGATCCTGTTTACTCCGTACTTCTGGCGGCGCTAAGTCGCCGGCATTACCATGCGGATTGTCCGTGTTGCGCTTGACGTCCCATTGGCCACGCTGTTCGATTATTTGCTGCCGGACGGACAGGATGTTGCCATCGGGCAGCGGGTGACGGTGCCGTTCGGGCGCCGGCAGATGACGGGTGTCGTGCTGGAATGTGTACCCGCAACTGACGTGTCTCCCGAACGTCTCAAGGCCGTGCTGCAGGTACTGCGCGACAGTGTGCCGCTATCCGCGGAGCTGCTCGCCCTGCTGCGTTTTTGCAGCGATTACTATCGCTATCCGCTCGGGCCAACGGTGCTGTCCGCGCTGCCAACGCGCCTGCGCTCCGGCGAGCCGATCATTCGCAGGACCGAGCAAGTATTCCGGCTGACCTCCAACGGCGCCGCGCTTGATCCGGCAAATTTTCCGAAACGCAAAGTAGTGCAACGGCGCCTGTTGGCGAAGCTGGCGGAGCAGCCATGCCATCTGGCGCAGCTCAAGGCCCTGTCGCCGACCGCGGGTGCGCAATTGCGCGACCTGGTGGAGCGTGGCTATGTCGAGCCGTGTGAGGCATCGCCAACCACAAAAGCATCACACACTTTCGTCAACGCGCATACGCTCACCGCCGAACAGCAGTTCGCAGTAGATACTGTCACGAAGGCTGGCGGATTTACCTGCTTCCTGTTGCACGGCATTACCGGCAGCGGCAAGACCGAGGTGTATGTGCATCTGATGCAGCACGTATTGCAGCGCGGCGGCCAGGCATTGCTGCTGGTGCCGGAAATCAATCTCACGCCGCAGCTGGAAAATTATTTTCGCAGCCGTTTCCCCGACGCCAGCCTGGTCAGTTTGCATAGCGGCCTGAGCGAGGGCGAGCGCCTGCATAACTGGCTGGGGGCGCAATCCGGCGAGGCGCAAATCGTGCTGGGCACGCGCCTGGCAGTCTTTGCGGAGCTGCCGGAACTCGCGCTGATTATCGTGGATGAGGAGCACGACGGCTCGTTCAAGCAGCAGGACGGGTTGCGCTATTCTGCGCGCGACGTAGCAATCTTTCGAGCGCGGCAGCGCGGAGTGCCGATCGTGCTTGGTTCGGCGACACCGTCGCTGGAGAGTTACCACAACGCGCAGAGCGGTCGTTACCGCCTGCTGCAACTTACCGGACGCGCACAGGCCGCGGCGCAACTGCCAGCAGTGCGCTGCGTCAATATCAACCAGACCATAATGCATCACGGGGTCTCGGAAAATTTGCTGCGCGAGATTGGCCAGCGCATCGTGCGCAAGGAACAGAGTCTGGTGTTCATCAACCGGCGCGGCTACGCCCCCGTGCTGATGTGCACGGGCTGCGGCTGGCTGTCCGGGTGCAAACATTGTGCGGGCAAGATGGTGCTGCATCTCGCTGAGCAGCGGCTGCGCTGCCACCACTGCGGCTATCAGGTGCGCGTGCCGCACGCGTGCCCGAGCTGCGGCCAGGCGGAACTGCATCCGGTCGGCAGCGGGACGCAGCGCGTCGAAAACGTGTTGCAGGAACGGTTTCCGGAGGCGCGCATCCTGCGCGTAGACCGCGACAGCACGCGCAGCAAGCGTGCCTGGCAAACCATGCGCGAACAGATTCACGCCAATGAGGTGGATATCCTCGTCGGCACGCAGATGCTGGCCAAGGGACATGACTTCCCGGCACTCACTTTGGTCGGCGTGCTCAATCCCGACAGCGCTTTGTACAGCAGCGACTTCCGCGCGCCGGAAAGACTGTTCGCACAACTGGTGCAGGTCGCGGGCCGCGCCGGTCGCGCCGACAAGCCCGGCGAGGTGCTCATCCAGACCGCATTCCCCGAGCACCCGCTGTTTCGTGCGTTGCAGCATCATGATTTCGCCGGCTGGGCCGCGGCGCAGCTGGCCGAGCGGCAACTGGCCGGTTTTCCGCCGTTCACCTATCAGGCGATGTTGCGTGCCGAAGGCAAGCAGGAAAAGGACGTGTACGCGTATCTCAACCAGGCGCGCAGCGCCGCACTTGCCGTACGCGAGACCATGACGATGCCGGAAGCGTTGGAGATCCTCGGTGTGGTGCCTGCCGCTCTGCCGCGCCGCGCCAATTACATTCGGGCGCAGTTGCTGATCCAGAGTACGACGCGCAAAGGCATGCAGGAGTTTCTTCATGCGTGGCAGCCTGCGCTCGATGCATATCAGGTACCAAAGCTGCGCTGCGCGCTGGACATCGACCCGCAGGAGTTTTAGAGTTGCGCAAGTCGATGCGCAACCGTTAATGCGGACTGCGCGGCCAACGGAACGCTCAGTGCAAGTTTCGTTTTTTTCAGGCAGGTAGCAATTCACCCAAGCGGTCAAGGCAGCCAGCCCATGCTGCGGACGCCAGAACAATAACGAATTTGGTTGGAGGTGGCCCAATGTCAGACACTGATTTGATTCAATCTCTTTCCGCGATCGTCGGCCAGGACGCCGTGCTTACGGGTGAAGCTGCCGCACCGTATTACACGGACTGGCGCGGCCGTTTTTCGGGCAGCGCGCTGGCCGCGGTGTTCCCGACTGATACGCAACAGGTTGCTGCAGTGGTGAAGTTGTGCGCGGCGCAGCAGATTCCCATTGTACCGCAGGGCGGCAATACCAGCCTGTGCGGCGCCAGCGTGCCATTGCCGCAGGTGCCGCAACTCGTGCTGAATCTGTCACGCATGAACCGGGTCCGATCGGTCGATCCGGTCAATTACACGATGACGGTCGAGGCCGGCTGCAAGCTGGCGAGTATCTGCGAGGCGGCAGAGCGAGCCGAGCGCCTGTTTCCGCTGGGATTGACCGCAATAGCCCCGCAATGCGAAATCGGCGGCAATCTCTCCACCAATGCGGGCGGCATCGGTGTGCTGCGCTACGGCAGCGCGCGCAATCTGGTGCTGGGAATCGAGGTGGTGCTGCCGGACGGGCGCATCTGGAATGGATTGCGCGGCCTGCGCAAGGACAATACCGGCTACGACCTGAAACAGTTATTCATCGGCGCGGAAGGTACGCTGGGTGTTATCACTGCCGCGGTGCTGAAACTGTATCCGCGGCCGCGCGCGACCGCGGTTGCTTGCGTTGCGGTGGCCAGCCCGGATGCGGCGGTACGCCTGCTGGCGCACATGCGCGCGGCGTGCGGTGAAGCGTTGAGCGCCTTCGAACTCATGTCGCGGTCCTGCCTGGACTTGGTGTTCAAGCATATCGAGGGTGCTGTGGAGCCGTTCGCGCAGCCGTATGACTGGTATGTGCTGATCAAGGCCGAGGATGTGCAGCAGGTTGCGCCGGATGTTCCGTTGCGCAATGGACTGATCAGTTTCGGCGACGAAGTGCTGGAGTTTGACGTTACGGACGATGCCGCCGTTGCGGAAAACTGGTGGAAGCTGCGCAAAAATATCGCCGAGGCGCAAAAGCGCGAAGGCATCAGTATCAAGCACGACGTTTCGGTACCCGTGAGCCGCGTGGCGGAGTTCATTGCGCGTGGCACCCATGCATTGCGGGAGGCGTACCCTGCGATCCGGATTGTCGCGTTCGGACACATGGGTGACGGCAATATCCATTTCAATGCGTCGCTGCCGGATGCCGTACAAAACGTTGCCTTTATCGCACAACATGAGGTCGGGGTGAACAAACTGGTGTACGGCGTGGTGCGCGAACTCCAGGGCAGTATCAGCGCGGAGCATGGTCTGGGGCAGCTCAAACGTATTACCATTCGTGATTACAAGGACCCGATTGAACTGGATCTGATGCGTACCATCAAGAACGCGCTTGATCCGCATGGCCTGATGAACCCGGGAAAAGTGCTTTAAGGTGATATTGATATAAGCCGGTCGATCCGGATCAATGGGAGGAAGGTATATGGCGGCCCAACCCGAGATTACCAACATGGCCTTGTTCTGCGATTTCGAGAACATTGCGCTGGGCGTGCGCGATGCCAGATATGCGCAGTTCGACATCGGCAAGGTGCTGGAGCGCTTGCTGCTCAAGGGCAGCATCGTGGTCAAGAAAGCTTATTGCGACTGGGATCGCTATAAGGAATTTAAGGCGCCGATGCACGAGGCTGCCTTCGAACTGATCGAGATTCCGCATGTGCGCCAGTCCGGCAAGAACTCGGCCGATATCCGCATGGTGGTGGACGCGCTTGACCTCTGCTATACCAAGGCGCACGTCGACACCTTCGTCATCATCAGCGGTGATTCCGATTTCTCGCCCCTGGTGTCCAAACTGCGTGAGAACAACAAGTACGTCATTGGCATCGGGGTGAAGGACTCGACCTCTGACCTGCTAAGTGCCAACTGCGACGAATTCATTTTCTATGATGATCTGGTGCATGCCCAGGAAGCCAAGCGGAAGCGTGCCGAGAAGAAGTTACCGGTGAAAGCGGCGACTGGAAAGGCCAGGAAAACGGTTGCGAAGAGCGAGGAGGACAAACGCCAGGAAGCGCTTGATTTCATCGTTGAAACCGTCGAGGCGCTGATCGTCGAACGCGGTTCGGATGAAAAGATCTGGGGCTCGCTGGTCAAGATCACCATGCAGCGCCGCAAGCCGGGCTTCACCGAGTCTGCCTACGGTTATCGCTCATTCAAGGAACTGGTTGAAGACGCAGAGCGACGCCAATTGCTCATGGTCGTGCGCGACGAAAAGTCGGGTCAGTACACCATTCGGTTGCCGGCAGCGGACTAACCGCTGGCCGATCGGTTATCTTATCAAAAGCGAAGCAGTCATTGCCGTCGTGCGTCTCTTCACCGGTGCGACCGGATAATCACGATACCTCACCCTTAAAGCACGGAATATCGGAATTTTGCTCATGCAAAAATAGCCAGGCTATTCTGTAAATAGGTCTCATTTGTCTACATATTCACTCTTCGCAATTATCCGAACGGTATGAATTCGCCAAAATGGCACGTTACCGTAACGCTATTGAGGTGCAAACCAAAATACCGTTACAATACGGTAACCATTTTGAGCAGCGAAGTCTGGCTGCTCTATTTTTTTGCCAATGCCAGAGGTTATTCCATGGAAGATTTGCTGCAAAGCGGTGTATCGAAAACCGCTACATACTCGTATCGGTGCGTTGAACCAAAACGATCTTGGGCGAAGATCGGGACGTACGCCGTATTCATTACAGCCATGATGGTTGCGTCAGGTCCGGCGCATGCCGATGATGCCGGGCAGATCGTGTCAACGCTGTGTGCGGCCTGCCACGGTGTGGACGGGAAAAGTACCGCACCCATGTTCCCGAATCTGGCCGGCCAGAATAGCGTCTATTTAAAAAAGCAACTCGAGGATTTCATCAACGGGAGGCGGATGAATGACCTCATGTCGCCCGCTGTGGCAGCCCTGAAGCCAAAGGATGTGGATGCTCTGGCGGCGTATTACAGCACCAGGAAGCTGGTGAACACCAATAATAGTTCTGTGCCGGATCCCAATTTGTCTCCGCTGATCGAAGCTGGCAAAGCATTTTTCCGGAATGGTAATCCAGACACCGGTGTGCCTGGATGCACGACTTGTCACCGGGAAGATAACGGCGGTGACAAGAGTTACCCGAAGCTGTTTGGGCAGGATGCGCTCTACACGGCCAAACAGTTGGCCGATCTCAAGGCAGGTGTGCGAACCAACGATAACTATCGCCTCATGCGAAAAACGGTAACTCGGATAACTGCAGAGGAAATGAGAGCGGTTGCGGAGTACCTGGCAGTTGCGGGACGGTGATACTTGGCACAATGAAAATGTGCTGGCGATAGTTTTCTCGCAGTAAATGTTCCGTGGTTGTCGGATGGATCAAATCGAATATTCGAATTGAGTTTTATTCTGATTATCTGGTTATCAAAACACTCACCACAGTGAGCTTCCAGGAAGCGAAATAACGAGACGTTGACCGCGCGTCAGCGTGAACGCTGCCAAAGTACCTGAGCACCAAATTCCCGGCAATACACGTAGCCGGTGTGCGAGACAAAAAGAAGAAGTACCTAACAAAGGTGCTCTTTAAGTTGATTAATTCTTCCAAGGAGGATGTAGTAATGAAAAAAATTGTATTATCTTTTGCAGCGCTTGCTGCAACAATGGCTGCGGTTCCGGAAGCGTCCGCTTTGCCGCTGTTTTCCCGTCAAGTCGGTATGGCCTGTTCGGCCTGTCACTTCCAGCATTTCCCGTTGCTCAACAGCTTTGGGCGTGACTTCAAGGCCAGCGGTTATACCTTGACCGGTAATCAGGTCAACCTCAAGGACGAGCATTTGTCCCTTCCCACTACCCTGAACATGAGTGTATTGGCGAATGCGCGTTACGACGGCGTGTCGCATCCGCCGGGAGTGCCGATGCCGCCCAAGTGGCAGATTCCAGGAAGCGCGGGCGAACTCATTGTTTCCTTTGGTGGCCGCATTGCGGATTTTGCCGGCTTTCTCGGTGAATTGACGGCTCTCGGGCCGGTAGCAGTCGGTGCCGTCAAAATGCCGATGCTTTTCCAGGTAGGTGATTTCCGTGTCGGACCCGTTGTCATGACGACGGCTGATCAAGGTATCGCGTACAGCTTTGAATTGATGAACACCGGTGCGGCAATCCAACAGACCGTTACCCCTTATGTTGGCGGCGCTTTTTCGGGTAGCACTGGCACGGCGCTGAACCATGCTGCGGTGGCTTCGGCGGCACAGTTCCTTGGCACCAGCACTCCCGCAACCGGCTATGCGCTGGTCGCGGCGAAACCCAATCTGGGTTACGTTAGCGTCGCCAAGTACGACGCCACCCTTCCCGGGGCGCCCATTGGTCCGTTGCCATTTACTTATGTCCGCGTTGCCGGCCTGTTTGGCTTGGGTGCTTGGGACGCGGGTGTAGGCATACAAAACTGGAGCGGGTCCAGTCCGGTTGCCCTGATCGACCATCGGGCCACGGTGATCGATGCACAATTGCAGGGCGAGCTGGCAGGTCTGCCGCTGGGCGTATATGCGTCATATGGACGCGCGCCTGCAGTGATGGCAACACCGTTCACGGTCGGTAATGCGTTCAACATGCTGGTTCCGACTGCGACGACCGCCGCGACGACCTTCAACATCGCTGCAGAGTTGGGCATCCTGCCGCGTGTTGCGGTGCTGATGGCGCTGCGCTCGGCTAAAGTGGGTGGCGACCCCGTAGGCGGAATTACGGGCGTGACCAGTAACGGCGCGCTGATTGGTGCGTCTTACGAACTGGCGCAGAACGTCGAGTTAAGCCTGACCCATACCCTTAATTTCGGCTCTGCCTGGGCTGGCAACGCCACGGCAGCTTATGGCTTGGCGCCGCTGGGCAGGAACGAAACCAGCTTGTCACTGGATGCGCTGTTCTGATGTGAGGCGCCGCCAAGCCGCGGCGTCGCGAGACAACTGCAGTGAATGAAACAGGGGAGACTTGGGTCTCCCCCTTTTTTTTCCATCACGGGATCAAGCACCGCTAAAGGATGAGTTGCGCCCAGCGATGCCGATGGATGCTACCGTTCGAGGCGTTCTACCAGTTTTTCCAGCTGTTGGGCGACCGCGTCCCAGATTCCCATCGGGCCGGCTTTTAGGATTTCCTCCTGGCGCCAGTTTTCAAGCGGCATTGCTTTGGTTTCCTTGAGCCAGTCAGCCAGCTTGTCGCGCTCCTGCGTTAGTTGCTCCAGTTGGGCGGCGGCGTCAGCCTGCTCGGGGTTCCTCTCCACTTCTTTCCTGGCTTGGCCCAGCAGTTCGTCGAGGCGATGCATGCGCATGTCGTATTCCTTGACGCGCTGGTCCGCGATCGAGCGGGTGATGTCTTCCATGTTCGCCTCCGGCGGGTATTTGCGACGACATCATTATTTGTGGGGCGGCCATACTGCACAATGGGTCAAACTCTGTAGGTTCCTCGCGAAATAATGGCGGTATCCTGTTTTCGGCGTACCTCCTGGTTGTCGCGTAAACAAATCGGCATAAGGATAAGACCGTGGCACCTGGCTGAATCATTGCGTTTGACACACTGTCTTTCCATGGCAATCAAGCAGCGAGAACCAACCGCGCAATGTCGGGATTCAAGCTAGAATGGCCTGCGCGGTCAAAAAAATCGTCCACACCTTTATTTTGGGAGCTGATAAAAATGAAAAATTTTCTGCTCGCGATATTGCTGTTGGGTTTCTCGATTCAGGCCTTTGCGGCCGATGTTATCAAGATTGCGATCACCGGACCGTTTACCGGCGGCTCGGCACCAATGGGCGTTTCGATGCGGGATGGCGCTAAGCTTGCCATCAGCGAAATCAATGCCGCCGGCGGAATTCCTGTGGGCGGCAGGAAACTGAAAATAGAAGCTATTGAGCGGGACGACGAGGCGAAGAATGATCGTGGTGCGCTGATTGCCCAGGAACTGGCCTCGATGAGCGATCTTTCCGGCGTGATCGGCTCGGTCAACACCGGCGTGGTGCTCGCGGGCGACAAGTACCTTCAGGAAAAAGGTATTACCAAAATCATTACTCCCGCCGCGGGTTCGGCGTCGATGATGCAGTGGAGCAAGGCCAGTGTGCCGGATCTGTCGATCTTCCGTTTTGATGCGAACGACGGCATCCAGGCCGCGATGGTCGTCGAGGAAGCGATCAACCGCAAATTCACCAAGGTCGCAGTGATGTATGACACCACCAATTACGGCGTGTCCGGCCGGGATGATCTGCTCGCGCAGATCAAGACGCAGGGCGACAAGCTGGCGGTGGTGGCCACCGAAAAATTCAACATCGGTGACAAGGACATGACGGCCCAGCTGCTGAAGGTCAAGACGGCCGGCGCGCAGGCGATCCTGATCTGGGGTATCGGCCCGGAACTCGCCGCGATTGCGAACGATATGGACATGTTGGGCATGCACATTCCGTTGATCGGCGGCTGGCCGCTGTCGATGTCGAATTTCATCGACAATGCCGGCAAGAACGGCAACGGCGCCCTGATGCCGCAGACCTTCATCGAGGAACCGATTACGCCACGGGTCAAGGCCTTCATCGACGCCTATCACCAGGCCTATCACGTAGATCGAATTCCGTCCCCGGTTTCCGCCGCGCAGGGCTATGACGCGGTGTATCTGTTCGCGGCCGCAGTGAAACAGGCGCAAAGCACCGATACCAGGAAGATCAAGCTCGCACTCGAAGATCTGAAAGAGCCCGTCAAAGGCGTGATTGCAACCTGGAGGCATCCATACTCGAAGTGGAATCCCGCCAACGAAGAGACTCATGAAGCGTTCCGGCGCGTCAACGTCGTAATGGGCATGGTCAAGGATGGTCGCGTCGTGTTCGCCAATGATGCAGACCGGCAGCGTTTCGCGAGGCAAGAGCAGTAACTGATGGACATCATCCTCCAGATGGGGGTGAGCGGAGCCATGATGGGCTTCGTGTATGCGCTCATTGCGTACGGTTTTCAGCTTACATTTTCGACCAGCAGGAGCATCAACTTCGGACAAGGTGAACTGGTCATGCTCACCGCGCTGATCAGTCTGACCCTGCTCAATCTGGGCGTGCCCTATTGGCTGATGGTGCCGCTCGGGCTGGCGGCGGGGGTGCTGCTGGGCCTGGCCGTGGAGCGCGTAGCGGTGCGCCTGGCGCTGGAGCAGCAGAGCGAGGGCTGGATTCTGATGACCATTATCGTGGGCCTGTTCTGCTTTTCTGCGGCCGAGAACATCTGGGGCCGCGACGATCATCCATTCCCGACGCCCATTTCTGAAGAGCCCCTGCATTTCTTTGGCATCAACGTCACCCCGGTCGAGTTGTCGGTGGCAGTCGGGGTGCTGTTGCTGATGGCCCTGATCGAGCTGTTCAAACGCAAGACGCTGTGGGGCAAAGCCTTCGCGGCGGTATCCGCCGATCGGGATGCGGCCGAGCTGATGGGCATTTCCGCCCGGCGGACCATCATGCTTTCCTATGGGCTGTCCGGGCTGGTCGCAGCCATGGCCGGGATCCTCGTGTCACCGATTACCACCGCCGGCCCGACCATGGCGTCAGCACTCATCCTGAAAGCTTTCTCGGTCGCGGTGGTGGCTGGGCTGGATTCCGGGGTGGGAGTGGTGCTGGTGGGCGTGATCCTCGGCGCACTGGAAAGTCTGACCAGTTTTTACATCGGCAGCGGCTGGCGCGAGGCGCCGGGTTTGACCTTGCTGATTCTGGCTCTGGCACTGCGCCCGAGCGGGATATTCGGCAAGGTGGGCATCCGCAAGGTGTGACCGATGTGGAAAAGAATCCTGCTGATCAATGGTGCGGAAGTCATCGTCCTCATTCTGCTTTCCTGCATTCCCCTGGTCGTCACCAATACCTTTGCGCTGGCCCTGCTGACGCTGCTGGCCATCTACGGCATTTTGCTGGTCGGGCTCGACATCAGCGTTGGATATCTCGGGCAGATCAATCTTGGCCACGAGGCTTTTCTGGGTCTCGGGGCTTATGCCGGCGGATTGTGTGTCGTGCATTTCGGCGTGGGGATGTTGCCCGCCCTGGTCATCAGCCTGTTGACCGGCCTCGTATTCGGCGGCCTGTTGGCGTTTCCCGCATTGCGCCTCGAAGGCCCGCAGTTCGCACTCGCAACACTCAGCTTCTCGGCGCTGGTGGAAACCGCACTGAACGAACTCGAAAGCATCACCCAGGGCGCGCAAGGGCTTAGCGTAAACCGCCCGCCGCTGCTGGGCATGCAGCTCGAAGCATCCGGCTTCTTCTGGTTATGCCTGGCAGTGCTGGCGCTTACCTGGCTGTTGATGAAAAACCTGCTGTCGTCGCATTGGGGCAGGGCGTTCGAGGCGTTGCGCGACAGCCCTATCGCCACGGACGCAATGGGCGTGGGTGTGTTCCGCCACAAGGTGGCCGCGTTTGCACTGGGTTCGGCGCTGGGCGGATTGGCGGGGGGGCTGTATGTGTTCAATTTCCAGTTTCTGCAGCCGGGAAGTTTTACCTATGAACTGATGGTGATTCTGCTGCTCGGAGTGGTGCTGGGGGGGCGGAAAAGCTTGTGGGGCGCATTTGTCGGTGCGTGTCTGATCGTGCTGCTGCCCAATCTGTTGTCCAGCCGTCTGCTGTTTCAGATATTTTCCGTCATCGGCCTGCTCGTGGCGATATTGGCGGGGACGCTCAGTTGGCGCCGGCAGCGCCGGTTGGCATTCCAGGCCGCTGCACCGATTGTCAGCATGGGCCTATTGGTTGCTGGCAGTGTACTGATTGCCGACACCGAGGACTGGCGCAAGGCGATTTTCGCCTTGATGTTGTTCTCGGTGGTCGTGGGTTTGCCGGAGGGTTTGATGGGTTATGTCGCAACATCCCTTGCGCGCCTGTTCAATATTCCGCCCGCTCCCCTGCCGGCCGCGACCGCTCTGGAAATGGTATTGCCGAAGCGGGAAGACACCGGGCCCATGCTCGAATTGGCGGGGATAAAACGCCATTTTGGTGGCGTCAAGGCGGTGGACGGCGTATCGCTGAAAGTGCCGGCGGGGCAGGTGCATGGGCTGATCGGGCCGAACGGGTCAGGCAAAAGTACGCTGGTGAATGTCATTTCCGGCTTGTATGAGCCGACGGCCGGCCAACTGCGGCTGCGGGGCGCCGATTTGCCACGGGGAAGTTTGCATCGTGCCGCACAGGCAGGTGTTGCGCGAACCTTCCAGAATCTCCAGATTTTCGCCGGACTGAGCGCACTGGAAAACGTGATGGTTGCCTGTACCGGGGCCTATCAGACGCCGTTGCCGCTGGTGCTGTTCGGGCTGGCCTGGCGCGAGGAGAAACGGGTACAGGCCGACGCACTGGCTTTGCTGGACCTGGTCGGGTTGGCTGCTGAGGCGCACACCAGAGCGCGCGACTTGCCCTATGGTGCACAGCGATTCCTGGAAATTGCGCGCGCCCTGGCTCGAAAGCCGCGGCTGCTGATTCTTGACGAGCCGGCGGCGGGATTGGCGCGGCCCGACGTCCTGAACCTGATTGGGATCATCCACAAAATTCGCGCGCGCGGCATTACCGCCATTCTCATCGAGCATCACATGGCCGTCGTGGACGAGGTCTGCGATTTCGTCACCGTTCTGGATGAAGGCCGGATCATTGCGCAAGGCTTGCCCGATGAAATCAAACGCAACCCGGCCGTGATCGAAGCCTACCTCGGCGACAGCAAACCTGCGCCCCGTGTCGCAAGAAAAGTGGGCGAAGCACCCATCCTGCAGGTCGACAACTTGCATGCGGGCTACGGCGCCAGCGAGGTGCTTGCCGGCATCAGCTTCGCGGTGAGGACGGGAGCCATCGTCGCCCTGATCGGGGCCAACGGTGCGGGCAAGACTACCACCATGCGCGTGCTGTCGGGCATCCTGAAGCCGACGCAAGGGACGGTTCGTTTGGCTGATCGGGAAATACAGCGGTACGAAGCCGCGCAGGTCGCCCGCCTGGGGCTGGCGCATGTGCCGGAGGGGCGCAGGGTTTTTGCGCCCCTGACCGTCGAGGATAACCTGTTACTGGGCGCCTATCCTCGCTTGCCCAAAGCATTCGGCGTTGCGCATCGTGCCCGCGACGACCTCGAAAAAGTCTATGCGCTGTTTCCGTTGTTGCGGGAGCGGCGATGGCAGGTGGCCGGCACCCTGTCGGGCGGCGAGCAGCAGATGCTCGCGGTCGGGCGGGCGCTGATGGCCAGGCCCGGGATCATCCTGCTCGATGAGCCTTCGATGGGCCTGGCGCCGGTCGTCGTGCAGGAAGTCTTTGCGACCATCCGCAAGCTCAAGGAGGCCGGGGTGACCATGCTGCTGGTCGAGCAGTTTGCCCAGAGCGCGCTCGAAGTGGCCGATTATGTGTATGTGCTGGAGCATGGCCGCATTGTCATCGAAGGCACCCCGGAAGAAATGGTACAGAATGAACGCGTGTTGGCGGCTTATCTCGGGTGAATACTGCGCGGCAGGGCTGCCAGCGCCAGCCGCGCCCTCCACCTTCGGGAACAAATGGCGCCGGCCCAGATGATATAATCCGCGCCTCTCTTGAATGTGTCATGTCATGTCCGCCGTATTGAATTTCAAATCCCATTTATCCGAATTGTTTGCCGAGGCCCTGCGTACGGTTGCGCCGGATGCCGCGGAAACTGCCATTCTCATCGAACGCCCAAAGATGGCGGCACACGGTGATTACGCCTGCAATCTCGCGATGCAACTGGCCAAGCCGTTGCGCCGTTCGCCGCGCGACATCGCGCAGGCGCTGATCGCTGCCCTGCCTCACTCCGACGCGGTGGAAAAAGTCGAGATCGCGGGGGCAGGTTTCATCAATGTGTTCATCACCAAGGCGGCCAAGCAGGGAGTGGTGCACGGCGTGCTGCAGGCCGGCGCGGGTTACGGCCACGTGCATGTCGGGGCGGGGCGCAAGGTGCAGGTGGAATTCGTGTCGGCCAATCCGACCGGACCGCTGCACGTCGGCCATGGGCGCGGCGCGGCGGTGGGCGATTGCCTGTGCCGCGTGTTGCACGCCGCCGGCTGGAACGTGACGCGCGAGTTCTATTACAACGATGCCGGGCAACAAATCGACAACCTCATGCGCTCGGTGCAACTGCGCTGCAAGGGCATCACTCCCGAGGATCCATCCTGGCCGGAAGACGGCTATCGCGGCGATTACATCGCGGACGTGGCGAATGCCTACATGGCACAGGAAACAGTTGAGGCGGACGACCAGCACATCACCGGCAAGGGCGATGCGGATGATGCCGAGGCGATCCGTCATTTTGCGGTGGCCTATCTGCGCCGCGAGCAGGACCTGGACCTGCGTGCATTTGAGGTCGAGTTCGACGTGTTCTCGCTGGAGTCGGCGCTGTATACCGACGGCAAGGTTGAGGAAACCGTCAGCAAGCTGATTGCCAGCGGTCATACCTATGAGCAGGACGACGCGCTGTGGCTGCGCACCACCGACTTTGGCGACGACAAGGACCGCGTGATGCGCAAGCGCGAGGGCGGCTATACCTACTTCGTGCCGGATGTGGCCTATCACTGGGACAAGTGGAAGCGCGGTTTCGAGCGCGTGATCAACGAGCAGGGCGCGGACCATCACAGCACGATTACCCGTGTAAGAGCAGGCTTGCAGGCGCTGGACGTGGGCATCCCGCAGGGCTGGCCCGATTATGTGCTGCACCAGATGGTGACGGTGCTGAGGAATGGCCAGGAAGTGAAGATTTCCAAGCGCGCGGGCAGTTATGTCACGTTGCGCGACCTGATCGACGAGGTCGGCTGCGATGCCACGCGCTATTTCCTCGCGGCGCGCCACCCCGACTCGCAGCTGGTGTTCGACATCGATCTGGCGAAGTCGAAGAGCAACGAGAATCCGGTGTACTACATCCAGTATGCCCACGCGCGGATCAGCGCGGTGCTGGCGCAATGGGAAGGCGAGCGTCAGTCCCTGCTGCATGCGAATGTCCGGTTGCTGGACAGCGATTACGAAACCGCGCTGCTGCAAAAGCTGATCGATTATCCGCAGGTAATCGAAAATGCCGCCGGTGATCTCGCGCCGCACCTGATCGCGTTCTACCTGAAGGATTTGGCGGCCGATTTTCACAGCTACTATAATGCCTCGCGTTTCCTGGTCGAAGACGAAGCGCTCAAATGCGCGCGTCTCGCCCTGATTGCCGCGGTCGCCCAGGTGATGCACAACGGCCTGGCGCTGCTCGGCATCAGCGCCCCGGAAAAAATGTGACAGGATCAGACCATACATGAGCAGAAATACTGGCAACAAATTCGCGACGACGCGCAAGGAAGGTAATCCGCTGCTGACCGGCATCCTGGTCGGAATGATCATCGGGGTCGCGATGTCCTCCGGCCTAGCGTGGTACATCCTGAAATCGCCGAGCCCGTTCGTGAATACCGAACCGACGGAGGTAGCCAAACATCCCAAAGCTGCGGCGCCGGTTGCTCCTGCTCCAGCCGCGCCGGCTGCGATGCCGGCAGCCCAGTCCGCCCCGGTGGCAGCCTCCGGAGTCGGCGAAGAGAAGCCGCGTTTCGAGTTCTACAAGGTGTTGACGGACAAGCAGGAGGCGACCGTAGGCGAGCCGGGCAAGGCGGCTGAAAAGGCGCAGCCGGGTCAGGGTAAACCGGCCGGCAAGGAAACTTATTTTCTGCAGGCAGGCTCATTCTCGAATGCCGATGACGCCGAAAAGCTCAAGGCCAAGCTGACGCTGATGGACATGAATGTGAGCGTGCTGACGGTGACCATTCCGGACAAGGGCATTTGGCATCGGGTTCGCGTCGGCCCCTTCCCGAGCACGGACGAAATGAACAAGGCGCGCAGCGAATTGAAACAAAATGGCGTGGATGCCACTCCAATGCGCGGGCAATGAAAACTTTGATGTGTTTATCCTGAAGGAGTCGAGTGTGAAAAAACTGATGAATAGCCTGCTGGTTGCCGCCGCGTTGCTGGTGAGCGGAGCCGCGCTGGCAGCTGCCGAACTGGGCAAGGACTACCAATTGTTGAATCCGGCGCAGCCGACCAGCACCAAGAAGATCGAAGTGCTGGAATTTTTCTTTTATCAGTGCGGACATTGCTTCCACCTGCATCCGAAGCTCTCCGCGTGGGAAAAGACCATGCCCAAGGACGTCGAGCTGATTTTTGTGCCGACCATGTTCAGCGATGCGACCGAGCCGCTGGCGCGCACTTTCTATGCGATCGAGGGTACGGAAAAGTTCAAGCAGCTGGACGATGCCATCTACCAGGGCATTCATGTGGGTAATGCAAACCTGTTCGACCTGGATTCGATCAGCGCTTTTCTCGCGACTCGCGGCGTGGACCGGAACAAGTTCGCGGCGGCCTACAACTCCTTCTCGGTTCAGAGCAAGGTTGCGCGCGCCAAGCAGATGATCCGCACCTATGGCATCCAGGGCACCCCGACCCTGATTGTTGACGGCAAATATGTGATTACCGGCCTTCAGCCTGACGACACGATCCGCGTGCTGAACGACGTGATCGCCCGGGCGCGCAAGGAGCATGCTGCCGCGGGCGGCAAGCCGGCCAAGGCAAAATAATCCTGAACCTTGTGAGTGTCGCGCCTGCCGTTTTCAGCTCCCTGGCAGGCCGCACCAGATGATGCCGCAACGGCTGGTCATCAGCGGTGCCTCGGGCGGCATTGGTCTTGCTCTGGCGCGCCATTATCTCGCGCGCGGCGCAACCGTCGCCGCGCTTGCCCGGCGCGGTGAATTGCTGCAAGCTCTCGCCGCCGAATTTCCCGATAAAGTTTTTTGTTACGCCTTGGATGTACGCGATGCTGCCGCGTTGCGACAGGCCGCCGGTGACTTCATTGCGCGCGCCGGGGTGCCCGATGTGGTGATTGCCAATGCCGGCGTGAGCGTCGGGACGCTCACCGAACATGCCGAGGACCTTGATGCATTCCGGCAGGTCATGGAAATCAACGTGATGGGCATGGTGCAGACCTTCCAGCCGTTCGTTGAGCCCATGCGCATGGCGCAGCGCGGCACGCTGGTTGGCATCGCGAGCGTCGCCGGGTTTCGGGGATTGCCCGGAGCCGGAGCTTATTCCGCATCCAAGGCGGCCGCGATTTCCTATCTCGAATCGTTGCGTGTTGAGCTGCACGATAGCGGCGTAAAAGTCGTCACGATTTGCCCCGGCTACATCCGGACCGCGATGACCGAGATCAATCCCTATCCGATGCCATTCATCCTGACCGCCGAGGATGCGGCGAGGCGCATGGCACGTGCCATTGAAAAGCAAACTGCCTTTACGGTGATTCCGTGGCAAATGGGTTTGGTGGGGCGTCTGCTCAAGCTGTTGCCGTGCTGGCTATACGACCGGCTGTTCGCCAATGCGCCGCACAAGCCACGCGGACTGAGCATTTGACGGTAAAGTGCCAGAATCGCCATAATCCTTCCGGCTGGCATGCAAGGACGATGCCGGGAAAACGATTTTCGCAAGTTGGTGTACGAATCGCTTATTCTGAGGAGTCCACATGAAACTATATTACTCTCCCGGTGCCTGCTCGCTGGCGTCGCATATCGCATTGCAGGAAACTGGATTGCCCTACGAGATCGAGAAAGTGGATTTCGCCACGAAACTGACCGCCACCGGTGACGACTTCAACCGGATCAACCCCAAGAGCTATGTTCCGACGATCCGGCTGGATGATGGCAGTATCCTGACCGAAGGCCCCGCGATCCTGCAATACATTGCCGACCGGCAACCGGCGGCCAACCTCGCACCTGCGGCTGGCACCATGGAACGATATCGCTTGCAGGAATGGCTCACTTTCATCGGGACGGAAATCCACAAATCCTTCAGTCCGCTGTTCAACAAGGCGTCACCGGAGGAGACTAAAACCGCTTTTCGCAACCGCATTGCGCTGCGGTTGGGATATGTGGAATCCCAACTGCAGGACAAGCCGTATTTGCTGGGCGAGTATTTTAGCGTGGCGGATGCCTACCTGTTCACGGTAACGCGCTGGAGTGCATTTACTGGCGTCGACCTCGTGCCGTTCCCCAGGCTCAGGGATTACATGGTGCGCATCGGCGAACGGCCGGCGGTGCAGGCGGCGATGCACGCAGAAGGGTTGAAGAAATAGATTGGGCATGAAAGCGGAAGGCCGCATTTCTGCGGCCTTCCGTCTCGGGATTGTGGGTGGCGGGATCAGCCAGCCAGCTTTTTCTTCAGCACTTCGTTCAACTGCGCCGGGTTCGCCTTGCCCTTGCTGGCTTTCATCGCCAGCCCGACGAAGAAGCCGAACAGCTTGTCCTTGCCGCTGCGATAATCGGCTACCTGCGCCGGATTTGCGGCGATGATTTCATCCACCAGCGCTTCGATGGCGCCGCTGTCCGATACCTGTTTCAGTCCCTTCGCCTCGATGATCGCATCGGCGTCACCGCCTTCGGCCCACATGGTGCGGAACACTTCCTTCGCGCCGGAGTTGGAGATCGTGTTGTCCACGATGCGCGCGAGCATGCCGCCGAGTTGCTGCGGCGTGATCGGGCATTGCGCCATGTCCAGCCCGTCGCGGTTGAGCTGCGCGCTGAGTTCTCCGATGATCCAGTTGGCGCACAGTTTGGCGTCTTTCGGCACCGCCGTTAGTGCGGTTTCGAAGAAATCGGCCATTTCGCGCGACGCGGTGAGAATGCCGGCATCGTAGGCGGACAGGCCGAGCTCATTCACATAGCGCGCCTGTTTGGCCTGCGGCAGCTCCGGCAGCGTCGCGCGTACCTCGTCGATCCATGCCGACGAAATTTCCAGCGGTAACAGATCGGGGTCGGGGAAATAGCGGTAATCGTGCGCTTCTTCCTTGGTGCGCATCATGCGCGTCTCGCCCTTGTCTGGATCGAACAGCACGGTAGCCTGGTGGATGGTGCCGCCGTTGACCAGCGTATCGATCTGCCACTGCACCTCGTAATTGATCGCCTGCTCAAGGAAGCGGAACGAATTGAGGTTCTTGATTTCGCGTCGCGTGCCGAACGGCGTGCCCGGATGGTGCACCGAGACGTTCGCGTCGCAGCGGAACGAGCCTTCCTGCATGTTGCCGTCGCAGATTCCAATCCAGCGCACCAGGGTGTGCAGCGCGCGGGCATAGGCTACCGCTTCAGCAGCCGAGCGCATGTCCGGTTCAGACACGATTTCCAGCAGCGGCGTGCCGGCCCGGTTCAGGTCGATGCCGGTCATGCCGTGGAAGTCTTCGTGCAGCGACTTGCCGGCGTCCTCTTCGAGGTGGGCACGCGTGAGGCGCACCACCTTTTCGTAGGCGGACTGGTTGCCATGTGCCGGCACCTGGATGGTCAGCGCGCCCTGGCCGACCACCGGCAGGTCGAACTGGCTGATCTGGTAGCCCTTCGGCAGGTCTGGGTAGAAATAATTCTTGCGTGCGAACACCGAGCGCGGCGCGATGTGCGCGCCGGTCGCCAGGCCAAATTTGATCGCGCGTTCCACCGCGCCCTTGTTCAGCACGGGCAGCACCCCCGGCAGCGCGATGCTCACGGCATCTGCCTGCGTGTTAGGCTCGGCGCCGAAAGTGGTGGACGCGCCCGAAAAAATTTTACTGTTGGTCGAAAGTTGCGCATGAACTTCCAGCCCGATGACGATTTCCCAAGTCATGTTGTTTCCTTACAGGCCCTGTTTCTTATAGACCGGCTGGCGCGCGGCTGTGCCAGTCGGTCGCCATTTGGTATTGGTGCGCGACATTCAACATGCGCGCTTCGTCGAAATAGTTGCCGATGATCTGCAAACCGACCGGCATATTGTTCGCGCCGAAGCCGCATGGAATCGACATGCCCGGCAGGCCAGCCAAATTCACCGCAATCGTGTAAATGTCGGACAGGTACATCTGCACGGGATCGTCGCCCTTCTCGCCGAGCTTGAACGCGGTCGAAGGCGAGGTCGGTCCCATGATCACGTCGCATTGCTTGAATGCCTCGGTGAAATCCTGTGCGATCAGGCGCCGGATTTTCTGCGCCTGCAGGTAATAGGCGTCGTAATAGCCGTGCGACAGCACGTAGGTACCGATCATGATGCGGCGCTTCACTTCGGCGCCGAAGCCTTGCGCGCGGCTCTTTTCGTACATGTCGGCGAGGTCGCTGTATTCGGGGGCGCGGTAGCCGTAGCGCACGCCGTCGAAACGCGACAGATTGCTCGAGGCCTCGGCCGGTGCGAGCACGTAATACACCGGTACCGACAATCCGGAATTCGGCAGGCTGATTTCGACAGTGGTCGCGCCAAGCTTGCGGTATTCGGTAATCGCGGCCTCAACCGCCTGTGCGACGTCGTTGCCCAAGCCGGCGGCAAAAAATTCCTTCGGCAGGCCGATGCGCAAGCCCGCCAGCGGCTTGGTGAGGTCGCGCGCGTAGTCTTCCTTTTCGCGTTGCAGCGACGTGGAATCGCGCTCATCGAAGCCGGCCATGGTGTTGAGCAGCAGCGCCAGGTCTTCCGCACTGTGCGCCATCGGGCCGGCCTGGTCGAGACTGGAGGCGAACGCGATCATGCCGTAGCGCGAGCAGACGCCGTAGGTCGGCTTGAGGCCGGAAATGCCGCACAGCGCAGCCGGCTGGCGAATCGAGCCGCCGGTGTCGGTGCCGGTGGCTGCTGCACACAGGCGTGCCGCCACGGCAGACGCGGCGCCGCCCGAGCTGCCGCCCGGCACGGCGTTCTGGTCCCACGGGTTTCTCACCGGGCCAAAATACGAAGTCTCGTTGCTCGACCCCATGGCGAATTCGTCCATGTTGGTCTTGCCGAGGTTCACTGCGCCGGCGCGGTTGAATTGCGTGATGACATGCGCGTCGTAGGGCGCGATGAAGTTTTCCAGCATCTTCGAGCCGCAGG
>DASSQR010000059.1:0-19497 GCA_035702405.1 Gallionella sp. | reverse complement strand
TTCTTTGCCCGTACCGCGCCATGTGATCTGGAAGCCGAGCTTCGAGGCTGCGATGTTGATGAACTCGCGCACGCTGCGCTGCTCACCGGTCGCAATGACGTAGTCCTCGGGCGTGTCCTGCTGCAGCATCAGCCATTGCATCTCGACGTAGTCCTTGGCATGCCCCCAGTCGCGCAGGGCATTCAGGTTACCGAGATACAGGCATTCTTGCAGCCCGAGCTTGATGCGCGCCAAGGCACGGGTAATTTTGCGCGTAACAAATGTCTCGCCACGGATCGGCGATTCGTGGTTGAACAGAATACCGTTGCAGGCGTAGATACCGTAAGCTTCGCGATAATTGATCGTGATCCAGTACGCATATAGCTTGGCCACGGCGTATGGGCTGCGCGGATAGAACGGAGTAGTTTCCTTCTGCGGAATCTCCTGCACTAATCCATACAGCTCCGACGTCGAGGCTTGGTAGAAGCGCGTTTTCTTGCTCAGGCCAAGAATGCGGATCGCTTCCAGGATGCGCAATGCACCGAGTGCATCCGAGTTGGCAGTATATTCCGGCTCTTCAAACGAAACGGCGACGTGGCTCTGTGCTGCGAGATTGTAGATCTCGTCCGGTTGCACTTTCTGTATGATGTGCGTGAGGCTTGATGAATCGGTCATGTCGCCGTGATGCAGAAAGAAGGGTAAGCCCTTCTCGTGCGTATCATGGAACAAATGGTCAATGCGCGCGGTATTGAATAGCGAGCTGCGACGCTTGATCCCATGCACTTCGTAGCCTTTGCCCAGCAGCAGCTCAGACAGGTATGCCCCGTCCTGCCCGGTGACACCGGTAATCAATGCGACTTTCTTCGCCTTGCTCATATCCGCCTTTCTCGTTGGTAACTATCTTCCGTAATTGTCTTCATAACGCCGGATGTCATCTTCGCCCAGATATTCGCCAACCTGGATCTCGACAATGTGCAGCGGCTCGGTTCCCAAATTTTCCAGGCGATGCTTTGCGCCGATAGGAATATAGGTACTCTGGTTCTTGTGCACGGTCACGACTTCATCGCCATTGGTCACTGTCGCCGTACCCGACACTACCACCCAGTGTTCGGAACGACGGGTGTGGCTTTGCAGGCTGAGGCGCGCACCGGGAGCAACTTCGATACGCTTGATTTTAAAACCTTCCGCATCTTCCTCAAGCACCGTATAACTGCCCCACGGGCGATTCACCTTGGCATGGTAGATATGCTCGGTCGCACCGCGTTGCTCAAGGGCGTCAACCACTTCGCGCACCCGTTGGGTCTGATCGCTCTTCGAGATCAGTACCGCGTCGGCGGTTTCGACCACGCACAGGTCTTCCACTCCAATGGCCGCCACCAGCCGCTTCTCGGCCCGGATCAAACTGTTCTTGCAATCAACCGCAATTACATTACCCTGCAGGGCGTTGCCATCATTGTCTTGCATGGAAGTTTCGTGCACCGCCTGCCAGCTGCCGACATCGTTCCAGCCGATGTCGCACGGGATCAGCGAAACGCGCTCAGATTTTTCCAGCACGCCGTAGTCGATGGAGATCGACGGCATCCTGGCAAAATATTTTTCCACTGCCTGCTGGAATGTTCCGGCACTGCCCTCAACCACGATGTCCTGGAGTACCTCATCAACGGTAGGCAAATAGCGCTGAATCTCAGCAAGAATCACCGAGGCACGCCAGACGAACATTCCGGAATTCCAGTAATAACCGCCTTCCTGCAGGAAACGTTCGGCAGTCGCGTGATCCGGCTTCTCGGTAAATCGTTCGACTTCATAAATCTCCGCCCCCGCGCCGGGATGGGCCTTGATGTAGCCAAATCCCGTATCAGGCCGCGTCGGCTCAATGCCGAAGGTAACCAGCTTGCCGCTCGCAGCCGCTTCGATTGCCGTAGTGAGATGCGCACGGAACTGCACTTCGTCCTTGATGAGATGATCAGCCGGCAACACCACCATGATCGGGTCTTCACCCTTTGCCATCAGGCTTGCCGCTGCCAGCGCAATCGCCGGCGCAGTATTGCGCCCGATCGGTTCGAACAGGGTCTGGTAGGGCAGCAAGGCATGATAGGCCTCGCCCTTGGCGTGGGATTCCTGGGTAACGATCAGGACGTTCGCTGCTTCGATCACCGGAGCCAGCCGGTTAATCGTGGTCTGCAGCAGCGACGCATCACCATCCAGGGTCAGGAACTGTTTCGGCAAATGTTGGCGGGAAAGCGGCCACAGGCGGCTACCGCTGCCGCCGGCGAGGATAACGGCATACACATTATTCATGCTTATTTTCCATCAACCCTTTCTGCTCGGCTTCCCGTTTCAATTCTTCGATTTCCGCACGCAGCCTTTCGTATTCCCGCACCTTGATTTGCAGGAATTCCACCGTCATGCGCGCCTTCTGCTCGACTCCGCGCGGGGTAAGCAGGTAGGCGTATGCCAGCTTGTTGTCGCTGTTGCGGAAATTGTTTACTTTCAGGCAGCCCTTTTCGACCAGCGCATTCAGGCAGTAGTTGACTTTGCCAAGACTGACACCCAAGCGTTTCGCCAGGTCTCTCTGGGAAAGGCTCGGGTTATCTTCTAAGGTCTTAAGTAAACCGTAGCTGGTATTATCGTCGGACATGCACTGCGTTCACCAAATGAACGGTGCGCATTACAGCAGCCCGACCTGCCCCTGTCAAGCGCGATGAAGGACTTAGTGGAGCGCCAGATTGACCTGCGTCAGCCCGTCTTCGCTCAGCGCACCCACCGCCGCCTTCAAGCGCAGCTGGCTGAGCAGGTAGTTGTATTCGGCCTGATACAGATCGCGGCGGGTGGCGTACAGCTGCTGCTGCGCGTTCAGCACATCAAGGTTGGTCCGCACGCCGACATCCTGCCCCAATTTGGTCGCTTCCAGGACGCTCTCGCTGGAGG
Source organism: Gallionella sp. (assembly GCA_035702405.1). Lineage (GTDB taxonomy): Bacteria > Pseudomonadota > Gammaproteobacteria > Burkholderiales > Gallionellaceae > Gallionella. The sequence continues at coordinate 16,590 of DASSQR010000059.1, read as the reverse complement.
CAAGTGCTTGCTGCAACGCCTTGACCTGCGCCATCCCATTCGCTACCCCGAGGTAGGCTTGGCGTGTTTGCAGCGCCACGTCACGACGGACATTTTCCAGTTCCTGCCTGGCGCGGTCGCGATTGGCCTCCGCCTCGCGCACCTTCGAATTCACTGCCCCGCCCTGGTAGAGCGGCAGATTGAGCTGCACTCCGATGCTCTTGCTTGTGGTGTCGGTGCCGATGCCGAACATGCCGCCGTTGGCGTTGTTTCGGGAGTAGTTCGCGACCAGATCAACCGTCGGATAATGGCCGCCGCGATTGCGCGCCACTTCCTTTTCCGCCAGTTCCGCTCCCGCCTTGGCGAGGGCCAGTTGCAGGCTGCTCGCTTGCGAAGCATCCACCCATTTCTCCATGTCGTCGGGCTGGGGCGCTTCCAGCTTGAATTCCTTGCCCAGTGGCTTGAGGTCCTGCGGCATCGCATTGATCAGCTGTTGCAGTGCGCGGCGCTTGATTTCCAGATTGTTGCGCGCGGCAATTTCCTGCGAGCTGGTCAGGTCGTAGCGAGCCTGGGCCTCGAGCGTATCGGTAATGGTGGCGGTACCCACATCGAAGTTGCGCTTCGCCTGTTCGAGCTGCTCGGAAATGGCTTTTTTCTGCGCCTCGGAAAGCTGCACGCTGTCCTGCGCAATCAGCACATCAAAATAGGCTTGGGCCACGCGCAGGATCAGGTCCTGTTCGGCAATTTTGAATTGCGCCTCGGTCTGCGCCACCTGCAATTCGGCTTCGCTGTAAATCACCCAGTTCTGCTGCCGGAACAACGGTTGCACCAGGTTCACGCCGTAACCGTTGCTGTTGAAGCGGCTGGTGCCGCCCGGAACGATGAACGCCCCCTTGAACTGCGTGGTCTGATCGTTGAACGTGCTGTTCGCATTTAAGCTGACGTTGGGCAACAACAGGGAGCGGCCTTGCGGCAGCTTTTCCTGACCAGCCTGGCGCGCCGCCCGCGCAGCCGCGAACACGGCGTCATTGGTCTGCGCCGCGCGATACGTTTCCAGCAGATCGGCAGCCTGTGCACCACCACTCGCACCAAGCAAAGCCGCCAACAGCAGAGATAAGGATTTCAGCTTCATCAGGTTTTGCGTAACTCGTATATTAGGTTTTGCTAATACTACAGTACAACCGCGCAGTCGCGCAATCCCTGCGCCCCGCGCTCAGAAAACAAAGCGGCTGGGCTGCTCGGCATTCTGCAACGGTGCGACACAGGTTTCGAGGATATTGACCGACTCGAAGGTATCAGGGGCCACCCGCGTAATCAGCTTCGCTTCCATCACCGGCGCATCACCTACCACGGCAAACAAACGCCCGCCGACATTCAGGCTGCTCCGGAACACTTCGGGCAGGACCGGGGTCGAGCCGGTGAGCACGATCACATCATAGCCTGCGCCGTTGCCCCAGCCACGCGCCGCGTCGCCGACTTCAAGGGTAATATTGTTGCGATGATAGGGAGCGAGGTTCTGCTGGGCGGCCGCACTCAACTCCGGCACGATCTCGACCGACGTCACGTGCCCGGCCAATGCCGCCAGCAGCGCAGTCAGGTAGCCACTGCCGGTGCCGACTTCCAGCACCCGGTCATCGGGAGCAACCTGCAATTCCTGCAGCGCCCGGCCTTCCAGCTTGGGCTGCCACATCACGGCGCCGTAACCGAGCGGCATCTCGATGTCGGCAAATGCCAACCCTTTTTTGTCTTTCGGCACAAAGTGCTCGCGCTTCACGTGTTTGAGCAATTCCAGAACGCGCCCGTCCAGCACCTCACACGGACGAATCTGTTGCTCGATCATATTGAAACGTGCCTGCTCCATATCCAGCATCTCCCTCTCCAGCCTTTTGTTTTTCGGTATATTACGCGCGCCGAGTATAGCAACACCCACCCGCTGGCTCAACATACCAGACTAGTCAACTTGCATTTCGCCCATCTTTCCTTTAACTTGCGGCCTGAGCTGGGGGTCTTCGCCGGTATTTTTACAACCACATGGCGGAGTGAGAGACACCCTTTGAACCTGTACGGATAATGCCGCAAAGGGAAGCATCCGTTGGTGCTTCTTGATTTTCGGAGCACACACATGAATGCCAATCCCAAATTTGTCGCGCCCGCGTTTACCGCCGAGGCCGCCCACGTCGACGCAGCCGCCGTCAAGCCGTTGCCGAATTCGCGCAAGGTCTACGTGCAAGGCAGCCGCCCGGACATCCGGGTGCCGATGCGCGAAATCACCCTGACCGACACCCACACCAGCAACGGCGTCGAAAAAAATCCGCCGATTTACGTGTATGACTGCTCCGGTCCCTATACCGATCCCGAGGCAAAAATCGACATCCGCTCCGGCCTGCCTGAACTGCGCGCGAAGTGGATCGAAGAGCGGGGCGACACCGAGGCTCTGGGCCAGCTTACTTCCGAATATGGCCGCGAACGACTGAGCGATCCCGAACTCGCCGCGATGCGCTTCAACCTCAAGCATACGCCGCGCCGCGCCAAGCCGGGCATGAACGTGACGCAGATGCACTATGCGCGCCAGGGCATCATCACGCCCGAGATGGAATACATCGCCATCCGCGAGAATCAGAAGCGCGAAGGCCTCTCTGAAATGCTGCTACAACAGCATCCCGGCGAAAACTTCGGCGCTGCAATGCCCAAGGTCATTACGCCGGAATTCGTGCGCAGCGAAGTCGCCGCCGGCCGCGCCGTCATCACTGCCAACATTAACCACCCCGAATGTGAGCCGATGATCATCGGCCGCAACTTCCTTGTGAAGATCAACGCCAACATCGGCAACTCGGCACTCGGTTCGAGCATCCAGGAAGAAGTCGAAAAAATGACGTGGGCGATCCGCTGGGGTGGCGACACCGTGATGGACCTGTCCACCGGCAAGCACATCCACGAAACCCGCGAGTGGATCATCCGCAACGCGCCGGTGCCGATCGGCACGGTTCCGATCTATCAGGCGCTGGAAAAAGTGAACGGCCGCGCCGAAGACCTGACCTGGGAAATCTTCAAGGACACGCTGATCGAGCAGGCTGAACAGGGCGTGGACTATTTCACCATCCACGCCGGCGTGCTGCTGCGCTACATCCCCATGACTGCGAAGCGCATGACCGGCATCGTGTCGCGCGGCGGCTCGATCATGGCCAAATGGTGCCTCGCGCATCATCAGGAAAATTTCCTCTACACCCACTTCGAGGAAATCTGCGAAATCATGAAGGCCTACGACGTGACCTTCAGCCTCGGCGACGGCCTGCGCCCCGGCTCGATTTACGACGCCAACGACGAAGCGCAACTGGGCGAACTCAAGACGCTGGGCGAACTCACCGACATCGCGTGGAAGCATGACGTGCAGGTGATGATCGAAGGCCCCGGCCATGTGCCGATGCACATGATCAAGGAGAACATGGACCTGCAGCTCAAGTGGTGCAAGGAAGCACCGTTCTATACGCTCGGCCCGCTCACCATGGACATCGCGCCCGGCTACGACCACATCACCAGCGCCATCGGCGCCGCGATGATCGGCTGGTTCGGTACGGCCATGCTGTGCTACGTCACGCCCAAGGAACACCTCGGCCTGCCGAACAAGGACGACGTCAAGGAAGGCATCATCACCTACAAGATTGCCGCGCACGCCGCCGACCTCGCGAAAGGCCACCCCGGCGCGCAAATTCGCGACAACGCGATGAGCAAGGCGCGCTTCGAATTCCGCTGGGAAGACCAGTTCAACCTCGGCCTCGACCCCGACCGCGCGCGCGAATTCCACGACGCCACCCTGCCCAAGGAATCCGCCAAGGTCGCCCACTTCTGCTCCATGTGCGGCCCGCAATTCTGCTCGATGAAAATCAGCCAGGACGTGCGCGACTTCGCGGCAAAGCAGGGCGTTTCCGAACAGGAGGCGTTAGCGAAGGGAATGGAAGTAAAGTCGGTGGAGTTTGTGCAGCAGGGGGCGCAGGTTTATCGCAAGGCGTGAGTCAGTTAGTCGTACGGATCTTTGTTTGCCGCCATCTCTTGGATGGCGGCGTAGCTTCATAAATCAGATTTCGTTTTGATGATGTTGATGAATGATGCAACATCCATTAACCAGTTTCTTTGTACCTCGGTGTATGTTCCTTGAATCGAATCGGGAACTACCAATTGAAGACCCGAGTGATGCATTTCATCGGTTTGATTTTGGCTAATCGCCGCCTCAAGCGTTATCAAGTGTTTCGTCTTGATTCTCGCGGCCTCGGCTAGAACCTGCCGCCACCGATCTTTGCATGTAGTTTTTGCCCCGAGGATGAAAAGGCGCTCGTCAGGGAATGTTGGGTCGTGATAACTCGCAAACCCCGGAAAGAGAAAATCGGGTTTCGAGTTGTTTTCCGTTACCTGCCATTTCTTCTTGCCTCGTTCAAAGGCAAGAGAATTTGCCGAAAATACGGCTTCAAGATGCCCTTCAAAAGCATGGCCAACCCTCGATTTTCTTCGATTGTGTACGCTCAGTGAAAAATCAACAAAGGCATCGACATCGTCACCGTTAACGCCGAATCCTTGCTTCAAACGCTGTCCAACAAGGTGTCTCTCAAAAATTCGGAACAACCTTTCTTCATGCTCCATCCACTGCATCAGCGCATTATCTGGCTCGTTAATCGGATCAACTTCAGTACCACTCTCTCTGGCAAAACTGGAAAATGCCTGAGTAGCGGGAAATGAGGTCTCGCCAAACTGCGTTATCAATCGCTCCAGCCAGCGACCATCTTCATCACCATCACTAAGAGTGACACCAATTTCCTCCAGTAAGAACCGGAGCGGCAAAATAAGCGCTTGCTTCCCCAACTCACCGGATTGAAACTGGTTGCCCATTTCATCCAAGCCAAATAGAACCCTCAGTTGCGCCTCGATGGTTCCACCGGGTGGTGCAAATACTAGTAAAAGCGATCCATCCAGCAACTTTGCTATGAGGAAAAAATCCCCTTCATTCAGGAGTTCTGTTACGGCATTGCTCTTGTAATACAGACGATATTCAAGCGGTCTTGTTGCATCTCGGCGCGTGGCCCCGTACCAGGTAAGGGTGTCATTACATACAAGAGGCGCGTCATCGCGTTCGGATATGTAAACTAGGCGCGCATTAAATTCCACCCGGTCGCCTCGCACTGGTTCTCCCAGATAGCGCTTGAATCCAACTCTAGGCAATCCCCCAATTTCATGCTGATTAGACCTGTCCGGATTGGCATCGACGGCGCTCAGATATTTGGCTGCAACACCCTCAAAATAATCTGCAACCCCGTCAGGAAAACTCATCTGTGATGTACTCCATTTTCATCAAGAAATGCTGGCTTCGTGTCTTGTACAAGCCACTGTGCAACCAAATTCACAACGTCGAAATTGTGCTCGCTCATGTTCTTTCGAACAGCGCATTCCCACACAACAAGTACGCGCCACCCTAACTGCTCTTGGGTTGCCAAGCTGCGGCGGTCCCGCTGTCTATTTAACTTGATTTTTTCTTTCCAGAAAGCCTGATTCGATTTCGGCCATTTGAAATAGCTACAACCATGTCCATGCCAGAAACATCCATGAACTTCAATCAAGGCATTGTACTTCGGGAAAACCATATCCGGCTTACCCGGAATATCCCTTGCATGAAGGCGATACCGGAAGCCAAGTGCATGAAGGCCTTTCCTGATAAATAATTCCGGGCGGGTATCCTTCGCCCGAATGCCGGACATCATCCTGCTGCGTGTCGCCTTATCAACGACATCAGCCATCAGGCATCCAGGTGATTGCCAAATGCTTTCATGAAAACAGGATATGCAGCCTCGATAACTTTCTCATGACCAATTGTCTGCTCAAGTTTGTTCATCATGGCGCGTAACTCTTGTACTTCCTCTTCGGAAAAGAGTTGTTCACCGTTTGAGATGCGAATGATGTCTGCCGGGTCATCTTCCGGATGAAAGAGCAGATTACTGGTCTGCAATTCCGAGAACCAAATCAATGCGCCATCAAAAGTTGTGTCGCGAAGCTTTGGAATGCGAGATTGGGTGTGCATTATTTTTCCTTTAAGCAGTTGCATAACGAAGGGGCAGCTCAGGTTCCAGGGTATCAGCTTCCAGCATTGGTTGCATTAACTTTGCAACATGAGTCATGACATCAACAACAACGGAATTTCCGAATTGCTTGTATGCTCTTGTGTCCGAAACCGTAATCCTGAATGTATCCGGAAAACCCATCAACCGCGCGCACTCCCTTGGAGTCAGCCTGCGCGGGCTCTTGTTCTCCCCCTGATAAACAAGGATTTCCGAGCCGTCCTTGTAGTAACGCGCCGAGAGGGTGCGCGCAATGTTGTCCGGCGTGACCAGCCCAAACCCGAAGCCATTGCCTTTGGCTCGATGCTTTTCTGCGTAGTTCTGCAAATAGAGCCAAAGCTTGTCCGTCAGTGTGTATTTATCCGGCACACGCTTTTTCTTGTGATCGAAGAATCTGCCTTCATCCCATTCCAATACAGGCTCGGTGCCGTCGGTACGGTGCAGAATGTCTTTCAGTTTAATCTCGCCTTTGGGACGCAATGGAAGCGCATCAAAGTCGAAAGCTACCGGCTCGCGGAATCCAACAATAATGATGCGTTCACGATGTTGGGGCGTGAAATGCGCACCGTCTATCACGCGGTAATGAATGTTGTAGCCAAGGTCTTCCGTCAGGGTGCGGCGAATCACGTCAAAGGTGCGCCCCTTGTCGTGCGAGACGAGATTCTTGACATTCTCAAGCAGAAAAGCGCGCGGGCGCTTTGCATCAATGATTCGCGCTACATCAAAGAACAATGTGCCCTGAGTTTCGCATGCGAAACCATGCGCTCTGCCCAGCGCGTTCTTCTTGGAAACTCCGGCAATCGAAAATGGCTGGCACGGAAATCCAGCCAGCAGGACGTCGTGGTCAGGAATGCTTTCTGCCTCAATCTTTGTGATGTCACCCGCGATAGAGTGACCATCTCGGAAATTTTCGGCATAGGTTTTTTGCGCGTAGCTATCCCACTCGCTGGTGAACACGCAGCGCCCGCCTATACTCTCGAATGCCTTGCGGATGCCGCCGATGCCTGCGAACAGATCGATGAAGTCGAAACTGCCTTCCGGGATTTTAGGCTCCGGTAACGGCAGGAGCTGCTGCAACGATTGCGCTACTGCACGATATGCTTTGGGCTTGGTTTCCCGTGCTTCCCAGCGGCTGATAGTGCGAACACCAACCCCGAGATGCTTGGCAATAGCGGCTTGAGTATGGTGTTTACGGGCTTCGGCAAGATAGGCAAGTGCCGCATCTTGGTCACTTACCAGAGCGATTACGGGAGTCATGAACGTTCGTTCTCCTGGGTATTTTTATAGACAATATGACATTGTTAGTTACCAGTCAAGAATTGGCCAGAGCCAACCCAACAACCAACTGATTGAAAACAAAATATGGCAAACGTGAAGAAAGGCAATCTGACACCACCTCCACAGTGGTGGAAGCATTTGAAAAAGTTCAAGCGAGTATTCTGGAAGGCCGAACGGTAAGCACAGATGGGAGCAGTCAAAAACGAAACTGCCGCAGCTACCCTGAATAAACAGTGGCCTGCTCCAGCGTGACGACCGGCAAATACAGCGACAGCGGACTATCCATGCAGGCTATGAATCCCAGCCTGGTATAAAACGCTTTGGCCTTGTCGTGTTTGGCGTCGACTACGACGGCATACAGCCCCACGCGCTGCGAGAATTCCACAGCCAAGTGCAATGCGAACGCCAGCAGGTCCTGGCCGGTGCCTTTTCCCTGATGGCGGACATCAACCGCCAAGCGGCCAATGCGCAGGATAGGGGCGGGATGGCGCGGCAGTTTTGACTGGGCGGGCAGCGCTGCCGTGGCGATCTGGCCGGCGCTCACGGTGACGAATCCGATGACTGTTGTGCCATCTTCCGCAAGCGCCACATAGGTTTTGCCAAAGCCGCGCCGTTGTTGCTGGCCTGCCTGGCGCTGCAAAAATTCGTTAAGCGCCGCGTCGCCACAATCAAACCCATTGCGGTTGTGCTGCTTGTCGAGCAGCTGGATGACTGCCACGCTTACCGGCGCGCCATGAGTTTTTTCAATGCGGCTTTTGGCTTGGGTGGCTTTTCCATGGACGAGGCAAATGCCTCAAAGTCGCGCTGGGTGAGCATGAGCGTGTCGTAGTCCGACACCACGCGCCGCGCCGCCTCGTATGCGTTCTGCAGCATGAAGCTGGAAACGGTCGTTCCCATCAACGCTGCAGCACGTTCGATCATGGCCTTGGCATCGGCGCTGGTGCGCAAATTGATTCGCGACGATTCATTGGTCTTGCTTGCAGACATGGCTGCTACTCCCGGAACAGGTTGTGAGCATTGTACGTCAATTTTACGCACACGGTGAACGTGGCGGCCGCCGGTCACATTCGTTGCGTGGCAATTATTTGGGGCCATCAAGTCAGCTACGTCAGGGCTGGCGCGGATATAATCGCGCCCCATGACCTGCCGCCCCCATTGCGCCGCCTGCTGCATCGCGCCCTCCATCACTTCGCCGCTGCCCGGCATGCCGCACGGCAAGCCCGCGGGGGTGGCGTGCGTGCAGCTGGACGAAGAACTGCGCTGCAAGGTGTTTGGTCAGCCGGAACGGCCGGCGTATTGCGGCGGGCTGCAGCCCGCGGCGGAAATGTGCGGGGGATCACGCGAGCAGGCGCTGGCGTGGCTGGCGGAACTGGAAATGGCCACACGACCGGCGGCTTTTTAATTTATGTTTCCGAAAATCACGACACGCCTCCCTCTCCCCTGCCCCTCTCCCACGAGTGGGAGAGGGGACCGGTAAAACCCTGTAAGGTTGCGAGAGGTGCGCGCCCTTCACAACGCAATGTCACAAATTATGAAAATCTCAGTAACCTGCAAATGAATTCTTCTGACGCATCATTCCTTGATGAGATATCTGCCGATTGTCCCTGCGTCGGGCATTGCACCACGGCGCTAGGCGATGATGTGTGCCGCAGTTGCCTGCGCACGCTGGATGAAGTCACGCGCTGGCCGCAGATGAGCGATGACGAACGGCGCGCGGTAAACGGCCGCATCGCTACCGAACGGGCCGTGCAGACGCGGGTATAATCGGCGTTTTGGTTTGCGGCCTCATTCCGCACAGCTTCTACCCTCACCCCAACCCTCCCCCTCAAATGGGGAGGGAACGACGGAATATTTATGGACACATTACTGCTGCTCAAAGCCGCCGTCCTTGGCGTGGTCGAAGGCTTGACCGAATTCTTGCCGATTTCCAGCACCGGCCACCTGATTCTGGCGGGTGACCTGCTCAACTTCAACGACGAAAAGGGGAAGGTATTTGAAATCGTCATACAGTTTGCCGCGATCCTCGCGGTGTGCTGGGAATACCGCGCGAAAATTTTCAAGGTGGTAAGTGGGCTGGCACAGGAGCGTGCGGCGCAGCGCTTTACCGCCAATCTGCTGATCGCCTTTTTGCCAGCCGCCGTGCTCGGACTGCTGTTCGCCAGCAAGATCAAGACTTACCTGTTCGCGCCGGTGCCGGTCGCGCTGGCTTTTATCGTGGGCGGCCTGGTCATCCTGTGGGCGGAAAAGCGTCAGCACAAGATCGCCTTCGAAACCGTGGACGACATGAACTGGAAGACCGCGCTCAAGGTCGGCTGCGCGCAAACGCTGGCGCTATTCCCTGGCATGTCGCGCTCGGGTTCGACGATCATCGGCGGGCTGTTTTTCGGCCTGAGCCGCAAGGCCGCGGCGGAGTTTTCGTTCTTCCTCGCAATCCCGACGCTGTTCGGTGCGACGGTATACGAGGTAGTGAAATATCGAGAACTGTTCCACGCCGAAGACCTCGGCATGTTTGTCGCCGGCAGTATCACTTCGTTTATCAGCGCGTTCCTGTGCGTGCGCTGGCTGCTGCGTTTCATCAGCCATCACGACTTCACCATGTTCGCGTGGTATCGCATCGCGTTCGGGCTGGTGGTGCTCGGCACGGCGTATAGTGGCGTGGTGAACTGGACGGTGGGTTGAGCCAGCGGTATATAGTTTCAACCACGTTCGGTACTGAGCCCGTCTAAGGTCATAACCGCTCATACTCTAGTTGCGCCGGATCCAATAAGGTGTCATGCCCGCGTAGGCGGGCATCCAGCTTTTTGAATAACTGGACTCCCGCCTCCGCGGGAGTGACGCTAATGTTCTGTGCTTCCCTGACTGGATTCCGGCCTGCGCCTGAATGACGGAGATGAAAAAGCCGCCGGGAATCCCGGCGGCTTTTTCACGATCGCTGCAAATGATCGTCAGAACTTGAGGTTCCCTTTCACCCACAGGTTGCGGCCGGTTTCATTGATGCGCGTGGTGGTCGGGAAGCCCGTTACCGCACTGCCCCGGCGGCTGATGTGCTCGGCGTAGGTCTTGTCGAACAGGTTATCGATGCCGGCGGTGATCTGCGCATCCTTGCTGATACGGTAGGCGCCATTCACCGAGAACACACCGAAACCACCGGTACGGCCAATATCCTGGCCAACGATGTTGCCCTGATTGACCGCAAACCGGTTCTGTGCGGAAGCCATGCGCAGCAAGCCGCCCACCGTCCAGGTACGGTTGTCGTAGGTGGCCCCCAGCCGCATTTCAAGCGGTGGAATCTGCCCCAATGCCACGTTGTCCGTGTCGTTGCTGCCATGCACGAAAGCCAGGCTGCCGTCCAGTTTCCAGCTCTGCGCCAACTGATAAGCCAAACCGGCTTCCGCGCCCCAGGTGGTGGCGTTGACATTGCGGGTGATGGTGACGGTTCGTGCCGGCACGGTCTTGACAACGCCTGACTGGATCAGAATGAAATCTCTGACTTTGCTATAAAAACCGGACACCGAGGCCGACCATTGCCCCGCCTTGTAGATCGTGCCAAAGTCGAGCTGCGTGGTCTTTTCTGGATTGGTGTTGAAAGCACTGGCGGTGGTCAGGCTTTCCTTGTAGGCAGAAATCAGTTCCCAGTAGTCGGGGAAGCGCTCGGTATGGCCGATGCCGGCATAGATGGTCGCCGGCGTAGCAGCGAGTTCCCGCTCGTAGCGCGCGAATCCACTGCTCAGCGTCTGGTTGCGACTTTGCCTGGAGGTCGGATTGGTGACCGAATACATCACGTTATTCGCATCGCGAGCCGTCAGCGTTGCGGCCCGCCGATCCTCGGCGTGCCAGTTATCGACCCGCAAGCCACCGATGACGCGACCGCTGTCATCCACGTTGTGCGTGACTTCTCCGAACACGCCGTAGTTGCGGAAGTTGGCATCCTCCGCACGGGGCAATAGCTGATAGGGGGTGGTCGTCTGGTTCATGGTGGTACGCAGCGTATGGGTGTTGCTCTGGTAATCCAGACCCACCTTGGCCTGCGTGGCTTCGCTCAGGTTCAGGCCAAACAGCACATGTCCGCCGGTCGTCTTGCGATCCGGATTGTTGACCATCTTCATCCCGGCCTGAGGACGCATGCTGTAGTTATCCATCACGTGGTCGATGTAGTTGTAGTACACCTGCGCCTTGACGCTTTCCAGGGTGGAACCGATGTGCTGCTTGTCGAACTTGAGGCCAACGTTGTCGCGCGCAAATTTGACACCATCCATCGTACGGTCGGCATAGGCTGCCTTGCCATCGCTCTTCGCCGCTGCCAGTTCAATGCGGGTGTTGTCATCCGGCGTAACACCCAATGCCGCGTTGGCGCTCCAGCGGGTGTAGGCGGAGTGCACTGCCTGGCCGCTACCATCGCGATAATCGCTGGCATCGGAACGGGTGAGCGTGCCTTGCCCGTAGACCTGTTCAGTGCCACTGCGCACATCCAGCAACTCGTCGTTGCGGCCAAAACTGCCTACAGTCAGTGCCCCCTCGACGTGAGTACCGGCCTGATCCGCGCGTTTGATGCTGCGCTCGAACAGCACCGTGCCGGCCGAGTTGCCGGGACCATACAGGACGGTCTGCGGCCCTTTCAGCACCGTGATCTTGTCATAGGCCGACGGAAACACATACGCCGTCGGCGGGTCCATGCGGCCGCCGCAGCCGCCCAGGATGGTCTGGCCATCGAGCAGGATGTTCAGGCGCGAACCCGCCATACCGCGAAGCACCGGATCGCCGTCAGTGCCGCCTTTGCGGATCACGTTAAAGCCCGGAATGGTCTTCAGGTAATCGGCGCCGTCATGCGCCGGAATCGGCTGGCGCGGTTTGCGCGGATCGGTGGTTACGACCAGCGGTTGTTCCATCGCTGGTGCGGTAACAACCACCTCCGGCAAAGTTTCTTCAGCAGCATATGCCACCGGTGTAAACGCCAGTGCAACGCAAATGGTTATGCGCTTCAATTTCATAACTCTTCTCCTGATTAAATACTTAAACAGTTCTTTATTTTTTTGCGATTCTATATAACTTTCTTCGCCCACCTCTGCGACATAGTGTCGCACCACCGTATTTATTGGCTTGCAGGCGCACTCGGTAATCAATCACACCGCTTTGAATTCCTGGTGCGGTACAAATATCCACCGTATTCGCTTGGAATCGCACGGCACTCTGGTTGATCGTGCTGGCAGCGGTCTGGTCGTTGATAAGCTGATGACCGGGCGCAAATAAAAAAGCCGCTGGGGTCTCCAGCGGCTCTTCACATACTTCTCCAGCGTAACTATCAGAACTTGAGATTCGCTTTCACCCACAGGTTACGGCCCGTTTCGTTGACGCGCGTGGTCTGGGCGAAACCCGCCACCATTGCACCGGCGCGGCTGATGTGTTCGGCGTAGGTCTTGTCCAGCAGGTTGTCGACACCGGCACTCACTTGCGCATTCTTGTTGATGCGATAGGCACCGTTCAGTGAGAGCACGCCGAAGCCGCCGGTACGGCTGATGTCGGTTCCGACGATGTTGCCCTGGTTCGCGACAAACCGGTTCTGCGCCGCAACCAGGCGCACCAGGCTGCCCACGGTCCAGATGCCATTGTCATAAGTGGTGCCGATGCGGCCTTCCAGCGGCGACAACTGCGCGAGCGCGGTGCGGTCGGTATCATTGGTGCCACGCACATAGGCCAGTGCGCCATCCAGTTTCCATTGCGGCGCAAATTGCCACGCAGCAGTCGCTTCGCCACCCCAGGTCGTGGCGTTGATGTTGCGCGTCATCGAAGTCAGTGTCAGCCCGGCGCCGCAGACATTTGTCAGCCCGGTCAGCATGCCCATCATGTTCTTGCAGCCCTGCTCGACCAGAATGTAATCTCTGACTTTGTTGTAGAAACCCGACAGCGAAGCCGAAACCGCGCCCGCTTTATAGGTCATCCCTGCATCCAGCTGCGACGTCTTTTCCGGCTTGGTATTAAACGAGCTGCGCGTCGTGGCGGTTTCCTTGCTGATCAACTCCCAGTAATCGGGGAAGCGCTCGGTGTGACCCAGACCGGCATAAACTGTTCCGGCGTTGCCCATCACATCCTTCTCGTAGCGTACAAAGCCGCTGGTCAGCGTATCGCTGCGCGTCTGGTTCTGGGTGGGGTTGGCGATCATGCCCATCATATCAACCGTCGCGCGCTTGTCTTGCGCCCTCCACCAGTCCACGCGCAAGCCGCCGACCACTCGCGATTCTTCTGCATAGGCGTGAGTCATTTCGCCGAACAATCCCTGATTCTGGAAATTGGCATCCTCGACCCGCGCCTTCAGGTCATACGCACCCATGAAGCCTGGCGCAGCGCCCGTGCGGCCGGTATGGACGTTGGTTTGCGCATCCAGGCCCAGCTTGAGCTGAGTTGTATCGGAAACATTCATGGTACCAATGACGCGTCCGCCGGTCGTCGTACGGTCCGGGTTCATCGTGGACATCATGTTACTCGGAGCGGTGCCACCCGTACGCATGCTGTAGGTATCCATCACATGGTCGATGTAATTACGGAAAATCTGCGCCTCCACCCTGGCCAGCAGGGCGTGACCAATATTGTTCCAGTCCATCTTCAGGCCGACGTTGTCGCGCGCGAATTTCGAACCGTCCACGCTGCGATCTGCGTACGCCGCCTTGCCGTCGCTCTGCGCCACTGAAAATTCGACACGGGTACTCTCGTTCGGCGTGAAGCCCATCACGCCGTTGGCGCTCCAGCGCCTGTAGGCGGAGTGCACGGCCGTGCCGTTGCCATCACGGTAATCGTTGGCATCGGAACGGGTAGCGGTCCCGCGTGCATAGGCTTGCGTGGTACCGGTGCGCACTTCCAGCATTTCATCGTTGCGACCGAAACTGCCCAATGTGAGTGCGCCTTCAACGTTCGTTACCGCCTGGTCCGCCCGTTTGAAGCTGCGCTCGAACAGCACTGTGCCGGCCGAGTTGCCCGGCCCGTAAAGCACCGTCTGTGGCCCCTTCAGGACCGTGATCTTGTCGTAGGCGGACGGAAACACATATGCAGTCGGCGGGTCCATGCGGCCACCGCAGCCACCCAGGATGGTTTGGCCGTCGAGGAGGATGTTCAGGCGCGAACCCGCCATGCCGCGGAACACCGGATCGCCGTCAGTACCGCCCTTGCGGATCACGTTAAAGCCCGGGATGGTTTTCAGGTAATCGGCACCGTCGTGTGCCGGAATGGGCTGGCGCGGTTTGCGCGGATCGGTGGTTACGACCAGCGGCTGCTCCATCGCGGGCGCCGTGACGACCACTTCCGGTAAGGTTTCTTCGGCTGCGTTTGCCGCGGGCGCGCACGCAAGCGCCACGCAAAGAGTGATGCGTTTCAACTTCATGGCTTAATCTCCTCCTCAAATACTTGATATATTGTTTTATTTGCTACCCGTGTAATTTTATCGGACTTTCTGCGCGCAGCCCTGCGACATATTGTCGCAGTGGCGAATCGTCTCAACCGAGTAATGCAAGCAAGCAGGCGGTAAACCTAGCGACAAAAAACCACCGGGGATGCCGGCGGTTTTCTTGTTTGAAACGGAAGGTTCAGAACTTCACCGTCACACCGGCATTGACCGAACGTCCCATGCCGGGAACCGGTACACCCCAAGAGACACCAGTGAGAACCATGGTTGCGCCCTGACCGGTATAAGCTCCACCCAGCGGCAGCGAGTAGAGCTTGTTCAGTGCATTTTCGACGCCGAGATCGAAACGAACCTGCTTCCATTCGTAGCTGCCGTACAGGTTGAGCAGGCCATAACCGCCGGTCCTGACTTCCTGGCGGACAGATGAGAGATCTTTCTTCGCCTCTACCAGCTGCAGTTCGACACGGTTGTTCCAGCCGCCAAGCTTTTGCGTGACCGCGAGTTTGGTGTTCAGCGGCATGATGTTGTAAAGATTGTCGCCGGTCGTCCGGTTCTTCCCGTTCACGTAGTTCAGCACGCCGGTAAAACCCAATTCGCCCCAGGCACCGGCATTGACGAGCGGCAAGTGAGCAGAAAGATCCACCCCATATAGCCGCGCCGACTGGTTGGCATACTGGAGCAGGACAAACTTGTTTACCGCAGTGACATTGGCTGTACCGCCGCAGGTGGTGTTCTGGCCCGCAATCTTGACCACCGCGGTCGCGACACCGTTCACGCCTTGGCAGCGAACTGCATCGATAAAGCCGTTCACATGGGTGAAATAGGGAATGGCCTTGAAATCCCAGGTCTGGTTGGCGTCATGCCAGTCGAAGGTCGCACTCAAGGTATGCGCCTGTTCCGGCTTCAGGTCGGGGTTGCCAAGATAGCCGTTGCCGTCACCGACGAAGTTGACCATCTCCATGGCCATGCTGTTCTGCGACCAGGCGTAACGCTCATACAGGTTCGGCGAGCGAGTTTTCAGCGCATAGCCGAACTCGAAGGTACGGCTATCGTCCGGGGTGTAACGGGCCAGTGCGGTCAAATCCGGATTGGTGTCGGTGCGCACCCGGCTGCGTGCATTGAAGGTGGTTGCCGATTGGACGTAGCCCGTTTGAAAGTTGTTGTAACCCTGAACCGGCCCGGCATCCATCCTCACCCCTTCGACCCGCGCGCCGAACAGGGAAAGCCACTTCTGGTTCCAGCGTGCCTCCCATTCTGCGAAGATGCCAAGCCGGTCGCGGTGGCCATTGTTGATGTTCCAGAATGTGTTCGGCGCCATTCCCCCAAACGTGGCCGGAGCGCCAAAGTACACCATGCCAGCGAGCGACGATGGAGATGGCGGCCACCAATCGTTCAGGCGGTAGCGCTGTGCCTCGGCACCTGCCCTGACAATATCGCGTTCCGACAACACGATACTGGCCTTGGCCAAAGCGCCGGTGTTGATCCCTGCGGTATACATCGGCATGCCGGGTGCAAGAATGGCAGGCAGCGGGCCACCATAAACGAATTGCTTTTCATCACCAAAATCCATGTAATGGCTGACCGTTTCGTGATAGGCGCGCGCTTCCAGCGCACCCCAGTCAAACTGGTCGGTATAACGCAGGTTTGCCCGATGCTCGTTGTTGGCGAGCATGTCCATGCGCTGGTTGGGAAACGCTTCATACGGAATGAATTGCCAGCCGTATTTGAAATCAATCACATGGTTGTCGCTGCGCAGCGCATAACCGAGCGTCTGATTCTCCGATTTGTAGCGGGTTGAAGCGACCACGTCTCCGGGCACCCACACTGTTGGTTTGTCCAGTGCCG
>DASSQR010000058.1:0-6393 GCA_035702405.1 Gallionella sp. | reverse complement strand
GAGCAAGGCCGTGAGCCAGACCGCCAAGGAATGGGTGACGGCGATGGATTGTTCCGGCAAGTTCACCTCCAAGGGTGAAATCCGGCTTCAGGCAGTGGACCCGGAGCACATGGCGGGCACCATCGCGATGACCACCAAGAGCGGCGACAAGGAAAATACCACCAAGAGCACGATGGAAGCGAAGTGGCTGGGTGCCGATTGCTCGGCGGTGACCAACAGTGCGCTGGCGAAAAAATATTGAGCGGGTATGGAAGAACTCTCATTCTTACCCCGGCAAGTCATGACTCCCGCCCCGCGCGGGAGTTTTTTTGTCTGCTGGATTTTCGGGTAAGGATGGCAAAATATAACACCACGGCAATATAATCGGCACTTATCGCAGCAGCGCGGTCAGGTATGAGTCGTTTCAGGATTAGCTAGCCGGATTTTCAGCATGAGTTTCTGGCCAGCACCAATTCCAGCGACGTTCATCCATGGGTGGGTGCAAGGTCAGGCCCGGAAATTGGTTTGCAGGATGTATACGAGAAACTACAAATTCTATGCATATTCTAATCGTTGAAGATGATCCGGTTCTTGCTGATGTGCTGGAGCGTTCTTTTTTGCAGGTTGGTTATAAGGTAGAGGTTGAACGCAGTGGTTTTGACGCTGACGCGTGGTTGCAGAGCAGGCAGTGTGATCTGGTGATCCTTGATCTTGGTTTGCCAGGTCTGGAAGGTCTGGAAATTCTGCATCGCATGCGCTGCCGCGGAAACAAAACTCCGGTATTGCTGCTGACGGCCCGGGATGATTTGAGCGACCGGGTACGCGGCCTGGATCTGGGCGCGGATGACTATCTAACCAAGCCATTCGAGATTCCGGAACTGGAAGCTCGAGTACGCGCGTTGATTCGGCGCTCGCAATCTGGAAAAACAGCGCGGCTTGATTTTGGTGGGTTGTGCTTCGATACGGTCAGACGGAGAGTGACATTTAACGACATTGTCCTTAATTTATCGGCGCGCGAAATTAATGTTTTGGAAGTGTTGCTGTCCAGTGCCAACATGATTGTCAGCAGGAAAGATATGGAAGACCGCTTGTTCGGTTTGGGGGAGGAAACGGGCGGCAGCAATGCGATTGATGTGTACGTGCACCGGTTGCGCAAAAAGCTCGAAACCACTGATGTCAGCATTCGTTCGATACGCGGCTTGGGATATCTGATGGAAATGCGCGATGACGCTTGAGCGCTGGCTCGGCAGAAATACACTGCGGCGGCAATTAACCCTCTGGCTGGTCATTCCGCTCTTCGTCCTGTGGGTCGTCAGCGCAAGACTTGAATACATCGCTGCGGTTGCTTCGGCCAATAATGCATTCGATCATGCCCTGATTAATTCAACCATCGCGCTGGTCGATAACATCAGGGTGGACCAGGGGCGGATCGAGGTCAAGCGGACTGAGGGGGTGCTCAATACACTTGCGCTCGATGAAAAGGATCAGCTGTTTTATCAGGTGATCGGCCCCGGCAACGAATTGCTGAATGGGAACGTCGATTTGCCCCGCCCGCCGGTGAGCGTCGGCATGGAGCCGGTGTTTTATGACGGCGAATACCATGGCGACAAAATTCGGGGCCTCGCTTTTTATACACCACTACCCAATCAGTTTGACGGCCTGGTTTTTGTCCAGGTGGGGGAAACCACGATCAAGCGCCGGGAACTGGTGGAGGAGCTGTTGTTTGAAGTGATTGTTCCGCAGTTGCTGCTGGTATTGATCGCGGCAGTCCTGGTCTGGTATGGCCTCAGCCGCGGACTCGCATCGATTCTTCAGGTGCGCGAGGAAATTTCCTTGCGCCCGCAAACGGATATGACCCCGCTGCAGGAAGATCGCGTGGTTGAAGAACTGCAGCCATTGATTCACGGCTTCAATGAGCTCATGCAGCGGAACGGAAATCTGTTGCGGGCGCAACAGCGTTTTATTGCGGACGCCGCTCATCAGCTGCGGACGCCTCTGGCGGGACTTCGGGCGCAGGCACGCCTGGCAATGCAATTGACCAAGCCGGAAGATATCGAGCACTCACTGCATCAGATTCATATCGCCGCCGGCCAGGCGGCACGCCTCGCGCAGCAGTTGCTGCTGCTTGCTCGCGCCGAGCCGGACGCGCAAGTCCAGGACCGGATGAGGGGACTCGATCTCAATGAACTGGCCAGCAGAACCACCGCAAATTGGGTGCAAGCTGCCGGACACAAGAAAATCGACTTGGGATACGAGACGACCCCGGGAAATTGCCTGATCCAGGGTGATCCCATGCTGGTGGGGGAGATGCTGAACAACCTGATCGACAATGCGTTGAATTACACGCAGTCGGGCGGGCAAGTCACGGTTCGCGTCAAATCCGGGGAGGCGGAGGTTGCCCTGGAAGTGGAAGATAACGGCCCGGGCATACCACCGCCGGAACGCGAACGGGTCTTCGAACGCTTTTACCGTATCCTGGGTACCAACCAGGAAGGATGCGGTCTGGGGCTCGCCATCGTACGCGAGATTGCACAGCGCCACGGAGCCGACGTTCGCCTGTTATCCGGTCCGGATGGCCGCGGGACGCTGGCACGGGTGAGCTTTGCCGGCTGTGCAAGTCCCGCTGCGTGAAAAACATTTCCTGACGAAACTCATCCCGCAATTAATGAATTTCACCGCGTCGAGAAAGCGCCAAAATACTGGTGCGTTTTACTACAGAATTACATGTTGTCATTGATAAGTTTTCGGAAATCCGTGTGCCCCTCAGGTTTTGGCGATCTGCCTGTGGTTCTGAGCCTCCTTCGTGACCCGGGATGTTAAGCAACATGGACTTTGCGTATCGGTCGTGTTCCACAATCCCGGGTTGTTCAGGTGGTGCTGTAACAGTATGATTATTTGTATATTGCCTTGGCTCTATCGCGTCCGTTGACCGTTACCGGTGCAGTTTGGTCGTGCGGTAGTCAATTCCAGTCAACCCCTCGTAAGCTGCCATAACCCATTCCCGCCTTTTTTGCCGGGATCACTCTGCCACTGGTTCCCTGCAGCTGACCGGTTTCCATCTGGTGACTGCTATGTTAGTTGTAAAGTCGTCACGTTCGTCGAAAATCAATCATTGCTCGTCAAAAAATCATCACTTTTTACCGTATGAACATTTTATACGGTTCTCATAAAACTTCGTGTTAAGCAACAAAGTCCTTTTAGGTCGAATGGTTACATGATTATCTTGGACTCTGGCATGAGTATTGCGGTATTGCATTACGCAATGTAATCGGCGGGCTCGGTTATTTGCAGCATGGCTAGTCTCGGAACGCTTGTTCGGATGGCGCCAAGCAGCAAGTGGCCAAGACAAACGGGGGGTCGATCTGCATTCGAGCCGGAGGTAACACCACGTAATCGGGCGGCCAGGTATGGCTGCCAAGGTTGTGCCATAACAAGAATTGCATCTGCCAAGGCGGTAAGCGATCAGCCGGTAAGGGGAGAAGGAGTATTGATGATGGGATCGCCAGCGCGGGCCAACACGTCGTTGAACCTCTTATGACAAACCAAATTCAATACGTCGTTAATAAACAATCTGATCAGGAGGTAATCGTGCAGATAAGTAGTATCTTTAACATACTTTCGGCCTGGAAGCGCCGATGGGTGGACAGGAGCGCGATGGCAATGTTTGCCATGGTGTCCCTGTTGCTCGCCGGTGCCGCCAATGCTGACGTCCCCGGACGGCCGCTCCCCAGCGGAGCGGTGCCGAACCCCGGCACCCAGCAGCAGGAACTGACGAATATCACGTTCCCTGCCGCGTGGAACGTGTTCGAATTCGTCGTCACCTGCGGCGCCTGCCACGCAGGTTCCGTTGACCAGCATGCCGGTCATTTCGGCAACTGGGGCGGCTCCAACATGGCAAGTGCAGCACGTGACCCCGTATTCCGCGCCAACCAGATCGGTGTGAACAATACCGTCAAGTCCATTATTGGTCAGGATGGTTCCGGCAATATGTGTATGCGCTGCCACAGCCCGAACGGCTGGTTGTCGGGCCGGTTTGATCCGGCACTGGGCGGCAATCCAGATGGCACCACCATGAACCACAGTATCCTGCTGTCCACCGATGACGAAGGCGTGATGTGCGAGACCTGTCACCGTGCGGTTAGCGCAGTGACCTACAAGCGTCCTGACATCCTGAACAATCCCAATACGGGCACGATGGACGCAGTCTGGAACGTGCTGGCCGGGGTATTCGATTGGCCGCATCAGGGGCACGAGCCCCGTGATCAGGCCGGTGATCCGGTGTTCCGCGCGGGCATGCCTGCCGGCGATACCTCGCTGCGTTGGGACGATACCCTGACTTACGGTGGTAAGTACTCGGGTAGCCAGGACATCTATTTCAGCGATGTGCCTTTGAGCGGCAACTATACCGGTCAGATCTACGCTGTTTATCCCGACAACTGGGCATTGTTTGGCAATCCGATGAATCCGGTACCGCCTGGCAAGCCGGCGCGGAATTCCGCCGGTCAATACCTGGCTTACAACCTCGACGGAACGCTGCCGCCCGTGCTGGAAGTGCCGGTTGGCCCGCCGACCATGGGCGCATTGCCGGTTTACAAGATGCAGTCCCTGTCGATGGAGCACTCGACTTTCGGTGGCCAAGGCCGCAAGACTTCCGGACTGGACGCCAACAATAGCCTGACTCCGATCCTGCCACAGGGTCCCGGTGGCTCGCTGAGCGGCAATGCGTTTATTTCGTCCTCGGAAATGTGCGCTTCGTGTCACGAACTGACAGTACCGGTACTGAACCACGGTATGCCGGAGCAGCGCACCTATACCGAGTGGAAGTTCTCCGACTTCGCCAAGGCGACCAACGTCGGCTATGACCCGATCAAGAAGCAGGCATGGAAGGGCGAGCAACGTTGCCAGGATTGCCACATGCCAACGCTCAAGCATGAGTATGCAGACTTCGATCCGACCAACTTCAATGCCGATCCGATGTTTGTTGGCGGCTTCCCGTATGGCAAGGATCGTTCTGGGAACGGCGGTACCGCATTCCACAAGCTGACGGGTGCGAACCGCGACCTGCCGGCAATGATGAAGATCCTGTATCCGGAAGTCGATCTCGAAATCGTTGGCGTACAGGCTGGCCGCGACCCACGCGTATTCCCCGGCATGCTGTCCGACCGCGGTCCGATGTTTGATCGCGCACAACAGAATACCGACATTACGTTGCATGACGCACTGGACGTGCAGATCACCCAGGCGCCGACCGAAGTTCAAGGTCAGCCGGGCGTGTACGAGATGAAGGTCAAGGTGACCAACAACTCCGGTCACCGCATTCCGACCGGCTATCCGGATGGCCGCCGCTTCTGGCTGTCCGTAGCCGCGAAGGATGCCGCAGGTGTGATGGCGTACGAGTCTGGCGTTTATGATCCGGTCCAGGCTCGCCTGAGCACCGCAACGGGAGTGCCGTTCAATCGTTCGCTCTCCAATGTGATCGATGCTACCGCGGGCAACAATGCCGTGATGGTATATGAACGCGTGACCGGTACTTGCCTGGACGCTACTGGCGCCGCGATCTTCCCGGATCCGACCGGTGGCACTCCTGCTGCATGTACGGAATCGACTGCACTGACCAACAACTTCATCCTGTTCGACAACCGGATTCCGCCGAAGGGTTTCACCTATCAGGACTATCGTGGTTCGGGCGTGAAGTTCTGGAACTACAATGCCACGACCAAGGTGCCATACGAACAAGGTGGCCCGGCGGCAGCCAAGGTTCCGCAACGCTATGCGGACGGCCAGAACTGGGACGAAGTGACCTACCGCTTCAAGGCGGCTCCGGGTCAGGCTCTGACCGCAACGGCCGAAGTGTACTGGCAGACCCATACGCGCGAATTCATGGAACATCTGCGTGACAGCGATAATTCCATCGTGCGTCCGGAAGGTCCGCCCAGCATCTTCGCACCGAACTACCCGGCGACCCCCACCTTCCTGTCGAACCAGATCAATGGCAAGACACTGGTCAGCATCATCGACCCGTTCAAGAATGCACCGTTGAACGACAACTGGGGTGGCGTGGCGTATGCCGCGTGGCTGGAAACCGGCAAGGGCGCTCCCTTCCTGGTTGACCGTGCCGACACGACTGTGGCTGCTGCACCTGCTGCACCGGTCGCGACCGCACGTGCGTTGATCCCGACCGATCCTGGCTATCTCGACCCGATCCTGCTGGCGCCGGATGCGTTTGCGGCCAAGATCGAGTGGACGCCGGTGCCGAATGCCGATGGCTACGAAGTCTGGGTGCTGTATGGCAAGCCCAATCCGTCCAATCCGTCGCAACCGACGGCAACGGCCGACTGGGACCGCTTGGCAGTAGTCGGCGCGAATGCGACCTCGCATACCGAGTTCGTGTTGTCCGAGGCTTCACCCGGTAGC
>DASSQR010000057.1:0-22042 GCA_035702405.1 Gallionella sp. | reverse complement strand
CTGGATGCCGATATGGCGCGCGAGGTGATGGGAAACTTGCGGCGCGGCGAGCTGAAGCTGTTGTATGTCGCGCCGGAACGGCTGATGACGGAAGGCTTCCTGAATTTATTGGAGCGCCTGCAACAAGAGGGCAGCATTGCCCTCTTCGCCATCGACGAGGCACACTGCGTCTCCCAATGGGGCCACGACTTCCGTCCCGAATACCGCGCGCTGACTGTGCTGCACGAGCGCTTCCCCAATGTGCCGCGCATCGCGCTCACCGCCACGGCGGATGCGCCGACAAGAGGCGAGATCGTCGAGCGGCTGGCGCTGGAACAGGCCCAGCAATTCGTCTCCAGCTTCGACCGCCCCAACATCCGTTACCGCGTCACGCTCAAGGACAATGCACGCCAGCAATTGCAGCGCTTCCTCGAAACCGAGCATCCGGACGACGCGGGCATCGTGTATTGCCTGTCGCGCAAGAAGGTCGAGGAGACCGCGGCGTGGCTGCAAGAGCAGGGCCGGGATGCGTTGCCGTATCACGCCGGGCTCGACGCCACTACGCGCACGAGGAATCAGGAGCGATTCCTGCGCGAGGAGGGCATCATCATGGTCGCCACCGTCGCGTTCGGCATGGGCATCGACAAGCCCAATGTGCGCTTCGTCGCGCATCTCGATTTGCCCAAGAGCATGGAAGGGTATTACCAGGAAACCGGCCGCGCGGGCCGCGATGGCCTGCCGGCGAATGCGTGGATGGCGTACGGGTTGGGCGACGTGGTGTCGATGCGACAGATGCTGCTGTCCGGCGATGCGCCCGAGGAGCGCAAGCGCGTGGAGCTGCAGAAGCTCGATGCTTTGCTTGGATTCTGCGAATCGACCGGCTGCCGCCACCAGACCATCTTGCGCTATTTCGGCGAAGAGCATCCCGGCGCGTGCGGCCAGTGCGACAACTGCCTCGACCCGGTGGATACCTGGGACGCGACCAAGGCTGCGCAGATGGCGCTGTCCTGCGTTTATCGCACCGGCCAGCGCTTCGGCGTCGTGCACCTGATCGACGTGCTGCTTGGCAAGACGAATGCGAAGGTAGAGCAATTCAATCACCAGCAACTGTCCACCTTCGGCATTGGTACGGAGTGGACTGCCGCGCAATGGAGCGGCGTCTACCGCCAGCTCATCGCCGCGGGTTTGCTCAGCGTTGACGTCGAAGGCTACGGCGGCCTGCGCCTCACCGAAGCTGCGCGCCCCGTGTTGCGCGGCGAACAGGAGGTGTGGCTGCGGCGCGATGCCGAACCGGTGAAACGCAAGTCCGGCAAGACCGAGCGCGGTTCGCGACAGCGCGAAGCGTTTGCCGGCGCCGGCACAGACCCGCTGTGGCAGGCGCTCAAGGCCAAACGCATGGAACTTGCGCGCGAACAGGAAGTGCCGCCCTATGTGATCTTTCACGACAGCACCCTGCTGGAAATCCACGACCGCAAGCCGCAGACGCTCGATGAGCTCGGGCGGATCAGCGGCGTCGGGCAGGCGAAGCTCGCGCGCTATGGCGATGCGTTCCTGCGGGTAGTGGAAGACTGGGCGAATGGAATTTAGGACGCTCTTTGTTGTCAGTTATCGTGCGCAGGCAGTTGCAGGTAAACTGCGGCCGTTGCGATGGTGATTGTCGGAAGTAAACGAATGAATTCACAGAAAGAAATCGGGGTCGTTTTTGTCTGCATGGGCAACATCTGCCGCTCGCCTACGGCGGAGGCGGTGTTTCGCCATTACGTCGAGAATGCCGGGCTGGCCGGATATATCCGCATCGATTCGGCGGGAACGCATGATTACCATGTCGGAGAGTTGCCGGACTTGCGCACGCGGCGCGCGGCAGAGCAGCGCGGCTACGACATGAGCAGTTTGCGCGGCCGACAGGTGGAGGCGAGCGATTTTCTGCGTTTCGACTATGTGCTGGCAATGGACCGGGCCAATCTGGCGATTTTGCAGCGCCTCACTCCACCGGGCAGCAATGCCCGCGCGCGGTTGTTCCTCGAGTTTGCGCGCCATCATGCCGAGCGCGAAGTGCCCGACCCTTATTACGGCGGCGCGGATGGTTTCGAGCGTGTGCTGGACATGGTTGAAGATGCAGCGGAAGGATTGCTGCAGCATATCCGGCAGCGGCATTTCGAGCGCTGATGGATCCTCCCAACAGTTGCGCTTCGACTAACCCGGTTGTTCAAAAGTTTATCCTACTGCGTTCTTGCCAAACAGCATCTTGTGATTTTCCGGCGCGGCGCGCCAGTACTGACACGGCGCCTCGACAGTGGCGCCTAGCTTGGCTGCAGCATGCCAGGGCCAGTGCGGGTTGAACAGCATCCCGCGCGCGAGCGCTACCAGGTCGGCCTGTCCGGCGACGACTATGGCTTCGGCCTGCTCGGGTTCGGTAATCATGCCCACGGCAATGGTCAGCATGCCGGTTTCTTTGCGGATGCGCTCGGCAAATCCCACTTGAAAGCACGGGACGGGAGAAACGGCCTGCAGGGGCGACATGCCACCGCTGGAAACGTGAATATAGGAGCAGCCGCGCTGTCTCAGCTGCTGCGCGAGCGCCACGCTTTGTTCGATTTCCCATCCATCGGCGACCCAGTCTGTTGCGGAGATGCGCACGCCAACCGGCTTGTCGGCCGGGAACGCGGCGCGTACCGCATCAAAGACCTCGAGCGGGAAGCGCATCCGGTTTTCAAGTGAGCCGCCGTATTCGTCGGTACGCACGTTGGCCAGTGGCGACAGGAATTGGTGCAGCAGGTAACCATGCGCCATGTGGATCTCGATTGCATCGATGCCGATCCGGTGGGCGCGCTGCGCCGCGGTGGCGAATGCGCTGCGCACGCGCTCCAGGCCGGCACGGTCGAGCGGGGCGGGGGCCGCCTGGCCGTGGGAATATGGGAGGTCTGACGAGGAGAGCGTTTGCCAGCCACCTTGCCCAGCGGGAATTTGCTGGCCGTCTTTCCATGGAACGTGGCAGGATGCCTTGCGGCCGGCATGCGCCAGCTGGATTGCGATCGGGATTGCCGAATGATTGCGAACCGAGGTAATGACTTTGCTTAATGCGGTTTCCGTTGCATCGGACCAGAGGCCGAGATCGGACGGTGTGATGCGCCCTTCCGGTTCCACGGCGGTGGCTTCGATGGTCAACAGAGCGGCGCCTGACAGGGCCATGCTGCCCAGATGAATCAGATGCCAGTCGGTGGCCTCGCCGTTATTGGCCGAGTACTGGCACATTGGCGCGACGACGATTCGGTTGGACAGCTTCAGTTGACCGATGGCGATGGGTGAAAAGAGTGCGCTCATGCTGGCTCCTGTTGGCAGTTGGAGTGGGTACTCAAGTCGAGGTCGTGCGAAACCTGGAACAGCTTTTTTCTTGTAGCCGGAATGCCTTGCGTTGCCGCATGGTCAGGCTCATGCGGCTCGCCAAGCTGGCCCAGTAGAACTCATTCGCGGTGTTCCGGTCAAGGGTGGCGAATTTGTAGTTTTCTTTGCGGCGCTGCCGTAGACGGCAATAAAAAAGCCGCACGACTTTCATCGTGCGGCTTGTCAAGCGGCCAAGTATCAGGCCTGCGAATGTGTCTCCACCTGAACCAGCGGTTCGTTTTCCACGTACACTTCGCGGCGGCGGGCGCGGCGACGTGGGGCAGTTGGTTCTTCTTCCGTGCCGGCAGACGCCGGTGCGATTGCCTCGAACTTGCTCCGGTCGGTCTCGATCTGGATCAGGCCTTCGCCGGGTGGCGTCACCCGGGTTTGGGGCGCGGTCTCCACGATCTCGGGCAAGCTCGGCGCCGCCTCGATCGTCGGCAGTGCGACGGGTTCGGCGACTACCACTTGGGGCTCGGCCTGCACGGGCACTTCGGCCGGCGTTACCGGAACGCTTTCCGGATAAGCGATGTATTCGGACGGCTGCAGCGGCGGAACATAGCCTTCGGGGTAGGCGATGTATTCGGTCGGTTGCAGCGGCGGGACGTATCCTTCTGGATAGGCGATATATTCGCTCGCCTTGGCTACTACAGCAGGAGCGGCACCAGCTGTTTCCACGGTCGGGCCTTCTGTTGCTGCTTCACCAGCCGTCGCGGTGATTTCAGTGGCTTGCGCGAGGTTGTCACGGCGTTCGCGTTCACGGCGCCCACCACGGCGTCCGCGGCGGCGCCCGCCTTCACGTGTTGCACCTTCCTCAGCAACTTGTTCTGCTACCGGGGCGACCCCGGTTTCGAGCACCGGCTTTTCTTCCACCGCTACTTTCGGTTGGCGCGGAGCCTTGGGCTGGCGCGGTTCACGGGGTTCGCGCGGTTCCTGCGGCTTGGCGGCGACCTGGGGTTGGGCCGGTTTTTGCGGGGCACGCGCCTCGGCGGTTTCACGCTTGGAAACGGCTTCGGCACGTTCCTCCCGTTCGCCACGTTCACGGCGCTCACCTCGCTCGCGGCGTTTGCCGATGGTTTCGCCGCGCTCGGCACGTTCGCCACGTTCACGGCGCGGTTGGAAGCGCGTCTTGCCGGCGGCCGGCTTGGCCTTGGGTTCTTCGGCAGCGGTCAGCGATTTGAACCATGCGACAAACTTGTCGAAGAATGATGGCTTGGCGGCTTCTGCTGCCATCGGCGCAGGTTGTTCCGGGGTGATGCCTTGCACCACTGCCTTGGCGCGCATGGCTTTTTGCTGTTCCTGGGCCGGGGTCTGCGGTTTTTCTTCCACCGGTTTTTCGACCAGCTTGTAGCTCGCCTGCAGCATTTCGGCGCTCATGTCATCCTGGCGCAGCCGGGTGATGCTGTAGTTCGGCGTTTCCAGATGCGGATTCGGGATCAGCGTAATGGCGACTTTCAGGCGCGATTCGATGCGGTGGATGTCGCTGCGCTTTTCGTTGAGCAGGAAAGTCGCGACATCCACTGGCAACTGCACGTGGATTGCCGCGCTGCTTTCCTTCATCGCTTCTTCCTGGATGATGCGCAGGATGTGCAGCGCGGAGGATTCGGTGCCACGGATGTGGCCGATGCCGCTGCACCGCGGGCAGGGCATGTAATTGCTTTCGCCGAGGCTGGGCTGCAGGCGCTGGCGCGACAGTTCCAGCAGGCCGAAACGCGAGATCTTGGCGGTCTGCACGCGGGCGCGGTCGTAGTGCAGCGAGTCGCGCAGGCGGTCTTCGACGGCGCGCTGGTTGCGGCTGTTTTCCATGTCGATGAAGTCGATCACGATCAGGCCGCCGAGGTCGCGCAGGCGCAGCTGGCGCGCGATTTCTTCTGCCGCTTCGAGATTGGTGTTGAACGCGGTGGTCTCGATGTCCGAACCCTTGGTCGCGCGGGCCGAGTTGATGTCGATCGCGGTCAGCGCTTCGGTATGGTCGATCACGATCGCACCGCCGGACGGCAGGCGCACTTCGCGCGCGTGGGCGGATTCGATCTGGTGTTCGATCTGGAAACGCGAGAACAACGGAATGTCATCGACATAGCGCTTGATGCGGTTCACGTTGCCCGGCATTACCGTGGTCATGAACGCGAGCGCCTGCTGGTAGACCTCTTCGGTGTCGATCAGGATTTCGCCGATTTCCGGATTGAAGTAGTCGCGAATGGCGCGCACGACCAGGCTGCTTTCGAGATAAATCAGCGACGGTGCCTTTTCGGTTCTCGCCGCGCTTTCGATCGCATCCCACAGTTGCTTGAGGTAGTTGAGATCCCACTGCAACTCTTCTTCGGTGCGGCCGATACCGGCGGTACGGGCGATGATGCTCATGCCATCCGGTACGGCGACGTGGGAGAGCACCTCGCGCAGTTCGTTGCGTTCCTCACCCTCGATGCGGCGCGATACGCCGCCGCCATTCGGGTTGTTCGGCATCAGCACGATGTAGCGGCCGGCCAGACTGATGTAGGTGGTCAGCGCGGCGCCCTTGTTGCCGCGCTCGTCCTTTTCCACCTGCACCAGCAGTTCCTGGCCTTCACGCATGGCTTCCCGGATCGTGGGACGGCTGCCGCAGCCGGGCTGGTAGTACTGCGGAGAAATTTCCTTGAACGGCAAAAAGCCGTGGCGGGTGCCGCCGTATTCGACGAAACAGGCTTCGAGGCTCGGCTCGATGCGGGTGATGGATGCCTTGTAAATGTTGCTCTTGCGTTGTTCCTTGCCGGCGGTTTCAATGTCGAGGTCGATGAGTTTCTGACCGTCAACAATGGCGACACGGAGTTCTTCCGGCTGTGTCGCATTGAATAACATGCGTTTCATATTGTTGTCCCCCGCGCTCGAACACGGGCGAGACCAAGCTACACGCGGCTAGGAGTGTGAAAGGAGCAATCGTATTATCAGTCGTGGCTTGTACGAACGGTTGGTCAAATCAGTTCTCTAGGGTAGCTTGTCTTGATGTTGTCAAAGTGCCGCAGCACCCGCAAGGGTGCGCCGTCGCTGTATGGAGCACGATGCTCCGACAAGTACAGGCGGCTAAGGTGCGACACGCAAAAAATCCACAGGTGCTTTGAGCGCGTAAATCAATTACTATCACTGCTGGTTCCGGTGAGTGATATTAACCGGGCTGCGGTCGGAAAGAGGTGGCGGCGAAC
Organism: Gallionella sp.; assembly: GCA_035702405.1. Taxonomy (GTDB): domain Bacteria; phylum Pseudomonadota; class Gammaproteobacteria; order Burkholderiales; family Gallionellaceae; genus Gallionella. The sequence goes on along the minus strand of DASSQR010000057.1, from coordinate 15,506 downwards.
AGCGCCGTCGCTTGCGTCAAAACCTTGGTTTGACGGTCAGGATTTCTGGCTGATTGAGAGAAGCATCCCGAACTTACCCAATCCCAAAACGCGCGAGTAGCGAAGTATAAGCATAATGAATGGTTTAAGCAAAGATTCTGTAACATTTTTGGAGATTGATGAGAGCGGCGAGGCGCAACGCATTGATAATTTCCTGTTTAAACAGCTGAAAGGCGTTCCCAAGAGCCACATTTACCGCATTTTGCGCGGCGGCGAAGTACGGGTGAACAAAAGGCGGGTCGATCAGACCTACCGGCTGCAGGTCGGGGACCTGCTGCGCATTCCGCCCATCCGGGTGGCGGAAAAAGCGGAGCAACCGGTGCATGTTCCCGCCGTGGAATTTCCGGTCATCTACGAAGACGATGCGCTGCTGGCGGTAAACAAACCTGCCGGGGTCGCGGTGCACGGCGGCAGCGGGGTGAGCTTCGGGGTCATCGAACAACTGCGCCGGGCACGCCCGCACGCCAAGTTTCTGGAGCTGGTGCACCGACTCGACCGCGAAACCTCGGGCGTGCTGCTGCTGGCGAAGAAGCGCTCCGCGCTCACCGCAATGCACGAGATCATGCGCGAGGGCAACAGCGACAAGCGCTATTTCGCGCTGGTGCTGGGGCAATGGAAAAATGCACGGCAGCACGTCAAACTGCCGCTCTACAAGTTCGATACGCCTCAAGGCGAGAAGCGCGTAATGGTGCGCGAAGATGGCCAGGCGTCGCATACCATCTTTACCCTGCAAAAAAACTGGCCGGAATTCAGTCTGCTCGAAGCTCAGCTCAAAACTGGCCGCACGCACCAGATTCGGGTGCATCTGTCACATCTCGGTTTCCCGATTGCCGGCGACGACAAATACGGGGACTTTGCGCGCAACAAGCTGCTGATGAAACAGGGGCTGAAGCGCATGTTCCTGCATGCGCATTCGATTGCCTTCAACCATCCGCTCACCGGCGAGCCGCTGCACTTGACCGCACCGTTGGCGCCGGAGCTGGAGCAGTTCATCGCGCGGCTTGATGCAGGTGCGGAGGTGTGATCTGGTGTCTCCGGTAACGAAAATCAGCCGCTAGCCGGGTGTCGGTGCCACTACGACGCGGTTACGCCCGCTCTCCTTTGCGCTGTACAGTCCTTTATCAGCCGCCGTCACCACAGACTGGATAGTCGTGCCGTGGATTGCATAGGCGGCCACGCCGAGCGAGATGGTGGCGCGGATGTCCTTGCCGTCATGCGACATCCGCAAGGCTTCGAATGATGTTCGCCAGAGTTCGGCTCGTTGGGCGGCCACTTCGATGGAAGTCTGCGGTAATACTGCCAGGAATTCCTCGCCGCCAAAACGGCACGCGAAATCACGCCCGCGGATATGTCGGCGAAGCAGTTCGCTCAGGGCGCGGAGCACCATATCGCCTGCCGAGTGTCCATAGGTGTCGTTGATCTTCTTGAAACGGTCAACATCCAGCATGATCAGGCTGAGGGGGGAGCGTTCCCGCTCAGCTCCGGAAAATTCACGCGCGAGCGTCTCTTCCATATAACGGCGGTTGAACAGCCCGGTGAGCGGATCGCGGATGGCCTGCTCGCGCAGGGACTCGTGCAGCCTCTCGATTTCCATCAACTGCGCGCCGAGGCGTGCATTCGCCTCATGCAGTTCGTCCTCTGCATGCTTGCGTTCAGTAATGTCGTGCACCGTCCCCACCATCCTGATGTGCCTGCCAGAATGGTCATGTACGGTTCCGAACACTTTGACCGGCTTGCCGGCATCATCGAACTCTGGTTTGCCGATCTGGTGCACAACGCGTATATCGCCATCAGGGAGGCAAATTCGATACTCGAGTTCGAATCCCTGTCCCTGCTGCGCTTTTTCCAGACATTGGGCGACGAAATCGTGGTCGTCTGAATGCACGGTCTCAAGAAGGGTTTCGCGAGTCGGTGTGAATAGTCCGGGCTGCCGGCCGAAAATGCGGTAAGTCTCGTCGGACAACTTTATCTGTCCGCTCTCAAGATCCCATTCCCAGTTCCCCAGATGTGCTATCGACTGCGCCTGCTTTAGCCTTTGCTCATTTTCCCTGAGCGCTTCTTCCGTGTGGGTTCGCACCTCGATCTCGCGCTGGAGGTCTTCACGCGATGCGGTAACCTGCTGCAGCCTTTCGAGCATGCGGTCGAAATCGCGCGACAGATCGCCGAGTTCGTCGCGGGATGTCGTGCCCACCCGGTGGCCAAGGTCGCCAGCGCCGACGATCTCGATGTCGCGGCGCAGGCGCAGCAGCGGCTGGCTGACGCTGCGCCCGATCAGGTAGGCCAGCACTGCGATGATCAGCGTCACGGCGCCCACCAGTGCCTGGGCAATCTGGAACTGCTGGCGGCGGTATGAAGTGATTTCGGCGCGTTTTTGCCGTTCCAGGGAAAGCGCGTCCGACAACATCGACTGGGTGCTGAAACTCATCCGATGAATCTGGTTTTCCTGCTTTTCCGCGGTGACTTCCGTCGTTTCGATTTCGTGTTGCTGGGTCAGCAGGCGCAGGGTTTCGAAAAGTTGCGTTTGATTTTCGTGCTCGCGGCGCAGTCGGTCCAGTACCCCCTGGTCCTCCGGGTCGCCGGGAGGAATCTTGCGCAGCAGTTCGCCGAGCGCCCGATGTTGTTTCAGCCATTGGTTTCTGGCGCGAAATTCATGCGGATGGAGGGAGATGTCCTGGCTGAGCAAGGCCAGATGGAGAATGCTCGTTACGATCTCGGTGAGCCCACGTTCGTCGGCAAGGGCGGCATCGATGCGCTGCTGCGACTGGTAAAAAATCAGGCTGACCGTCAGGCCCAATGCCACTGACAGAAGCATGATGAATTGAACCTTGTATCTGATCTTCATTGTGGGCGGAAGTTGTCAGCGGATGATCGTCACGACTTCGGGTTTCAGCCTCTTGAGATCATTTACATCGATCAGTTCGAGATAATCCGGGACCTCCTTTCGCTCGGTCAGCCCGGTTTTCACGGCCCAGCGTGCTTCCGCTTCCAGCAGAACCAGCAACGACTGGGACAGGGTGACATTTGGCTTGAGGCCGGGGAGTATCCTTTCGATTTCTTGCGGAGCGACTTTGAGCTGCTTCGCGACGGTGGCTGCCGTTTCGGCGGGGTGGCTGGCGGCGTAACTCTCTGCATCAAGCATGGCGTGCAGCGCCTTACGCGCGATCCTGGGGTTCTTTTCGAGAACGTCCTGGCGGATTAGCATCAGGTCCATCTGGTCATAGATTCCGGGCGCCGAGAAGACGACGGTTTTATTTTCTCCCAGCAGAGCTCGTGCCTGACTGATGTAAGGATCACGCATGGAAAAGGCATCGATGGCACCAGAAGCCAGGGCGGCCGGCAGTTCCTCGGCTCTGAGAAAGGAGAGGCGGACATCCTCTTCGGTCAGTCCGTGTTCCAGCAAAAAGAGGTGGAGGAAGAAATGCACCGCCGACCCTCTCTGGGTGGCAATGCGCTTGCCGCGGAGATCTTCCGGGCGCTCGATGCGGCTGTCCCGGCGCGCGATGATCATGTTCACGTCGGTCGCCGACAGGGTGGTCGATACGATCCTGAAATCGGAACGTTCGAAACCGGCCAGCACCACCGGTGTTTCATTGCTCCAGGTGATGTCCGCCTTCCCTGCAAACAGGGCGTCATCCAGTGCTCTTTTGCCGCTGGGATACTCTTTGACTGTTACATCGAGGCCATTGGCGGCGAAGAATCCCTGCTCTAGAGCTACATGGGCGAGAAGGCTGGTCGGATGCATCGGCATGGCGATGCGCACCGTATCCCTTGGCTCAGCCGGAACCTGCGCCGGGCGGCGCATGACGTACCAGGCCGCGGCTGACATGATGCCGGCAATCAGAGCTGCGGCCAGAAGTTTTGTGCCTAGTCGTACCATGATCCTTCTCCGGATGCATGTGCGAGGAATCCGACCGCCGACTCAGCCCATTGTGGCCTTGGGCTGCCTATGGAGGAACTGCAGTCGTGTTGAGGCAAGGCGGTGGGTACGGATTTCCGGTGCCGAGGGGCGGTGATAGCCTTGTTTCTATGCTGGAAATTTGAACGAACCAACCGGAAATGACTATCGCACAAGGATGTTGTTGGGTCAATTGGAGAACAGTGGCGCTGGGTGCACCGGTTCACGTTGTTGTTGATCCCGAGCAGCATCATGTCGTGCTGTCCGCGTTTGGGACCTGAAACCGTCCGCTGCACTCTCGATACCACTGGACAAACTCCGCCGCCGCCAAGGGCGGGGAGATCAGGAATCCTTGGGCAAGGTCGCACCCGATGCCGGTGAGGAACTGGAATGCCGCTGTGGTTTCCACGCCTTCCGCCACAGTCTTCATTCCCATCTTGTGTGCCAGAGTCACCGCGGCATCCACGATATGCCCCGCACCCTGGTCCGCGGGTAACCTGCGCACGAATGACTGGTCGATCTTGATGAGCGAGATCGGCAGCCTGTGCAGGTATTGCAGCGATGAATAGCCGGTGCCGAAGTCGTCAATCGAAATGATCAGTTTTGCGCCCGCCAGGCGCGCCAGTTCGCCGATGGTATGTTCCATGTCCAGCATCAGTCCCCGTTCCGTGACTTCCAGTTCCAGCAGCTCGCCACTCAGGCCATGACGCTCGAGCAGGCGCAGGATCAAGTCGGTAAAGCCGGGGTGCAACAGATTCTGTGGCGAGATATTGACCGCGATGGACATGCTGATACCGTCCTGCTGCCATTGCACCGCCTGTGCCATCGCCTGATCCAGCGCAAATTCGGCAATCGAATGAATCAGCGTGCTCTGCTCGGCGCGCGGGATGAATCCCTCGGGAGGAATCTCACCCCGGGTGGGATGCTGCCAGCGGATCAGTGCTTCCACGCTATCGACACTGCCGGTGGTAACGGCGATTTTCGGCTGGTAGTGGAGCAGCAGTTGGCCGGCGCTAATCGCTTTGCGCAGTTCGCCGAGAATGGACAGGTTTTCTTCGGTTAGCCTCATGATGGCCGGGCTGTAAGCGATGCGTTCCTGCGCCTGTGCATAAGCCACCGTCAGGGCAGCCTCGGCACGCTGCAGGTAGACCTCCGGGGCTTCCGCAATCTGATCGAACGTGACATGGCCCATCCGCGTTTCGACGTGGATTGGAATGTCGTTATACAGGACCGGTTCAGCGGCGGCTTTGATCAATCCGTCCAGCACTCCGTCCAGGCCCTGGGTATTCCTTATCAGCAGGATGGCGATCTGTCCGGTATCGGTGCGATAGATGTGCCGGTTGTCCTGATTACTGGCGAAGCGCATTGCCAACTGCCGGATGGCTTCCTCCACGACAGCGGAGCCAACTGCGGCGCGCAACTCGATCCGGTTGCCAATGGAAACGACAACCAGAGTGAAGGGGCCGGATACGTGCTGCTTGCGTGCCAGGCGGTACAGCCGGTCAAACAGGGCACTGCGGTTGGGTAGGCCGGTCGAAACGTCATGCCGCGCCAGCCATCCGAGATGTTGCATGTAGGATCTGGCGCTGTCACTCGCGGCGCCGCTGAAAAATCCGATCAGGGTAAAGAACCCGGAGCGATAAAGCCAGTTGAGGGTTTGCTGCGGCTCGCCGGTGGCTACATCGATCGGCATGAACGGCCCCAGTACCACGCCCCCCAGCAGCCCGACGATGATTCCGCCTCTGATTCCGTAGACCAGGCCAGCGAGCAGGATTGGAATGTACATCGAATGGGAATAAACGAATTTGATTCCACCGGTCAGGTAAACCAGTAGGTAGACCGCTGCGATGAGGACGACCAGTAGCGGTGCCGCCAGCAGCCGGGCTGGTCGCACGAGATCGCCATGCCGGTCCAGCCATTCAAACAGTCGTTGTGTGTGCATCTGCGGCTCCTTCGGAAACTGGCCAGAAGTTGTCCTGCAATGCCTGGTGCGGATTCAAATTCTAAAATCGCGCCTGATGCGAAGAATACCCGAGCGGCCCCATGGAATCCATGCAGTCTTTCATGGGGGTGCTCTGCAGAAAGCGAGGAGGGGATTGACGCGCGAGTGTCAAAAGCAATAAAGGGTTGTCGTGATTCACGACAACCCTTTATATATCATCTGGTGGGCGGTACAAGGTTCGAACTTGTGACCCCTGCCGTGTGAAGGCAGCGTAGATATTCTTTGTAACCAGCGTGAATGCTTGCTTTTGTAGTTAATTATATATATTGTTTGGAAACTCGTGGAAAAAACCGGCGGGAGCCAAACATGAAGAAGATCGAGAAAAATATCTACCAGATCGGGCCGTATTCTTTCCAGGTAAAAATGATGGTGGCCGGGATGAAGGTGTCGAAGGTGTGCGACACCATCGAGGACGCTCGGTTGTTTCGCGACCAGCATCGAGTTGCTGCGGCACTTGATCCGCTCGAAGCGAAAATATTCGAGGCGCGAATTAAAAAGGCTGCGGCGAAGGACTTTACCTTTGCTGATGCGATCGGGAAATACAGAACGGAAAAGAGCGAAAAGAAGCGGGGTTGGGAGAGCGAGGGAAATCGCCTTGATCGTCTGAAGCGATTGCCTATCGCGGTAAAACCGCTCTATATGATCCACCGTGAAGATGTACTGGAATTGCTCAAGGATCTGCGATCCGGGAAAGGGCAACAGATCAAGGGGGTTAAGCAACGGTCGTGCAGCGAGGACACGGTAAAGCGCTATTGGAACTTGGTGCGGCATATCTTTCAGATTTCGGTCGACGAATGGCGCAAAGTCGAGAAGAACCCATGCGACGAGCTTGCGGCGAGCGAGCGGCCCAAGACGGGGAGGGCGCGTGACCGGCGCTTGGTGGGCAATGAATACGACAGGATGCTTGACAACCTGGAGGGCGACGCGCGAGTCGTCTTTATTTTGGCAGTTGAGACTGCGATGCGCCGGGGAGAAATCCTCAACGTCGAATGGCCGCATGTTGACCTTAGGAAGAGGGCGCTCCACATTCCGCAAACCAAAACGGATGAACCGCGCACGGTCCCGCTGTCCAGCCGGGCCGCTGCGGCCTTGCAAGTGCTGAAGAAGGCCGCGGAAAGGAGCAGTGACGGCAAGGTGGTGAAGATGCTGAAGGGGCGCATTTTCGCCATCCAGGCCAGCGCGCTACGGTATCAATGGCGGAAGGCCCGGGTGGCTATTGGTTCGCCGGACTTGCGATTGCATGATCTTCGGCACGAGGGCGCATCGCGTTTGTTCGAGCGCGGTCTAAATGTCATCGAGGCGGCTGGTGTAACTGGTCATCACAATCTTCGGTCACTGCGACGGTACACTCATCTGCACCACGCAGACATCCTGAAAAAATTGGGATAAATTACTTATTTCGTGAACAAACACAGCAAACGCCCAAAGAGAACGGTAGACTGCCAAAATAGATTAAAGGAGATAAAGACTACGGTATTTCAGAAACCCTGGCCGAATATGAGTGCATTGAGCGTGAAGAAATGCCGGTGCTGGATGAAATCTTTCAGGCCCGCCACCAAGCGGGTCTGATTTCTGGTCTCCAACTTTGCCACTTTACATAGCAAATTCAAGCGGTTTAGAATGATCTGACAAGTTTTCCTTGAAAGTGTGGTTTTTGCTATGGACCGATTTTTTGTTCCAAGCGATCAGCCCTTCTGCAAGGGGCTGCAGCATATGGGTCTCATGATAATTACAGGAGCCTGATATGAAAAGCACATCACCGATTGCTCTTGCCCTTTCACTCTCACTCGCTGCGTGCGGCTCATCCACGATCATGACCAAGAATGTTGCTGATCAGGCAACACAGTACAACCTCGCGATGGAGAAACACAATAACGAAGTACTGCTACTTAATATCCTCCGCGCCAGCCAGCGCCGGCCACTTTACTTTACCGCAATGGCAAAATCAGCGGGTTTCCATCAACCGGCACCGGCAGCCTAGAAATCCCTTTTGGACGCGCGGCTGCAGGACCCTTCAAATTTACTCCAGGTGTCACGGTGAATCCTTTATTTGATGTCTCACCATTGGATACGCAGGAATTCATGCAGGGGTTCCTGAAGGAGGTGACAATGGATACGGTCGAATATTATTGGAACCAGGGCTGGCCAAACTCGCTGTTACTCACACTTTTTGTCGAGCGTGTAAATGAGAATGATGAATGTCGGAAGTTGGACAACTATCCCTACGGCAGAAGCCACAAAGACTTTCAGAAATATCTGCGTGAGTATTTGGATCAGCCGTCTCGACGTACCATTCTTGAGAGAAAGGATGCCGAGGAAGTTGGGCTTCCCGCTGACTCAAAAAAGATGAAAGTCGAGGATATTAAGGCCCTGATAGAAATTGCCAATACTCAGAACTTTCAGGTTGCGTTAACCGAAGATGGAAAACATTTACAGTTTCAGAAGGCGGAAAAGAAATTTGCTATTTGTGGGCAGAAGCAGAATACATTAGAGAACGTGCCGCCATCGGGCGACCAAATTTGCCACTCAAAACTACCTGAGTGCGCTGACAAAAAAGCTGACAAAAAAGCTGAAAAAAAAGCTGAAAAAAAAGCGGACAAAAAAGCGGACAAAAAAGCGGACAAAAAAACGGACAAAAAAACGGACAAAAAAACTGAGAAACCTCTATTCTGGGGACCGAGCGCGTCCGGGCATAATATAGTTCTTCGTTCTCCTGAGGGGGTCATCTTCTTCCTCGGTGAAATTGTAAGTAGAGAGATCAATGACAAAATCAAGCCAGAAGACTCACCCAAGATTGACATTGTCTACTATCCAAAGAGCGACGCTGAAGCCAGCGAGACGCAAAAGCTCTGCGAGTCGGTACTCTTCTATGTGCGTGAGGCTACCGAAGAAGATACGGACCCTTATGTCAGTGTGGATTACGAGAGAAAACGTTACGTAATACCCAAGCTGTCCGGTGATAATAACGAGTGCGGGCAACAGACCATGCATGTGCTTTCCTTGGTTTCACAACTGGTTCAAATGCAAAAGAGCGGAAAGGAACTCCCAACGACGCAGACTGTGCGGTCCTTTTAGCTTTTTGCTGCTCGTCTCGAGCACGAACTGGGAGAGACTTTGACCACGCCCAAGGAATTCGCGTCGCCAGTACATCACTCAGCCGAAGGAGTACAGAGTTTTCCAATTTGTTACCCAGCTCAAAGAGCCACCAAAGGGTTAACAATTCATACAATTCAGGATTATTGCTCTTGATTCTGACCTCCCGTCTGACGTGAGCTATCAAGATCCTGCAAGGGATAGAGTCTCATTCATAAACCGGAATGCCATCCACAGATTAGCCTGTGTCCATAAGAGCGGTACAGTGTCATTGGGCACATATTTGCGGTCTTCGAGATAATAGAGTTCGGGACATTTCAAGGCCCCGAAAATGCTGTCTTCCGCAGTTAATTGACCCAGCGAGCGGTTGAAATAATGAGTCTGCAACTCAAGATGCTTCTCATTTCTGGATTTCTGATATTTCAGGCCATAGATGACAGAGATAATCGGATCAAAGATGCACCACTGCGCCTCTTCCCCTGTTTTCAGCAGGCTGTCCCTTTTTGACATATCGTCGCTGACGTCAATGGTCCGCTTGTCAGGCTCCAGTTTTTTCTTGTAATCGGCCGCCCAGAAGGAATCGCCTATATACCGGCGTATGCCATGATCACCCAGCAGATGGCCGATCACGTCCGAAAGGATCTGGTCAGCCATCTCTGCATCTATAGCAACGACCTTCATGGGAAAGATAAGGAAAAGCAGGGCCGCGTCGTAACGCCTTTTTTTTTCCGGCTCATCCTGAATGCACTCGGCGGGCAGGATTTTATCCAGGCTGTTTCGACCCTGAGCGATGAGGTTGTCCAGAAACTCCGGGGTGACAACATTGCTTTGATAGCTGAAGCCGCCATTCCCGGTTGTCTTCAACAGCGTCTTGAGCTCCTCCAAGGCCCCCACGACGACCCCGATGCTTGAAGCTTCTATTTTCCTTTTTTCCTCCCAATGGCCGCTATCTTCATCCTCCCAGTAACGGATTTTTTCGAAGTAGAACGCAAAAAGGGCAAGCAACTCCTTCTCTTCTTCCGTCAACTGGATATAGCCTTCGTGGCTTAATTTGGAGAACAACCAGACAAAATAGCCAAGGGCATCGTTCTCGGCATGCGCCCATTTCTGCCTGATTTCGCTCAAATCATTCCCGTTGAAGCGGATGTGGGGCCGGTTCATCGCTTCATTGAAATCAAGACTGCCTGCGATAATTTTTTCGAAACGCCACTTGTGCTTTATAAAGTACTGAGCGAACGTCTTGATGCTTTTCAACGCGACGTCGATCTGGCCATTGAGATAATGGGCATAGTCGATATAAATATTGTCCCGCACCCAGACATAGCTGTACCCCGTGTATTCGGCTTCCTCCTGAAGCTGGGCGGCGGGAAAAAGCCCATTCTTCATAGCTGAAAAGAAAAAGGTATTATTCTCGTGCAGCAAGGAAAGGATGTCTTGTACCTCCTGAAAGGAATAAGACTCTTTAATAAGGCGAGAAAGCTTGTTATTGTTTATCGCAAACATTACTCATCCTTGACTATCATTCAGCGACGTCACACTGAGATTTTGGTCGGCGTTTATCTGTTTCGGCAAGCGCATCCAGGCGTTTGTTATAGTCGTATTGAATCCAAAGAGACATCACGAACCCTAATACGCCGGCAAACATAAGCCATAGCCCTATCGTGGGATATGGGTTACATGGTTTGAAGTAAACCAGATAAATACCGCCAAATGCTACAACCGCGGACAGGAAATAGGTGGAGTACCACAGCACATAATCCTCCATATTGAACAGGAAACGAGCTCCCCTCCCGTTCATTAACATTTGGCATGGCCCCAGGTCAGCTATGAACTTTTCATACGGGTCTGCCTTGTCGGCTAGAAACTTGCCGATAACAAGAATCCGTAAATTGATATGAGCGCATATCGCGTCCACATAGATGCATATAAAGGGAATGATGCAGAGTGCGTAGGCAGGATGAAATAATTGGTCCTTCACGCTCAATCCGAAGGATGCTAATGCGGCCACTGCGATGAGTTTCCACTTCAAGAAATCCACACGAGCTTTTTCAGCCTCCTGGATTTCTGTCCGCAAAGAGCCGAGTTCCTCTTTTACCCCAAGCTTCTCTGCTTGCTTAATCGGGACTCTATCCTTGGAGCACGGAAACATATTCTACCTCCCGCCATTGCGGCGTCAAAAGGTTGATAAATTCCTGAATGCAGAGGTCAATAGCCACGACTTTCTCATCACGCGGTGACGAAGCTACTTTAGCCACTCTAGCATAACGTGACGGAAACGAATTACGAAAAAACACTATTGTTAAAGCCATATTAGACTGTTAGTCTAATATGGCGCTTTATCTCATTGATTCAATGTGAAAGCGTAATCTTGGTGTTATTCCTAGCTGCCCGTTTTTTTCGCCACCTAATATTCAAAGGGAAAAATTATGGACAAAGAAGTCGGAGCCAAAGGGGTAGGAACACTGGTTGGCGCTAAGGGAGCTACAGCGACCAAACTCAATACGTATTTCCAGACCTTTAAGACTGACCGCTTGAAGGTAACTGCATATGTCGGCGACTGCAAGACTATGCTGGCATTCAATTTTCCGGATGCCTCTTATGCAAAGAACCTGGCCGGATTCACTATTCAAGCTCGGCCGCCCGGCGGCGAGCCTTATTTCCTTCATAACACCCTTCAGTTCAAAGATCCTGCCGCACATGCGCAGGTCGCTGGCGAAGCCGCACACTCCTCCGTCAACGCCCCGTTCCACCGTTTCCGTTACGTGCATGTACCTGGCTCGGTGCATCAGGGTACCCATCCGGCGTTTGGCAATTACACTTACACAGTCACGCCTCGCTATTTCGACGATAACCAGTCGCTGAAGCCTCTTGATCCAGGCCTTAGCGTCCAAGTCACGGTTTACGTTGGGCCCTTCGCCAAGAAGAACCTGAAGGTGGGCTTCACGCGGGGCTATACGCAATCTCAAGCGTTTGATCACCATTTCGGGCGCAATGCACTCATCCGGCCAAAGGGCAAAGAGCTACTGTTCGATACCGCCCAGATTTCCGGCAAGGATGAACAGGGAACCTCCTATACCTTCGCCGAAGAATACGAATGGCTGGGTTTCTCAGCGCGAGATCGCATCTTCGAATTCCTGAACGAGGTGCGGAACGACCCCGCTCAATACCTGAGTGTTTTCGCCTATGACCTCAACGAGCCCGACATCTGCGAGGTTCTTCTGGAATTGGCGAAGCAGGGCCGTGTCCGGATCATCCTGGACAATGCTGCCCTTCACCACTCCGCATCCTCACCCGAACCCGAGGACGAATTCGAAGCCGAGTTCTGCAAGGTCGCGAAGGATCCGGCAGATATCCTGCGCGGTCACTTCAAGCGCTACGCACACGACAAGGTTTTCATCTCCTTCACCAAGGACCGGGCGCTCAAGGTCCTCACCGGTTCGACCAACTTTTCGGTCACCGGTCTCTACGTCAACTCAAACCATGTGTTGGTTTTCGAAGACGAAGCCGTTGCACTCGAATACGGACAACTCTTCCAAACCGTATGGGACGCCGGTGTCAAGGCCACCAAGTACCTCGCCTCACCCTTTGAATCTTTGGTCTATTCGGTGCCCGAAACAAATCTGCCCAAAGTGAGCGTCACCTTCGCACCTCACGAGGAAACTACCGTTGACACCATCCTCGGCGGCATCGTCAAGCGCATCGAGGCCGAAGACGGAAAACACGATCCAGAAGGCAGTGTTCTTTTCGCCGTGATGGAAATAGACAACGGCACAAGTCCAGTTTACAAGGCCTTGCAGGAGACTCACGCCCACCAGGATGTCTTCAGCATGGGCATATCTGATAGCAACGCCGGCATTTCTCTTTACAGGCCCGGCGATAAAGAGGGGATCCTCGTCACGGGCAAGCCCGGCAGCAGCATTCTGCCGCCGCCCTTTGATCAGGTGCGCACCATAGGTGCAGGACACCAGATACACCACAAATTCGTCGTCTGCGGCTTCAACGGCGATGACCCGACGGTCTACTGCGGCTCGTCAAACCTAGCCCAAGGCGGTGAAGCATCAAACGGTGACAACCTGCTCGAAATTCATGACGCAGACGTTGCCGCTGCCTTTGCCATCGAAGCCCTTAGCCTCGTGGACCACTTCCAGTTCCTCAACCGCCTGGCAACGCCCGAGGAAAGCAGGAGCACAAAGCCCATGCCCGCATCGAAGAAGGAAGCAGCCCAGAACGCAGCATGGTTCCTTTCAACTACGGACAGTTGGACCAAGCCGTATTTTGACCCAAGCGACCTTCACTACGCGGACAGGCAGCTATTTTGCCCTTGACGGTGCAGGAAGACGATCGCCCGCCCTGGCAGGCATGATGCGTATACCGGTACCCGGTTCCATTACGGCGGCAGGGGCAGCCGCTCCGGTGGACTTCATGCATGACCAGTTGTCCGATGGTCGCAGCTACAGACTGCAGTTCAGAACTCTCTATTTGAACCTGCCGCCAAAACCTAAGTTGCTACACTTCTTGCTACGAAAGGATACTCGACATGCCTTCCTTACGTCTCATCCTGTTTTACGATGGCACCGATAACACGCCGAAGGATCGCACCAATGTCTGGCGCACTCATGAATTGCTTGCGGACAGGGACGCCGTTGGCGTGTCCCAGCAAAAGAAATACATTCAGGGCGTCGGCACCGAATTCGGCGAACTCCTCCGGGGCAGCATCTTCGGCGAGGGCGTCGCCCACAAAGTCCGCGAAGGCTACGAATGGCTGGTAGAGAATTACCAAGACGACACGGAGATTTACATCTTCGGGTTCAGCCGTGGCGCTTTTACCGCTCGCAGCCTTGTGCAGATGATCGCCAGCTGCGGACTTGCGCGTAAAGACACGCTCAAGGAATGGAGCACCGAGAATATTTTCGACCGTTATGAAGCTATTTCGCAGCAGGGTATTGAGATTATCCGTCCCATCTGGCGCCTGCGCTACTGGCATCGCCACCCGGAGGACGCGCCTTCTGGCTGGCAACCGGACGCCCAGGAAGCCCTCCTCCTCGACGAAAATCGGGTGCGTGATGTGAAGATCCGCATGGCCGGCCTGTGGGACACCGTAGGCGCCATCGGCGCCGACGCCCTGCAAAACAAAGACGCCAGCCGCGCCAAATCCGCCGCCCACAACGTGCGCCCCACGCGCGCGCAGGAATGGGGCTACCACGCCCTCGCCATCGACGAGCACCGCGCCATGTTCGAGGCTACCCTCTGGCGCACGTTTGCCGAGACGGGCAAGGAAGCCGAGGCACTCGCCCGTTACACTCCGTATTACGAGCAACGCTGGTTCATCGGCGCGCACTCCGACGTTGGCGGCGGTTATGGTGACGACAACCTGCCAGACATTTCTCTGAACTGGATGATGCAAAAGGCGTCTGCGCTCGGCCTCGCATTCACCCACACCATCGAACCCCGCCCCGGTGCATGGCTCGCTCCTGTTCACGACAGCTTCAAAGCCTTCGCCGGCCACATCCTCAACATATGGGACGAACTTAAACCCGGCGACCAGCGCAACTACCGCGAAATCGGCAAGCTCCCCCGTGAAATCAAAACGGCGGAAGGAACGGACGGCTCCCTCTGCTCTATCCACGAAACCCTTGACGACACCGTGCTCCGCCGCTGGGCCGAAGACCCGACCTACCGTCCGCCCAGTCTGGTGGCCTACTTTGTCCGCAACCCAGGTGCGCTTCCCACCGGCACAGGCTTGGCACAACGCACCCAGCGCATCTACGCCAGAGAATACTGGAACCAGACCGGCGTCTTCCTGCGCCCCGGCGTCCGCTACCGAGCGCGCGTCGTGCCTGGCGTGGGCGAACCCTTGCGCGATGCCAGCTTTACCGCCAGAAGCATCGACGGTGAGGACTGGACCAGCTTCGCCCACAAAGCCGCTTCGCTCGCCCATGGCAAGCGCAAGGACGACGCCAAATGGTTTGCCCTCATTGGCACAGTGGATAAAAAGCACGCTTGGGTGATGAAAGACGATGGCGAATTCACAGTGCCCGTCGGCGGCCAGATGCTCTGCTACTTCAACGACGTACAAGTCGAATGGTTCTACGAGAACAACTCCGGCTGGGTGGTGTTGGATGTCGAGCAACTCCTGTGAGCCCTGAGCTTAATTTCAACGCCACCCAATATACGTTGTTCAACCAGCCCAAGCCCCTATAGTCCACCGGACGCCACGCAGGCGGCATGCGGCCATTGCTGCCCTTTCGGCTCGCTCTGAATTTCTTCCGGTACTTGGTTAAATCCTGAAGGCTCGCCATGAACTCCGGGAGTTGTTCAGCGTGCGCAATGGGAAATGGTAAGCACAAACAAATAAACAAACAAAACCGGGCGGGAGTTCTTCGGCGCACTGGCGGTTGCCTAAGCGTGCTTTGTTGTCCGTTTTCCGAGTTGGCCGACGGTTGCCAGTGGCAGGAACAAGGTGCGCGGCGCGTCTGG